>NZ_JAUYGD010000040.1 GCF_030690725.1 Pseudomonas sp. | reverse complement strand
GCTTTCTTGATATTGATCACCGCGCCGGTCTTGGCCATGGCCACGACCAGGTCGGTCTGCCGCGAAAGAAACGCCGGCAACTGGATAATGTCGCAGACATCGGCCACAGGCTGCGCCTGATGCGGCTCATGCACGTCGGTGATCACCGGCACGCCGAAGGTCTTTTTGATTTCCTCGAAGACCTTCATGCCCTCTTCCAGGCCTGGGCCACGGAATGAAGTCACAGACGAGCGATTAGCCTTGTCGAAACTGGCCTTGAACACGTAGGGAATGCCGAGCTTGTCGGTAACCCGCACATACTCTTCACAGGCGCGCATGGCAAGATCGCGAGATTCGATTACGTTGATCCCGCCGAACAGCACAAACGGCTTGTCGTTGGCGATTTGAATGTCGCCAACCTTGATGATTTTCTGCGCCATATCCCTAGGCCTTCTTGGCTTTTTGCGTCAGCGCTGCAGTGACAAAACCACTGAACAGCGGATGGCCATCACGTGGAGTCGAAGTGAACTCAGGGTGGAACTGGCAAGCGACGAACCATGGATGATCCGGTGCTTCCACCACTTCAACCAACGCGCCGTCGCCCGAGCGACCAGTGACCTTGAGGCCGGCTTCGATCAGCTGCGGCAACAGGTTGTTGTTCACTTCATAACGATGACGATGACGCTCGACGATCACATCTTTGCCGTAGCAAGCGTGTACTTGCGAGCCGGACAGCAGCTGGCAGTCTTGCGCGCCCAGACGCATGGTGCCGCCCAGATCGGAAGCATCAGTACGCTGTTCGGTAACGCCGGTGGCGTCCTGCCATTCGGTGATCAGACCGACAACTGGATGAGCACCTACGGTATCGAATTCGGTGGAGTTGGCATCGCTCCAGCCCAGCACATTGCGGGCGAACTCGATAACCGCGACCTGCATGCCGAGGCAGATACCCAGGTAGGGAATCTTGTTCTCACGGGCGTACTGCACGGTCTTGATCTTGCCTTCCACACCGCGCAGACCGAAGCCGCCTGGCACCAGAATGGCGTCCACACCTTCGAGCAGTGCGGTGCCTTTGTTCTCGATGTCTTCGGAGTCGATATAACGCAGGTTGACCTTGGTGCGGTTCTGGATACCGGCATGGCTCATCGCTTCGATCAGCGACTTGTAGGCATCCAGCAGCTCCATGTACTTGCCGACCATGGCGATGGTGACTTCGTGCTCAGGATTGAGCTTGGCATCGACCACGCGGTCCCACTCGGACAGGTCGGCACCGTTGCACTCCAGACCGAAGCGCTCGACGACGAAATCATCCAGACCTTGGGCATGCAGCACGCCGGGGATCTTGTAGATGGTGTCGACGTCTTCCAGGGAAATCACCGCACGCTCTTCAACGTTGGTGAACAGCGCGATCTTGCGGCGCGAGGAAATATCGATCGGGTGGTCGGAGCGGCAGATCAGCACGTCTGGCTGCAGGCCGATGGAGCGCAGTTCTTTCACCGAATGCTGAGTCGGCTTGGTCTTGGTTTCGCCAGCGGTGGCGATATACGGCACCAGAGTCAGGTGCATCAGCATGGCGCGCTTGGCGCCTACTTCCACACGCAGCTGGCGAATGGCTTCGAGGAACGGTTGCGACTCGATGTCGCCCACTGTGCCGCCGATTTCAACCATGGCCACGTCAGCATCGCCAGCACCCTTGATGATGCGGCGCTTGATCTCGTCGGTGATGTGCGGGATGACCTGAATGGTCGCGCCCAGGTAATCACCACGGCGCTCGCGGCGCAGCACGTCTTCGTAGACGCGACCAGTGGTGAAGTTGTTGTTCTGGGTCATGGTGGTGCGGATAAACCGCTCATAGTGGCCCAGGTCAAGGTCGGTCTCAGCGCCGTCGTGGGTGACGAACACCTCACCGTGCTGGAACGGGCTCATGGTGCCCGGATCGACGTTGATATAGGGATCCAGCTTGAGCATGGTGACCTTCAGGCCCCGCGCCTCCAGGATAGCCGCCAATGAAGCCGAGGCGATGCCTTTCCCCAATGAAGAAACAACACCACCCGTGACGAATATGTAGCGCGTCATGAAAAACCCTAGAAGTCTGCGTTTAAGCGGTCAATGCCGCCGGGGAAAGCGAAGGAATACCGAAGCGGCTCTCTGCGATGCACTGCAATGAGCTAGCCCTGCCGATCCCCAAGGGGAGTCAACAAAAGCTGTAGTAAGACGGGAGCGTAGTCTACCGGAAAGGGCTTATCAGCTCAAACCTTGATCATTCGTCGGTGGCTGCCAATGCAATTGCCAGCTGCCATCGGCGGCGCCCTGCATACCTGGCAGGTTGGCGATCGCCATAACCCGGTTATCCAGACGCAGCAGCGGCAGGCGATCACGAACAAAGGCCGGCACACGCAGCTCATTAAACAAGCGCTTGAGATCGCGGTGCCCACGTCCCGGTAAAAGAAGCTGATCGCCGCCCTGGCGGTAACCCAACTGCCAGTTACCTGAAGGTAACTGACCGTCAATCCGCACAGTGCCATTAGCGGGCAATACCACCTGCTGATTACCTTGAAGCGTCACATTGACCGGCACGGGCGAGCACAGCCAATCACCCGCCACCCACCACAGACGCTCATCACTGCGGCGCAGCTCCCCTGCTGTCAGCTTCCAGATTGGCGCAGCATCCGGCGCGGCATCGCGCAGTGCCCGCCAGCCTGCCCAGTGCTCGCTGTCGGGCATCGCTGTGAGCGGCCTCAACCAATAACGCAGGGCATTGCGCTGGCGCGACTCACTCAGATCGCGCAGCGTAGGCAGTGCCAGATTTGGTAACGGCAGCCAGGCAAACTCGGCTGCCCCCTGCGCGGCAGCCATATCCTGCTGTGCCAACTCATCAAGCAACTGCGCAGCCTCACTCAAGTGCGCGGCGCTGCGGGCCATATTGGCTGAGGCCTGCGGCCAGCGACCAAGCAGCGCAGGCAACACCTGACGACGTAGGTAATTGCGCGAGAAGCGCTCATCGGCATTTGACGGATCTTCGATCCAGGTCAGCTTGTGCTCACGGGCATAAGCCAACAGCTCATCGCGCGAGCAGTTGAGTAGCGGCCGAACCAGCTGCCCCGCTCCCAATGCACGACTCACCGGCATGGCCGACAAACCCTGCACGCCGGCACCGCGCAACAGGCGAAACAACAGGGTTTCGGCCTGATCATCGCGATGCTGCGCAGTTAGCAGCAACTCATCGGTATCTAGACGGGCAGCAAAAGCCGCGTAGCGAGCCTCGCGCGCCGCACGCTCCAGACTCGCCCCAGGAGCGACCTGGACATAATCAACCTGCAACGGCACAGACAAGGCCGCACACAGTTCACGGCAATGTGTCGGCCAGGCATCAGCCTCCACCTGCAGGCCGTGATGAATATGGATAGCGGAAAGTGGCGGCAATGCCTCGCGTTGTGCGAGGCTGGCCAGCAGGTGCAGCAGCACCGTGGAATCCAGCCCGCCGGACAGGGCAACACACCAGCCTGGGGCACCGAGCCAGGGCTGCAAGGCATCAAGCAAACGAATATGCACAGGAGTCATCGGCCAAGCTTAAAACAACAACGGGCCCGAAGGCCCGTTGTATACGCAACTGCCGAGCAATCAGGCAATCCCGTAGCTCATCAGACGCTCATAACGACGCTTGAGCAGCGCTTCGGTATCGAAGGTCTTGAGCATTGTCAGCTGCGCCAGCAAAGCCTGACGCACCGATTCGGCAGCAGCAGCTGGGTCACTGTGCGCACCACCGAGCGGTTCACCAATCACCTGGTCAACAATGCCCAGGCCTTTTAGGCGCTCGGCAGTAATGCCCATCGCTTCGGCAGCATCCGGCGCCTTTTCTGCGGTTTTCCACAGAATAGAGGCACAACCTTCCGGCGAGATCACCGAGTAGGTGGAATACTGCAGCATGTTCAGCTGATCGCACACACCAATCGCCAGGGCACCGCCGGAACCACCTTCACCGATTACAGTGGCGATGATCGGGGTTTTCAGGCGCGCCATAACGCGCAGGTTCCAGGCGATGGCTTCGCTCTGGTTACGCTCTTCGGCGTCGATGCCTGGGTAGGCACCCGGGGTGTCAATAAAGGTCAGGATCGGCATCTTGAAACGCTCAGCCATTTCCATCAGGCGGCACGCCTTGCGGTAGCCCTCCGGACGCGGCATGCCAAAGTTGCGGCGCACCTTCTCGCGAATCTCACGGCCTTTCTGGTGACCGATAACCATCACCGGCTCACCGTCCAGACGGGCAACGCCGCCCACCAGGGCCGCGTCGTCGGAGAAATGGCGGTCGCCATGCAGTTCATCGAATTCGGTAAAGATGTGCTGCAGGTAATCCAGGGTATAAGGACGGCGTGGGTGGCGCGCCAGCTGGGCGATCTGCCAGCTGCTCAGGTTGCCGAAAATAGTTTCGGTCAGCGAGCTGCTCTTGTCCTGCAGGCGGGCGATTTCATCGTTGATGTTCAACGAGTTGTCGTTACCGACCAGGCGAAGCTCTTCGATCTTGGCTTGCAGGTCGGCGATCGGCTGTTCGAAATCGAGAAAATTCGGGTTCATAGTCATCCGTCTTGCGTCGACGGCCAAGTGGCCGGGAGCTGTATCCGTTATCGCGCCCTACCTTATAGCAGCAGGCGCATTCAGGTCGACACCCGGTTCTGCACGAAAGCCTTCAATACAGAACCCGCTGGGTATCACGACCGACCGGCGAAGCCTGAGCCTCGCAAATCAGCGGTAGTGCAAAAAGACGTTGTCGCGGCCGAACTGGTCACGCAATGCCTGAATCAGACTGTCAGCCGGCTCAATGCGCCAACCTTCGCCAAACTGCAATTGTGCCTTGGCATCGCTGCCGCTGTAGTCGACGGTGATCGGGCACGCGCCGCGGTGACGGCCGCACAAGTCGGCTAACCAACGCAGACGATCACCCTGCAAAGCGCTGCTGGCGACCTTCAGACGCAGGCTGTCGGCCAGGCCGGTACGCGCTTCCTCCAGGCTCATCACGCGCTTGGCGCGCAAGCGCAGGCCACCGGAGAAGTCGTCATTGCTCACCTCGCCCTCGACCACAACCAGAGCGTCGGTTTGCAACAGTGCCTGAGCACTGTTGAACGCTTCGGCAAACAGGGAGGCCTCGATCCGCCCGGAACGGTCATCGAGGGTGATAAAGCCCATCTTGTCGCCCTTCTTGTTCTTCATCACCCGCAGGTTGACCACCAGACCGGCAATCGTCTGATCGCCGCGCGCAGCTTTCAGGTCGACGATGCGCTGGCGAGCAAAGCGCCGTACCTCGCCTTCGTACTCATCAATCGGGTGACCGGTCAGGTACAGGCCCAGGGTGTCTTTTTCACCCTTGAGACGCTCTTTAAGCGTCAGCTCGCGGGCGCGCAGATGGTTGAGGTAAACATCCGCCTCCGCATCGGCAAACACTCCGCCGAACAGGTCCATATGCCCGCTCTCGGCGCTGCGCGCGGTCTGCTCGGCGGCCTGCACGGCCTCCTCCATTGCACCCAGCAATACCGCACGATTGCGGTCGATATTGGCCTTGTAGGCTTTCAGCTCTTCATGGAAGTGCGGCCCCAGACGATCCAGTGCACCACTGCGAATTAGTGCTTCGAGGGTGCGCTTGTTGATGCGCTTGAGGTCGACCCGCGAGCAGAAGTCGAACAGATCCTTGAACGGTCCGTCCTGACGCGCCTCAACGATGGCCTCCACCGGCCCCTCGCCCACGCCCTTGATCGCGCCCAGGCCGTAGACGATCCAGCCTTCGTTGTTAACCGTGAACTTGAACTCGGAGATGTTCACATCCGGCGCGTCGAGGCGCAGCTTCATGCTGCGGCATTCCTCGATCAGGGTGACCACCTTGTCGGTGTTGTGCATATCCGCCGACAACACCGCCGCCATAAAGGCCGCCGAGTGGTGCGCCTTGAGCCAGGCCGTCTGATACGAGAGCAAGCCATAGGCAGCAGAGTGCGACTTGTTGAAACCGTAACCGGCGAACTTTTCCACAAGATCGAAGATGTTACCTGCCAGGTTTGCATCGATCCCGTTGCTGGCGCAGCCTTCAATAAAGCCGCCGCGCTGCTTGGCCATCTCCTCGGGCTTTTTCTTACCCATGGCGCGGCGCAGCATATCCGCGCCACCCAGCGTATACCCAGCCATAACCTGGGCGATCTGCATCACCTGTTCCTGGTACAGGATGATGCCGTAGGTCGGCTTGAGTACCGGTTCCAGGCCCGCGTACTGGTAGTCCTGATGCGGGTAGGAAATCGGCTCGCGACCGTGCTTACGGTTGATAAAGTCGTCCACCATGCCCGACTGCAGCGGCCCCGGACGGAACAAGGCCACCAGAGCGATCATGTCTTCCAGGCAGTCCGGTTTGAGCTTCTTGATCAGCTCCTTCATGCCGCGCGATTCAAGCTGGAACACCGCAGTGGTCTCGGCTTTCTGCAGCATGCTGAACGTCGGCTTGTCATCCAGCGGGATAAAGTCGATGTTCAGGTCCGGCAGGCCCTTCTTGGCCTGCTCGCGGTTGATGGTTTCCATCGCCCACTTGATGATCGTCAGGGTACGCAGGCCGAGGAAGTCGAACTTCACCAGGCCAGCGGATTCCACATCGTCCTTATCGAACTGGGTTACCAGGCCGCCGCCTTCGTCATCGCAGGCAATCGGCGAGAAGTCGGTGAGTTTGGTCGGCGCGATAACCACACCACCGGCGTGCTTACCGGTACCGCGACAGATGCCTTCGAGCTTGAGCGACATTTCCCAGATTTCCCGGGCGTCCTCGTCGACCTTGAGGAAGTCGCGCAGCGGCTCTTCCATCTCGTAGGCTTTTTCCAGGGTCATGCCGACTTCGAAAGGAATCATCTTCGACAGGCGGTCGGCCAGCCCGTAGGACTTGCCCTGCGCCCGCGCCACGTCGCGTACCACAGCCTTGGCCGCCATGGTGCCGAAGGTGATGATCTGGCTCACCGCATTGCGGCCGTATTTCTCGGCCACGTAATCGATCACCCGGTCGCGGCCGTCCATGCAGAAGTCGACGTCGAAGTCGGGCATGGAAACCCGTTCAGGGTTGAGGAAACGTTCGAACAGCAGGTCATAGGCCAGTGGGTCGAGGTCGGTGATCTTCTGTACGTAGGCCACCAGCGAACCGGCACCCGACCCACGGCCTGGGCCCACCGGCACGCCGTTGTTCTTCGCCCACTTGATAAAGTCCATTACGATCAGGAAGTAACCGGGGAAGCCCATCTGGATGATGATATCCAGCTCGAAATTCAGCCGGTCGATATAGACCTGACGCTTCTCTTCGTAATTCGGCGTAGTTTCCTTCGGCCAGAGCACCGCCAGGCGCTCTTCCAGGCCCTCGAACGAGACCTGGCGAAAGTATTCGTCCATGGTCATGCCGGCTGGCACGGGGAAGTCCGGCAGGAAGTATTTGCCCAGCTGCACTTCGATATTGCAGCGCTTGGCGATCTCGACGGTGTTTTCCAGGGCTTCCGGCAGGTCGCTAAACAGCTCGGCCATTTCCTCCGGCGTTTTCAGGTACTGCTGATCGGAATAGGTGCGCAGACGGCGCGGGTCATCCAGGCTACGGCCTTCGCCGATGCACACGCGGGTTTCGTGGGCGGCGAAATCGTCTTGCTTGATAAAGCGCACATCGTTGGTCGCCACCAGCGGCGCGCCGACCTTATCGGCCAGGGCCACCGCAGCGTGCAGATGCTCCTCGTCGTTAACCCGGTCGGTGCGCTGCACTTCCAGGTAGAAACGCTCGGGGAACACGGCCAGCCATTCGCGCAGCACGGCCTCGGCTTCTTCCGGTTCGCCATCGAGCAAAGCATGACCGACCTCGCCTTCCTTTGCGCCAGACAAGGCAATCAAGCCCTCGGCCGCTTCCTTGACCCAATCACGCTGGATGATCACCAGGTCATTGCTCTGCCCTTCGCTCCAGCCGCGCGAAACCAGCTCGGTGAGGTTGCGGTAACCCTTGGCATTCATCGCCAGCAGGGTCATACGGCTGAGCGGGCCATCTTCATCGGCACTGGCCAACCAGATGTCGGCGCCGCAGATCGGCTTGATACCGCCACCCATGGCCGCTTTATAGAACTTCACCAATGAGCACATATTGCTCATATCGGTAACCGCTACCGCCGGCATTCCGGCTGCCGCCACCGACTTGATCAGTGGCTTGACCCGCACCAGCCCGTCGACCAGGGAAAACTCGGTGTGCAAACGCAGGTGGACGAACGAAGCGGTCATGGCAGTCCTATACAAAACGCAAAAACGACAAGGCAGGGATTGTACAACCGCAGCAGCGCGCGACAAGCGCTACCGGGCACAGGATAACGAGGGAATTGCGCGGACGTTGTGTCAGTCGTCCAACAACGCACGTACCGGGCCAAAAGAGCGCCGGTGAATCGGAGTCGGCCCCAGGCGCCGCAGCGCTTCCAGGTGTAGCGGAGTGGGGTAGCCTTTGTGCCCGGCGATACCGTAACCGGGGTATTGCTGATCAAGCAGCTGCATCTCGCGATCACGGCTGACCTTGGCCAGAATCGATGCCGCAGCAATCGCCGGCACCTGGCTATCGCCTTTAATCACCGCGGCGCTGGGCACCTGCAGTTTCGGGCAGCGATTGCCATCGATCAGCGCCAGCTTGGGCGTGACACTCAAGCCCTCGACCGCGCGTTGCATGGCTAGCATGGTGGCCTGCAGGATATTCAGCTGATCGATTTCTTCCACCTCGGCGCGGGCGATGCACCAGGCCAGGGCTTTTTCGCGAATTTCGTCGAAGAGCATCTCGCGACGCGCCTCGGTCAGCTTTTTCGAATCGTTCAGACCGAGAATCGGCCGTGCCGGATCGAGAATCACCGCCGCCGTCACCACGGCGCCGCAGAGCGGGCCGCGGCCGACTTCATCGACGCCAGCCACCAGCTCCTGCACCAGAGTGAAATCCAGCCCAAGCTGCATCAGCCGCGCCCTGTCAGCTGCAACACGGCTTTAGCAGCCTGCACCGAAGCGTCACGTCGCAGCGCCCGGTGAATCACATCAAAGCCTTCGGTCTGCACCTCGCCGCCATCCAGCAATGGCGCCAGCAACTGAGCCAATGCCTCGGGCGTGGCGGCATCCTGAATCATCTCGGGTACCAGCAAACGCTCAGCCAGCAGATTCGGCAGGGAGATATAGGCACTTGTGACCAGGCGCTTGAGGATGCGATAGGTCAGTGGTGCAACCTTGTAGGCAACCACCATCGGCCGCTTGTACAACAAGGCCTCAAGGGTCGCCGTACCGGAGGCGATCAACACCGCATCACAGGCCGCCAGCGCCTCATGGGAACGGCCATTGAGCAAGGTCAGCGGCAGATCGCGGCCCACCAGCATCTGCTCAAGCTGTGCACGACGCTCCGGGCTGGAACAGGGCAACACAAACTGAATACCGGGGCGCAAAGTACGCAAACGCACTGCCGCATCAAGAAACAGGCTGCCCAGACGCGATACTTCGCCACCGCGGCTGCCCGGCATCAGGGCAACCACCGGCTGATCCTGCGCCAAATTCAGCGCCTCACGGGCCGCAGCGCGATCCGCCTGCTGCGGAATGGTATCGGCCAGCGGGTGGCCGACAAAGCGCACCGGCACCTGATGATCCTGATAGAACTGCGCCTCGAACGGGAACAGGGTCAGCATCAGGTCGCAGGCCTCACGAATCTTCAACACGCGCTTCTGCCGCCAGGCCCATACGGACGGGCTGACGTAATGCACGGTCTTGATGCCCGCCTGACGCAGCTTGAGCTCCAGGGTCAGGTTGAAATCCGGCGCATCGATGCCGATAAACACGTCCGGCTTGGCCGCGATCAAGCTGTTGATCAGTCGCTTGCGCCGTGACAGCAGTTCGGGAAGGCGGCCAAGTACCTCGACCAAGCCCATCACCGACAAGCGCTCCATCGGGAAATAGGAATTCAGTCCCTGAGCCTGCATCAGCGGGCCACCGACACCGATAAATTCGATCTGTGGGTATTGGGCTTTGAGGGCCTGCATCAGGCCCGCGCCGAGAATATCGCCAGACGCCTCGCCAGCGACCAGCGCGATACGCATCAGGTCAGTCATAAATTATCGGGTAATGCCGCGGCTTGAAGCCTGGATGGAATCGCGGAAGATCGCGACTTCGGGAAATTCTGCGGACGACTCGGCCAGCTCACCCATCGCCTGCTCAACCGTAAGCCCCTGGCGATAGACAATTTTGTAGGCACGGCGCAAGGCGGCAATTGCCTCGGCGCTGAAACCACGGCGGCGCATGCCTTCGAAGTTCATGCTGCGCGCTTCAGCCGGATTGCCGAACACGGTGACAAACGCCGGCACATCCTTGCCGATCGCCGTGCCCATACCGGAAAAGCTGTGCGCACCGATGCGACAGAACTGATGCACCAGGGTGTAGCCAGAGAGAATCGCCCAGTCATCGACCCACACATGCCCGGCCAAGGCGGTGTTGTTGACCAGGATGCAATGGTTACCGATCACGCTGTCATGGCCGATGTGGGCATAGGCCATGATCAGGTTGTGGTCGCCAAGGGTGGTTTCGCTGCGATCCTGCACGGTGCCGCGGTGGATGGTCACACCCTCGCGGATCACATTGTGATCGCCAATTACCAGCCGAGTCGCCTCGCCCTGGTACTTGAGATCGGGGGTATCTTCACCCACCGAGGAGAACTGATAGATGCGGTTATGTTTACCGATCTTGGTCGGCCCCTTGAGGATCACATGGGGGCCGATCACTGTACCCTCGCCAATTTCTACATCGGCCCCGACTATCGACCAAGGGCCGACGACTACGTCGTCAGCCAACTTGGCACTGGGATCAATGATGGCGCGAGGGTCAATCAAACTCATAGTTTGCGTTCCGCACAGATGATTTCTGCCGAGCAGACTTCCTTGCCGTCGACGCTGGCCTTGCACTCGAACTTCCAGATGCTGCGCTTGCTGCTCAGGTAGCGGGCTTCGAGGATCAGCTGATCACCCGGCACCACTGGCTGGCGAAAGCGTAGCTTGTCGGAGCCGACAAAGTAATACAGGGTGCCATCGGAGGGCTTCAGATCCATCATCTTGAAACCAAGAATGCCGGCAGCCTGAGCCATGGCTTCGATGATCAACACGCCCGGCATGATAGGGTGCTCAGGAAAATGCCCGTTGAAGAACGGCTCATTGATGCTGACATTCTTGTAGGCGCGAATTCGCTTACCTTCAATATCCAGCTCAGCCACCCGATCCACCAGAAGGAACGGATAGCGGTGCGGCAAGTATTCGCGAATCTGGTTAATGTCCATCATGTGCAGAGAAGCCTGTAAGAGAAAAAAGAGAAGCCGGTAAATACCGGCTCAGGCATCAGATGAAGTGTCGGCAGCTGGGGTCACGGCGGCCAGCTGCTTTTCCAACTGTTGCAGGCGTCGCGCCATATCATCTAATTGCCGAATCCGTGCCGCGCTCTTGCGCCATTCAGCCGCCGGCTGCATGGCGGTGCCCGACGAATAGGAGCCCGGCTCGGTGATCGAGCGGGTGACCATGGTCATGCCGGTGACGAACACGTTGTCGCATACTTCGATATGCCCAACCATGCCCACGCCACCAGCAATCATGCAGTTCTTGCCGATCTTGGTGCTGCCGGAAATCCCCGCGCAACCGGCCATGGCCGTGTTGTCGCCGATCTGCACGTTGTGCGCGATCATGATCTGGTTATCCAGCTTGACGCCATTGCCAATCAGCGTGTCCGACAGCGCGCCACGGTCGACGGTGGTATTGGCGCCGATCTCGACATCATCACCGATGGTCACCCCACCGATCTGCGCGATCTTCTGCCAGACGCCTTTCTCGTTGGCAAAGCCGAAGCCCTCACCACCAATCACCGCGCCGGACTGAATAACCACGCGCTTACCGATCCGCACGTCGTGATACAGCGTCACTCGCGGAGCCAACCAGCCGCCCTCACCGATCACCGAACGCGCGCCAACAACACACTGCGCGCCAACGGTTACGTCAGCCGCAATCTGCGCGCCACTCTCGATCACCGCATAGGCGCCAACACTGGCAGTCGCATCGATCTGCGCATCTACCGCCACCACGGCGGTGGGATGCACGCCAGGCAACGCACGAGGCTTGCGGTCAAACAGATGGGAGAGTTCGGCATACGCCAGATAAGGGTTGCCGACGACAAGTGCATTACCGGCATAGCCTTCGGCATCAGCGGCAGTCAACAGCACCGCGCCAGCCTGGCAGCCCGAGAGAAACTTGCGGTACTGCGCATTGGCGAGAAAGCTCAGCTGATCAGCGCCAGCTTCCTGCAAGGTAGCCAAGCCGCTGATCGGCTTGTCCGTGGCACCACGCAAGGTGGCGCCCAGACGCTCGGCCAACTGGCCAAGGGTATAAACCGTTGCACTCATGATCAGCGCAGCTGATTCATGCGCTCGATAACCTGGCGGGTGATGTCGAACTGAGGCTTGACATCAATCACCGCGCCGCGCTCCAGCACCAGGTCGAAGTTACCGGTCTTGATCACTTCTTCCACGGCCTTGTCCAGGTTGGGCTTGAGCTTTTTCAGCATTTCACGATCCGCTACAGCTTTGGACTCGTTCAGCTCCTTGGACTGGAACTGGAAATCACGGGCTTTTTGCTTGAATTCAAGCTCCAGGCGCTCACGCTCAGCGGTCTGCATTTTTTCACCGTCTTTGACCAGGCGGTCCTGAATGCGCTTGGCGTCGCTTTCCAGGGTTTTCAGCTTGTTCAGCTGCGGACCGAATTTCTTCTCGGCATCCACGGCGTAGCGCTTGGCAGCGTCAGATTCCAGCAACGCCATTTGATAGTTCAGTACCGCTACTTTCATCTCGGCAAACGCCGGGGTTGCCAGCAAGGCAACGCTTAACAAAACCAGTTGAGTCAACTTACGCACGGTGCAACTCCTGCAAAACTGTTGGTATTCAAAAATCCGACGCTTAGAACGTCTGACCGAGAGAGAACTGGAAAATCTGCGTATCGGCATCATCCGGTTTGACGATTGGCATGGCCAAACTGAAGCTCAGCGGACCTAGCGCGGTGATCCAGGTCAAACCAACACCCACCGAGCTGGCCAGTTGGCCTGGATCGATATTGTTGCAGTCCTTCTGGGTCTTACCGCAATTGGTGTCAAACACATTACCCACGTCCCAGAACAGTGCGGTACGCAGCGAACGCTGATCTTTCACGAACGGCATTGGGAACAAGAGCTCGACGCCGCCTTGTACCAGAACGTTGCCACCAAATGGCAGTGGATCTTGATCCGGATCAAAGGCTGTACCAGGGTTGGTACCTTTACTCGGCGTACTACGCGGCCCCAGGCTGCTGTCCTTGAAACCGCGCACCGAGTTAAAGCCACCGGCGTAGTAATGCTCGTAGAACGGCAGATCCGAGGTGGAGCCATAGCTTTCACCAAAGCCCAGCTGGGTATGGAAGCGCATGGTGTAGGTATCGTTCAGTGGCTTGAATACCTGGCCACGGTAATCCACTTTGAAGAACGACAGATCGCTTCCCGGAACTGTGGTCTCGAACACCAGACTTTGCGAATGACCGCGGTTCGCCAGCACACCACGGTTCAGGGTCGATTCAGACCAGCCAATCGAGGCCTTGAGGTTCAGGTAGCTGTCGCCCTCTTGCTGAATAAAGTCGAAAATTTCGTCAACGGTGTATATGCCAGTGCCGATACTGTCGTTCTGGATAGTCAGACCATAAGTCAGACGCGAGGTATCGCTGATTGGATAACCAATGCTGACACCCGCGCCATAGCTGTCCACCGAATAGCTAGAAACGCTGGTATTCAGCTCGTCGTAATCGGTTTCACGGAAGAAGGCGTTGTAGCCCAAGCTGACGCCGTCTGGGGTCCAGTAGGGGTCAACGAAACCAAAGTTGTAGTTGCTCTGGTATTCACTGCGGGTCAGGCCGACGCTGACCTTGTTACCGGTCCCCAGGAAGTTGTTCTGGGTAATCGAGCCACCGAGAATCAGACCCGCGTTTTGAGCGAAGCCGATACTTGCGGTGATAGAACCAGATGCCTGCTCTTCAACGCTGTAATTGACGTCGATCTGGTCGTCGGTGCCTGGTACCTGCGGGGTTTCGACGTTGACTTCCTTGAAGTAGCCGAGACGCTCAAGACGGGTCTTGGACTGATCGATCAGGTAAGTCGAGGCCCAACCACCTTCCATCTGACGCATTTCACGGCGCAACACTTCGTCTTCGGACTTGGTGTTACCACGGAAATTGATGCGGTTAACGTAGGCACGCTTGCCCGGGTCAACGACAAAGGTAATGGATACGGTGCCATCGTCATGGGCTTCTGGCACGCCGTTGACGTTGGCGAAGGTATAGCCTTCGTTACCCAGGCGACGGGTAATCAGCTCGGAGGTGGTGGTCATCACTTTACGCGAGAACACCTGGCCTTCCTGAACCAGCAGCAAGGCGCGGACTTCTTCTTCCGGCACCTTCAGTTCACCGCTGAGTTTGACCTCACGCACGGTGTACTTCGCGCCTTCGTCGACGTTGACCGTGACATAGACGTGCTTCTTGTCTGGGGTAATGGATACCTGAGTGGAGCTGATATCCATGTTGATATAGCCGCGATCCAGGTAATAGGAACGCAGGCGCTCCAAGTCGCCGGAGAGCTTCTCACGGGCGTACTTGTCATCATTCTTGAAGAAGGACAGCCAGTTGGTGGTCTTCAGCTCGAACAGGTCGATCAGGTCTTCATCGGAAAAGACCGAGTTACCCACCACGTTAATGTGCTGAATCGCGGCAACCGAACCTTCATTGATGTTGATCTTCAGCGCCACGCGGTTGCGCGGCTGCGGGATCACTTCGGCTTCGATTTCTGCGGAGTAACGGCCCTGAGCGACGTACTGGCGCTGCAACTCGTTACGCACGCCTTCCAGGGTAGCCCGCTGGAAAATCTCGCCTTCGGCCAGACCCGATTGATTCAGGCCTTTGAGCAGGTCTTCGCTGCTAATGGCCTTGTTGCCTTCAATCTCGATACTGGAGATCGACGGACGCTCAACCACAGTGACAACCAGCACATCGCCATCGCGACCAAGCTGGATGTCCTGGAAGAAACCGGTTTTGAACAGTTCGCGGGTCGCCTCAACCAGCGAACGGTCATCGGCTTGCGCGCCCACATTGAGGGGTAAGGCACCGAATACGCTGCCCGCGGAAACGCGCTGCAGACCGGTGACCCGGATATCGGAGATGGTGAAGGACTCGGCGTGAACTTCGGTGATCATCAGTGCGGCAAGCACCGCAGGTAGCAGCAGACGTTTCATGAAGTCCTTTCTTATTCCAACTGACAATAAAAAATCTGCCGCTTAGTGCGACACGTCTTGTTCGTACCGAGAGCGTAATTCAGCAGCGGCTACAGGCGGCCCAAGTCGTTTACCAGGGCCAGCAACATCACCCCGATGACCAAACTGATACCGATCTGCATCCCCCAACCCTGTATCCGTTCGGACAGCGGGCGACCACGCACCCACTCGACCAGATAAAAAAGCAGATGCCCCCCATCCAGCACGGGGATAGGCAACAAATTAAGAACCCCCAGACTAATGCTCAAGTAGGCGAGAAATTTAAGAAAATCACTCAAACCTGACTCAGCAGAAGCGCCCGCCACTTTAGCAATGGTTATCGGCCCGCTCAAGTTTTTTACCGAGAGCTCGCCAAACAGCATTTTCTTCAGGGAATTAAGGGTCAGAACGCTCATTGCCCAGGTGTTTTTGACACCTTCGGCGATGGCTTCCAGGGGACCGTAACTGACTTCGCGCAACATCTCAGGCGGCCATTCGCCACCCGCAACACCTGCACCCAGATAACCACTGAGCGACTCACCCTCACCGCGCGCAGCCAGGGTGAGCGGAACATCCAGTTGTTGACCTTGACGCTCCACCAGCAAACCAATCTTTTTACCCGGCAAGCCACGGACCTGATCCACCAACTGCTGCCAATCAGCCAGCGGCTGACCATCCAACGCCAGCAGACGATCACCGACCTGCAAGCCCGCCGAAAATGCCGGGCCTTCAGGGTCAAGCTGCGCCAGCACCGGCGGCAGCACGGGACGCCAAGGCCGAATGCCCAAAGAGGCGATAGGGTTAGGCTCATCGGCGCCACGCAGCCAGTTATCCAGCACGATCTGCCGCGGACTGTCGACCGACGAACCCGGCTCGCGCACCGCCAGATCCAAACGACCGCTTTCACCCAAGCGACTGACCAGCTGCAGATTCACCGCAGCCCAACCAGTGGTGGGCTTACCATCAATTGCAATGATCTCCTGGCCGGCCTGCAGGCCAGCGACATCGGCCAGACTGCCCGCCTCGACCGCGCCGATAACCGGGCGCACCTGCTGGCTGCCCAGCATCGCCACAACCCAGAAGAACAGCAGCGCAAGCAGGAAATTCGCCACCGGCCCGGCCGCCACAATGGCAATACGCTGCTGGACCGACTTGCGATTGAACGACTGATCAAGCAGCTCCGGCGGCACATCGCCTTCGCGCTCATCGAGCATTTTCACGTAGCCGCCCAGCGGGATGGCGGCCACTACAAACTCAGTGCCCTGGCGGTCATGCCAACGCAGCAACGGGCTGCCAAAGCCGACGGAAAACCGCAGCACCTTGACCCCACAACGACGAGCGACCCAGAAGTGCCCGTACTCGTGAATGGTTACCAGCACGCCCAACGCAACCAGGGTGCCGACCAGCATATAAAGCGCACTCATCAAACGTCTCCGCGTCGGCGATCAGCGCCGACTCAGCCATTGCTCAGCCAGATCACGGGCCCGACCATCAGCGGCCAGCACCGTATCCAGACTCTCAACCGCCAGGGCGGGTTCAGTATGCAGAACGTCTTCGATCATACTCGCGATCTCGGGAAAGCGGATGCGCCGCTCCAGGAACGCCGCAACCGCTACCTCGTTGGCCGCATTGAGCATGGCCGGCGCCGTCCCGCCGGCCTGGGCCGCCTCACGCGCCAGACGCAAACAAGGAAAGCGCTGCTCGTCCGGCGCCTGGAAGTCCAGCCGCGCGATGGCAAACAGATCCAGCGGCGCCACACCCGAGTCAATCCGCTCCGGCCAGGCCAGGGCATGACTGATCGGCGTGCGCATATCCGGATTGCCCAACTGGGCCAGCACCGAACCGTCGACATAATCGACCAGCGAATGGATCACGCTCTGCGGATGCACCACCACCTCAACCTGAGCAGGTTTGGCATCAAACAACCAGCAGGCCTCGATCAGCTCCAGGCCTTTGTTCATCATGCTCGCCGAATCGACCGAAATCTTGCGCCCCATCGACCAATTGGGGTGCGCGCACGCCTGCTCGGGAGTAACTGCATGCAACTGCTCCAACGGCATTTCGCGAAACGGCCCGCCCGAGGCGGTGAGCAGAATACGCCGCACCCCAACTTGCGACAGGCCGCGGGCGTAGCCACCCGGCAGGCACTGAAAAATCGCGTTGTGCTCACTGTCGATCGGCAGCAGTAAGGCGCCGCTTTTACGCACAGCCTGCATAAATAGCGCACCTGACATCACCAGGGCTTCTTTGTTGGCCAGCAGCACCTTCTTGCCGGCCTCGACCGCCGCCAGAGTCGGCGGCAAGCCCGCCGCACCGACGATGGCGGCCATCACCGCATCCACTTCAGGATGCGCTGCCACCTCACACAAACCTTCAGGGCCATGCAGCACCTGAGTGGCCAGACCGGCAGCGCGCAAACCTTCCTGCAGGTGACGAGCCGCTAGAGCCTGCGGCACCACAGCGAAGCGTGGGCGATAGATCATGCACAGCGCTTCCAGCTCAGTCAGACGACTGAAGCCGGACAACGCGAATACTTGATAACGCTCAGGATGGCGCGCAATGACATCGAGGGTGCTTAGACCGATCGAACCGGTCGCCCCCAGCACGGTAATCTGCTGCGGGTGACTCACAGCGCGCCCCAGCCCGCCAGCCACAGCAACGCGGCGAACACTGGGATAGCCGCCGTCAGGCTGTCGATACGATCTAGCACGCCGCCATGGCCCGGCAGCAGATTACTGCTGTCCTTAACCCCCGACTGGCGCTTGAACATGCTTTCGGTTAGATCGCCGACCACCGAGATCAGCACCACCACGGCGGTGCCGAGCAAACCCAGCAGCAGGCTGGCAAACGACCAGTCACGGTAAATTGCTACGCCCAGGCAAATCAGCAGAGTCGCCAGCAGACCACCGAACACCCCTTCCCAGCTTTTACCGGGACTGACCTGCGGGGCCAGCTTGCGCTTGCCGAAGCGCCGGCCGGCGAAATAGGCGCCGATGTCCGCGCCCCACACCAACACCATCACCGCGAGAATCAGCCAGTTTGCTTCAGGCCACTGCTTGAACAACACCAGGCCCTGCCAGGCTGGCAGCAGAATCAGCAAGCCGATCAGCAATCTGACCGGAGCCTGCGTCCAATAACGGCTGCTGGCGGGATAACCCAAGACCAGAAAGGTCGCCGCCGCCCACCAGACAACCCCAAGCAACAGCACCCAAGGCGCCAGCGCGGGCAGCAGATACAAGCCAAACAGCAACGCCGCTACCAACGCGGCGTAAGCAACACGCTGCACCTGCGCAGTAAAACCTGCCAGACGCGCCCACTCCCAGGCACCTAGACCGACCACTGCGCCAATAAACAGCGCAAACAGCGCGCCATTAAGCAGAAAGAAGCCACCCAGGGCGAATGGCAACAGCACCAGCGCGGTGATAATTCGTTGTTTGAGCATCAGCTACGGGCCTCAGCAGCCACCTGATCGCTGGTTTTCCCAAAGCGACGCTGGCGGCTAGCAAAATCGGCCAAGGCTTTGCGCATGGCGTCGTGTTTGAAATCCGGCCAAAACAGGTCGGAGAAATACAACTCGGTGTAAGCCAGCTGCCAAAGCAGGAAGTTGCTGATGCGGTGCTCGCCGCCGGTGCGGATGCACAGATCCGGCAGCGGCAAATCGCCCGTCACCAGACAGCTCTGCAGCAACTCGGGGGTGATGTCCTCGGCGCGCAAATGGCCGCCTTGAACTTCACGGGCCAAACGCTGCGCGGCCTGGGCAATATCCCACTGGCCACCATAGTTGGCCGCCACCTGCAGGACAAAGCGCTTATCGCCGGCAGTCTGTGTCTCGGCCTCACGCATCGCGGCCTGCAACTCAGGGTGAAAGCGCGAGCGATCACCGATGATGCGCAGACTGATGTCATTGGCATTGAGCTTCTTCGCCTCGCGGCGCAATGCACTGAGAAACAGCTCCATCAGCGCACTGACCTCATCAGCCGGGCGCTGCCAGTTTTCGCTGGAAAAGGCGAACAGCGTCAGCACCTCGACCCCAGCCTCAGCGCACACCTCGATCACCGCGCGCACCGCATCGACACCGGCTTTATGGCCAGCAACGCCGGGCAGCAGACGCTTCTTCGCCCAGCGATTATTACCGTCCATGATGATCGCCACATGCCGTGGCACGGCGAACGGACTACCGTCTTTGGTCTTTTCCATGACGATGTCCTGGCCGTTAAACGGCCATCAGATCCGCTTCTTTCTGCTTCACTGCGACTTCGATTTCCGCGACGAACTTGTCGGTCAGCTTCTGGATTTCGTCGGCGGCACGGCGCTCTTCGTCTTCGCTGATTTCCTTCTCCTTGACCAGGTCTTTCAACTGGCTCAAGGCATCACGACGGATATTGCGCACGGCTACACGGCCATCTTCAGCCGCGTCACGGGCCTGCTTGGTGAAGCCCTTGCGGGTTTCTTCAGTCAGCGCTGGCATGGAGATCAGCAGCAGCTCACCCAGGTTGGTCGGATTGAAGCCCAGACCGGAGCTCTGGATCGCTTTATCGACAGCCGCCAGCATATTGCGCTCGAAGGCTACAACCTGCAGGGTGCGCGAGTCCTTCACAGTGACGTTAGCGACCTGGTTCAGCGGGGTGTCAGAGCCGTAGTAAGGCACCATCACACCGCCGAGGATGCTCGGGTGCGCCTGACCGGTACGGATTCGGCTGAAGGCATGGAGCAGCGATTCCAGGCTCTTCTGCATGCGTACCTGAGCGTCTTTCTTGATCTCATTGATCATGTTTATCTTCCTCAATCAGAGTGCCTTCAGCGCCGCCGACTACAACGTTCAGCAGGGCACCGGGCTTGTTCATGTTGAAAACGCGCAGCGGCATATTATGGTCGCGGCACAGACAGATGGCCGTCAGATCCATTACGCCCAGCTTGCGGTCGAGCACCTCATCGTAAGTCAGGCGCTCGAACTTCTCGGCATGCGGGTCTTTGAATGGATCGGCAGTGTACACACCATCCACCTTGGTCGCTTTGAGCACCACGTCAGCATCGATTTCGATGGCGCGCAGGCAAGCGGCCGAGTCGGTGGTGAAGAACGGATTACCAGTGCCAGCGGCGAAAATCACCACCTCACCGGTTTTCAGATGACGCAGCGCCTTGCGCCGGTCGTAGTGATCGGTCACCCCAACCATGGAGATGGCCGACATGACGATTGCCGGAATATTCGAACGCTCCAGCGCGTCGCGCATGGCCAAGGCGTTCATCACGGTAGCCAGCATGCCCATATGGTCGCCGGTGACCCGATCCATACCCGCCGCGCTCAGCGCCGCGCCACGGAACAGGTTGCCACCACCGATCACCAAGCCGACCTGCACACCGATACCGACCAGTTGGCCGACTTCCAGCGCCATGCGGTCAAGCACCTTGGGATCGATGCCGAAATCTTCCGACCCCATCAGGGCCTCGCCGCTAAGTTTGAGCAGAATGCGCTTGTAGCGCGGTTGACGACCACTCATCTGCTGAGCCATTGCGAGTCTCTCCTGCGGCGTTTGAATTCTGTGCAAACCTTCGGTTCGCTTTTATCGAGCGCTTCGACAGCGCCCCGAGTCATTGGTGCCAATGCCCCAACCACTCCACAGCTTAGCTGTGCCCTCAATTTGACAAAGAGGCCGCGCGCGTTAGCGGGCAGCCTCTTTGGGGCAACAGCGGTTAGCCGTCTTACTGCTTGCTGGCAGCAGCTACTTGCGCAGCAACTTCTTCAGCAAAGTTGTCGACCGGCTTCTCGATGCCTTCGCCAACCTTGAAGTAGGTGAAGGAAACGATTTCAGCACCGGCTTTCTTGGCCAGAGCACCGACCTTGATTTCCGGATCCTTAACGAAGGCTTGCTCAACCAGGCTGGCTTCAGCAAGGAACTTCTGGATACGACCAGCAACCATCTTCTCGACGATTTCGGCCGGCTTGCCCTTGATCTTGTCTTCGTTGAGGCTGACGAACACGGCTTTCTCGCGCTCGATGGCTTCAGCGGAAACTTCCGAAGGCAGCAGGAACTCAGGGTTGCTTGCAGCTACGTGCATGGCGATGTCTTTGGCCAGGTCGACGGTGCCGCCCTTGAGCACAACCACAACACCGATCTTGTTGCCGTGCAGGTAAGAACCCAGAACGTCACCTTCAATACGCGCCAGACGACGGATATTGACGTTCTCGCCGCACTTGGCAACCAGGGCCAGACGGGCTTCTTCCTGAGCAGCGATCAGCGGCTCAACTTCAGACAGCTTGTCAGCGAAGGCTTTCTCGACACTGGCAGCAACGAAGCTCTTGAAGTCATCCTGCAGAGCCAGGAAGTCGGTCTGCGAGTTAACTTCGAGAATAACGGCAGTCTTGCCATCTTCCTTGATGCTGATGGCGCCTTCGGCAGCCACGTTGCCAGCTTTCTTGGCAGCTTTGATCGCGCCGGAAGCACGCATGTCGTCGATGGCTTTTTCGATGTCGCCGCCAGCCTTGGTCAAGGCCTTCTTGCAATCCATCATGCCTTCGCCAGTACGCTCACGCAGTTCTTTAACCAACGCTGCAGTAATTTCTGCCATTTCAAAATCCTCTGGATAGGTTGTTAACCATTCCACCCGCCAAAAACGGGCGCTCAATTCGTAACACATTGCCGACAATGACTAGGAACAATTGCAACTGCACGTCGGCGATGGTTTTCAAGGTGGCAAAAAGGGGGCCAAGCCCCCTTTTTGCGAACTAAGCAAACGCTATACGCGTTTTACTTAGCCTTCAGCAGCTTCTGCAGCCGGGGCTTGCTCGACGAACTCGTCGGTGCCGCCGTTAGCGTTGGTGCGACCACGGATTACCGAGTCAGCCATTGCACCCATGTACAACTGGATGGCGCGGATGGCGTCATCGTTACCTGGGATGATGTAGTCAACGCCTTCCGGGCTGCTGTTGGTATCGACGATGCCGATAACTGGGATACCCAGTTTGTTGGCTTCGGTGATAGCAATGCGCTCGTGGTCAACGTCAATCACGAACAGAGCGTCTGGCAGACCGCCCATGTCCTTGATACCACCCAGACTGCGATCCAGTTTTTCCAGATCACGGGTGCGCATCAGGGCTTCTTTCTTGGTCAGCTTAGTGAAAGTACCGTCCTGGGACTGAACTTCCAGATCACGCAGACGCTTGATCGAGGCGCGGATGGTTTTGTAGTTGGTCAGCATGCCGCCCAACCAGCGATGATCGACGTACGGCGAACCGCAACGTGCTGCTTCTTCAGCAACGATCTTGCCAGCGGAACGCTTGGTGCCCACGAACAGAATCTTGTTTTTGCCCGAAGCCAGTTTCTCAACGAAGGACAGTGCTTCGTTGAACATTGGCAGGGTTTTTTCAAGGTTGATGATGTGGATCTTGTTGCGCGCGCCGAAAATGTATTTGCCCATTTTCGGGTTCCAGTAACGGGTCTGGTGGCCGAAGTGCACACCGGCCTTCAGCATATCGCGCATGTTGACTTGGGACATGATAGTTCCTTGATAAGTCGGGTTAGGCCTCCACGTATCCCGATCTCCAACCCGGCGAACTTGTCGCAAGGCACCCAGGAAACCGTGTCGATACGTGTGTGGGTTTAAGCTTTCGGGCACACAGCCCGCAAAGCGGCGCGTTTTATACCATAAAAGTCAGGGGCAAGCTACTCGCAGTAGCGCAACATATGCAGCCGACTCAGCGGCAGGTTTTCACGTGACGCTTATGGCTGGCGGCTTGTAGCTGTTAAGATGGCGCCCTTTCTGTTCGCGTTCGAGAGCCGCACATGACCGTCACCATCAAAACGCCCGACGAAATCGAGAAAATGCGTGTAGCCGGTCGCCTGGCTGCCGAAGTTCTGGAAATGATTGGCGAGCACGTCAAGCCCGGCGTCACCACCGAAGCGCTCGACCGTATCTGCCATGACTATATTGTCAACGTGCAGCAGGCCATCCCTGCGCCGCTCAATTACAAAGGCTTCCCCAAGTCGATCTGCACCTCGGTCAACCATGTGGTCTGCCATGGCATCCCGAATGACAAGCCGCTGAAAGAAGGTGACGTGATCAACATCGACATCACCGTGATCAAAGATGGCTACCACGGCGATACCAGCAAGATGTTTATGGTCGGCAAAGTGCCCGAGTGGGCTGAGCGCCTGGCCAAGATCACCCAGGAGTGCATGTATAAAGGCATCGAACTGGTCAAACCCGGCACGCGCCTGGGCGACATCGGCGAAGTGATCCAGAAGCATGCCGAGAAGAACGGCTTTTCCGTAGTGCGCGAATACTGCGGCCACGGCATTGGCGCGGTGTTCCATGAAGAGCCGCAAGTGCTGCACTACGGCCGCGCCGGCACCGGCATGGAACTGAAGGAAGGCATGACCTTCACCATCGAGCCGATGATCAACCAGGGCCGCCCGGAAACCCGCACCCTGGGTGACGGCTGGACCGCGATCACCAAGGACCGCAAGCTCTCAGCCCAGTGGGAGCACACCATTCTGGTGACGGCTGATGGCTACGAGATCTTTACCCTGCGCAGTGATGACACCATCGCCCGCACATCGGCCTGAGCCTCTCGCTGAGTCTGCTGTATAGATAGAAGGAAGGCCGCAATGCCGCAGGTAGATCCCGAGCTGTTCGACCGCGGCCAGTTCCAGGCGGAACTGGCCCTAAAGGCCAGCCCTATTGCGGCATTCAAGAAGGCCATTCGCCACGCCCGTGAAGTGCTCGACGGGCGTTTTACCAGCGGCCGTGATGTACGCCGCCTGGTCGAGGACCGCGCCTGGTTTGTCGACCAGATCCTGCGTGAAGCCTGGGATCGCCTGTCCTGGAGTGAAGACGCCGACATCGCCCTGCTGGCCGTCGGCGGCTATGGCCGGGGCGAGCTGCACCCCTTCTCCGACATCGACCTGCTGATCCTGCTCGACAATGCCGACCACGAGACCTTCCGCGAGCCCATCGAACGCTTCCTTACCCTGCTGTGGGACATCGGCCTGGAAGTCGGGCAAAGCGTGCGCAGCGTGGATGAGTGCGCCGAAGAGGCGCGCGCCGACCTGACGGTAATCACCAACCTGATGGAAAGCCGCACCATCGCCGGCCCCGAACGCCTGCGTCAGCGCATGCAGTTGGTTACCAGCACCGAGCAGATGTGGCCGAGCAAGCAGTTCTTCCTGGCCAAGCATAAAGAGCAGCGCGCCCGTCACGGCAAATACAACGACACCGAATACAACCTGGAACCCAACGTCAAAGGTTCGCCCGGCGGCCTGCGCGATATCCAGACCATTCTCTGGGTGGCGCGCCGGCATTTCGGCACGCTGAACCTGCACGCCATGGTCGGCCAGGGCTTTTTGCTGGAAAGCGAATACGCCCTGCTCGCCTCCAGTCAGGAATTCCTCTGGAAGGTGCGCTACGCACTGCACATGCTCGCTGGCCGCGCCGAAGACCGTCTGCTGTTTGACCACCAGAGCAAGGTAGCGGCCCTGCTGGGTTACGAAGACAGCGACAGCAAGCGCGCCATTGAGCGCTTTATGCAGAAGTACTACCGCGTGGTGATGGCGATCGCCGAATTGAGCGATCTGATCGTCCAGCACTTTGAAGAGCAAATCCTCAACGCCGGCGAAATTGGCCAGGCCACGCCGCTTAACAGTCGTTTCCTGCTGCGGGATGGCTATATCGAGGTCGCGCACCCCAACGTCTTCAAGCGTACGCCGTTTGCCATCATGGAAATCTTCGTCCTGATGGCGCAGCACCCCGACATCAAAGGCGTGTGCGCCAATAGCATTCGCCTGCTGCGCGAGCACCGTCACCTGATCGACGATGATTTCCGCCGTGACATCCGCAACACCAGCCTGTTCGTTGAACTGTTCAAAAGCCCGCAAGGCATTCATCGTAATCTGCGGCGGATGAACCGTTACGGCATCCTCGGCCTGTACCTGCCGGAGTTCGGCCATATTGTCGGGCAGATGCAGCACGACCTGTTCCACATCTATACGGTCGATGCGCACACCCTGAACCTGATCAAGCACCTGCGTAAGTTCAAGTGGACCGAGCTTGCGGAAAAATTCCCCCTGGCCAGCAAACTAATCGACAAGCTGCCAAAGCCAGAGCTGATCTATATGGCTGGGCTTTACCACGACATCGGCAAAGGCCGTGGCGGCGACCATTCGGAGCTCGGCGCAGTGGATGCCGAAGCCTTCTGCGTACGCCACCAGCTGCCAAACTGGGACTCCAAGCTGATCGTTTGGCTGGTGCAACACCACCTGGTGATGTCCACCACGGCGCAGCGCAAGGATTTATCCGACCCACAGGTAATCTTCGATTTCGCCCGCCTGGTCGGCGACCAAACCCGCCTGGATTACCTCTATGTGCTGACCGTGGCCGACATCAACGCCACCAACCCTAGCCTTTGGAATTCCTGGCGCGCCAGCCTGCTGCGCCAGCTGTATACCGAGACCAAGCGTGCGCTGCGCCGCGGCCTAGAAAACCCACTGGACCGCGAAGAGCAGATACGACTGACGCAGATCGCCGCTCTGGACATCCTAGTGCGCGGCGGCACCGACCCGGATGATGCCGAGCAACTCTGGTCGCAACTGGGTGACGACTACTTCCTGCGCCACACGGCATCTGACGTGGCCTGGCACAGCGAGGCGATCCTGCAACACGGCAACAACAGCGAGCCGTTAGTACTGATCAAGGAAACCACCCAGCGCGAGTTTGAAGGTGGCACGCAGATCTTCATCTACGCCCAGGATCAGCACGACTTCTTTGCCGTGACCGTGGCGGCCATGGCCCAGCTCAACCTGAACATCCATGACGCGCGGATTCTCACCTCCACCAGCCAGTTCACCCTCGACACCTACATCGTGCTCGAAGGCGAAGGCGGCTCGATTGGCGAGAACCCAGTGCGGATCAAAGAGATTCGCCAGGGCTTGGTCGACGCATTGAAGAACCCAGACGACTACCCGGCCATTATCCAACGCCGGGTACCGCGCCAGCTCAAGCACTTTGCTTTTGCGCCGCAAGTGACCATTCATAACGATGCGCACCGACCAGTGACCATCCTCGAAGTCACCGCACCGGATCGACCAGGCCTGCTGGCGCGAATCGGGCGGATTTTCCTCGACTTCGACCTGTCGCTGCAGAATGCCAAGATCGCCACCCTGGGCGAGCGAGTGGAAGACGTGTTCTTCGTCACCGATGCGCACAACCAGCCGCTGTCCGACCCCGAGCTGTGCACGCGCCTGCAGGAAACCATGGTCGCGCAGCTGTCGGACGCGCCAGGCCCGCAGGTCGAACAGAGCCGAATCATTATTTAAACCACTTGCCCTTACCTTGAGCCGCCTGCATCCCGATGCGGGCGCTGGCACAACTCAGGAAGCAACAATGAACGACGCGTTAAACCAGCTGCAGCCCTACCCGTTCGAAAAGCTCCGCGCCCTGCTGGGCAGCGTGCAGGTAGCCGCCGACAAGAGCCCGATTGCCCTGTCGATCGGCGAGCCGAAACACCGCTCGCCAGAGTTTGTCGCTGAGGCGCTGCGCGCCAATCTTGACCAGCTTGCGGTCTACCCGACCACCCTGGGCATTCCGGCGCTGCGTGAAGCCATCGCAAACTGGTGCGGTCGCCGCTTTGGCCTGCTGGCCGGCGTGCTCGATCCGGCGCGCCACGTGCTGCCGGTCAACGGCACCCGCGAGGCACTGTTTGCCTTTACCCAAGCGGTGGTCAAACGTGATGCGGATGGTTTGGTAGTCAGCCCCAACCCCTTCTATCAGATCTATGAAGGCGCAGCTTTTCTCGCCGGCGCGCAGCCACACTACCTACCCTGCCTGGAAGAACACGGCTTCAACCCGGATTTCGATGCCGTCAGCGACGACGTCTGGCAGCGCTGCCAGATCCTCTTCCTCTGCTCGCCCGGTAACCCGACTGGCGCGCTGATCCCGCTGCCGACGCTGAAAAAGCTGATCGCCCTGGCCGATAAATTCGACTTCGTGATCGCCGCCGACGAGTGCTACAGCGAGCTGTATTTCGATGAAGGCAACCCGCCAGCCGGCCTGCTGACCGCCTGTGCCGAATTGGGCCGCAACGACTTCAAACGCTGCGTGGTGTTCCACAGCCTGTCCAAGCGCTCCAACCTGCCAGGCCTGCGTTCGGGCTTCGTCGCCGGCGACGCCGACATTCTGAAATCTTTCCTGCTGTACCGTACCTACCACGGCTGCGCCATGCCGGTACAAACCCAGCTGGCCAGCGTCGCCGCCTGGAACGACGAAGCCCACGTCAAAGCCAACCGCGACCTGTACCGCGAGAAGTTCGACGCAGTGCTGGCGATTCTGCAAGGCGTGCTGGATGTGCAGCGCCCGGATGGCGGCTTCTACCTGTGGGCAAAAACCCCGATAGACGATGAAACATTTACCCGCGAGCTGTTTGCCCGCGAGCATGTCACCGTGGTGCCCGGCTCGTACCTGTCGCGCGCGGTGGACGGCAGCAACCCAGGCGCCGGCCGTGTGCGCATGGCCTTGGTCGCACCGCTGGCCGAGTGCGTGGCCGCAGCCGAACGTATCCGCGACTTTGTGAAGAGCCTCTGATGAGCAAGACCCTGTTTGGCATAAAAGCCTGCGACACCATGAAAAAAGCTCGCACCTGGCTCGACGAGCACGGGGTAAGCTACGCCTTTCATGATTACAAAGCCTGCGGCATAGACCGTGGCAACCTGGAAAAGTGGTGCAATGAGCATGGTTGGGAAACCATCCTGAACCGTGCAGGCACCACCTTTCGCAAGCTGGACGAGGCGCAGAAAAGCGACCTCGATCAGCACAAGGCGATCGAACTGATGCTCGCCCAACCGTCGATGATCAAACGCCCGGTGCTGGATCTCGGCAACAAGACCCTGGTTGGCTTCAAAGCCGACCGTTATGCCGCCGAACTGGTTTGAACCAGCCGGCCCACACGAATTTGCGGTAAGGAAAACAGCATGAGCACAACCCTCTTCAGCCTGGCTTTCGGCGTTGGCACCCAGAACCGTCAGGGCACCTGGCTGGAAGTCTTCTACGCCCAGCCACTGCTCAACCCGAGCAGCGAACTGGTCGCCAAAGTGGTGGAAAAACTCGCCTACCAGGGCGGCAACCAGGCCATTGCGATCAACAACAGCCAGGCCGGCGATCTGGCCGAAGCGCTGAAAAATGTCGACAGCCTGCAGTCCGCCCTGCTCACCCGTCTGGCCGAAAGCCAAAAGCCGCTGGTGGTCACCCTGCTCGCCGAAGACGCTGCCCTGACCAGCACGCCTGAGGCCTACCTCAAGCTGCACCTGCTGTCGCACCGCCTGGTCAAGCCGCACGGCCTGAACCTCACCGGGATCTTCCCGCTGCTGCCGAACGTGGCCTGGACCAGCCAGGGCGCCGTCGACCTCAGCGAACTGGCTGAGCGTCAACTGGAAGCGCGCCTGAAAGGCGACCTGCTGGAAGTCTTCTCGGTGGACAAGTTCCCGAAAATGACCGACTACGTGGTGCCGGCTGGCGTGCGTATTGCTGACAGCGCACGCATCCGCCTGGGCGCTTACGTGGGCGAAGGCACCACCGTGATGCACGAAGGCTTCGTCAACTTCAACGCCGGTACCGCCGGCCCAGGCATGATCGAAGGCCGCGTGTCTGCGGGCGTATTTGTCGGTAAGGGTTCGGATCTGGGCGGCGGCTGTTCGACCATGGGCACTCTGTCCGGTGGCGGCAATATCGTCATTTCGGTGGGCGAAGGCTGCCTGATCGGCGCCAACGCCGGTATCGGCATCCCATTGGGCGACCGCAATACCGTGGAGTCCGGCCTGTACATCACCGCCGGCACCAAGGTGGCGCTGCTGGATGCCGACAACAAGCTGGTTAAGGTGCTCAAGGCCCGCGACCTGGCTGGTCAGCCGGACCTGCTGTTCCGTCGCAACTCGCAAACCGGCGCTGTGGAGTGCAAAACCCACAAGTCGGCTATCGAGCTGAACGAAGCCCTGCACGCCCATAATTGATCTAGAGATGCCTGACCGTAGGGTGCGCCGTGCGCACCACAAGCCCATGTGCGCCCCGGTGCGCACGGCGCACCCTACGGGATAGTTTTGTAGGATGGGTTGAGCATTGCGATACCCATCACGCTCATTATGGGTATCGCTGCGCTCAACCCATCCTACGGTCTCGATTGCCTGCCCATGCCTATCCATTCCCCCTGGCGTGCTGACTTCCCTGGTATTCAGGCCCTTGCGGCTGAAGGCCAGACCTATCTGGACAGCGCCGCCACCGCACAAAAACCCCAGGCCATGCTCGATGCCCTGCTCGGCTATTACGCCGGCGGCGCAGCCAACGTGCATCGCGCCCAGCATCTGCCGGGCGAGCGTGCTACCCGCGCCTTCGAAGCCACACGCGAGAAGATCGCACGTTGGCTAAATGCGCCCGACGCGCAGCAGATCATCTTTACTCGCAGCGCCACCGAAGCCTTCAACCTGCTGGCCTACGGCCTGGAGCAGCGTCTACAACCTGGCGACGAGATCGTCATCAGCACGCTAGAACATCACGCCAACCTGCTGCCCTGGCAGCAACTGGCACTGCGCCGGCAGCTCAAGCTGGTGGTGTTACCGCTGGATAACCATGGCCTGATCGACCTCACGCACGCAGCGCAGCTGATCGGTCCGCGCACCCGCCTGTTGGCGGTCAGCCAGCTATCCAACGTGCTCGGTTGCTGGCAACCGCTGGAGCAGTTGCTCGCACTGGCAGAGGCGCAAGGCGCGCTGACTCTGGTCGATGGCACCCAGGGTGTGGTGCACGGTCGCCAGGATATGCAGGCGCTGGGCTGCGACTTCTATATCTGCTCCAGCCACAAACTCTATGGCCCGGACGGCGTCGGCCTGCTCTATGGTCGCCCGCAGGCCTTGGAGCAGCTGGCGCACTGGCAGTTTGGCGGCGAGATGCTGCTACACACCGACTACAGCAACGCCAGCTTTCGCCCCGCGCCGCTGGGCTTTGAGGCCGGTACGCCACCGATTGCCTCGGTGATCGCCCTTGGCGCCAGCCTGGATTACCTGAGCAACCTCGATGCCAGCGCCGTTAGCGCCCACGAAACAGCCCTGCATAGCGAGCTACTTACTGGGCTGCGACAGCGTCAGGACATACGCCTGCTCGGCTCGCCCACTGTCGCCCTGGCCAGCTTTGTGGTCGACGGCGTGCACAACGCCGACCTCGCTCACCTGCTGACCGAGCAAGGCATTGCCGTGCGCGCCGGCCATCACTGCGCTATGCCGCTGTTGCAGGGCCTCGGCCTGAGCGGGGCGATTCGCGTATCCCTGGGGCTGTATAACGATGCCGACGATCTACAGCGTTTCTTCAGCGCTCTGGATCAGGCCCTGGAGCTGTTGCAGTGAACCTACCCACCAACGCGCAAGCTGCGTTGCAGGCCTTTAGCGCCTGCCCCGGCTGGGAGCAGCGCGCACGCCTGTTGATGCAGTGGGGCGACCAGCTTGCCCAGCTCAACGACGCAGAACGCTGTGAAGCCAACCGGGTGCAAGGCTGTGAAAGTCAGGTGTGGCTGCTGGCCGAGCGCGACGGCGCACACTGGCAGTTTCGCGCCAGCAGCGATGCACGGTTGCTGCGCGGCCTGCTCGCGCTGCTGCTGGCGCGGGTCAATGGTTTAACCCAGGCCGAACTGGCGCAGCTGGATCTGCCGGACTGGTTTACTCAGCTCGGCCTGGCGCGCCACCTGTCGCCCTCGCGTAGCAATGGCCTACAGGCCGTGCTCACGCGGATGCAGCACTTGCTGGATACGGCCGATCAGGGCGCAGCGCGCCACTGATCGGCATTGCCGGAATACAAGGCCTGCTGCAAACGCTCCAACTCACCGTTCTGCGCCAAGCGGCGCAAACCGCTATTGAATACCTTGCGCAGCTGATCGGCTTTGGCATCGCCCTTGCGAAACAGCAGGTGCAGCGGCTCGGTATTCAACAGCCGTGGGTTATGAGTGATTGCCGCGCGTGCTTCTGGAGTAAACATCCGCCGCAGCATGGCATAGCCCACAGCGCGGTCTTGCGGATGAAAATCCACGCGCCCCAGCTCCAGCAAGCGAAAACCGGTGTCTTCCTTGCCGCTTTGCTGCACCTGCAACTGCCCGTTCTGCACCGCCGCATCAAACTGCGGGCCATAGGAATAGCCCAGGGTGGTGGCGATGCTAAAAGCCTTGAGGTCTTCCACATGCTGCCAGTCGAGTGCTCGGTCCTTACGCTGGAACAGCACCACTTCGCCCTTCACCACCGCATCGCTGCAGGTACTAACACGCTGACGGGCGCTGTTACAGATATACGGCATCACCGCATCCAGGCCGCCCTGTTCGAGCATCAGCAGGTTGCGATCCCAGGGGTAATAGACCAACTCGACCTGATAACCGGCCGCCTTGAAAATATCGCGCACCAGTCGCGACAGGGCGCCGCCATCTTCGCGTTGCTGATCGACGTAGGGCACCCAGTCACCGGTGCCAATCCGCACAACCGGGTTGGCATGGGCGCTCAGGCAGGCAGAAAGCGCTGCAAACAGCAGCACAGATCGCGGGATATGACGTAACACATGACGCAACAGGGACAACACAGCACACCTCAAAAGAGAACTACCAGCACATCCCTGCTGAACATCGACCGCAACCGGTCATTCTTTACATCTTAGCCAACATCAACATTTGCGGGCCGCCGCTCCGCCGGTCGCCGCGTACCGGCGACCAATTTATCGACGATGCGCGCAGCGGCCACCATGCCGAAGGTGGCGGTCACCATCATCACCGCACCAAAACCGCCGGCGCAGTCGAGCTTGACCCCTTCGCCGACAAAGCCCTTGTACTGACACACCGTGCCGTCGGGCTTGGGATAGCGCAGCTGCTCGCTGGAATACACGCACGGCACGCTGTAGTTGCGCCCTGGCGTGCGCGAGAAACCGTAGTCGCGGCGCAGGGTGGAACGCACCTTGGAGGCCAGCGGATCGTTCCAGGTCTTGTTTAGATCGCCGACCTGGATCTGCGTCGGGTCGATCTGCCCGCCTGCGCCGCCGGTGGTGATCACCTGAATCTTGCGCCGCTTGCACCAGGAAATCAGCGCGGCCTTGGCGTTGACACTGTCGATGCAGTCGATCACCGCATCCAGCTGCTCGGTGATGTACTCGGCCATGGTCTCGCGGGTCACAAAATCCGCCACCGCATGCACCACGCAGGCCGGATTGATTGCGCGAATACGCGCCGCCATCACCTCAACCTTGGGCTGACCGACCGTGCTATCGAGGGCATGCAGCTGGCGGTTGCTGTTGCTGACGCAGACATCATCCAGATCGAACAGGGATATCTCACCAACCCCGGAACGCGCCAAGGCTTCCGCAGCCCAGGAGCCCACGCCGCCAATGCCAACCACCGCCACATGCGCAGCCGCCAGCCGTTCGGCACCCTCGCGGCCATACAGTCGTGCGATTCCGGCAAAGCGTTGTTCATCCACAGGCATTTTTCTCTCTCGCAAGCCACAAGCGGCGCGCATTATAGGTAGTCGGCAAGCTGCGCCCAAGCGCTGTCTGAGTCTAAACCGACCTAACCGATGAACAGCAATAGCACATAGCCACCAGAGGAACCTTCAAGGCCGCCCATCGTCCCATCAATATGCCGACCCGCCACGCTATACAGCCCAATGGCGGCGGCGTAGCATGCGCCACCCGACGCTCGTCGCTTTTTATTGCCCCTTCGCTGGACCTGCACACTATGCCTTCGCGTAAGTTTGGACTGAACCTGGTCATGTTCCTGGCAATTGCCGCCGTGTTTACCGGTATCTGGGCGCTGTACAACCGCCCGGTAACCGCACCGGACTGGCCGGAACAAATCTCCGGATTTTCATTTTCACCCTTCCGCGCCGGGCAGAACCCGCAGCAGGACACCTACCCCAGCGATGAGCAAATGCGTGCCGACCTGGAGTTGCTGAGTACGCAAACCGACAACATCCGCACCTACTCGGTAGACGGCCCGCTGGGCAATATCCCGTTGCTGGCCGAAGAGTTCGGCCTGCGCGTAACCCTGGGTATCTGGATCAGTCCGGACTTGGAGCGCAACGAGCGGGAAATCGTCAAAGCCATCGAAATTGCCAACAACTCACGCAGCGTGGTGCGCGTGGTGGTCGGTAACGAAGCCCTGTTCCGCAGCGAAGTAACCCCAGAGAACCTGATTGCTTACATCGACCGCGTGCGCGCAGCAGTCAAGGTGCCGGTGACCACCTCCGAGCAGTGGCACATCTGGCAGGAATACCCGGAACTGGCACAACACACCGACCTGGTCGCGGCCCACGTACTGCCCTACTGGGAGTTTGTGCCGATGGAAGACGCCACCGAGTTCGTCCTCGAACGCGCCAAGGACCTGAAAAAACTCTTCCCGAAAAAGCCCCTGCTGCTCTCCGAGGTCGGCTGGCCGAGTAACGGACGCATGCGCGGCGGCGCCGATGCTTCCCAGGCGGATCAGGCCATCTACCTGCGCACCCTGGTCAACGCGCTGAACGCCAAGGGCTACAACTACTTCGTTATCGAAGCCTTCGACCAGCCGTGGAAGGCCAGCGATGAAGGCTCGGTCGGTGCCTACTGGGGCGTGTACAACCTCGATCGCCAGGCCAAGTTCGCCTTCGAAGGACCGGTGGTGGCAATTCCGCAGTGGCGTTTGCTGGCCATCGCCTCGGTGGTACTGGCCCTGCTCAGCCTCGCCCTGATGCTGATCGACGGCAGCGCCCTGCGCCAGCGCGGCCGCACCTTCCTTACCGTTGTCGCCTTCGCCGGCGGCTCCGCCCTGGTGTGGATCGGCTACGACTACAGCCAGCAATACAGCACATGGTTCAGCACCCTGGTCGGTCTGCTGCTGGGTATCGGCGCCTTCGGCGTGTTTATCGTGCTGCTCACCGAAGCCCACGAGCTGGCCGAAACCGCCTGGACCCGTACGCGCCGCCGGCCGTTCCAGCCGGTGCTAGCCGACAGTGCCTACCGGCCCAAGGTCTCGGTCCACGTGCCCTGCTACAACGAGCCACCGGAGATGGTCAAACAGACCCTCGACGCCCTGGCCGCGCTGGATTACCCGGATTACGAAGTCATCATCATCGACAACAACACCAAGGACCCGGCCGTGTGGGAGCCGGTAGAGGCCTATTGCAAAGTCCTGGGGCCGCGCTTCCGCTTCTTCCACGTCGCGCCGATTGCCGGTTTCAAGGGCGGCGCGCTGAACTACATCCTGCCGCATACCGCGCCAGATGCCGAAGTGGTGGCGGTGATCGACGCCGACTATTGCGTCGACAAGAACTGGCTCAAGTACATGGTGCCGCACTTCAGTGATCCGCAGATTGCCGTGGTGCAGTCGCCACAGGATTACCGCGACGGCAACGAGAATATCTTCAAGAAACTCTGCTACGCCGAATACAAAGGCTTCTTCCATATCGGCATGGTGACGCGCAACGACCGCGACGCGATCATCCAGCACGGCACCATGACCATGATCCGCCGCACGGTGATGGACGAACTGAAGTGGGCCGACTGGACCATCTGTGAAGATGCCGAACTGGGCCTGCGCGTGTTCGAGAAAGGCTACTCCGCCGCCTATGCCCACCAGAGCTTTGGCCAGGGGCTGATGCCGGACACCTTTATCGACTACAAGAAGCAGCGCTTCCGTTGGGCCTACGGCGCCATTCAGATCATGAAGGGTCATGCGCGCAGCCTGTTCCTCGGCAAGGATTCCGAACTCAAGACCGGTCAGCGCTATCACTTTGTCGCCGGCTGGCTGCCATGGATCGCCGATGGCCTGAATATCTTCTTCACCGTCGGTGCGCTGCTCTGGTCGGCGGCGATGATTATCGTGCCGCAGCGGGTCGACCCGCCGCTGATGATCTTCGCCATCCCGCCGTTGGCGCTGTTCTTCTTCAAGCTGGGCAAGATCCTGTTCCTCTACCGCAAGGCCATGGGCGTCGATCTGGTGCGCTCATTCCAGGCGGCGCTGGCGGGCCTGGCGCTGTCGCACACGATTGCCAAGGCGGTGCTCTACGGCACCTTTACCAAGACCATCCCGTTCTTCCGCACACCGAAGATGGCCAGCAACCACGGCATTCTGGTGGCCTTGGCCGAGGCCCGCGAAGAGGTGTTTATCATGCTGCTGCTGTGGGGTTCGGCCATCGGCATCAGCATCGTTCAGGGCTTGCCCAGCGCCGACGTGAAGTTCTGGGTGGCCATGCTCCTAGTGCAATCGCTGCCCTACCTGGCGGCGCTGATCATGGCCCTGCTGTCGTCGCTGCCGGCGCCGCAGGCCAGATCGCAGGAAACCGCTGCGGCCAGCTGATTACAGCCGCGCTTGAATGCCAGACGGCGGCCAATGGCCGCCGTTTTGCTTTAAGATGGCGGCCTTTCCGCTTGATGCCGCCCCGGAGCCGCAATGACCGTCAACGCCACGCCCCTCTCCCCGACGCTGGAGCTTGCCTGCGAGCTGATTCGTCGCCCGTCCGTTACGCCGCTGGATGAAGGCTGTCAGGAACAGATGACACGTCGTCTGGCTGCCTGCGGCTTTACCATCGAACCGATGCGGATCGAGGAAGTGGACAATTTCTGGGCCAGCCACGGCAGCCAAGAGGGTCCTGTGCTGTGCTTTGCCGGCCACACCGACGTGGTGCCCACCGGCCCGGTACAGAACTGGCAGCATCAGCCATTCAATGCCCTGATCGACGAAGACGGCATGCTCTGCGGCCGTGGCGCGGCGGACATGAAAGGCAGCCTGGCGTCGATGATCATCGCCGTTGAGCGCTTTGTCGCCGAATACCCGGACCATAAGGGCCGTATCGCCTTTCTGATCACCAGCGACGAAGAAGGCCCGGCGCACCACGGCACCAAGGCCGTGGTTGAACGCCTGCGCGCACGTAACGAGCGCCTGGACTGGTGCATCGTTGGCGAACCGTCGAGCACCACCCTGGTCGGTGACGTGGTGAAAAACGGCCGCCGTGGCTCGCTCGGCTGCACCCTCAGCGTACGCGGCAAGCAAGGCCACGTGGCCTACCCGCACCTGGCCCGCAACCCGATTCACCTGGCCGCGCCGGCCTTGGCCGAACTGGCTGCTGAGCACTGGGATGACGGCAACGCCTTCTTCCCGCCCACCAGCTTCCAGATTTCCAACCTCAACGCCGGTACCGGCGCGACCAACGTGATCCCTGGCGAGCTGACGGCGGTATTCAACTTCCGCTTCTCCACCGAATCCACGGTCGAAGGCCTGCAGCAGCGCGTCGAGGCAATCCTCGCCAAGCACGGTCTGGATTACCACCTGGACTGGGCCCTCTCCGGCCTGCCGTTCCTCACCGAGCCGGGTGCCCTGCTCGACGCCGTGGCCGCCAGCATCAAGGCTGTCACCGGTCGCGACACCAAACCCTCGACCAGCGGCGGCACCTCCGACGGACGCTTTATCGCCACCCTCGGCACCCAAGTGGTCGAACTCGGCCCGGTCAACGCCACCATCCACCAGGTCGACGAGCGCGTACTGGCCAGTGATCTGGATGTGCTGACCGAAATTTACTATCAAACCTTGGTCAATCTGCTCGCATGTTGATCTGCCCCATCTGCCAGGCGCCGCTGCAAACGCTCGATAACGGCGTCACCTGCCCGGCCAACCACCGCTTCGACCGTGCACGCCAGGGTTACCTGAATCTGCTGCCGGTGCAGCATAAGAACAGCCGCGACCCAGGCGACAACGCCGCCATGGTCGAAGCCCGGCGGCGCTTTCTCGACGGCGGTCATTACGCGCCGCTGGCCAAGCGCCTGGCCGAACTGGCGGCCGGTTATAACCCGGCGCGCTGGCTGGATATCGGTTGCGGCGAGGGTTACTACACCGCGCAGATTGCCGACGCCCTGCCGCAAGCCGACGGCTACGCCTTGGATATCTCCCGCGAGGCGATCAAACGCGGCTGCAAGCGCGCGCCCCAGCTCAACTGGCTGGTGGCGAGCATGGCTCGCGTGCCGCTGAGTGACGCCAGCTGCCAACTGCTGGCCAGCGTCTTCAGCCCACTGGATTGGCAGGAAGCCAAACGCCTGCTCGCCCCCGGCGGCGGCCTGCTGCGTATGGGGCCGACCAGTGAGCATCTGATGGAATTGCGGCAGAAGCTGTATGACGAAGTGCGCGACTACGATGATCAGAAGCACCTGGAGCTGATCCCCGATGGCATGCGCCTGGCCCACAGCGAGACCCTGACCTTTAATCTGCACCTGCAAAGCAGCGAGGCCCGCGCCGACCTGCTGGCCATGACCCCGCACGGCTGGCGCGCCAGCGCCGAGAAGCGCGCGGCGGTAATCGCCGAACCCTGCGACGTGACTGTTGCCATCCGCTACGACTGGATCGAGAGACTATGACCATGCGCCAACCGGATATCGAGATTTACCTGAAAGACGCCGACCACACCGCCATCGGCGAGTGGCTTAACAGCGCACTGGGCAACTGCACGCCCTGGCAGCAGAAAGGCCAGACCTATAAGTGCATGGCCGGTGACGTACCTGTCACCTGGCTGCCCAAGGCTGTCGGCAAATGGAACAGCCTGTTCCTGGAAAGCGACGCCACACCCTGGGCTGACGACCTGGCCTGCGCCCAAGCCGCCTTCACCGCCCTGAATGTTGAAGTGCGTTGCGCACCGGGCGGCTGGCAGGAAGAAGAAAGCGACGAGCAAGCCGACCGCTGGATGCGTATCAGTGCCGATGGGGTGGAGGAAATCACCTGGCGCACGGGCTAACCGAGTGAGTAGCTGGCAAAAGACCAATCGCGCCCCTTACTATTACTAGATAAGGTGTCAGCTATGCTCGCGACAAAATCAAAGGCCTTGAGGGTTAGCCGAGAAGTTATTCCTTATCCTTGAACGCCTGGATCAAAGTTGCAGTAGAGAGCACCAGGCGCAGTGGGTTATTCGTTGACGGCACAAACCCCAGCTTGCGCTGGTAGTAATCGGCAGCTTCCTGGTCTTTCGCGTCGACCACAACAAAAGCCACACCTGATTGCTTAGAAACCGTATACACGCGGCGGAAAAAGTCTGACATCAGCCGTTGGCCAAGCCCCACACCCTGCATACCCTTGTCAACCGCCAGACGACTCAACAGCACTGCCGGCATAGGGTACCGAGGCATCCTCTTTTTCTGCTCTTCACTGAGTTCTTCGAGTGCTACGGAGGCATTCGCCAAGCTGTAGTAGCCCAGCAACACCCCGTCTTCGACATACATAAATGTGCGTGAAACATTGCGTTTCTCATCTTGCCCTGCGTGCTGGGCAATGTACGTATTTAGGGCAGAGTGCACTTCGCAATCAAAGACAGAGCGTTCAATCGACTTGTCGAAGTCGACGGTAATGAAGTGCATAAATGCCCTTAGCGCAAGACAAGCAGGTTGCGAAGCGCCTCAGTGGGCTCTGGGGGGGTATCCAGCAGTTGGTATGCCGTGTTGGCATCAAGCACAGTCATGCCCTCGACGTCAAAACCAACCGCCTTCTCTTCATGCGCAACAGATCGAACGGCCAGTGCCGCAACGACCCTCTTGAGCTCCGCCAGCTCGCGCTCGACGTTCGACAAGTGCGGTGCACGCGCTGAACGATGAGCATTGAGCACCCAGCTTTGACTAAAAGTGCTACCTGCGAGGCTTTTAGTGGCATGCCGCTCAACTACAGCGTCAGCATTCGACAGAAAAGCCGTAATCTTACCGTCCTCACTATGGATGGTAATCGACGGTTTTTTGCCGGCGGTGAGCCGCGTAGTTTTATGTTGAACTGGTTTGCTCACGGTGTATCCCTCTGCGCGCATACAATTTACCACATTTCGCTTGACACCTACGACACAGCCTAAATAACAAAACGGCAACCGCTCCGTAAATGGTTCGACGCTCCTAAAGCGGGGCTTCGGATGCCGAGTTGCGTTAGAGCCAGCATATTTTCCGGTTAAAAAAATACCCCTCATAAAGGGGTATTGATGTGGCCGCAACCTGAAAAGATCCAACTATGTATTAACAAGTGGCTGGACATAGGTTTTGTTTAGCTGGACGTTTACTTCTCGCCCAGTTTCTTCAGTTCTTCGTCACGCAGTTCGCGGCGCAGGATCTTGCCGACGTTGGTGGTCGGCAATACGTCGCGAAACTCCACGGCTTTCGGCACCTTGTAACCGGTGACGTTGGCGCGCATGTGCTCCATAACCTGCTCTTTGGTCAGGGTTTCACCTGGCTTGACCACCACGAAGATCTTAATCGCTTCACCCGACTTCTCGTCCGGCACACCGATGGCTGCACACTGCAGCACGCCCGGCAGGGTGGCCAGCACATCTTCCAGCTCGTTCGGATAGACGTTGAAGCCGGACACCAGAATCATGTCCTTCTTGCGGTCGACGATACGCATGTAACCGTCTTCCTGGATCACCGCGATGTCGCCGGTCTTCAACCAGCC
>NZ_JAUYGD010000051.1 GCF_030690725.1 Pseudomonas sp. | reverse complement strand
GCCGCTATCGATCAGCCTGTTGATGGAGCTGATCGGTGACCTGCTACCGCCAGGCGTACTCAACGTGGTGCAAGGGTTTGGCAAGGAGGCGGGTGAGGCCCTGGCCACCAGCAAGCGTATCGCCAAGATCGCCTTTACCGGCTCCACCCCGGTGGGCTCGCATATCCTCAAATGCGCCGCCGAAAACATCATCCCGAGCACCGTGGAGCTGGGCGGTAAATCGCCAAACATCTTCTTCGAAGACATCATGAGTGCCGAGCCAGCCTTTATCGAAAAGGCCGCCGAGGGCCTGGTACTGGCCTTCTTCAACCAGGGCGAGGTGTGCACCTGCCCATCGCGGGCGCTGGTGCAGGAGTCGATCTTCGAGCCGTTCATGGTCGAGGTGATGAAGAAGATCAAGGCGATCAAGCGCGGCGACCCGCTGGATACCGAGACCATGGTCGGTGCCCAGGCCTCCGAGCAGCAGTACGACAAGATTCTCAGTTACCTGGAAATCGCCCAACAGGAAGGTGCCGAGTTGCTCACCGGCGGCGCGGCGGAGAATCTGTCTGGCAACCTGGCCGACGGCTATTACATCCAGCCGACCCTGCTCAAGGGCCACAACAAGATGCGCGTGTTCCAGGAAGAGATCTTCGGCCCGGTAGTCGGCGTGACCACATTCAAGGACGAGGCCGAAGCCCTGGCGATCGCCAACGACACCGAGTTCGGCCTGGGTGCCGGCCTATGGACCCGCGACATCAATCGCGCCTACCGCATGGGCCGGGCGATCAAGGCCGGCCGCGTATGGACCAACTGCTACCACCTGTACCCAGCGCACGCTGCCTTCGGCGGTTACAAGAAGTCAGGCGTAGGCCGCGAGACCCACAAGATGATGCTCGACCACTACCAGCAGACGAAAAACCTGCTGATCAGTTACGACATCAACCCACTGGGCTTTTTCTAGACGTGTTCGCCAGCTCGGCATGTACCCGTGCAGTCCTGCGAGCGGCTTGCAGGACTGCACGGGCCTGGAAAAAAGCTCTAGCCGGGCCTGACAACCCCGTGTTTGCGCAGCTTGCGATACAGGGTGTTGCGGCTGATGCCCAGCTGCTCGGCGCTGCGGCTCATCTGCCAGTGTTGCGCCTCCAGGACCGCGAGCAGCGCCTGGCGTTCGGCGTCGCCCAACTGGTCGGGTTTGGCCGCCGGCAGCAGGGCCTGCGCAGGACGGGCATGGCGAATCTCGGCGGGCAGTTCGGCGTAGCTGATCACGCCGTTTTCGCACAGCGCGCAGAGGGTGCGCAGCACATTACGCAGTTGGCGCACATTGCCCGGCCAGGGGTAGGCGAGCAGCGACTCGCGGGCTGCATCATCAAGCCGCGCAGATTGCCCGCGCGCCTCTTCGGCCAGCAGGAAATCCAGCAACGCCAGTTTGTCGCTACGCGCACGCAGCGGCGGCAGCTCGATCACCAAGCCATTCAAGCGATAGAACAGGTCCTGGCGAAACTCGCCGCTGGCCACCCGCTCGTTCAGGTCGCGGTGACTGGCGCTGATCACCCGTACATCGATGGCCTGCGCTTCACCGCCAATCGGCTCGACCCGGCGCTCCTCCAGCACCCGCAGCAAACGGGTCTGCAGCGCCAGCGGCATATCGCCGATTTCATCGAGAAACAGGGTACCGCCATCGGCCTGTTGCAGCTTGCCGCGCATGCCTTCCTTGCGCGCGCCGGTAAAGCTGCCGCCGCGATAACCGAACAGTTCGCTCTCGATCAGGCTCTCAGGAATCGCCGCGCAGTTCAGCGCAACAAAGGGCTTACCGCCACGCGAGCTGACCTGATGCAGGGCCTTGGCAAAGGCCTCCTTGCCGGTGCCGGTTTCGCCGCCAATCAGCAGCGGCACATCGCGCTCATACACCCGCAGCGCACGGCGAAAATCACTCTGCAAACCGGGGTCGGCCAGACACAACCCAGGCGTTGCCAAGGCCGCCGCCAGTGCCTGAGTACTGCGCCGAGGCTGGCCGCGCAACATGGCAAACAGCAGCTGGCCGCGCTGGGTATACAACGGCCAACTGGCACTGGGCTGCGCCGAAGCGCGACCGAGCAGGTCATCCAGGCGGCAGTCAAACACCTCGAGCAAGGTGCGCCCGAGCAGTTGCCGACGCGACAAGCCAAGCAGGTTGATCGCGCTCTGGTTCACCGCGCTGACCCGGCCGTCACCATCGAAGGCCAACAGCCCTTCGCTGAACTGGCCGATATATTCGGCTTGAGCATGGAAGCGCAGCAGCCACTCGCCTTCATAGCTGCGCAGGAAATGGCAGCCCTCAATGGCCTTGGCCGACAGGTTGACCAGCGCCATGGTGTGGAACTGGCTCTGCCGCGATACGTCATGCCGCGCCGAGGACACATCCAGCACCGCCAGCAGTTCGCCATGCGGGTCGAACACCGGGCTGGCCGAGCAGGTCAGGCCGGTATGCCGGCTGCGGAAATGTTCATTCTGGTGGATGGTCAGCGGTTGGCGCTCGACCAGGCAGGTGCCGATGCCGTTGGTGCCTTCGCAGGCTTCGCTCCAGTCGGCACCCAGCCACAAGCCGGCCTGCTCGAAGGTGCGTTTTTCTGCCTGTTCGGTGACGCAGTTGAGGATCACCCCGCGCGCATCGGTCAGGAGCACCGCGTGGCCGCTGCCGGCCAGCTGGCGGTGCAGGCTGTTCATCTCGTTACTGGAAATCTCCAGCACCTGCTGCAGCTGCTCTCGCCGCTCAAGCATGTGCGCGTGCTCAATCACCGCCGGCGGCATGCTCTGCGCTGGGTCGAGGTGATGCTGCTGCAGGCAGCGCAGCCAGGAGCGCGCCACCGAGGAATCGGCAGCCGGGCCGGCGAGTTGCCCGCGCCCTTGGGCCACGGTCAGCACCTGCTGGGCGTGGCGGCTTGCAGGGTTATGCATTGTTATTGTTCTCCGCAGTAGCAGGCCGTTGAAAACTACCTGCGTTGGCAATACTTCGTTAAAAACAGGCTCGGAATGCTCATTTACACCAGTAAACTCCGCTTCCTCGCCTGTTTTTGCCTTGTCTTGCCGGCCTCGCCTACGTTTTCAACGGCCTGCTAGGAGTTGCACGTGATGGCCGAGCATCTACCAGCTTTCCGGCCATTGCAAGACGCGCTGACCGACGAGTCACCACGCTGTATCGCCCCTGGTACAAAGTGTCACGCGGGCTGTATCAGGGCTGATACAACTCGCGCAGCGCAACCTCACAGCGAATGTCACGCAACCGCTCTAGAACGGGAATCGCGCACGCCTGGCCCAGCCCTTGCTCTGTCTCTGCACAAGCGCCACAGCGCGCCTCTCGCTGCATCACCAGAACAAGCATAAGAACCAGGAGATATTCAGCATGCGTTACGCCCATCCCGGTACCGAAGGTGCCCTCGTTTCCTTCAAATCCCGTTACGGCAACTACATCGGCGGCGAGTTTGTCGCACCGGTCAAAGGCCAGTACTTCACCAATACCTCGCCGGTGAACGGCCTGCCGATTGCCGAGTTCCCGCGCTCCAGCGCCGAGGATATCGACAAGGCCCTCGACGCTGCCCACGCCGCCGCCGATGCCTGGGGCCGTACTTCAGTGCAGGAGCGCTCGCTGACCCTGCTGAAGATCGCCGACCGCATCGAGGCCAACCTGGAAGTGTTGGCCATCACCGAAACCTGGGACAACGGCAAGGCCGTACGCGAAACCCTCAACGCCGATATTCCCCTGGCCGCCGACCACTTCCGCTACTTCGCCGGCTGCCTGCGCGCCCAGGAAGGCAGCGCCGCCGAGATCGACGGCAACACCGTGGCCTATCACATTCATGAACCGCTGGGCGTGGTCGGGCAGATCATCCCGTGGAACTTCCCGTTGCTGATGGCCGCCTGGAAACTTGCCCCGGCCCTGGCCGCCGGCAACTGCGTGGTGTTGAAACCGGCCGAGCAAACCCCGCTGGGCATCAGCGTGCTGATGGAGTTGATCGGCGACCTGCTGCCGCCGGGCGTGCTTAACGTGGTGCACGGTTTCGGCAAGGAAGCCGGCGAAGCCCTGGCCACCAGCAAACGCATCGCCAAGATCGCCTTTACCGGATCGACGCCGGTAGGCGCGCACATCATGAAATGCGCCGCCGAGAACATCATCCCGAGCACCGTGGAGCTGGGCGGCAAATCGCCGAACATCTTCTTCGAAGACATCATGCAGGCCGAGCAAAGCTTCATCGAAAAAGCCGCTGAAGGTTTGGTGTTGGCCTTCTTCAACCAGGGCGAGGTGTGCACCTGCCCATCCCGCGCCCTGGTGCAGGAATCGATCTACCCGGCCTTTATGAAAGAGGTGATGAAGAAGGTCGAGCAGATCAAACGCGGCGACCCGCTGGACACCGACACCATGGTCGGCGCCCAGGCCTCCGAGCAGCAGTTCGACAAGATCTTGAGTTACCTGGAAATCGCCAAGCAGGAAGGCGCCGAACTGCTGACCGGCGGCGCGGTGGAAAAACTCAGCGGCACCCTGGACGGCGGCTATTACATCCAGCCGACCCTGCTCAAGGGCCACAACAAGATGCGCGTGTTCCAGGAGGAGATCTTCGGCCCGGTGGTCAGCGTCACCACCTTCAAGGACGAAGCTGAAGCCCTGGCGATTGCCAACGACACCGAGTTCGGCCTCGGTGCAGGCCTGTGGACCCGCGACATCAACCGTGCCTACCGCATGGGCCGGGCGATCAAGGCCGGTCGCGTATGGACCAACTGCTACCACCTGTACCCGGCGCATGCCGCCTTCGGTGGCTACAAGAAGTCCGGCGTCGGTCGTGAAACCCACAAGATGATGCTCGACCACTACCAGCAGACCAAGAACCTGCTGGTCAGCTACGACATCAACCCACTCGGCTTTTTCTAAGCCCCTGCGCAACCGCAGCCGATGCCGGAAACGACATCGGCCTGCCAGCCCGCGCCCCAGGTCTAGACCAGAGGCGCAGTTGGCACAACGGTTGCTGATCCACTGGGTAACACTCTTCCCTCAAATACCTACAAGCCTGGCCGGGCCTGCGCTGCGGCCAGCTTGTTGATAAGGAATTCCCATGGCAGCAGAACAAATCAGTGCGGTAGGTCTACCGCAAGGCACCGATTTAGAGCAGGTCGATGCCGATTACTTCCAAAGCAGGCAATTGAAGAAGGGCGCAGCAGGCTGGGTATTGCTGGTCGGCCTGGGCGTGGCCTACGTGATTTCCGGCGACTACGCCGGCTGGAACTTCGGTCTAGCCCAAGGCGGCTGGGGCGGCATGTTTCTCGCCACCCTGCTGATGGCGCTGATGTACCTGTGCATGTGCTTCTCCCTGGCGGAACTGTCCTCGATGATCCCCACCGCCGGTGGCGGTTATGGCTTTGCCCGCAGCGCCTTCGGCCCCTTGGGTGGCTTCCTCACCGGCACAGCGATCCTCATCGAGTACGCCATTGCCCCAGCAGCGATTGCGGTGTTTATCGGCGCCTACTGCGAGTCGCTGTTCGGCATTGGCGGCTGGGCGATCTACCTGGCCTTCTATGTGCTGTTTATCGGCATCCATATCTTCGGCGTCGGTGAGGCACTGAAGCTGATGTTTATCATCACCGCCGTGGCGGCGATTGCCCTTGGCGTGTTTATCGTCGCGATGGTGCCGCACTTCTCCGTGGCCAACCTGCTCGATATTCCGGTGACCGAAGCAACCGGCGCCAGCAGCTTCCTGCCGTTCGGCTATGTCGGCGTGTGGGCGGCAATCCCCTATGCGATCTGGTTCTTCCTCGCGGTTGAAGGCGTGCCGCTGGCCGCTGAAGAAACCCGCAACCCGCAGCGCGACATGCCGCGCGGGCTGATCGGCGCCATGCTGGTGCTGCTGGCCTTTGCTCTGCTGATTCTGGTGGTTGGCCCCGGCGGCGCCGGCGCCAACGCGCTGATGGCCTCCGGCAACCCGCTGGTGGAAGCCCTGACCATTGCCTATGGCGAATCGACCTGGATGAGCAGCTTCGTCAACCTGATCGGCCTGGCCGGTTTGATTGCCAGCTTCTTCTCGATCATCTACGCCTACTCCCGGCAGATCTTCGCCCTGTCGCGCGCCGGCTACCTGCCGCGTTCGCTGTCGCTGACCAACAAGAACAAGGCCCCGGTTCTGGCGCTGATCGTGCCTGGCCTGATCGGCTTTGCCCTGTCGCTGACTGGCCAGGGTGACCTGCTGATTCTGGTGGCGGTGTTCGGCGCCACCATCTCCTACGTGCTGATGATGGCCGCGCACATCACCCTGCGTGTACGTCGTCCGGAGATGCATCGCCCGTATCGCACCCCAGGCGGCATCCTTACCTCGGGTATCGCCCTGGTGCTGGCCTGCGTGGCCGTGGTTGCCGGTTTCCTGGTCGATCCGCGGGTGGTGATTGGCGCTGCGGTTATCTACGCCGTGCTGATAGCCTACTTCGCCCTGTACAGCCGCCATCACCTGGTGGCCGGTACGCCGGAAGAAGAATTCGTCGCCATCGGTAAAGCCGAGGCCGCGCTCAAGTAACACCCGCCGCGCTGGCGCAGCATGATCAGGCTGCGCCAACGCGGCGTTTGGGAGACACGCGATGTCCAGTTTTCAGCATACGGTAGGTGGTGAAACCTACCGTTTCGACAGCCTCGCCGAGGTTATGGCCAAGGCCAGCCCGGCGCGCTCCGGCGACTTTCTCGCCGGTGTGGCGGCGAGCAATGCCGGCGAACGGGTCGCGGCGCAGATGGCCCTGGCCGATATTCCGCTTAAACACTTCCTTACCGAAGCGCTGATTCCCTACGAAGCGGATGAAGTCACCCGGCTGATTATCGACAGCCATGACCTGGCGGCCTTTGCCCCGGTCAGCCACCTGACCGTCGGCGGCTTTCGCGACTGGCTGCTCGGCGACAGCGCCGATGAAGCCAGCCTGCGCGCCCTCGCCCCCGGCCTGACGCCGGAAATGGCCGCTGCGGTATCGAAGATCATGCGCGTGCAGGACTTGGTGCTGGTGGCGCAGAAAATCCGCGTGGTCAGCCGTTTTCGCAACACCGTCGGCCTGCGCGGGCGCATGTCCACCCGCCTGCAGCCCAATCACCCGACCGATGAACCGGCCGGCATCGCCGCGAGCATTCTCGACGGCCTGCTGTACGGCAACGGCGACGCCATGATCGGCATCAACCCGGCCACCGACAGCATCAGCTCCATCTGCGACATGCTGAAGATGCTCGACGGCATTATTCAGCGCTATGGAATCCCCACCCAGGCCTGCGTGCTGACCCACGTCACCACCTCGATCGAGGCGATCAACCGTGGCGTGCCGCTGGACCTGGTGTTCCAGTCGATTGCTGGCACTGAAGCAGCCAACGCCAGCTTCGGCGTCAGCCTGAAAATCCTCCAGGAAGGCTACGACGCCGGCCTGAGCCTCAAACGCGGCACCCTCGGCGACAACCTGATGTATTTCGAAACCGGCCAGGGCAGCGCGCTGTCCGCCGGTGCTCACCATGGCCTCGACCAACAGACCTGCGAGACCCGCGCCTACGCAGTGGCGCGGCATTTCAAGCCGTTTCTGGTGAATACTGTGGTCGGCTTTATCGGCCCGGAGTATCTGTATAACGGCAAGCAGATCATCCGCGCCGGCCTGGAAGACCACTTCTGCGGCAAACTGCTGGGCCTGCCGATGGGCTGTGACATCTGCTACACCAACCACGCCGAAGCCGATCAGGACGACATGGACGTGCTGCTGACCCTGCTGGGTGTGGCCGGGATCAACTTCATCATGGGCATCCCTGGCTCAGACGATGTGATGCTCAACTACCAGACCACCTCCTTTCACGATGCGCTATACGCCCGGCAGAGCCTGGGGCTGAAACCGGCCCCTGAGTTCGAAGCCTGGCTGCAGCGCATGGGCATCTTCACCCAGGCCGATGGCCGCCCGCGCATGGGCAACAGCCTGCCGCCGGCGTTTCGTCAGGCCCTGGCGCAGCTTGGTTAACTAAGGAGCCGCTTATGTACGATGACAGCCCACTCAGCGGCGCCAGCGAAAACCCCTGGCAGCAACTGCGCAACCTCACTCCGGCGCGCATCGCCCTCGGTCGTGCCGGTACCAGCATGCCGACCCGCGCCCAGCTGGACTTCCAGTTCGCCCACGCCCAGGCCCGTGATGCCGTGCACCTGCCGTTTGATCACGCCGCCTTGGCCGCTGGCCTGGCCCACCAGCATCGGCAGAGCCTGCTGCTGCACAGCGCCGCCAAGGACCGCGACACCTACCTGCAACGCCCGGACCTGGGTCGGCGCTTAAGTCACGAATCCGCCGAGCTGCTGGGTCAGCACCGCGAAAACAATCCGGATGGCTACGACCTGGCCATTGTCATCGCCGACGGTCTGTCTGCCTTGGCCGTACACCGTAATGCCCTGCCCATGGTGGCGCATATCGAGGAACAGGCCGCTGCCGAAGGCTGGAGCGTGGCGCCCGTCGCCCTGGTCAGTCAGGGCCGCGTAGCGGTGGCCGATGAAGTAGCCGAACTGCTCGGCGCGCGCATGGTGGTGATTCTGATCGGCGAGCGCCCAGGCCTGAGTTCACCGGACAGCCTGGGGCTGTACTTCACCTACGCGCCCAAAGTCGGCCTGACCGACGCCTACCGCAACTGCATCTCGAATGTGCGCCAGGAGGGCCTGAGCTACGCCATGGCCAGCCATCGCCTGCTGTACCTGATGCGCGAGGCCTGCCGCCGTCAACTGTCGGGGGTCAACCTCAAGGATGAAGCCGAAGTGCCGCTGTTAGCCGGCGGGGTGCAGCGTGAGAATTTTCTTCTTGGATGAAGAGAAATTTCCGCAAACTACAACCAAACGCTTGTTTGGATTGCACTTTCCAAAAGCTTTAGGCAGCATCGGGGTCGTTCGCAGGCAGCGCTGCCGTGTTGCCGAAGCCATCCACATGACTTTAAGTAGAGGCTCACCATGCGCATCGTCCAAGCGACCCTGGAGCATTTGGATCAACTCACGCCACTGTTCGTTAATTACCGCGAACACTTCGGCCAGCTGCCCTACCCCGACTCCTCACGCACATTTCTGGAAAAGCGCATCAGCCGCAAGGAATCGGTGATCTACCTGGCCATGGCCGATGACGAAGAGAAGATTCTCGGCTTCTGCCAGCTCTATTCGAGCTTCTCCTCGCTGTCGCTCAAGCGCGTGTGGATTCTCAACGACATCTACGTCTGCCAGGACGCGCGCCGCCAACTGGTGGCCGACCGCCTGATCCAGACCGCCAAGCAGATGGCCAAGGACACCAACGCCGTACGCCTGCGTGTGGCCTCCAGCATCAACAACGAAGTGGCGCACAAGCTCTACGAATCCATCGGCTTCAAGGAAGACACCGAGTTCAAGAGCTTTGTCCTGCCGATCACCGAAGATTTCACCGCGCCGTAATCTGCCCAGCCAGCGACGCACAATGCGCCGCTGGCTCAGCCATCAGCCATCAGCCATCAGCCTTCCAGGCTAAGCCACAAACCAATCCCAAGCTGTAACACCAGCAAACCCAAGGCGGCCAGTTGCCAGCTCTGCCGATAGAGCCGTGTGCGTCGCGTGGCTGCCGGTTGATGCAGTAACGGCTGACGCAACGCCTGTTCAAACTCCGACAGCGCCTCGAAGCGCGCCTCCGGCCTGGGCGCCAGAGCCCGCGCCAGCACACCATCCCAGCCCATAGGCACCTGCACACTAAATTGCGCCAGCGGTACATAGCGGCTGTTGCCGTCGGCATCCGCCCGCGCCACTTCCGGCCAGCGCCCACAGAACAACCAGTAGGCCAGCGCCGCCAGGGCGAACTGATCAGCGCGGCCATCCACTGCCTTCCCAGCGCGCGCCTCGGGGGCCAGCGGCACCGCCTGTTCGGGCAATGCCTGCTGCGGCACCCCAGGTAATAGCGCGGCGTGCTCGGGCAGCAACAGCAGGCGGCCGCCGTCATCCAGCAGGATATTGCGCGGGTCCAGCCACAGCCCCTGCATGCCACGTCGCTGCAGGCCGCGCACAGCGGCAATCAATTGCTCGAGCACGGCCAGCACCGTCAAACCATCGACCGGGCCATGGGCCGCCACCCAGTCGATCAGGCTGCGCATGCCCTTGCCTGCAGGCTCGAACAACCAGAAGGCATGCTTACGCGGCTGATGCGAGGACACCACCTGAGCCAGGCTGGCCACCGAGCTGCGCCGCAGCGCCCACTCGCGTTGCCAGAAGGCTTCATCCGCATCCTGTTCGGCCAGCCACAGCATGGCCTCACGCCCACGCCGGTCAGTGGCGCGGAACACCCGCCCAGGCGGGCCATAGGGACAGGTCGAGAGCAGTTCCCAACCATCCAGCTGCAGACCAGGTTGCGCATTGGCCACCGCCCGCCAGGGCTCACGCGGGGCCAGCGCCGGCGCGCTGTCGGCTTCACCCGGCAGCAATAACACCGCTGCGCCAGGGGCCTGCAACAATGGTGCAAGCAACTCCGGCAAGGGGTCCCCCTGCAATGCCTCGCCTGCGCCACGAAAGCCTCGCAGGTCCGCCACATCCAGCAGTGGCTGCGGCGCCAGCAGCAATAGCTCGCCCGGGCCCAGGGTCAGACGGTGCTGCACCAGCGCCAGCTCGGCCTGCGCGCCCAGCTGCAGGCCATCGCGACCGATCAGGCTCTGTGCCGCGCCGCCCTGATAGCGCCGTAAACCGATGGCCCCAGCCTGGAGAAACTGCGCCTCGCCGTTCTGCAGCAACAGCAGCCCGGCATTCAGCTGAGCAAGGTTGCGCCCGGCATGGCGCTGGCGAAACAGCTGCTGGTTGAACGCCGCGAGCACCTGCCGCGCCGCCTGGGCTTCGCTCCAGCCGCTGGGGGTGCAACAGCAATCAGCCAGCAGACCGTCCAGGTACGCCTCCAAAGTGCGCACCACATCAGTGCATTCGCGCGCCCAGAGCAGCGCCACCAATAACACCGGCGGTCGCCCCTCGCGCCCCGGCAGCCAGGTCGCGCGAGCCCGTGCAGCCTGGCTTGGCAAGTCGACACCATGGCCGCAAAGCAATTGCACGGTGGGATGATGCAGACGCTCGATCGACATTGGCAGCCCTCCCAGGTCGCGGATAAGCATGCTGTTGCAGCCTTTGTGCCGACTTGCCCAGCACTGGCCTGCGGCTTATGGTGGGCGCTTTCCACCGTCCGAGCAGAGTCCATGTGGTCGCTCCGCGCCTGGCGTCGCCAGCGCATCCTTGCCCGTCACCCCATCAGCAGCGCGCAGTGGCAGGCCGTGCTGCAACAACTGCCGATCCTTGACGGCCTGAATGACGCCGAACAGCAGCGTCTGCGCGAACGCGCCGTGCTGTTTCTCCATCACAAGCACCTCAGTGCCCTGCCCGGCGTGAACCTCGACGTCCAGGCGCGTCTGCTCCTGGCGGTACAGGCCGAACTGCCGCTGCTGCACCTGGCGGACCTCAACTGGTATCAGGGCTTTCATGAAATCGTCCTCTACCCGGATGACTTCGTCAGCCCGCAGCGCCACCGCGATGCCAGCGGCGTGGTCCACGAATGGGACGCCGAGCACAGTGGCGAGGCCTGGCAGCAAGGCCCGGTGATCCTCGCCTGGCCCGGCGTGCAGGCCAGCGGCCAATGGCATGGCTACAACCTGGTGATTCACGAGTTGGCGCACAAGCTGGACATGCTTAACGGCGACGCCAACGGCCTGCCGCCGCTGCACAGCACTATGGCCGTGCAGGAGTGGGCCAAGGCCATGCAGAGCGCCTTCGATCAGCTCAACGCCGAACTGGATGCCGACCCCGAGGCCGAAACCGCCATCGACCCCTATGCAGCGGAAAACCCGGCAGAGTTCTTCGCCGTCACCAGCGAATACTTCTTCAGCGCCCCGGACCTGCTCGCCGAAGCCTTCCCGGCGGTGTACGCACAGCTGGCACTGTTCTACCGGCAAGACCCACTGGCCCGCTTGCAACGGCTGCAGGCCAGCAATCCGGACTATCAGGTCAGAACCGAAGACAGTGAGTTCGCGACCAATGGCTAGGCATCGTGGCGTAGCAACACCGGGGGAATATGCCTATAATCGCGCCACTTTTTTGGCCCACCCCTCGGGAGTCGCCCCATGAGCTACAGCAAGATCCCAGCTGGTAAAGACCTGCCAAACGACATCTACGTCGCCATCGAGATCCCGGCCAACCACGCGCCGATCAAATACGAAATCGACCACGACACAGATTGCCTGATGGTCGACCGCTTCATGGCCACCCCGATGTTCTACCCGGCCAACTACGGTTTTATCCCGCACACCCTGGCTGACGACGGTGATCCCCTCGACGTACTGGTCGTGACCCCGTACCCAGTGGCTCCTGGCTCAGTTATCCGCGCCCGTCCAGTTGGCGTACTGCTGATGAGCGACGAAGCCGGCGGCGACGCCAAGCTGGTTGCCGTACCGCACGACAAATTGAGCGTGCTGTACAAAGACGTACAGGAATACACCGACCTCCCCCCGCTGCTGATCGAGCAGATCAAGCACTTCTTCGAGAACTACAAAGATCTCGAGAAAGGCAAATGGGTCAAGGTTGAAGGTTGGGCTGGCGCCGACGAGGCCCGCAATCTGATTATCAAGGCGGTCGCTGCTTACCAAAAATAAGTAGTGCCCACCCCCTAAAAGCCGGCCACAAGCCGGCTTTTTTATGCCTGCGATTTGTCCACCGGCACGCATAGCCAAGCGCAACGCCGGAATATAGAGCCTGCTAAGCCTCGGTAGAGTGGCCACTTCCGCGCTATAACTGGTTGGCGGGCTGCGCACCGATCAGTAGCATGACCTCGACAGCGCGACCACACTCAGCCGTTATCCCTGCAGCCAATCAGGGTTTGCACGGCAACCGGCCCATCACTACGCACGACTATCGGCTCCATCAGCAGCTGAAGGATAACGGGATGAAGTTAACCGTACGCAACCGCATCATTGCCAGCTTTGCCGCCCTTATCGCCATTTTGCTTCTGCTCGCCACAACCGCCTATATGCGTATGGTTTCGATCGAACACGAAGCCGAGCAGATGCAAAGCAACTCCTTGCCCGGGGTCTATTACGTCAGCAAAATCCAGAACAACTGGGCCAGCCATATGCTGGAAACCCGCCGGCTGATGCTGCACCTTGATGGCGACAGCAACGCTGCCGAACTCGCCAGTGCCCAGACTCAGTTCGCCGCCACTGAAGAGGCGCTTGAAGGCCTGCTTGCCCGTTACCTGCAGACCGATGTCAATGAGCTTGAAGCGCAACTGGCTAAGCAGTTCAGTCAACAGTATCGGCAGTACCTGGCATTGCACAGCCAGCTACTCAGCATCCTGCATGAGGACACGCTTGCCCAAGGCCGCAGGTTCAGCACGGAACGGGTTTTACCGGAGTGGGACAAGGGCCTGCAGATCCTGAGTGAGCTGGTCGAGCTGAACAGAACCCTGGCAGACGACGGCGCGAGTGAAATCCGTGACGCCGTACAAGCGCTGGAGATTGCGACCCTGCTGGCCATTCTGCTGACCATCGCGGTAGCCGCCGTGTGCGGCTGGCTACTACTGCAAGCCATCACCCGGCCGATCGACCACATCGTCAGCACCCTGAAGGTCCTTGAGAGCGGCGATCTGTCTGTGCGCCTGAATATGCAGCGCAGCGATGAATTCGATGCCATCGAAATCGGCTTCAACAGCATGGTCGGAGAGCTCAAGACCCTGGTCGGCCATGCTCAACGCTCGGCTGTGCAGATGACCACCTCGGTCACCGAAATTGCCGCCACCTCGCGCCAGCAACAGGCCACCGCCACCGAAACGGCCGCCACCACCACCGAAATAGGCGCCACGTCACGTGAGATCGCCGCCACCTCGCGCGACCTGGTGCGCACCATGGGTGAGGTGTCCGACAACGCCGAACAGACTTCGATGCTCGCCGGCACCGGTCAGCTGGGGCTGACGCGCATGGAAGAAATCATGCGCCAGGTCATGGGCGCCGCCGATGTGGTCAACGGCAAGCTATCGATCCTCAATGAGAAGGCCGGCAACATCAATCATGTGGTGACCACCATCGTCAAAGTGGCGGACCAGACCAACTTGCTCTCCCTCAACGCAGCCATCGAGGCGGAAAAGGCCGGCGAGTACGGCAAAGGCTTTGCCGTGGTGGCTGTCGAAGTGCGTCGCCTGGCCGATCAGACTGCCGTAGCCACCTACGATATCGAGCAAATGGTGCGCGAGATCCAGTCCGCAGTATCGGCTGGGGTGATGGGCATGGACAAGTTTTCCGAAGAAGTGCGTCGCGGCATCGGTGAAATGGCGCAGATGGGCGACCAACTGGCGCAGATCATTCAGCAAGTGCAGGCCCTGGCGCCACGTATCCAGATGGTCAATGAGGGCATGCAGGCGCAATCCACCGGTGCCGAGCAGATCAATCAGGCCTTGGTGCAGTTGAGCGAAGCCAGTAGCCAGACCGTGGATACCCTGCGCCAGGCCGGCGCGGCGATTGACGAGCTGAATCAGGTGGCCAGCAACCTGCGGGTTGGCGTCAGCAGCTTCAAGGTCTGAGCCATGCACAAAGCCGCCACCGCCGGATCAGCCAAGGGCGAACTGCACCTGCTATTCCACCTGGGCGAGGATCGCTACGCCATCAGCGCCCGCGAGGTGGCCGAAGTGTTGCCGCTGCGCCAGCTCAAGCAGGTGCCGGAAACCCCGGACTGGGTGGCCGGGGTCTTCCAGCATCGCGGGCGGATGGTACCCGTGCTGGACCTCAACCAGCGCGTACTCAAACGACCAGCGCTGGCACGCAACAGCACCCGCCTGGTGCTGGTGTATTTCGATGCGCAACGCGGGGAGCAGGCCTGCGTGCTCGGACTGCTTCTCGAACAAGCCACCGACACCCTGCGCCTGCCCGCCAGCGCCTTTGCCAGCAGCGGCCTGGAGGCCGGACAGCCGGATTACCTCGGACCAACGCAGGCGGACGAGCACGGCCTGATCCAGCGTATCGAGGTCCAGGGTCTGCTGGATGACGCCCTGCGCGCCATGCTGTTCAAGGCTGCGCAACAGGCCGAGGACGGTGCAGCATGATCGCCCAGATCGAACGGCTGTTGAAATCACGCATTGGCCTTGACGCCGAATCGGTCGGCCGTAGCGTGATCGAGCGCGCCGTGCGTCAGCGCATGCATGCCCAGCACAAGAGCGCCCTGGAAGATTACTGGATCACCCTCAACGGCTCGCCCAAGGAGCAGCAGGCACTGGTCGAAGCCGTGGTGGTGCCGGAAACCTGGTTCTTCCGTTACCCCGAATCATTCAAGGCCCTCGCCGCCCTGGCTTTTGAGTGCCACAGCCAGCTGAACGCCGCACGGCCTCTGCGGATCATCAGCGTGCCCTGTTCCAGCGGCGAAGAACCCTACTCAATCGCCATGGCCCTGCTCGATGCCGGTTTCGCCCCCGAGCAGTTCCAGATTGAAGCCCTGGATGTCAGTGACAAGGTGCTGGCCCTGGCCAGCCGCGGGATCTACGGACGCAACTCGTTTCGCGGCGACGCCCTGGCGTTTCGCGAGCGCTTCTTTCGCGCCCAAGACGACAGCTTTGTACTCGACGAGCGAGTAAAAAGCCGCGTGCAACTGCGCTGCGGCAACCTGCTCGACAGCAACCTGTTCAGCACTACGCCGGCCTACGACTTTATCTTCTGCCGCAACCTGCTGATCTACTTCGACCGAGCGACCCAGGTGCGTGTCCTTGAGCTGCTCAAGCGCCAGCTACAACCACAAGGGGTGCTGTTTATCGGCCCGGCCGAGGCCAGCCTGGCCACGCAAAATGGTATGCAGGCCCTGGGCCGGCAACAGACTTTTGCCTTTCGCTGCGCACCCGCCGAAACCGCTAAACCGATCAGCCTGACGCCGCCGAGCAGCCGCCTGCGACCGGCCCTGCCGCGCCAGCCCACCCCACCGCCGGCCATGGCACCGCGCAACATTACGCCCGTGACGCCCCCGGCGCGGGCAACGCCAACCCCAGCGCCAATCAGCACGCCCTGGGATAAAGTCGCCGAGCTGGCCAACGCCGGTCACTGCGAGCAGGCGCGCAGCCTCTGCGAACGCCATCTGCAAACCGCAGGCCCCAGCGCTCAGGCGTTCTATTGGCTGGGCCTGCTCAGTGATGTGGAACAGCGCAGCGAACAGGCCTGCGGTTACTACCGCAAGGCCATTTATCTTGACCCGCAACACAGCGAAGCACTGACCCACTTGGCCGCCCACCTGGAAACCCAAGGCGACCAGAGCGGGGCCCAGCGCCTTTACCGGCGTGCGCAGGTGGGAGGTAAATCATCGTGATGGATGCTGATCTGAACCAGGCCCCAATCGACGACTGCTGGAACCGTATCGGCGTATTCGGTGACAAGAGCTGCGCGCGCCTGGACGCTCACATCCACTGTCGCAACTGCGAGGTTTACAGCGCGGCGGCCATCGCCCTGCTCGACCGCTACAGCACCCTGCTGGAGCACGACGCCAGCGGCTACGGCCAAGCTGAAGCCAGTGACGACCTGGGCGAACAGCGCTCGCTGCTGATTTTCCGCCTGGGCGAGGAATGGCTAGCACTGGCAACGCGGCGCATGGCCGAAGTGATGCCCCTGTCGCCAATTCATAGCCTGCCGCACCAGAAGGTCGGCAGCCTGCTCGGCGTGACCAATGTACGCGGCACCTTGGTTGCCTGCCTCAACCTCGGCGAGGTACTGGGCCTCGAACACAGCGAAGGCAAGCAGGAAAAACGCACCATACCGCGCATGCTGATCCTCGAAACCAACGCCGGCCCGCTGGTCAGTCCGGTTGACGAGGTCAGCGGTATTCAGCTGATCCCCTTGGCGCTGATCGGTGCCTCGGTACAGGAAGACAAGCGCGCGATCAGCCGTTTCAGCGCAGGCGTGCTGCAATGGGGCGGCAAGAGCATCACCCTGCTGGATGATGAACAGCTGCTCGCAGCCATGACCAGGAGCCTGGCATGACCCCGGATCAGATGCGTGATGCGTCATTGCTTGAGCTGTTCCGCATGGAGGCGGAAGCACAGAAGCAGGTGCTGGATACCGGCCTGCTGATCCTTGAGCGCGACCCGGTCAACACCGGCCAACTGGAAGCCTGCATGCGCGCCGCCCACTCGCTCAAGGGCGCCTCGCGGATTGTCGGCCTGGACAGCGGCGTGCAAGTGGCCCATGCCATGGAAGACCTGCTGGTGGCCGCCCAGGAAGGCCTGCTGCGCCTGCTGCCCGACCATATCGACGCTTTGCTGCAGGGCTCCGACCTGCTGCTACGGATTGGCCAGGCACTGCCCGAAGCCGAGCTCGAACCCCGCGTCAAACAGGTCACCTCACGCATGCAGGCGCTACTCGGGGCCGCCGTTCCGGCCCTGCGCGAGCAGCCGGCAACACCCGCAGAGGCTCAACCTGCCGAGCCACCTGCCGCGCCGCAGCCTGACACCACGACGCCAGCGCCTGAGCCGGCGAGCGAAGAACGCAGCCGGGTATTGCGCGTCTCGGCGGAACGCTTTGATCACCTGATCGATTTATCAGGCAAATCGCTGGTGGAATTCCAGCGCATCAAGCCACTGAGCGACTCGCTGCACCGCCTCAAGCGCCAACAGGCAGCGGCACGGCGTACCTACGAAAGCCTGCGCGAACAGCTGCTCGGCATCCCGACCTCCGCGGCAATAGAAACCCTGCTTAACGAAGGCCGCCATTTGCTGATGGAGTGTCAGCAGCAACTGCAGAGCCATCAGGCACTGTTCGACGACTTCGCCTGGCATGGCGGCCAGCGTACCCAACAACTCTATGACCTGGCCCTGGCCTCACGCATGCGCCCGTTCGCCGACGTGCTGGTCGGCCAGGCCCGCATGTTGCGCGACTTGGGTCGTTCGCTGGGCAAACAGGTGCTGCTGGAGGTTGAAGGCGAACACACCCAGGTCGATCGCGATATTCTCGAACGCCTGGAAGCACCACTAACCCACCTGCTGCGCAATGCGGTCGACCATGGCATCGAGCCGCCGGCACTGCGCGTACGCAAGGGCAAACCCGAAGAAGGCACCATCCGCCTGAAGGCCCGTCATCACGCCAATATGCTGGTACTTGAAGTCAGCGATGACGGCGGCGGCGTCGACCTTGAGCGCGTTCGCCAAGCGGTGATCGAGCGGCGTTTTACCTCCGCCGAGCAAGTGGAGCAGATGAGCGAAGAAGAGCTGCTGACCTTCCTCTTTCTGCCCGGCTTCAGCATGAGTCAGCAGGTCACTGAAGTGTCCGGACGCGGCGTCGGTCTGGATGTGGTGCAGCACGAAATCCGCCGTATGCGCGGCAATGTGCGCCTGCAACAGCGCCATGGCGAAGGCAGCCTGTTCCATATCGAGTTGCCGCTGACCCTGTCGGTAGTCCGCGCACTGGTGGTGAGTATTGGTGGCGAGGCCTATGCCTTCCCCCTGGCGCAGATCGAACGCATGCTGCGCCTGCAGCGCGACGCCATTGTCCACCTCGAAGGGCGTCAGCACTTCTGGCTCGAAGATGAACATATCGGCCTGCTCTCAGCCGCCCAACTGCTGCAACGACCGGAGCAGAAAAGCGACGAGGCCGACATTCCCATTGTGATGATCCGTGACCGCGAGCGTTGCCACGGCCTGGCCGTCGAGCGTTTTATCGGCGAATTCACCCTGGTGTTGATGCCACTGGACCCACGCCTGGGCAAAATCCGCGATGTGGCCGCCGGGGCCCTGCTCCACGACGGCACCCCCGTGCTGATTCTGGATGTCGACGATGTGCTCAACTCAGTAGGCAAGCTGCTTGGTGGCGGCCACCTGGAACGCGTCGACCACAGCGGCAGTACCCGTCAGGTCAGCAGCAAACGCGTACTGGTGGTGGATGACTCGCTTACCGTGCGCGAGCTGGAGCGCAAACTGCTGCTCAGCCGCGGCTATCAGGTCGAGGTGGCCGTCGACGGCATGGACGGCTGGAACGCACTGCGCGCGGGCCACTTCGATCTGCTGATCACCGATATCGACATGCCACGCATGGACGGTATCGAGCTGGTCAGCCTGGTGCGCCAGGACCCTCGCCTGCGCGCGCTGCCAGTGATGGTGGTGTCCTACAAGGACCGCGAAGAAGACCGTCGCAAAGGCCTGGAGGCCGGGGCGGACTACTACCTGGCCAAGGCCAGTTTCCATGACGAAGCGCTGCTCGATGCCGTACAGACCTTGATCGGAGAGGCCCGCGAATGAGGATTGCCATTGCCAACGACACGCCCCTGGCCGTTGAAGCATTGCGCCGGGCCTTGGCTGTCGAGCCGCAGTACCAGTTGATCTGGGTGGCCGAGAATGGCGAGGAGGCCGTGCGCCTGTGCCGGGAAGATCACCCGGACCTGCTGCTGATGGACATGCTGATGCCCGGCATGGACGGCGTAGAAGCCACCCGGCGGATTATGCGCGATACGCCCTGCGCCATCCTGGTCGTCACCGCTGATGTCGAACGCAACATGACCCGGGTATTTGATGCCATGGGCGCGGGCGCACTGGACGTAGTCGCCGTGCCGTCACTAGGCCCGCAGCATCAGCTGGATGGCATCCTTATTCGCCGCAAGATTCACAACATTGCCTGGATGATTGGCCATAAGACCTCACGCAGCGCCCCCACCCCGCCCGCCAAATCAACCGGCAGCCGTGGCCAACGCCTGGTGGCCATCGGCGCCTCGGCCGGCGGGCCGGCAGCGCTGGTCGAGCTGCTGAAAAATATCCCCGCCGATTTCCCTGCAGCCATCGTCCTGGTGCAGCACGTCGACGAAATATTTGCCGCCGGTATGGCGCAGTGGTTGGCCAGCGAGTCGCACATGCCCGTGCGCCTGGCCCAGGAAGGCGAAACAATAAAGCCCGGCGAGGTGTTGCTGGCCGGCACCAATAACCACCTGTGCCTCACCTCCGATAGCCGGCTGGTATACCGCCTGGAGCCAACCGATCAGGTCTACCGCCCCTCCATAGATGTATTCTTCAACAGCGTGGCCACGCACTGCCAGGGTGAAGCCGTCGGCGTTTTACTGACCGGCATGGGCCGCGATGGCGCGCGCGGGCTCAAACAGATGCGTGAGCGGGGCTTCCATACCATCGCTCAGGATCAGGCCAGCTGCGCGGTCTACGGAATGCCCAAGGCCGCCGCCGCATTGGACGCCGCCGTAGAGATTCTGCCGCTGGAGAAAATTGCACCGCGCCTGATTAAGCGCTTGAGTTGATGCATCCACCGCTAGCATTCTGCCGGCATTCTATGAAGTACCTGACGGAGTCTTGTCATGCAACGGCCTAAAGAGCATCCCTATCTTCCTCAAGGGCTACCCGACTATTCGATGATGGTGCTGCTGGTTGATGACCAGGCCATGATCGGTGAGGCCGTACGGCGTGCACTGGGTGAAGAAAGTGATATCGACTTCCACTTCTGCTCGGACCCGCACCAAGCCCTGCACCTGGCGCAACAAATCAAACCCACGGTGATCCTGCAGGATCTGATCATGCCTGGCATCGACGGCCTAGACCTGCTCAGCCAGTACCGCAGCGCACCTGGGTTGCGTGATGTACCGATCATCGTGCTGTCGACCAAGGAAGACCCCAAGGTCAAGAGCGCCGCCTTCACCGCCGGGGCCAACGACTACCTGGTGAAGTTGCCGGATGTCATCGAACTACTGGCGCGCATTCGCTACCACTCGCGCTCCTACCTGACCCTGCTGCAGCGCGACGAAGCCTACCGCGCCCTGCGCGAAAGCCAGCAACAGCTGCTCGATACCAACCTGGTACTGCAGCGCCTGATCAAGTCCGACGGCCTCACCGGCCTGGCCAACCGCCGCTACCTGGACGAGTACATCGAAGTCGAGTGGCACCGTGCCCAGCGTGATAACAGCGAGCTGTCACTGCTGATGATCGACGTCGATTACTTCAAGGCCTACAACGACCAGCATGGGCATGTTGCCGGCGACGATGTGCTGCGCCAGGTTGGCGAGGCGTTGCGTACCAGCTGCACCCGTGCCGCCGACCTCGCCGCCCGCTATGGGGGTGAAGAATTCGCCGTGGTCATGCCTGGCACCGCTTCCGGTGGCGCCCGCCTGCAAGCGGAAAAGGTACGCCGCGCCATTGAAGCACTGGGCATCCCCCACGAGCTACCGCAACCCGGCTCGTGCATCAGCGTAAGCATTGGCATCGCCACCCTCAAACCCAGCGAAGAAGAAGACGCGACAAAATTGGTCGTCAAAGCGGATGAAGGCCTTTATCTGGCCAAACACAGCGGCCGCAACCAGGTCGCAATAGCGCCGAACCACGACTGAGCCTGCGTACCGCCGACAGATACATCGCCTCGGCGGAACGGGACCTTGGTCGAACTTGGCCAGCCCACGAACCCGGCATTATCCTCACGCCTTTATCTCGACGAACGAAGCCCATGTCAGTGCCTGATCTACTGCTGCTGGTCCTTGCCGGTTTTGCTGCCGGCGGGATGAATGCCCTGGCCGGTGGCGGCACCTTCTTCTCCTTTCCAGCACTGCTCGCCGCGGGGCTGCCGCCGGTAACGGCCAACGCCACCAATGCCGTGGCACTGTGGCCGGCTAGCCTGGCTGGGGCCTGGGCTGCGCGGGATTCGTTGCGGCCATTGGGGCGCTATTTGCTGCCGTTGCTGGCGGCCGGGCTGGCGGGTGGGCTGCTGGGCGGGCTGTTGCTGCTGGTTGGCGGCGATGCGGTGTTTGCCAAGCTGATTCCCTGGCTGCTGCTGGCCGCCACCGTGCTGTTTGCCGCCAGCCCCTGGCTGAGTCGCTGGTTGGCCGCCCGCCGTGCCGAGACTGCACAACCACCGCACGGCCCGCTGTCGCTAGGCGCGCATATTGGCGTATCGATCTATGGCGGCTACTTCGGCGCCGGCATGGGCATTCTGCAACTGGCGGCGTTTTCCATCGAAGGGCACCCGCTGGCCCGCGCCAACGCCCTGAAGAACCTGATTTCCGCGGTGATCTACAGCGTCGCCACGGCGACCTTTATCATCGCCGGCCGAGTCAGTTGGTATGAGCTGGTGATTCTGCTGGTGGGCGCCACCGTGGGCGGCTATGTCGGCGGCGCGCTGGGCCAGCGTTTGCCGGCCAAGTTACTGCGCCTGCTGGTGATCAGCGTGGGCAGCGGGATGACGCTCTATTACTTCTGGGCGACCTATTTCGCCCAGTAGCAACCCTTAACTTTTCCCGCGCTTGCGAAACTCAACTGGAGTTTCGCCGACCCAGCGTTTGAAGGCGCGGTAAAAGGTACTCGGCTCGGAGAAGCCGGTGCGCTCGACTATCACTTCGATGCGCTCGTCTGTATTGAGCAACAGATCCTTGGCCAAGCGGCAACGGTAGTCGGTGACCAGGTCGTTGAAGCGCACCCCCGCCATGGCCAGACGCTCGCGCAGCCGCCGCGCCGGCATATTCAGCCGCGCCGCGACCTGCTCCAGGGTGGCGCCGCTGTCGACCAGCAACTCGCCGATCAATTCACGCACCTTGCGCACCAGATCCAGCCGCTCGACTTCGGCCAACTGACGGCGCGCCAGCGACTCGTGCATGCGCAGCAGTTCCGGCGCGGCGTGCCGTGAGGTCTTGTCCAGCACCGAGGCATTGAACACCAGCGCGTAACGCTCGCCGCCCAGTTGCGCCGGGCAGCCGTAGACCTGCTGATAACGCTCGGCTGGAGCACCTTCTGCATGCATAAACTGCACTTCGTGGGGGGTGAAATCGCCTTCGGTCAGCGCATCAAACAGGCGAATTACCGCACCGGCGAGCATTTCCGGGAAATGTCGCGGCGTACCGGGAATCAGCCCGAGCACCAGCACCGCGCGCTCGCCCTGCACGTCCAGCTTGGCATTCAGGGTGTCGGAGAGCAGGCGCACATAGCGCAGGACATGACGCAGGCCTTCGCCGAAGGTTTCACTGGAAAGGAACAGGTATTCCAGCAGCAGGCCGTGGAATGCCGGCAGGTGCTGGGCCAGGTAAAGGCCGACATGCTCTTCGCCGCATTCATCGATGGCGGCTTTCCAGAACAGTGCCTGGGCCGCATGAGGAAAGCGCCCGGCAGGTAAGCCACCAGGCGGCAGGCCAACGCGCGCCAGCACTCGATCGGGGTCGGTACCGCTGGCACGCAAGGCGTCGATCACCGGGCGCATCAGCGCCACGTCGTCAGTCAGGTCACGCATATTGAAGAGTTCTTATTGTTTGCGAGGCGCGGCCATCTTAGGCAGCTTTAGGCCCCGCGCTCAAGGCGTGAATCGCGCGCGGTTGAGCGATTGACTGGCCCGCCGCACAGCGAGGCGATACGGCCAATGCATGGCGTGGGTAGCCGACTAAGCTGCTGCCACCGATCTGAGGAGTTAGCCCATGGCCATCGACTGGCTCGAACTGCCCGCACCACCTGCCTTACCCGCTCTATTTCTGCGCGCAGCCATGCGCCGGCGCGTGACCGGCCGCAGCCTGCCCGAGCTGGGCGTGCGCTGCCAGGTCACGGTCGACCCCAAGCACCTGGCGCGCTATCGGCAGATCTGCGGATTTAGCGATGATCATCTGCTGCCCGCACCCTACCCGCATATTCTGGCGTTTGCCCTGCAAATGCAGCTGCTCACCGACAAGCGCTTCCCCTTCCCACTGCTCGGTCTGGTGCATCTGGAAAACCATATCCGCGTGCTGCGCCCGCTCGGCGGCCTCGGGCCGTTCACCGTCAGCGTGCAGGTGCAGAACCTGCAGCCCCACGACAAGGGCGCGACCTTCAGCCTGATCACCCAACTGCATGACCAGCTCGGCCTGCTCTGGGAAGGCGATAGCCGCATCCTCTGCCGCGCCCTGCGTCTGGACGGCAAGCCGGCCGAACGCGCAGCCGAAACCACGCTTACCCAGACCACCCTGGCGCACTGGCGCGCCCCCGCAGATATCGGCCGGCGCTACGCGCGCATCGCTGGCGACTACAACCCGATCCATCTGTTTGCCGCCACCGCCAAGCTGTTCGGCTTCCCCCGCGCCATTGCTCACGGCCTGTGGAACAAGGGCCGCGCCCTGGCCGAACTGGGCGCGCGCCTGCCAGCTGCCGGTTATGAAGTGAGTGTGCGCTTCCAGAAACCCGTGCTGCTGCCGGCCGAGGTGCGCTTACTGGCCAGCGAGCCGGCCAGCAATGGTCAGTTCAGCCTGCTCGGCCAGGATGAGCTGGTGCATATGAGCGGCAGCTGGCGGCCACTCGAATGAAATCTCGCCTGAAATAAAGCAGACGGCTGCCGGTAACTACCCGGCAGCTGCTTGCACAGTGCAGATGAACCCTCGAAGCTATGCTCCTCTTTGCTGGAGCACCCGATGAACCTCGCCGAACTGACCACCCGCATGCACGCCATTCGTGATCGCAACGACTGGCGGCCATTCCACAGCCCGAAGAACCTGGCCATGGCCGCCAGCGTGGAAATGGCCGAGCTGGTGGAAATATTCCAGTGGCTGACCGAGGCGCAGTCACGCCAGCTACCCGCCGAGCAACTCACCCATGCCGGTCAGGAAATCGGCGATATCGTGCTTTATCTGGTGTTGCTGTGCGGCGAGCTGGGCCTGGATATGGAGCAGGTGGTGCGCGCCAAGCTGGCAGACAATGAACGGCGCTTTCTCGGAGAGGCGCCATGACTGACCGGCACTTCGACGAGTTAGCCACGCGCTTCGCCGAGAAGATCTATGGCGGCGCCAAGGGCGCGATTCGCCTGGCCGTACTCCAGGCTGACCTGGCCGAAACCCTGCCCGAGCGCCCGCTGCGGGTACTTGATATTGGCGCAGGCCTTGGTCATATGTCGCTCTGGCTGGCCGAACGCGGCCACCAGGTGACGCTGACGGAACCCGCCGAACCGATGCTCAATGGCGCCCGCGAGCGCTTTGCTGCCGCCGGCCAAGACGCCACCTTTATCCAGGCGCCCTGGCAGGATCTACTCGGCCAACTTGATCAACCCTATGACCTGGTGATCTGCCACGCGGTACTGGAATGGCTGGCAGAACCGCACAGCATCCTGCCGGTGCTGCACCAGCTGTGCGCACCCGGCGGCTGGTTGTCGCTGGCGTTCTACAACAAGGACGCGCTGATCTACCGCAACCTGCTCAAGGGCCACTTCCGCAAACTTCGCAAGGCCGAGTTCGCCGGGGAAAAACAGAGTCTGACCCCGCAGATGCCACTTGATCCGCGCGAGCTGGCGGCGCAACTTGAGGCTAATTGGCAGGTCGAAAGCCAGAGTGGCGTACGGGTGTTTCACGACTATATGCCGCAACCCTTCCAGGCCAAGGCCGAGCTGCTCGACCTGCTGGAATTGGAGCTGGCCTACCGCCGCCACCCCAGTTTTGCCGGGCTGGGCCGTTATCTGCACTGGATCTGCCGGCCACGCTGACAGCCATGGCACTGGAGGCATGCAACGCGATGAAACGACTTGGCGCACTACTGCTCCTGACCAGCCTCACCGCCTGCCAGAGCCAGAATCCCTATATCGCCGACAGCAAACCACTGCCGCCGGCCCCCGCTCATTCGCCGCAACAACTGGACCGCAGTGCCTACCCGGCGGCGCCGCGCGACTTCGCCCGCTACCGTACCTGGAGCTGGCAGCAGCTACCGGCTGGCAGCGCCTGGGCCAGCTCCGAGCAGGTGCAGGAAGCCCTGAGCAACGCCCTCGACCAACGCGGCCTGCGCCCACATCGCGCCGGCAAAACCAGCGACCTCAAGGTCAGCGCCGAGCTGCGCCTGGAGCAACGCCTGCGCCAGGTTACCGAACGCTACGGCAGCCATTACGGTCATAGTCGTTATGGCGATAACTACGGGATGTGGGGCAGCGCGCCGCTGGTGCGCAGCTATACCGAAGAAGTCATGGTGGTGCGCATCGAACTGTTCGACGGCCAGGATGGCCAACCGATCTGGAGCGGCCACGCCGAGGCCCTTAGCAGCGGTAGCCAGAGTGAACGCGCCGCCGCGCTGCGCAATGCGGTACAACAGGCCCTGGCGGCGTACCCGCCAAACTGATTGCTGAACCCGAGGAGAGCACCCATGCGTGCATCACTGCTGTTACTGCCCCTGCTGCTGATCCTCAGCGCCTGCCAGACGCCGCAACTGGAACGCGACTTCGATCCCAACCGCGATTTTGCCGCCTACCGCAGCTGGAGCTGGCAGGAGCCCGCCGTGCAATACAAACCCGATGACCCGCGCATCAACAGCGACCTCACCGGCCAGCGCATCCGCAGCGCCGTCAGCGAGCAGCTCGACCAGCGTGGCCTGCGCGCAGCAGCGGCAAATACCCCGGGCGATCTCAAGGTGCAGGTGTGGATGATCGTCGACAACCGCCAGCAGCAGGTCAGCACCCACTTTGGCGGAGCCTGGGGCGACCCGTGGCGCGGCGGCTTCTGGGGTGGCCCGAGTTATGTGGAAACCCGCACCCTGGATTATCAGGTCGGCACCCTGCAGATCGACCTGCTCGACAGCAAGGACGGCAAGCTGGTCTGGCGCGGCAGCGCCGAACAGGTACTGCGCAGCCGCCAACCCAACCCCAGCGAGCGCGAGGCAGCGATACGCAGTACGGTCGCCGAAGTGCTAAGCCAATACCCACCACGCTAACCAACAAGGATGTTGCATGAGCCCAACCCCACACCTCAGCCATCGCCCCGCTGCGGCGGCTGATCTGGCCGAGATAGTCGGCTTCCCACAAAACGCCGATGAGCTGTTCTTCTGCTACCCCAAGGCCGATTGGCCACTGAGCATCGGTCAGCTTGCCGCCGCCATGGCCGAACGCCGCGACAGCACGGTGGTGCTGCTCGATGGCCGAGTGGCCGGCTTTGCCAACTTCTACCAATGGCACTACGACGACCACTGCGCCCTCGGCAACCTGATGGTCGCCCCCTGGGCCCGCGGCCATGGCGTGGCGCATTATCTGGTGGCGGTGATGGAGCAGCTGGCGCGCGAGCATTACCACGCCAAGCGCATGCAGGTGTCGTGCTTCAACGCCAACAGCGCCGGCCTGCTGCTCTACCCCAAGCTCGGCTATGCCTTGAGTGATGTGGTCGAACGCCGTGATCCCAAGGGCCAGCGCGTGGCGTTGATCCAGTTCAGCAAAACGCTCTGAACCCCAGCTACATATCCCAATCCGGCGCATCCGCCAGCCGCTCGATCAGAAAATCCAGCAACGCGCGTAGCGCTGGCGGCATCTGCCGGCGCGTGCCATAGAGGGCGTGGATGCCCAGCTCCTGCGGCTGGTAGTCGGGCAGCAACTGCACCAGCGCCCCGGAACGCAGATGCGCGCTGACCGAATAGCGCGGCTGCAGGCTGATGCCGATATCGGCCAGAACAGCCTCCAGCAGCACCATCGATTCATTGGCGCTGAGGTTGCCACTGACCGCCACGGCATGTGGCTCACCGGCGCGAGTGAACTCCCAGATGCTGCGGCCAAAATAGGCGTAACTCAGGCAATTGTGCTGCGCCAGCTCCTCGGGCCGCAGGGGCGTGCCGTGCTTGGCCAGATACGCCGGCGTGGCGCACACCACCGAGCGGCACACCGCAAGCTGACGGGCGATCAGGTTGGGGTCGAGCTGATTGGTGATGCGCAGGGCCAGGTCGATGCGCGCCTCCACCAGATTGACCGCCTGGCTGCCCACCAGCAGATCGACACTGACCTGCGGATACCGGCGGATAAAATCATCCAGCGCACGCACCAGCCAAGCCTGGGCCAGCGATTGGCTGCAGGCGATGCGTAAGGTGCCGCGCGGCGCGGCCTCATCGGTGCGGCTAACGCTCTGCATGGCCTCGGCCATGGCCAGCATCTCGCGGCATTGGCCGAGCAACTGCTCACCGGCACCGGTCAAGCTCAGCTTGCGCGTGGTGCGGTGCAACAGGCGCGCGCCGACCCAGGCCTCCAGCTCGCCGAGGTAGCGCGACACCATCGCCCGCGACATCTCCAGCGCTTCGGCCGCAGCAGTCTGGCTGCCGCGCTCCACCACTTCGACAAATACCCGGGTTGCCATTAGCCGATCCATGATTAGCCCATTTAGCGCAACAAATATGCGCAGATTAAGGGGCTTTTTGATCGATTTAAAGCAACTAATATCACCTCACTTACTCAACAGGAGATCAGCATGTCGATCCTCAACCACTTGCGCAGCCTGCTCACCAGCGCCAGCCTGCTTACCCTTGCCACCACCGCGATTGCCCAGCCACTCACCCTGGATGTCTACAACCCAGGCGACAAGGCGATCTTCCCGGTGACCTCGACGCTGATCAGCGGCGAGCGCGATGCCATTCTGGTCGATGCGCAGTTCTCCACCCGCGAAGCCTTTGAGCTGGTCGAGCGTATCCAGGCCAGCGGCAAAAACCTCACCACCATCTTTATCAGCCACGGCGACCCGGATTTCTACTTCGGCCTGGACACCCTGACCCGCGCCTTCCCCAAGGCCAAGGTCCTGGCCACACCGCAAACCATCGCCTATATCGAAAAAAGCCGCGCACCGAAGCTGGCTTATTGGGGCCCGATCCTCAAGGACAGCGCGCCAGCCCGCACCCTGGTGCCGCAAGCGCTGCAAGGCGACCAGCTGACACTGGAAGGCCAGACCCTGCAACTGATCGGCCATGACCCCAAGCACACCAGCCTGTGGATTCCGAGCATCCAGGCGGTGGTCGGCGGCGTGCTGACCTACGCCAACATCCACCCCTGGATTGCCGATGCACAAACGCCGCAAGCGCGTCAGAGCTGGTTGAAATCCCTGGATGAACTGCAAGCGCTGCAGCCGAAAACCCTGGTGCCGGGTCACTTTATGGGCCAGCCCAAGCTGAACCTGGATGACCTGCGCTTTACCCGCAACTACCTCAATGACCTGGAAGCCGCACTGCCCAAAGCCAAGAACAGCCAGGCGCTGATCGAAGCGATGAAGGCCAAGTACCCGGAGCTGCTCGATGCCAGCAGCCTGGAACTGAGCGCCAAGGTGCTCAAGGGTGAAATGCAGTGGCCCTAAGCCACAGCCGCTGATTTAGCAACGCACCACACGCAAAAGGCCTGGGTCATACACCCAGGCCTTTTTGCATGCGCTAAGCGGCAATCTGGCCTGGTTGAGGCTGACGAGGCGGACAGCTTTTACGGCATACTCATCCGCCCTTGCCGCTCTGGAGATGCCCCATGCCTGCCCCGATCTGGTGGTTGATGGCCCTGCCCTTCGTTGCCGGTGCCTGCCTGCCGCTGCAAGCGGGGATCAACGGTCAATTGGCCAAACAGGTGTCGAGCGTGCTGGCCGCCGCGCTGGTGTCCTTCGCTGTCGGCACCCTGGCGCTGCTGATTCTGGTGCTGGTGCAGCGCGAATTCCCCAGCTTCGCCGCGCTGAAAGGCCTGACCTGGTGGCACTGGAGTGGCGGCCTGTTGGGGGTGATGTTTATCGCCACCGCCGCCTTTGCCGGGCCCAAGGTCGGCGCAGTGCTGTTTATGGCACTGGTGATCGCCGGGCAACTGAGCATGGCCCTGACCCTGGACCACTTCGGCTGGGCCGGCTTTCGCGAAGCGCCGATTACGGCGGGCAAAGTCGGCGGCCTGCTGCTGATCGTCGCCGGCATCTGGCTGATCAGGCGCGGTTAAGCTACTGCCTGCAGCTGCTCAGGATGCCGGGCGCGGCCCGGTATGTTAAGGTGGCCGCCCTTTTTGCCCGAATGGATAGAGACAGGTCGCAATGACACTGGCCCAACCATCACGCTGGCTGCCTACGCCGCCTTAGCGTTTCGCCCCCTCCCTGCAAAGCCCGGCCGGTATTCCCGTTGCCGTAGCTCTGCCCCTGCGCGCCGCCCGCAAGGCTGCGTTGCTATCGTTATACCCAGTTTTTTATTAGTCCCTCCGCCCTGCCCTTGCGTGCATCTGCGGACCCCAGCCTTTGGAATTGACCATGCTGCAAAGCCTGAAAAACACCTGGTTGTTTAATATCCGCGGCGATGTGCTCGCCGGCCTAGTGGTGGCGCTGGCGCTGATCCCGGAAGCCATCGCCTTCTCGATCATCGCCGGCGTCGACCCCAAGGTCGGCCTGTATGCCTCCTTCTGTATCGCCGTGGTGATCGCCTTTGTCGGCGGCCGTCCAGGCATGATCAGCGCCGCCACCGGGGCCATGGCCCTGTTGATGGTGACCCTGGTGAAAAACCACGGCCTGGAGTACCTGCTGGCAGCGACCCTGCTGACCGGCGTGCTGCAGATCGGCGCCGGTTACCTCAAGCTCGGTTCGCTGATGCGCTTTGTTTCGCGCTCGGTGGTTACCGGCTTCGTCAACGCCTTGGCGATTCTGATCTTTATGGCCCAGCTGCCGGAGCTGACCAACGTCACCTGGCAGGTCTACGCCATGTGCGCCGCGGGCCTGGGCATCATCTACCTGTTCCCCTATGTGCCGAAGATTGGCCAACTGATCCCTTCGCCGCTGGTGTGCATCCTGTCGATGACTGCCGTGGCCATGTATTTCGGCCTGGATATCCGCACCGTCGGTGATATGGGCGAGCTGCCGGACACCCTGCCGATTTTCCTCTGGCCAGATGTACCGCTGACGTTTGAAACCCTGGCGATCATTTTCCCCTACGCCGCAGCCCTGGCCGTGGTCGGCCTGCTGGAGTCGATGATGACCGCGACCATCATCGATGACCTGACCGACACCAACAGCGACAAGAACCGCGAATGCAAAGGCCAGGGCGTGGCCAATATCGCCTCCGGCCTGCTGGGCGGCATGGCCGGTTGCGCGATGATCGGCCAGTCGGTGATCAACGTGAAATCCGGTGGCCGTGGCCGTTTGTCGTGCCTGGTGGCCGGCGTGGTGCTGTTGCTGATGGTGGTGTTCCTCAGCGACTGGGTCCGCCAGATCCCCATGGCCGCGCTGGTGGCAGTGATGATCATGGTGTCGATCGGCACCTTCAGCTGGGATTCGCTGCGCAACCTGAAGAAATTCCCGCTCTCGACCAATATCGTCATGCTCGCCACCGTGGCGGTCACCGTCTATACCCACAACCTGGCGTACGGCGTGTTTGCCGGCGTGTTGCTGGCGGCGATGTTCTTCGCCAACAAGATCGGCCACTTCCTCTATATCAACTCGGAAGCCGACAGCGAGGGCAACCAGCGCACCTACAAGGTGATCGGCCAGGTGTTCTTCAGCTCCGCCGACAAGTTCGTCGCTGCCTTTGATTTCAAGGAAGCCGTGAGCAAGGTCACCATCGACCTGTCCCGCGCGCACTTCTGGGACATCACCGCCGTCGCTGCCCTGGACAAGGTGGTGATCAAACTGCGCCGTGAAGGCACCGAAGTCGAAGTGCTGGGCCTGAATGAAGCCAGCGCCACCATCGTCGACCGCTTCGGTGTGCATGACAAAGAGAACGCCACCGACCTGCTGTCTGGCCACTGATACGGAGAACAACAATGACCCAAGTAATGGCATGCATTGATGGTTCGCAATCCACCCGCGCGGTGTGCGACTACGCCGCCTGGGCCAGCCAGCGCCTGAGCGCGCCGCTGACCCTGCTGCACGTACTGGATGAGGTGCAGTACCCAACCAGCCCGGACCTGTCCGGCAACATCGGCCTGGGCAGCCGCGAGCACCTGCTCGAAGAGCTGGCCAACCTTGATCAGCAGCGCCACAAGCTGGCCATGGAACAAGGCCGATTGATGCTCGAAGCGGCCCGCGAGCGGGTGCAGGCCGATGGCGTGGAGCCGGCGCAGCTGCGTCAGCGCCATGGCGATCTGGTCGACTGCCTGCATGAGCTGGAAGCCGATATCCGCCTGCTGGTGATCGGCCGTCAGGGCAAGACCAGCGACAGCCTTAGCCAACTGGTCGGCAGCCACCTGGAAAACGTGATCCGCACCCTGCACCGGCCGATTCTGGTCAGCTGCGGCGAGTTCAAGGCGCCACAAAGCTACATGCTCGCCTATGACGGTAGCGCCACGGCGCGCAAGAGCCTGGAGATGATCGCGGCCAGCCCGCTGCTCAAAGGCCTGCCGTGCCACCTGGTGATGATCGGCGCCGAAAGCAGCGATGCCTGGGAGCAGCTCAAGGCCGCTGAGCGGGTGGTGCAAGGTTCGGCCAGCGCAGTGCACCTGGCGATTCGCGCCGGTGAGGTGGAACCCACCCTGCACGCCTACCAGCTCGAACAGGGCATCGACCTGCTGGCCATGGGTGCCTATGGCCACTCGCGGATTCGCCAGTTCCTGGTCGGCAGCACCACCAGCAGCCTGCTGCGTACCAGCAACAGCGCGCTGCTGATTCTGCGCTAAGGGTTACGCCATGGCGGTCGCACCACGGCCGCCTAGCTGGCCTTGACCGGCGGCCCTGCAAACAACTGCTCCAGCGGCACCGGCCGGCCAAAGTAGTAGCCCTGAAAGCGCGTGCAGCCAAAGCTGCTCAAGCGCTCGGACTGCTCCAGGGTTTCCACGCCTTCGGCAATCACATCCAGTTTCAGCGCATGGGCCAGCGAGACGATGGTGCGGGCAATATCCGCATCCAGCGGGTCGTTCAACAGGTCGCAGACAAAGGAGCGGTCGATCTTCAGCTGATCCAGCGGCAGGGTCTTGAGGTAGGACAGCGACGAATAGCCAGTGCCGAAGTCGTCCAGGGAAAAGCGCACGCCGTGGGCCTTGAGCCGCGCCATCTTGGCGATCACCGCCGCACGGCCATCGAGCAGCATGCTCTCGGTAATCTCCAATTTCAGCCGGCTCGGGTCGCAGCCGCTGCGCTGCACGATATGCAGCACCTGCTCGACAAAATCGGCCTGCTGTAGCTGTTTTGCACTGACATTCACCGACAGGCTGAGGTGCCGGGTTTGCGCCCGCCGCCCCCACTGCGCCAGGGTGGCGCAGGCCGTTTCCAGCACCCACTCACCCAACGGCAGAATCAGACCGCTGCCCTCGGCCACCGGAATAATCTCGCCTGGCGCCAACAGGCCACGCTCCGGGTGCTGCCAACGCAGCAGCACTTCCGCGCCCTGCAAGCCCTCGCGCTGATCGATCTGCGCCTGGTAATAGAGCACGAACTCGCTTTTCAGCAGACCCTGGCGCAGGTCGCTTTCCAGGCTCGCGCGCTGCAGCACCCGTTGCTGCATCTGCGGCTCGAAGAAACAGCAGGTATTCCGTCCCAGCGCCTTGGCCTGGTACATGGCCAGGTCAGCCTGTTTCAGCAGGTCATCCAGCGACTCGCCGGTGCCGTTGAACATGGCGATGCCGATGCTCAGGGTGCTGAAGTGCTCGATCTGGCCCATGCGAAACGGCTGCCGCAAGGCCAGCAGAATCTTGCTGGCAATCGCCTCGGCCTGCTGCGCCGCATTGACCGGTTCCTGCCCGAGGTTTTCCAGCAGGATGACAAACTCATCACCACCGATGCGCGCCACGCTGTCGCTTTGTCGCACGCAACTGGTCAGCCGTTCGGCGACCTGCTGCAAGAGCAGGTCGCCAATATCATGGCCACGGGCATCGTTGAGCGTCTTGAAGTCATCCAGGTCGATAAACAGCACCGCCCCGCGCTGCTCGCTGTCCTGGCTGGCGAGCAAGGCGCACTCCAGGCGCTCGCGTTGCAAACGGCGGTTGGGCAGATGGGTCAGCGGGTCGTAATAGGCCAGCTGCTCGATGCGCTGCTCGGCTGCCTTGCGCTGGGTGGTATCGGTCAGGGTGATCACGTAGTTGATCAGCCGCCCATCGGCACCACCGCGCACTGCGGCAATGCTCACCCACTGCGGGTATTCCTGACCATTCTTGCGCCGCCCGGGCATTTCCCCTTGCCAGGCGCCCTGATGGGCCAGGGCCGCAAGCATGGCATCGCGGACGATATCGAAACTGCCCTGCGCCAGCATGTAATCCAGGGTGCTGCCGACCACCTCGCTCTCGCTGTAGCCGGTCATACGGGTGAACGCAGGGTTGGCGCGCAGCACCACATGCTGGGCGTCGGTAACCACCATGCCTTCGGCAGACTCGAACACCGTGGCAGCGACGTGCAGGTCTTCGACCATGTGCTGCATCGCCACACCCACGCGGTTGTACTCATAGATCCCGGTCGGCTGAAAGCGCAGCCCCCGGCCGCCGGCCTGGGTGGCTTCGATAAAGCCGAGCAGCTGGTTGATCGCCCGGTCATGGCTGATGCGCAGCAGCCAGGCCGCCACCAGCAATAACAGTAGAAAACCGCCACTGAGGATTAGAAACGACTGCAGGTAGCTGTCGTAGATCGAGGCGAAGCGGCTGTCGGAAACCCCCAGCACCAGCCAAAACGGCTCTTCGACACCCGCCAGGCTGATCGGGAAACGCTGCAGGTAAAGCCCCTGGTCATCGCGCACCAGAGAATCCAGCGCCGCATCGCCTTTGAGCCCAAGCTCGCTGTCACCCTGCCAGACCAGGGGCTGCTCGGCGTGCCCGAGCACCAGCAGATCGAGCTTGGTGCTGGCACTCAGCTCGCCGATAAACGCCCGATTCTGGCCCAGAGCCAGGCCGACAAACAGATAGCCGCGCAGCTGCACGGTGGCCGGGTCAAAAATCGGCGTGGCCTTGATCAAGGCACTCTGCGCCCCCGCCTGCACCAGCGTCCAACCATGGGCGTAGTGAATAGGCGAACGCAGCGAGGCGACCAGCGGTTTGATGTCATGCAGCGGCAGGCCGGCATCCATCACCAGCTTGCCCGTTGGATCAAGCAGGAAAAACACTTCCAGACGCGCATCGATATTGGCGTCCTGAAACATAAAGGCCACGTCTGCGGCGATTTTCTCAACCGGCATAACCTGCTCGGACAAGGCGCTGACGGTGCGCCGCGCCGAGGCGCTGTGCAGATACACCTCAAGCAATTGCAGACGGTTATTGATCAGGCTTTCGGTGGTGCGCTGGTATTGCGCCAGGCTATTGCGGATTTCACTTTGCAGGTTGGCCTCGGCCGTGCGCAGCGCATAAACCATCACCACCGTGATCGCCACCATGCCGAGCATGCCAAACAGCAAAGCAATCCGCGTCGAGAACTTCAGCTCCCAACGTGCCGCTTTCGGCATGTGATTCTTGCGACTACTCATCTGCATCCGCGCCTCAGGGTCACAACACAGTCAGCTAATCCCTGTCGGTGCCTACTGCAATCCGATGTCATCTATCAGTGTTCGGTACTCGTGCATCTGCCTAAGCAGCATAGGCTTGATCTCATCACCGCGCATAAACAGCACCGGCTGGCGAATGCGCTGCTCGGTCACCTCGATAAAACGCGGGTCTTTGGCCGCGACCGCCAGGGCGTCGGCCAGTATCTCGACCTGCTCGGTCGGGGTATTGGCCGGTACCATGACGATGCGCATGGTATGCAGGCCCAGGTCGTAACCCAGCTCGCGCAGGGTCGGCGCCTCGGGGTAACCCAACAGGCGGGTATCGGCCAGACTGGCCAGCACGCGCATTTCGCCAGATTCGGTGTAGCCGGTATGGGTGCCGCCGCTGTAGGCAAACACCGCATCGCCGGAAATCACCAGCGGGGCCATGCCGGCGCCGCCCGAGGTGGGCACGGTGCGCAGCTCCAGCCCTTCGCGCTTGGCCAGGGCGCGGATAATCAGACGATCCTCGGCCGCCTGGCTGACATAAATCTGCCCCGGCGTGGCGCGCAAATAGGCCAGCAACCCTGGCCAGTCCTGAATGCCATGTGGGGCGCCGGTAACAAAGGCCGGCTGTTCCAGCGACAGCCCCGCGACATAGGTAAAACTGTCCGGACCATAGGATGCCGGCGACAGCAGCGGCGCAATGCTGACCACCGACGAGCCGCCAAACTGGAACACATAGCCCTGCTCGATACTGCTGGCCAGCATCGACGCAGAAGCCGCGCCGCCGGCACCGGGAATATTGCTGACCGTAACCTTCTGCCCCAGCTGCTCTTCCAGCACGCTGGCCAACACCCGCCCCTGCAAATCGGTACTACCGCCGGCGGCATAGCCAATGATCATGGTCAGCGGCCGCTCCGGGAAGCTTGCCGCCTGCACCTGCCACGGCAACAACCCCAGGCAGCCGCTCAACAACAGAAAACGCAGTAATTTCATGGTCCACCTCATGCACGGATCAACAACCGCCAGCCCAGCCAGGAACACGCCGAGCACCGTTTTGGCGCATCCAGCTGCCCTTACATCTGCCAGCAACCCGCAGACTTACCTGTGCACGACCCGTGCACGGTGCGATGCAACTTGCGCGCCCATCCGCCAAGCGCTTATTGCACGCCGACTTCCTCGATCAACTGCCGATAGTCCAACACCTGCTGACTGAGCATGGCCTTGACCTCGCTGCCCGGCATAAAGCGAATCGGCTGGCGGATGCGCGTTTCGGTGACCTCGATAAAGCGCGGGTCACGCACCGCGTTCGCCAGGGCATCAAAGAGGATGCTCACCTGCTCAGCCGGCGTGTCGGCCGGCACAGTGACAATGCGCACGGCATGCAAGGCCAGGCCATAGCCCAGCTCAAGCAGGGTCGGCGCCTCGGGGTAGCCCAGCAGGCGCTCCTCGGCCAGGCTGGCCAGCACCCGCATCTGCCCCGAATCGGTGTAGCCAGTATGGGTGCCGCCGCTGTAGGCAAAGAACACCTCGCCGGAAATCACCAGCGGGGCCATGCCCGCACCGCCGGAGGTGGGCACAATGCGCAGCTGCAACCCCTCGCGCTTGGCAATGGCGCGGGTCAGCAGACGGTCCTCGGCGGTTTGCGTGACATACACCTGGCCCGGGTTGTCGCGCAGGTGCTGGAGCAGGCTCGGCCAGTCCTTGAAGCCGCTCTGCCCACCGGTGACATAAGCCGATTGGTCCAGCGACAGGCCGGCCACATAGGTAAAACTGTCGAGGTCGTAGGACGCCGGCGCCAGCAAGGGCGAAATGCTGATGGTCGAGGAAATGCCGTACTGAAAGACGTAGCCCTGCTCAGCGCTGCTGGCCAACATGGCGGCCGCTACCGCCCCGCCCGCGCCGGGCAGATTGTTCACCCTGACCGGCTGCCCCAGTTGCTCCGCCAGCACGGAGGCCAGCACCCGCCCCTGAATATCGGTGCTGCCGCCGGCGGCATAGCCGATGATCATGGTCAGCGGCCGCTCCGGGAAAGTCGCCGCCTGGCTGCTTACGGTCAGTAATGCACACAACAGTGCCCAACATCCGCGCCTACTCATCATCGCCACCTCGCCCGCACGGCAAAACCACAGCCCAGGGTCGCAAAAGCTGCAGGCCCGTCCTTTGGTTTTAGCCCACGGGCGCGCGATAGCAATCTGACAGCTTTTTCAAAAGCAAAGGGTTATGCTGCGATCAAGTCGATATTTTGTGATCACAGGCCATGACTGAAGCCCAGCTACCCCGCCAGCCACACGCCTTCGCCCTCTGGCGTGAAGCGCAGGACACGCGCATCCGCTCACCGCTGGGCGGTATTTATTACCTGCTGGCGTGGCTACTCACCTGGATTTTCAGCAATGACCCAGGCGCACTGGTAGTACCAGGCGTACTCGGTATTGCCATGTTTGCCCTGCTGCTGGCTCTGCGCGTGCTGCACCGTCTGCCGCAGGAGCAGACCAGCGAGTCGCTGAAGCGCTGGCTGAACCTGCACTGGAGCCTGATTCTGATTACCGCGCTGAGCTGGGGCCTGGCCCACGCCCTGGCGCAGCGCAGTCCGCTGTTCAGCAGTTCGGTGATCATCGCCACCCTCAGCACCATCGCCTTCAGCACCGCCCTGGCCTTCAACTTCGCCATGCGCAAGAAGCGCGCAATCCTGGCATTGCTGCTGATTTACCTGCCCGGGCTACTGACTCTGGCACTGGCATGGCGCGAGCAGTACGCCATATTGATCACCCTGAGCTTCTACCTCAGCTACCTGCTGCTGGTGCTGAGCCGCAGCAACCGCGAGTACCACAACACCCTGGCCCTGGAACTGCAGCTGCTCGACCAGCAGGAGCGCCTGGAGCACCTCAGCCGCACCGACAGCCTGACCCAGCTGGGTAACCGCTATCAGTTCAACAGCCTGTTCCCGGTGATGGTGGCCAACGCCCAGCGGCAGAGCCAGCCGCTGTCGCTGGTGCTGCTGGATATCGACTTCTTCAAGCGGATCAATGACGAGTACGGGCATGCCTGTGGCGACAGCTGCCTGAGCGATTTTGCCGAACGCATGCGGCAGAACTTTCGCCGCGACAGCGACGCGCTGCTGCGTCTGGGCGGTGAGGAGTTCGGCATTCTGATGCCCAATACCCCGCTGGAGCAGGCGCGCCTGCTGGCCGAGCAGTTTCGTCTGGAGCTGGAGCGCGAAGGCTTCAATGTGCCGGGAGCAATCCTGCCGCTGACCGCGAGCCTGGGGGTGGGTTGTTACGACATGCGCCGCGACAGCAGCGCTGAAAGCTTCTTCAAGCGGGTCGACGATGCGCTGTATCAGGCCAAGGCGGCCGGGCGTAACCGCCTGGAGCTGGCCTAAGCCCAACTCAACGTTACCAGCAGTACTGCGGGTTGGGTGACCCCGTAGGAGCGGGCCATGCCCGCGATGGTTCTCTATCGACCACAATTCGCGGGCAAGCCCGCTACTACAAGAGCAAAGCAGGTCGACAACGGTCGTCCCAGGCTAACCCAACTCAAAGACGGAAACTGCCCATCTGCTTGGCCAGATCATCGGCCAGGCCGCGCAGGGTCTGGCAGTCGTCTTTACACACCTGCACCTCACTGGCGGTGGCATGCGCCAGGTCGGCAATGCCCTGCACGTTGCGGTTGATCTCCTCGGTCACCGATGACTGCTCCTCGGTGGCGGTGGCGACCTGGGTGTTCATATCGCTGATGCGTTCAATCTGCTCGGTGATCGCACTAAGCGACTGCCCGGTACGCTGGCTGGCTTCCACGCCAGTTCCGGTCGCACGTTGGCCGGCATGCATGGAGCTCACGGCCGTTTCCGCGCCCTGTTTGAGGCGCTGGATCATCTGCTGAATTTCATCGGTCGAACTCTGCGTGCGGCTGGCCAGGGTGCGTACCTCATCGGCCACCACAGCAAAGCCACGGCCCATCTCCCCAGCCCGCGCCGCTTCGATGGCGGCGTTAAGCGCCAGCAGGTTGGTCTGCTCGGAAATCCCGCGAATCACCGCCAGTACCTGATCAATCGATGCCACCTGCTCGGCCAGCTCACTGACTGCGGCGGCGGCGTTACCAATGTCAGTGGACATGCTCTCGATATGCCCGATGGATTGGCGCACCTCATTACGCGCGCCCTGCGCCTCGTCCCGCGCGCTTTGCGATGACTGCGCGGCGCTGCTGGCGTTACGCGCAATTTCCTGCACGGTCAGGCCCATCTCATGCACCGCCGTGGCGACCATATCGGTCATTTCCTGCTGCTGGCTGGAGCGCCCAGCGGTATTGTCGACCACCTGCGCCACCTGGCTGACCGAAGCGCGCAGGCGCTCGCTGGTCGCCAGCACATCGCTGATCAGGCTGCGCTGGCCGCCGATAAAGCGGTTGAAGCCGCGCGCCAAGTCGCCCAGTTCGTCCTCGCGGGACTCATCCAGACGCCGGGTCAGATCACCACCGCCACCACCGATTTCCACCAGCGCGGCGGTCACCTGACGGATCGGCCGCACCAGGCCACGCGCCAGCAACACCACCAGAGCGAGGAACAACAGCGCCACGCCAACCCCTATGGCGCTGGTCATCAGCAGTGCCTGGCGCGCTTCGGCATAGATTTCCGCTTCCGGCACTTCGCTGACCAGCAGCCAGTCCAGGCTGGAGAGCTTCTGCGCCACCGCCAGATAGGTTTCACCGTCCCGCTCGAAACGCACCGCCTTGCCGCCGCTGCCCAACAGCTCATCGGCCGGCGCCTTGCCAAACAGCTCAGTGAGGCGGCCACTGCCGCTCAGCTCGGCCTGCGGGTGCACCTTGATATCGCCCTGGGCATCGATCAGAAACACCTGGCCGCGCTCACCAAAGCGGAAGTCGCGGATCATTTCCGACATGGCCTTGAGGCTAAAGCCCAGACCAGACACGCCCAGGGTTTTACCGCCCTGCTTGATCCGCTGGTTGATAAACAGGGTCGGCAGGCGCGTGCCCTTGTCGATATCGATTTCCAGCACCTGATCGCGGCTGCTGTCGACCAGCTTGTAGAACCACTGGTTTTCCGGCTGATCACGGCTGATCACCCGCGCCAGCCCCTCACCGGTGAAGTAGTTGCCGCTGTCCAGCACGGCAATCGAGGTGGTCATGGCGTTCTGCTGCGCACGCACGCCTTCCAGGTAACGCGCCACGGCATCGCGCTGGCCTTCATCTTCGCCGGCCGCCAGCCAGTCCTGAATAAAGGCGTTACCAGCAATCCCGGCGTTGGCGGTGATCGGCGCGGTCAGCACCCGCTCCAGATCGTTGCGAATCGCCAGCACCCGCGCCGGCAAGGCCTCTTCGACCAGGAAGCGTTCAGTCAGACGATTGACCACCGCCGAGTAAACGCCCACCACGATCAGAATGCTGGCAAGCAGGGCAGCGCCCATGCTGAGAATCAGCTGCCACTGGATGCTGCGTTTCCACAAGCCCATGGAGGTTACCTTTTAGTTATTTTTTGAAGACAGAGATTGAATACAATTTTGTATACAAACTCAATTGCCCGGCGACGTATAACCACTATCGGCTGCACTGACTAATGACTTTAGCCAGCCGCCAGCACTGTCTCAGTCCACCTGCCGCCACAGCCGCAGATAGGCATCTTCATGGCTGAAGTCCAGCTCGATGCTGAGATCGTCCGACTCCTGCAGCACCTGCGGGGTAATCAACAGCGGCGGCGTGACAAACTGGCTCGGCGGCTGACCGGCAAAGGCTCGGTTCAGCTCATCGACCAGCTGCCAACCCTGCATGCCCAGGGGTTCGGCGACTGTGGCGACCTGCTGGGACAAGCCTGAATGGATACGCCCCAGCGCCTTGGCCGAACCATCGCCGGCGGAAATATTGCGAATGTCCTTACGCCCAAGGGCATTGAGCGGCACGTTGATATGGTCGAAATACACATCATTGATCGCCAGGGTATGGCTCCACTCGTCACCAAAGCGGCGCTGCAACGAACGCACGCGCTCATCCATCCCCTTGCCGGCGCTGGCAATCGGCAAGTCTTCAACGCTCAGCACCTTGCACTGCGCGCACGCCTCCAAGCGCTGCACCATGCGCTGGGTCTTGGCGGTAGCAATGGCAAACTGGCTGTCAGTGAACAGCACCACGCCGATCTGACCATCACGCATGGCGTGCTCGGCAGCCAGATCAGCCACCTGCAAGGGGTCGCTGGTGATATTGCTGAACAGTTTGTCGGTCGGCCCCGGCCGATCCCCGGCATGCCAACCGACCAAGGCAATCTCGCGGGCCTGATAAACCTCGTGCAGCTCACCCAGGTAATCCGCCTCAAAGCCGCCGAGCACTACGCCATCGGGGTTACGCTCAAGCACCTCAGCGGCCAGACGTTTGATTTCCGCCGGATCGCCACGGCCATCCACGGCATGCACCCGCCAGCCCAGTAACTTGGCCGCACGCTCAAAGCTGCGGTACACGCCCACCACCCCGCCGTTACGAAAATCGGCCGCGATAAAGCTCACCTGCATGCCACTGCGGGCGGGCGGCGCCTGCTTCGGCCCAGACCACTCACTTGCAATAAGCAGTGCGCTGAACAGCAGCCCGCACAAGCAGAAGACCGTTGCGTAGCAATTTCTCGACATCGCCTATCCCTGCGCGACTGGCCGGCAGACAACTGCGCCGACCTTCACCTAACAGCGTAGCCACTGATGGCCAGAACAACCTTACGCCGCCCCTTGGTCCGACAAGCACCCTTGTCGATATCGATTTCCAGCATCTGGTCACGGCTGCATCTACCCACTGCCACGGGTCGTCGTTATCAGACTGCCCGCTCTTCCTGAAACGCTATGTAAAGAATCCCCCATAGCCATCTGCCATCAAGGCACTAAGGTTATTTTCTGCCTCTAAATAACCGAAAAAGGAAGCTCTTATGGCCGGATCAATCAACGACCTCATCCTCGATATGAGCGTACGAAAGAAGCTGCTCAGCGGTTTTGGCCTGGTGCTGGCCATCACCCTGGTTATCGCCTGGATCAGTTACGGCACTCTGGAAAGCACCCTAGGGCGCTTCGATACCCTGCTCAAGGTCAACGAAATCGACAGCAAGCTGTCGCTGGCCCGCCAGGAAGAAAAGAACTTTATTATCCGCGGCGACAACCAGTACCTCGAGCAGGCCCAAAGCCTGGCCGGAGAGATCGAAACCCTGGCCAGCGACAGCCTGCAGTTGTTGACCCGCCCGGAAACCGTCGCCCTGATGCAAGGTATTCGCCAGGATGTGGCCGATTATCGCCAGCAGCTGCAGGCGCTTCGCCAGGCCAGCGCCAGCAACCAGAGCGCCCAGCGGGCCATGGAGGAAGCGGCGCGACAAGCGCTGAAGGAGTTCGACGAGCTGCAGGCCAGGCTGGGGCAGACCGCCGAGCAGCAGATCCGCGCCAGCGGCGATGAAGACAGCATCCGCACCCTGAGTTACGCCAACCAGGCCAGCGCGCTTGCCAAAGAGCTGCTCAATGCCAGACGCTTTGAGAAGAACTTTGTTATCAGCAGCCAGGCTAAGGATGCTCAGATACTGCTGCAGCAGTTCGATAGCCTAAGCCAGAACGGCCAAAATCTACGCGACCGTATCAGCGATCCCGCAGCCCGTGCCGACCTCGATTCGGCTCTGGCTCAGCTGGCGATCTATCAACGCAATTTCGATAGCCTGCGCCAGGCCGTGGATAGCCGTACGACCAGCGAAGCAGCCATGAACGAACGGGCGCGGCAGGTGGCCAGCGCGTCCGCCGAATCCCTTGAGCTGCAACTCAAGGTGTTGCAGGCCGAAGCACTCCAGGCTGAGGCCATACTGGTTGGCGCTGCCGTTATCGCCTTTATTCTGGGGCTGCTCTGCGCCCTGCTGATCACCCAGATGATCGTCACCCCCTTGCAGCGCGTGGTGCAGTTGGCGCGCAAGGTGGCGCAGGGCGACCTCTCGGAAAACATTGAAAGCAAACGCCAGGATGAACTGGGCCAGTTGATGCAAGCCATGCAGGCCATGACCCTGAGCCTGCGCGAACTGCTGACCCGTCTGACCAGCGGCATCGAACAGCTGGCTACCGCCGCCGAAGAGATGTCGGCAATCACCGAGCAAACTAGCGCCGGGGTGGCTCAGCAGAAAATGGAGACCGAGCAAGTGGCCACCGCCATGCATGAGATGACCACCACCGTGCAGGATGTGGCGCGTAACGCCGAATCCGCCGCCGTATCCGCTCGCGATGCAGATGATCAGGCCCAGCAGGGGAATCAGACGGTTCAGCAGGCCATCGAGCGCATCGAAAACCTGGCGCGCTCTATTGAACATTCATCGCAGTCCATCGAGCGCCTCAAGCACGACAGCAACAATATCGGCGCGGTGCTGGACGTGATCAAAGGCATTGCAGAACAAACCAACCTACTGGCGCTCAACGCCGCAATCGAAGCAGCCCGGGCCGGGGAGATGGGCCGCGGTTTCGCTGTGGTGGCCGATGAAGTACGCGCCCTGGCCAAGCGTACCCAGGAGTCCACCCGTGAGATCGAAGGCCTGATCGCCACCCTGCAGGGCGGTGCCCAGAGCGCAGTGGAGATGATGAGTAAAAGCTGCACCGAGGCGGGCTCCACAGTGGATGCGGCCAAGCAAGCCGGAACTGCCCTGCAAGCCATCAACAGCGCGGTATCGAGCATCCAGGAGATGAATCAGCAGATCGCCACGGCGGCTGAGCAGCAAAGCTCGGTGGCTGAAGAGATCAGCCGCAGCGTGTCCAGTATTCGCGATGTGGCCGAGCAGTCTGCCGCTGCTACCGAAGAAACCTCAGCCGCCAGCACCGACCTGGCACGCCTGGGGGGCGAGCTGCAGACCCTGGTAAACCGCTTCAAGTTGGCCTAAGCACGTTGCGCACGAAGCACAACTGCCGCAGTCAGTCGCGCATCAGCCAGAAAGACACCCGTGCGGTCTGCCCGCTTTCATCCAGCACGCTGAGCTGATACTGCCCGTTGCGCGCAAAGGCGTGAGTGAACAGTGCATCGGCACTGGTTTCGGCAATTGGCTGACCGTCGACAAACCACCAGCGCTGACCACTGCCGCCCAGCGCGGACAGGCGCAAGCGCAGGGGTTCGGCGCTGCCGGACGGACGGCGCAAGCGGTCGCCTTCACGTACCCCGACTATCGACAGCGGCGCCGCGACCGGCACATGTCGCGGCGGGCATTGCGGATCAACCGCTGGCAGGCGCGCACTGCGCCGCTCGCGGCGTGGCAGCCAGGGTTCCAGCGGCGCCGGCCATAACGCCAGGCTCTGTGCCGTCGCCCCCGGGCAACTGGCATCCACGCGCTGCCCGGCGGCATTCACCCAAAGGCTTTCCAGCAGACCCAAACCCAGCGGCTGGTCCTGCGCCGGCAAGGTCGGCGGCGTGGTGCCATCCAGGGTCCAGGCAAAACGTTGGCGCCGGCAGTTGGGGTCACTACTGTCCAGCGGCTGGCCCAGCGGCCAGCAGATCGCCGCCACACCGACCGAGGCAGGCTGCGGATCAATCGGCAGGGCGATGCCACGCTGGCTGTCGCGGTTGACCAGCAGATCATGCACCTGCAGCAGCAGCGGCGCCGCCGAGGCCAGGCCGAACTGGCCGGACACCGGGGTGCCGTCGGGCCGGCCGATCCAGATGCCGATCAAGTAACGCGGCGCCACGCCAATCGCCCAGGCATCGCGAAAGCCATAGCTGGTGCCAGTCTTCCAGGCGAGGCTCGGGCGCTGCACCAGCTGCGCACGCGGGTCGCGATCCGGGCGCGCCTGGCCGCTGAGAATACGCCGCACAATCCACGCCGAGCCGGGCGACAGCAAGCGCCGCTCATGCAAGCCATCCTGCGGCTGCAAGCGCAGACGCGCTGCCATGCCGCCACGGGCAAAGGCGCTGTAACCGCTGACCAGTTCCTCCAGGCGGCTGCCGGCCCCACCGAGAATCAGCGCCAGATTGGGCTCGGCCAACGGCGGCAGCAGCAACGGCACACCAGCACTGCGCAATTCGCCGGCAAAGCGTTTCGGCCCGTAGGCCTCGAGCAGTTGCACAGCAGGCAAATTGAGTGAAGTGGCCAAGGCCTCGCTAGCGGACACCGCGCCGCTAAAACCGGCAGCAAAGTTGCCCGGGCGGTAATCGCCGTAACGTCGCGGCACGTCCTGCAGCAGCGACTCGGAATGGATCAGTCCTTCATCCAGCGCCATGCCGTAAAGAAAAGGTTTCAGGGTCGAGCCGGGCGAGCGCACGGCGTTGATCATGTCGACATGGCCAAAGCGCTTGGCATCGCCAATATCCACCGAGCCCAGGTAGGCGCGTACCGCCATGCTTGGCTGCTCGACCACCAGAATCGCCGCCGAGGTACGCTCCGGCAGCCGCGCACGCCAACCCAGCAGCAAATCTTCCAAGCGGCGCTGCAAGGCGGCATCGATAGTCGTACGAATCAGCGGCGGACTGCCGCGGGTGTTAAGGCGCCGCGCCAGCAGCGGCGCCAGGCGTGGCTCCTGACGTGGAGCGAGCAGCACCGGTTCTTCCAGCGCATCGTTGATCGCCGACTGCGGCCAGATCTGGAAACTGGCCAGGCGTTTGAGCACTTTGTCGCGCGCCGCCTGGGCGCGCTCAGGGTGACGATCCGGGCGCAAACGGCTGGGCGCTTGTGGCAGTACCGCCAGCAATGCCGCCTCGGCGCGGGTCAGCTGGCTCGGCGACTTACCCAGATAGGCCCAACTGGCCGCCGCTACGCCTTGCAGGGTGCCGCCAAAAGGCGCGCGATTGAGGTAGAGGGTGAGGATTTCATCCTTGGACAGGTGCCACTCCAGCTGCAGCGTGCGCCACAGTTGCTTGAGCTTGCCGCTATAGCTGCGTGCATGCGGATCAAGCAGCCGCGCCACCTGCATCGACAGCGTGCTGCCGCCCGACAGCACGCGCCCGCCGCTGAGGTTCTGCCAGGCCGCACGGCCCAGCGCCAGCGGGTTGACCCCGGGGTGCTGATAGAACCAGCGATCCTCGTAGGTCAGCAGCGCGTCCAGGTAATAGGGCGACACCTCACTGGGGCTGACCGGATAGCGCCATACGCCATCATGGTCGGCAAAGCGCCACAGCGGCGCACCATCCTCGGCCAGCACCACACGGGCCAGGTCATCGCCTGGTAACGGCAACGGGAATAGCCGGTCGGCCAGCGCCAGAATCAGCAGCAGGCACAGCGCAATAGCCAGCCAGGGACGGCGTAAACACCTCAGCACAACAGCATGCGCTGCCACCAACCGACCCGCCCCAGAACGCATAGCGCCTCTCTCAACACACATCCCTGAAGCGCCGCACTATACGCGGCGCTGCCCAATATTTCTGGCCTCTGCTGACAACTCGAAACCTGACGTGCAGAAGCTCTACGCCATGGCAGAACATGCCATATCCGCCAGAACACACGAGCAAAAGTACCGTGCTAGAGCTGTTTGCGCCCATTGTTATCTTTTTGCGTCATTTTTTTGATATTCGTATTTTTGACGCCTATACCTTGGGTTCGCTGTTAACGCCTGGCTACCCGCCGCGCCGACAACAGTGAAAAACCGTTATCGCCATAAGGCAACGGGCTATTCACGGAGCCATCCTCCGCTTACCCAATGGAGCTACATCAATGCACAGGAAGATCTTCCCGAAAACCTTGCTACTCGCCGCACTTGTTTCCCCCGCCTGTACCTTCGCCGCAGAACTGATTGATCTCTCAACCCTGCCAACCCGCCCCGGTATAGCCGGCGCTGGCGACATCCATGATGACCTTGGACTGCAGCCGGACGAGCTGAACGCCACCCTGAGCGCGCAATTGCCTGGTGGTGCCCAGGTCGTGCGCTATCAACAGTTCTATAAGGGCATCCGGGTGTGGGGCGAAGCCATCACCGAGTTTACCGACGGTAGCCAGCCCCTGCGCAGCGGCCGCTTGGTCAGTGATATCAGCAGCGACCTGGTACGCGATGCAACGCCAACGCTCAGCGCCAAACAAGCCCTGGAAATGGCCAAAAGCCTGAAAGCCAGCGGCCTGCCGAGCGAAAACGAACAGAGCGAACTGGTTGTGCGGCTCGATGCGCAGCAACGCGCACAGCTGGCGTACGTGGTGTCGTTCTTTGTCCCCGGGGCAAAACCTTCACGCCCGTTCTTTATGATCGAAGCCAACAGCGGCGAGCTGCTTGATCAATGGGAAGGCCTCAACCACGCCCAGGCAACGGGGCCGGGGGGCAACCTGAAAAGTGGCCGTTACCTGTATGGAACGGACTACGGACATCTGTCGGTCAACAACAAGTGCCAGATGGACAGCGGCAATGTCATCACCGTCAACCTCAACCACAGCCTGAACAACAGCAGCACCACGCCCTTTCAGTTCGCCTGTTCGTTCAACGACTTCAAGAGCATCAACGGCGCTTTCTCGCCGCTGAACGACGCGCACTATTTCGGCAACGTGGTGTTCCAGATGTACGGCAGCTGGTTTGGCGGTCTGCGCCCGCTGCTCAACCGCAAGCTGTATATGAAGGTGCATTACGGCAACGGCTATGAAAATGCCTTCTGGGACGGTCAGGCGATGACCTTCGGCGATGGTCGTAATCGCTTCTACCCACTGGTATCGCTGGACGTTTCCGCCCACGAAGTCAGCCATGGTTTTACCGAGCTGCATTCGGGGCTGGTCTACAGCAACCAGTCCGGCGGCATCAATGAGGCGTTCTCCGATATGGCTGGCGAAGCGGCCGAATACTTTATGAAAGGCAAGAACGACTGGAAGGTTGGCTACGACATCTTCAAAGGTGACGGCGCCTTGCGCTATATGAACCAGCCCAGCCGTGACGGTCGCTCGATTGATCACGCCGAGCAGTACCGTGATGGCATGGATGTACACCACTCAAGCGGGGTGTATAACCGTGCGTTCTACTTACTCAGCCAGAAAATCGGCTGGAATACCCGCAAAGCGTTCGAAGTGTTTGTCGACGCCAATCGTTTCTATTGGACGGAAACCAGCGACTTCAACCGCGGCGCCTGCGGCGTAATCCAGTCGGCGCAGAACCGCAGCTATGGCTCTGCCGATGCCATTGCGGCCTTTGCCGCAGTGGGTGTCAGCTGTCCAACCCTGCTTAACTGAAACACGCTACACCACAAGCCCCTGCCTCGCTGAGGCAGGGGCTTTTCTATGTCCAGCGCTGGCGGGTCATGCTCCGTAACGCTGCCAATCTGCCAAATGACTGGCACACTGGCGCGCAGCAGTAACCAACGCAGAGTCGAGTGGAACGAGAACTATGGGTGTAGAAGGTATTTTTGAATCCCTGGGCGAAGCGGTCGGCTCGGTGATCCGTTTTATCATCGAAGGCTTGAGCGGCTTTTTCGGCATGCTTGGCGGCGCGGTCAGCAGCTTTATCACGGGCATGTCCAAGGCCTTGGGGGTGACACCATCATTGCTTAGCATCGTGGTTTTAGTGGCTGGTCTCTGGCTGCTGTACCTGGCGGTACGCGCCTTTATCCGCCGCTCGATAATTGCCGGGGTGATCTGGCTGGTGCTGGGGTTGTGGTTGCTGAGCGGTCTGATCAGCTAAGTCACACCGGCTAAACAACAAGGCCCGCCAATTTGGCGGGCCTTGTGCGTTCTAGCGCTCTTTAACGATTAAGCGTCCTGGGCTTTCGCCCAGCGCCTGCCAGTTCGGCCGGTACATCGACTCCACTTGTGGTGGCGGCACGCGGTAGCTGCCGGGGGTGACGGCGCGGGCCAGGTACAGCAGGTGGGTGGTGTCGTAGCCGCTGACATCCAGCGCGGCGACGTAGCGATCACCACGGAACTCCTGGTGCTTGATCGCCGCGTTCTGCATCGACTTACGCCATTCCTTTACCGCACTGCTGGCGTCGTCCAGGCTGGCCGAGCTTTGTGCCAGGTTCTGGTTTTCCAGCTCCAGGCCCGCCGGCAGCAGGTCGACCACCAGGGCATCCGCCACCCGCTGCTTGGCCGCCACGGCCAGGTGCACCAGCACCAGCTCGCCGCTTTGCAAGTTGCTCAGGTCCAGCGCCTTACCGTCCATGCCTAAGTATTCGCGGTAGATGCTGAGGTTTTCACCTCCCGCCGCCGGGGCCTGGCTTGGGTAGCCGGAGAGGGTCAGCTGCTGATACAGCGGCGTATCGCCCGGTTTACTTGTCGCGTTGCGGATAGTCAGCGGCGCAGCCAGATCACTGCCATCGAGCTTGAGGCCCGGCTGGGCATTGCTCAGCTCGAAGGCCAGGCTGCCGCTTTGCAGAGCTGCGCTCCAGTTAGGTTCCGGCTTGCTCAGCAGGTTGCGCCCGGCCAGGTACAGCGAGTTGCGCTCCTGGGTCGACAGCCACTGCTGCCCGGCCACTTCATCGGCCAAGTTGAACAGCCGCTCTTCACGGCGATTGCCGGCCAGGTCGTGCTCTTCCAGCAGCGCCAGAATCAGCGCCTGATCACGCAGCGGGCTGCCGTAGTCGGCCAGCCAGTTGTTGCTCTCACGACCACGGGCCAGGCCTGCGGTCAGCAGCTCATCGGCACGCGGCTGGTCGCCCATTTTCTGCAGGGCCGCGGCCAGGTGCACCAGCGGCAAGCCGGAGCGTGCATCGCTGCGTCGCTCATACAGGCTGCGCAAGGCACCCAGCGGCGCCTGTTGGCTGCGCGCCAGCACGTAACCGGCGTAGGCCTGCACGGCAAAACGGCTGTGTTCGGCGTTGTCGCTGTAGTTGACCTCAATCAGGTGGCGTTCCTGCAGGTAGCGCAGCAGGCGTTCGTTGGCCTTTTTCAGCGCCTCTTCCGGTACCCCAAAGCCCTGCTCGCGGGCGCGCAGGAGGAAGTCGCTGACATAGGCGGTCAGCCAGTACTCCTCATCGCTGTCCGCACCCCACAGACCGAAGCTGCCGTTGTAACGCTGCATGCTCAGCAGACGCTCGATGCCCAGTTCGATGGAGCGCTTGCGCTGCTCATCCGGCTCGGCTTCCACGCCCAGACGTTTCAGCGTTGCCGCATCGGCGTACAGCGACGGGTACAGACCACTGGTGGTCTGCTCCAGGCAGCCGTATGGATAGGCTTTAAGCGCACGAATCTGCTCGCCCAGGTTGAGCGGCGGCCGACTGGAAATCGCCAGCCGCGCTTCCAGCCCTGCAGTTTCAAAGGCGCTAAGGGCATTGGCCGGCAGCAACCAGGGTTCGTCTTTCAGCACCGCACGGAAATGCTGCAGCTGCGCCGGGTAGGCCGGGCGAATGCCCAGGGTCCACTCACGGCTGAACGGCGGCAGATCCTCACCGGGCAGGGCCAGGCCATTGACGCTGACCTTGAAGCGCCCTTGCCCATAGCCACCCAGTGCGGTGACCGGGATACGCAGAATGGTCCGCTGACCATCCGCCAGGGTGATCGGCGCCACCGCCGCACCCGGATTCTGCGCCAGGCGCAGCTGGCCTTCAGCGCTCAGTTGCACATCGAGTTTCTGCTCGCGCCCGGACAGGTTGCTCAGGTCCAGGGCCAGGGTGGTTTCATCGCCACCGGCGAGGAAGCGCGGTGCGGACAGCTCGGCAATCAGCGGCGCAGCGACCACCGTCTTGCCTTCGCCCATGCCGTAATGCTCATCGGTCCAGGCTTGCGCCATCAACCGCAGCTCGCCGTTGAAGTCGGGGATATTCAGGCTGACTTCGCCTTCACCCTGTTCATTCAGCGCCAGCGGCTGGCTCTGCAGTGCGACGATCAGCACGCTGGTATCCGGGCGTTTGCCGCCACCGGCCAGCGCCGCGTCACCACCGAAAGCCAGCTTGGCCACCCGGCCTTGCCCGGCTTCGATCAGTTGCCCGTAGATATCCAGCTGGTCCGCGCCATAGGCCTTACGGCCGAAGAAGTTGGCGAATGGATCAGGCGTGGCGTACTCGGTGATATTGAGGATGCCGACATCCACCGCCGCCACCAGCACCTGCGCTTGCTTCGGGATGCTGCCGTCAGCGTTGCGCGCCTGCACCTTGACCTTCAGCGGTTGGTTAGGACGCATCTTTTCCGCAGCGGTGAGGGTCAGTGCCAACTTGCGCGGCGCACGTTCCAGCGGCAGATGCAGCAGGCCGACCGCACGTTTAGGCGTGGCATTGCTCTTGCGCTCGCCGGGACGGATCACCAGGGCGCTGACATACAGGTCATGGCGCGCCCAGTCCTTGGCAATCGGGATGTCGAAGGTCTTGCCCTCGGCCGGCACCTCGATCTCTTGCCACCACAACGGCCCTTCGCTGGACTCCACCATCAGGTAGCCCTTGCCCGCGGAAGGCGGGGTAACGGTGACCTGGGCGGTGTCGCCATCGACGTACGCCGGTTTATCCAGCGCCAGCTTGACCTGATCCGGGCGCACTGCGCCGCCGTCGGCGTTGTCCTGCCAGCGGTAGCCGGCCCAGAAGCGCATGCTGCTGAGCATGCCGGTCTGCGCATCAATCACTTCGACGCGGTAGGGGCCCCACTCCACCGGGAAGCTGATCTTGGCGGTACCGCCGGCCGCGACCTTGAGGGTTTCCTCGTTGAGGGTAAGGAATTTCTCGGTGTAGTTATGGCTCCAGCCATCGCTCTCGGAGAAGTTCCAGAAGTAGTCACGGCGCTCACGAATCAGGCGCACGCTAAGTTGATCAGCCGCCAGCTTGTTACCGGCAGCGTCGGCCACCAGCACGTCGAACTCGGCCAGACTGTCGGCGTCCACTTCTTCGCCATCGAACAGCCCACGCACGCCGGGCAGGCGCTCGGCCGGCCAGACCGGCTGGACAATCCGCCGGGTAATCGCCCGGCCACCGGACTCCTGCAGGCTGGCCTGCAGGATCAGGCGCAGCGGCGACTTGGCATCGGCCCAGCGGCTTTCGATATCCAGACTGGCCTTGCCCTGCTCGTCCAGACTGGTTTCATCGAGATCGATGTCCTCGCTCAACTCTTCTTCAGTAACCGAACCGAACTGATAACCCGGCAGGCTGGCCACCGCCTCACGCAGCGGGCGGACATAGAGCTGGCCGCTGAGGCGATTGCCAGCGGCTGGCGCGCCATACAGATAACGACCGGTGACCTCAAACTGGGCGTTTTCCGCTGGGGTATAGGGCTTATCACTGCCCTTGAGTTCCAGGGCCATGCGCTCCGGCAGGAAGTCTTCCACGGAGAACTCATACAGCTGCTGGCGGCCATCGCCGAGGTCGAACAGCAGCTGCCAACGCCCAGTCGGCGCCTCAGCTGCCAGTTGCAGCTGGTACTGATACAAACCGGCGTCATCGGCCTGCCAGACGAATTTGCGGCTGACCTGCTCATCCGGGCGGCGCACTTCCACATTCACTGGCTGGGCTTTTACCGCGCGGCCATCGGCATCGCGCAGCAGGCCGTTAAGCAGCACGGTTTCGCCGGGACGATAAAGGTCACGCGGGCCGAACACAAAGAACTGCAACGGGTGAGCGACGGGGCCGGCGATATCAAACTCGGCCAGATCCAGCGCCGCAGTATTCAGGCGCAGCAGGCTGGTCTGTTCGCCCTGATGGGCCAGCAGCACTTCGGCCTTGGCTGGCAGCGGCAGTTCGCCATGGCCAGCGCCATCGGTCTTGCCTTCGGCCAGTACCTTGCCTTCGGCATCGAGGATTTCCAGGCGTACACCGCCCAGGGCATCACCGCCGGCCAGGGCCTGGGTGAACACATCGATACGGTTCTGGTAGCGCCGCGCGGACAGGCCGATATCGCTCAGGGTGAACAGCGTGGCCGGCTGTGAGTAGTTGTAGCTGCCGGCTTCACGCATCACCGCCAGGTATACGCCGGGCTGTTTGAACGGCTCCAGGCCGGCAATCGGCAGCAGCAGGGTTTCGCGGGTATTGCGCGCAGGGTTCAGATCGAAACGGCCGCCATAGACCAGATCGGCCATCGGCAGCAGGCTACGGGCCTCCCAGTTATCCAGATTGCTCGCGCGGCCCCAGCGGTTAAGGAAGGCCGGTAGCGACTCGGATTTTATGCGGAAGAACTCGACATTCACCTTGTCGACGTTCAGCGCAATCACCGGCAGGCCTTCGGCGAGGCGCGTGGGCAGCAAGGAGCCACGGCTGGCAAAGCCGACACTGGCTTGCAGGTCGCGGGTTTCCAGGCGGGTCACCTGCTCGGCGGCGAGGCTCTTGCCATTCAGCCCGAGCAGGCCGGCATCCACGGTCAGCACCAGTTTGCGCTGCGGCTCCAGATGGCGCAGGCGCACTTCCATCAGGTTGTCGGTCAGCTCCCAGGCGCCATCGACCTTGCCGCTTTTACTGTCGACCAAGTGCAGGCGTTCGGCGAGTTTCTGCTCGGGGTCAAGCGGCACCGAGAAGCTGATCGACAGCGTGCTGGCGCCATCGAGCTGCACTTCCGAGACATCCACCACGGTCAGTTCGCGACCGGCGTAACGCTCGGCCAGCGCCTTGCGGTCGACTGCCGGCTTGGCCGCCTCGCTGCTCACGGGGGAGGATTGGGTGGCCGTCACTTCGGCGGGCCCAGGGGTGGATGAATCACAGGCGCTGAGCAGGCTCAGGACAAGTGCCAGAAGCAGTCCATTCTTCGGCATTGCGGGCTCCAACAAGGGTAGGTGCAGAGGCCTGACACTATAGTCGAGCCGCCTGCCAACAACTAAGAACCTGTTAACGGTCTGCTGCGCGTCGGCCCTGCGGCGTTAAAGCCAGGCTCGGATGCTCATGTACAACTCGTACACTCCGCGTCCTCGCCTGCCTTTGCCTTGCAGGGCTCTAGCTCGCGAGACCGTAAACAGGTTCTACGCGTGCGCATGCAAAATTGCTTGGCAGCGCACGCCAGTCGATCAGTGTTTAATAACCCGCCTGTGACACGCGCCCGCGCATTTTGTTGCAGTCATCTCCAAGCACGTTTGAGAACGCATTTGATAAACGCCGTACGCGATGCCTGGCAGCACAGGCCGACCCATCAACGAGTGTGGGCGCTGGCTGCGCCGATGATCCTCTGCAACCTCTCGGTGCCGCTGGTGGCGCTGGTCGACAGCGCGGTGATCGGCCATCTGCCGCATGCCCATCAACTGGCTGCGGTGGCCGTGGGCGGCAGCCTGTATACCCTGCTGACCTGGGCGGTGGGGTTTCTGCGCATGGGCACCACCGGTTTCAGCGCCCAGGCCGCCGGGCGCAATGATGGCGGCGCGCTGCGCCAGGTGTTGCTGCAGGGTTTGCTGCTTGGCGTGCTGCTTGCGGTCGTACTGATCAGCCTGGCCATTCCCCTGAGCAGCGCTGCACTCGCGCTAATGCAGCCCTCGGCGCAGCTCGATGAGTTGGCGCGCAGCTATCTGTATATCCGCCTGCTCGGCCTGCCTGCGGCGCTGGCCACCTATGCCCTGGTTGGCTGGCTGCTGGGCACGCAGAACGCCCGCGGGCCGCTGGCCATTCTGCTGACCACCAACCTGCTGAATGTTGCCCTCGATCTGCTGTTCGTCCTCGGCCTGCACTGGGGCGTGGCCGGCGCGGCCTGGGCCTCTGTAATTGCCGAGTGGAGCGGCGCCCTGCTCGGCCTGTACCTGGCCCGCCGCGCCCTGCGTGCCTACGCCGGCACGCTGGACTGGGCCGCGCTGCGCCGCTGGTTGAACTGGCGACCGCTGCTGGCAGTAAACCGCGACATATTTATCCGCACCCTGGCGCTGCAGGCGGTGTTCTTTCTGATCACCGTGCAGGGCACCCGCCTCGGCGATGCAACGGTGGCAGCCAACGCCCTGCTGCTCAACGGCCTGCTGCTCGCCGCCCACGCCCTCGACGGCCTGGCCCACGCTTTGGAGGCGCTGTGCGGGCATGCCCTGGGCGCCCGTGATCGCAGCGCGCTGCGGCGCACGCTGGTTGTCGCCGGCGGCTGGTCATTGCTCGCCAGCCTGGGTTTTGCGCTGTTCTTTCTGCTTGGCGGGCACTGGTTTATCAGCCTGCAGACCAATATTGCGATGGTGCGCGAGGCGGCGTTCGCCTACCTGCCGTACCTCGCCCTGCTGCCGCTGATCGCGGTGTGGAGCTACCTGCTCGACGGCCTGTTTATCGGCGCCACCCGCGCCCGGGAGATGCGCGACGCCATGCTTCTGGCGCTGCTGCTCAGCCTGCCGCTGGCCTGGGCACTGCAACCGCTGGGCAACCAGGGATTGTGGCTGGCCTTTCTGAGTTTTATGGGGCTGCGCAGCCTGTGCCTGGCTGGCTATGCTTACCGCCTGACCCGTGCCGACCAATGGTTCGCCCCCAGCCAATCAGGAGCCCCTTATGCTCAGCCCTGAAATGCCCTGCGATGAAGTCCTGCGCCAGCAGATTCTCGATGACAACGAACTGATCGATACCCCCGCCGACCCCTATCTAGACACCCTGGTGCGGGTGGTGCGCGAAGTATTCGCGGTCAAAACCGTGCTGGTCAGCCTGATCGACCATGACCGCCAGTGGTTCAAGTCGCGCATCGGTTTGGAGATCACCGAAACCCCACGGACCATCTCCTTCTGCGCCCACGCGATACTCGGCACCCAGCCATTGATAGTCGAAGACACCCATAACGACCTGCGTTTTCACGACAACCCAGTGGTGGTCAACAACCCGCAAATTCGCTTCTACGCCGGGCAACCGCTGTTTTCCCAGGAAGGCCAACCGCTGGGCACCCTGTGCCTGATCGACCCGACACCACGGCAGCTGACGGACAAACAGGTGCGCCTATTTATCGACATGGCGACCCTGGTCGAGGGTTATCTGAAGCTGCGCCACGTCAGCGAGCAGACCGCGCAGCTGCGCGCGGCGCTTAGCCGTGAACAGCGCAAGACCATGCTCGACCCACTGACCCAACTGTGGAACCGCGCCGGTCTTAACCACTTTCTGCCTCGGCAGCAGGAGCAGGCCGACGATCTGGGCCTGCAGCTTGGCGTGCTGTTCTGCGACTTGGATTACTTCAAGAAGGTCAACGACAACCACGGCCACGCTGCGGGCGATCAGGTGCTGTGGGAAACCGCCCGGCGCATCAGCGCCGCCGTGCGCCCGCAGGATGTAGTAACGCGCAGCGGCGGCGAGGAGTTCGTGGTGCTGCTGCAGGTGCATGATGAGCATGAACTGCTGCAGATTGCCGAGCGCATTCGCACGGCCCTGAACAAGGAGCCGGTGAGCATCGACGAACTGCAACTCAACCTGACCATCAGCATCGGCGCAGCCCTGCGCGCCCCTCAGGAGCCACCAAGCGCTACCATGAACCGCGCCGACCAGGCGCTGTATCAGGCCAAGGGCAATGGCCGTAACCGGGTCGAACTAGCAGTCCGTTGAAAACTACCTGCGTTGGCAATACTGCGTTAAAAACGGCCTCAAAATGCTCATTTACAGCAGTAAACTCCGCTTTTTCGGCCGTTTTTGCCTTGTCTTGCCTGCCTCTCCTACATTTTCAACGGCCTGCTAGCCAGCTGATCAGCCAATCCAGAGAAGGGACGCCACCATGGGCCAAGCCATTGCCGCCTACCTGCATTACCTGTCGATCTTTCTGCTGTTCGCCCTGCTCAGCATCGAGCATGTGCAATTCAAACTGCCGCTGGACCTGCGCCGCGCACGCAGCCTGATCATCACCGACATCGCCTACGGCATCTGCGCCGGCGTGGTGCTGTTTACCGGCCTGGCGCGGGTGCTCTGGTACGGCAAGGGCCTGGACTACTACCTGGGCAATAGCCTGTTTCACGCCAAGGTCGGCCTGTTTATTCTGGTCGGGCTGATTTCCGTGGTGCCGACCTTTGTCTTCCTCAACTGGCGCAACAGCCTCAAGGCCAGCGAAGTACCGCAGGTCAGCCCAGCCAAGGCACGCCTGGTGATCACGGTGATTCGCCTGGAACTGTTGGCGCTGCTGACCATCCCATTACTAGCGGTGCTGATGGCACGCGGTCACGGCGTAATCGGCTGACAACCGACCAGGCCACCAATCCTGTGGGAGGCGCTTTAGCGGCGAACGACTGTCGCGGCTTAAGCCCCTCCCACAAGTTCAGAAACCGCCCGCTGATTTGCCCGCACGGCATGGCTCTGCTAGTGTCGCGCCGGTTCCAACTCCCCGATCTACCCCGAGATATCCGCCATGGCCGCCCGTAAAAAAGCCGCGCTCGACTTCGAGCAATCCCTGACCGATCTGCAGAACCTGGTCGAGCGTCTGGAAAACGGCGAGCTGTCGCTGGAAGACTCGCTGACCGCCTTCGAACAGGGCGTACGCCTGACCCGCGACTGCCAGACCGCCCTGGCCCAGGCCGAACAGAAAGTGCAGATCCTGATGGAGCGCGACGGCGAGCTGGAGGAAGCCCCCTTCGACGCGGACCAGCAGGCATGATTGCGGCCTACCAGAGCAGCTGCCAAAGCCGCGTCGATGCCGCCCTGGAAACCCTCCTGAGCAGCCCTCGCCCGGAACTGGAACGCCTCTACGCCGCCATGCGCTACAGCCTGTTCAATGGCGGCAAACGCGTTCGCCCGCTGCTCGCCTACGCCGCCTGCGAAGCCCTCGGCGGCGAGCCGCAGCGCGCCAATGCGGCAGCCTGCGCGGTGGAACTGATTCACGCCTACTCGCTGGTCCACGATGACCTGCCGGCGATGGACGATGACGACTTGCGCCGTGGCCAGCCGACCACCCACAAAGCCTTCGATGAAGCCTGTGCGATTCTCGCCGGCGACGGCCTGCAGAGCCTCGCGTTTGAAGTACTCGCCGACGCCACGCACAACCCGCATGACGCCGAGCTGCGCCTGGCTATGCTCAGCGCCCTGGCCCGCGCGGCTGGCCCGGCCGGCATGGTCGGCGGCCAGGCCATCGACCTCGGCTCAGTCGGCCAAACCCTCGACCAGAACGCCCTGGAAATCATGCATCGGCACAAGACCGGCGCGCTGATCGAAGCCAGCGTGCAGCTTGGCGCCTTGGCCAGCGGCCAGGCCGACGACCACGCACTCAAAGCCCTGCACACCTACGCCCGCGCCATCGGCCTGGCGTTCCAGGTGCAGGACGATATCCTCGACGTGGAAAGCGACACCGCCACCCTGGGCAAAACCCAGGGCAAGGACCAGGCCCACGACAAACCGACCTACCCGGCCCTGCTCGGCCTCGACGCCGCCAAGGCCTACGCCCTGGAACTGCGCGACCAGGCCCTGCATGCCCTGCGCCCATTCGACCAGGCTGCCGAGCCGCTGCGTGATCTGGCGCGGTATATCGTCGAACGGCGCAGCTAAACCGTTCCACGCACCGGAGTGGGAGGCGCTTTAGCGGCGAGTTTTACCGCTATTGTCGCGGCTAAAGCGGATCGCCGCCCGGCCCCTCCCACGACTTATGCGTCTGCCAGCCCGTAGCCCGGATGTAATCCGGGAAAATCCAGCCCTGGAAACAGCTCCCGGATTGCATCAGGGCTACCCCGGCCCCGGCGATCATCACCCAGATAAATATCCCGACTTACGCCCACTAGGCCTTGGTTTACCTGGGCCGCAGAGCGCCTAAGATGGCTGCAGAATAAAAATCTGGAGCCACCATGCCCGTTACCACCGCGCCCTTCGCCGCCCTGCTGATCGCCAACCGTGGTGAAATCGCCATCCGCATCGCCCGCGCCGCCAATGAACTGGGCATCCGCTCGGTTGCCGTCTACGCCGAGGACGATGCCGCCTCCCTGCATGTGCGCCAAGCCGATAGCGCTGTGGCGCTCAAGGGGCGTGGCGTGGCGGCCTATCTGGATATGGATCAGCTGATCGAGATTGCCCAGGCACAGAGCTGTGATGCCGTGCATCCGGGCTACGGCTTTCTCGCAGAAAACGCCGAGTTTGCGCGGCGCTGCCAGGCCGCTGGCCTGTGCTTTGTCGGCCCCAGCGCCGAGGTGCTGCAGCTGTTTGGCGACAAGGCCGCCGCGCGAGAGCTGGCCGAGTACTGCGATGTGCCGCTGGTGGCGGGTATAAATAGGGCGATCAGCCCGGATGAAGCCCACGGCTTTCTCGCCGAGCATGGCGCAGTCATGCTCAAGGCCCTGGCCGGCGGCGGTGGCCGCGGCATGCGCCCGGTGTTCAGGGCAGCCGAGCTGGACGAGGCCTTTGCCCGCTGCCAGTCCGAGGCGCAAAGCGCCTTTGGCAATAACGAGCTGTATATCGAGCAACTGGTGCGCAGCGCCCGGCATATCGAGATTCAAGTGCTGGGCGACAGCACGGGCGCGGTCAGCCATTTATGGGAGCGCGACTGCAGCCTGCAGCGCCGCCAGCAGAAGCTGGTGGAAATCGCCCCCAGCCCGGACCTGCCCGCCGCCACCCGCGCACAAATGATCGACGCCGCGCTGCAACTGGCGCGCGCCGCCCGCTATCAGGGCCTGGGCACCTTCGAGTTCCTGCTGGATGCCGAGCAGCCCGAGCGTTTCTACTTTATGGAAGCCAACCCGCGTATTCAGGTCGAACACACCGTCACCGAACAGGTCACTGGCGTCGACCTGCTGCACACCCAGCTTAAACTGGCCGCAGGCATCTCCCTGCGCGAGCTGGGTTTGCTCGAACCACCGCCGCTTAATGGCTGTGCGGTGCAGCTGCGGATCAATCTGGAAAGCATGAGCAGCGATGGCAGCACCCGCCCGGCCGCCGGCACTTTGACGGCCTACCAACCGCCCAGCGGCCCCGGCCTGCGCGTGGATGGCTATGGCTACGCCGGCTATCCGGTCAGCCCCAGCTATGACTCGCTGCTGGCCAAGCTGATCGCCCACGCACCGGATTACCCCAGCGCCCTGCGCCGCGCCTATCGTGGGCTGTGCGAATTCCGCCTGGAAGGCGTGGCCAGCAATCTGCATCTGCTGCAAAACCTGCTGCGCCTGCCGCAGGTGGCGAACTATCAGCTGACCACACGCTTTGTCGAAAGCCAGCTAAGCGAGCTGCTGGCCGCACAGCCCCAGGCTCACCCGCATCATTTTTTTACCGGTGCGCAGGCGGCCAGCCAAGACGCCGAGCAGATAGCGGACGCACCACCCGGCTGCCTGCCGCTGCTAACTCACAGCACCGGGGTAGTGGTCAGCCTGGAGGTGGCAGAAGGCGATGCCGTGGCCGTCGGCCAGAACATCGCCGTACTGGAGGCGATGAAGATGGAGTTTGTGGTCACCGCCAGCCACAGCGGCATCGTCCGCCAACTGGCCGTGCAGGTCGGCAGCGCGCTCAATGAAGGCCAGCCGCTGCTGTTTATCGAGCCGGCCGAGGTCTACGCCGCCGCCAGCCAGAGCGAACAGAGCCTGGACCTGGCGCATATCCGCGCGGATCTGGCCGAAGTGCTCGAACGCCACGCAGTCACCCGCGACGAGCGCCGCCCGCAAGCCGTTGCCAAACGGCGCAAGACTGGCCAACGCACCGTACGCGAGAACCTGGCGGACCTGCTCGATAATGGCAGCTTTAACGAATACGGCGCCCTGGCGATTGCCGCACAACGTCGCCGGCGCTCACTGGAAGAGCTGATCGAACAAAGCCCGGCTGACGGCCTGGTGGCGGGTATTGGCACAGTCAATGCCGAGACGTTCGGTAGCGAGGCCGCGCGCTGCATGACCATCGCCTACGACTACACGGTATTCGCCGGCACCCAGGGCGTGATGAACCATAAGAAGACCGACCGCATGCTGGGCCTCGCCGCGCAGTGGCGCTTGCCGCTGGTGCTGTTTGCCGAGGGCGGTGGTGGCCGACCGGGCGATAGCGATTTCGTCGGCGTGGCCGGACTGGATTGCCACACCTTTGTCGGCATGGCGCGGTTGTCTGGTCTCGTCCCTACAGTAGGGATAGTCTCCGGCCGCTGCTTTGCCGGTAACGCCGCCCTGCTCGGCTGCTGCGATGTAATTATCGCCACTGACAACGCCACCATCGGCATGGCCGGCCCGGCGATGATCGAAGGCGGCGGCCTCGGTAGCTTCAAGCCAGAGGAAGTCGGCCCGGTCAGCGTGCAAGGCCCCGACGGCGTCATTGATGTGCGCGTAGCCGATGAGGCCGAAGCGGTGCGAGTGGCCAAGCAGTACCTGAGCTACTTCCAGGGCACGCTCAGCGAGTGGGACTGCGCCGACCAGCGCGAACTGCGCCAGCTGATCCCGGAAAACCGCCTGCGCGTGTATGACATCCGCCAGGTGATCGACACTCTGGCCGACCGCGACTCGGTGCTGGAACTACGCCGCCAGTTCGCCCCAGGTCTGATCACCGCGTTTATCCGCATCGAAGGTAAGCCGTTCGGCCTGCTCGCCAATAACCCGGCGCACCTCGGTGGGGCCATCGACGCAGTGGCCGGCGACAAGGCTGCGCGCTTTATGCAGCTGTGCGATGCCTTCGATATCCCACTGCTGTCGCTGTGCGACACCCCCGGCTTTATGGTCGGCCCGGAGGCAGAAAAGCAGGCCACGGTGCGCCATGTTTCACGCATGTTCGTCGCAGCCGCCAGCCTGACGGTGCCGTTTTTCACCGTGGTGCTGCGCAAGGGCTACGGCCTCGGCGCCCAGGCCATGGCCGCCGGCAGCTTCCATTCGCCGCTGTTTACCATCGCCTGGCCCAGCGCAGAGTTTGGCGCGATGGGCCTGGAAGGTGCGGTACGCCTAGGGTTCGCCAAGGAACTGGCGACCATCGAAGAACCTGCAGCACGCCAGCAGCTGTTCGACAAACTGGTGGCCAAGGCCTACGAGAACGGCAAGGGCATCAACATGGCCAGTTTCCTGGAGATCGATGCGGTGATCGACCCCGTGGAAACCCGCGCCTGGCTGCTACGCGGACTGAATGCCACGCCAAAGCCGGCAACCCGTGAAGGCAAAAAGCGAAGCGTCGATACCTGGTAATCCGCAGGATGCCGGACTGGCCGAACCATGTTTGGGCAGTTTCCGGCGCTTCGGGTAAACTGCCGCATCTTTTACACCTATAACGATCTGCCTGATGCCGACGACCTTCCACGAGATTCCCCGTGAGCGCCCGCTGACGCCCCTTCTAGACCGCGCCAATACGCCGGACGAGCTACGCCGCCTGGGCGAAGCCGAGCTGGAAACCCTGGCCGACGAGCTGCGCCAGTACCTGTTGTATACGGTCGGGCAGACCGGCGGGCATTTCGGCGCGGGCCTCGGCGTAATTGAGCTGACCGTGGCCCTGCATTACGTCTTCGACACCCCGGATGATCGCCTGGTGTGGGATGTCGGCCATCAGGCCTACCCGCACAAGATCCTCACCGGGCGCCGCGAGCAGATGGGCAGCCTGCGGCAGAAAGACGGCATCGCCGCCTTCCCGCGCCGTTCGGAAAGCGAGTACGACACCTTTGGCGTCGGCCACTCCAGCACCAGCATCAGCGCGGCATTGGGCATGGCGATTGCGGCGCGCATTCAGGGTTCGTGGCGCAAGGCCGTAGCGGTGATTGGCGACGGCGCACTGACCGCCGGCATGGCCTTTGAAGCGCTGAATCACGCCAGCGACGTCAACGCCAATATGCTGGTGATCCTCAACGACAACGATATGTCGATCTCCAAGAATGTCGGCGGCCTGTCCAACTACCTGGCCAAGATCCTTTCCAGCCGCACCTACGCCAGCATGCGCGAAGGCAGCAAGAAGATCCTCTCGCGCCTGCCGGGTGCCTGGGAAATCGCGCGCAAGACCGAAGAACACGCCAAGGGCATGCTGGTACCCGGCACCCTGTTTGAGGAGCTGGGCTGGAACTATATCGGCCCCATCGACGGCCACGACCTGCCGACCCTGCTTGCCACCCTGCGCAATATGCGCGACCTCGACGGCCCGCAGTTTCTGCATGTGGTGACCAAGAAGGGCAAGGGCTTCGCCCCAGCCGAAGCCGACCCGATTGGCTATCACGCCATCACCAAGCTGGAGCCGATCAACGCGCCAGCCGCACCCAAGCAAGCCAGCGGCCCGAAATACTCCAGCGTATTTGGCCAGTGGCTATGCGATATGGCTGCGACCGATCCGCGCCTGGTCGGTATTACCCCGGCGATGAAGGAAGGTTCGGATCTGGTGGCGTTCAGTGAGCGCTACCCAGAGCGCTACTTCGACGTAGCTATCGCCGAACAGCACGCCGTAACACTCGCGGCCGGTATGGCCTGCGACGGCGCCAAGCCGGTGGTGGCGATCTATTCGACCTTTCTGCAACGCGCCTATGACCAGCTGATTCATGACGTGGCCGTGCAGCACCTCGATGTGCTGTTCGCCATCGACCGCGCCGGCCTGGTCGGCGAAGACGGCCCGACCCACGCCGGCAGCTTCGATATTTCCTACCTGCGCTGCATCCCCGGCATGCTGGTGATGACCCCGAGCGATGAAAACGAGCTGCGCCGCATGCTCACCACCGGCCACCTGTTCAACGGCCCGGCGGCGGTACGCTACCCGCGCGGCAGCGGCCCGAATGCCGCCATCGAAGCGGGCCTGGAGCCACTGGAAATCGGCAAGGGCGTGGTTCGTCGCCAAGGCAGCAAAACGGCTCTGCTGGTATTCGGTGTGCAGCTCAGTGAAGCGCTCAAAGTTGGCGAAGCACTCGACGCCACGGTGGTCGATATGCGCTTTGTCAAACCACTGGACGAAGCCCTGGTGCGCCAGTTGGCCGCCAGCCACGAAATGCTGGTCACGGTTGAAGAGAACAGCGTGATGGGCGGTGCCGGCAGTGCAGTCAGCGAGTTCCTCGCCCACGCCAGCATCCTCAAACCAGTGCTGCATCTGGGACTGCCGGACTATTACGTCGAGCACGCCAAACCGGCGCAAATGCTTGCCGAATGTGGGCTGGATGCCGCCGGTATCGAAGCCGCCATCCGCGCGCGCCTCGCCAGCCTTTCTGCATGAATACCGCTCATCCAGAGCTGAGCCAGGCTTGCTTGTAATTCATCCAACCGCGCATTAAGGTGCGCGGCGTTTTACTTCCGCCAAGGTGCGCCCCTTCCTGTTGAAGCGGCGTTAAACGGGAAGCCGGTGCGTTCTTTACGAACCATCCCGGCGCTGCCCCCGCAACGGTAATCGACCGCAGAGCCGTTCTGCACGTCGCCTCAACGCCACTGGGTTATCCCGGGAAGGCGAGGCGGCGCACGTCGAGAGCCCGGAGACCGGCCTTGCTGGATGTGACTGGTGTTGCGGAGGGCATCACCGTCAAGCTCAGGCTGCGCACGCGCGCCCGTTCTTGCCCCTGCCCTTCTCAAAAGTCGTTCGACCTTTTGAGGATTCTCTACGTGAAATTGTCCCGTCTTGCTCTGGCTGTGGCGCTTCTGCCGCTGGCTGCTCATGCTGACCCACTTGAATTGCAGCCATTGGTTGTGACCTCCGGGCGGCACGCCGAACCAATCCAGCAGGCGACCGCTGCCACCACAGTATTTACCCGCAAGGACATCGAACGCCTGCAAGTGCGCAGCGTGGCAGAGCTGCTTGAGCGCGTACCCGGCGTTAGCGTCAGCCGCACCGGCGGCGCAGGCAGCCAGACGGGTCTGTTCGTGCGCGGCACCTCAACCGCGCAAACCCTGGTTCTGCTAGACGGACAACGTATTTCCGCCGCGTCCAGCGGCACCAGCAGCCTGGAGTTTCTCAGCCCGGAGCAGATCGAACGCGTTGAAGTTGTGCGCGGCGCACGTTCGGCGCTCTATGGCTCGGATGCCATTGGTGGTGTCGTACAGATTTTCACCCGCCAAGGCCATGGCGACGGACTCAAGCCCTACGTTCGCCTTGGCGTCGGCAGCAACCAGACCTTCGAGCGTAGCCTTGGCGTTTCCGGCGGCGACGCGCAAACCCGCTTCAACCTGGGGGCTGCACTCGATGAGACCCAAGGAATTGACGCCACACGCGATAATTTCGGCGCCAACGGCGATGACGATGCCTACCGCAATAAATCGCTGAGCCTGAACCTCTCGCATCGCTTCAATGACGATCTGAAGATCGGTTTCAGCGCCCTCGACCAGCGCGGCCAGAGCGAGTTTGAGGACATCTTCAGCACGTCACTGCCCACTACGGACTTCCAGCTCAGCAGCCTGTCCAGCTACATCGATGCCAACTTCGGCGAAGCCTGGAATAGCCGCCTGGAAATCGGCCACAGCGAGGACAAACGCGACACTGGCAACGACCAGCCACAGGCTGGTGCGGACTCGTTCTACAGCTTCAACACCTACCGTGACTCGATCAACTGGGTAAACACTCTGACTCTCAACGAGCGCCACCAGGTGCTGTTAGGTGCCGATTGGTACGAAGACCGCCTGCGTAGCGACACAGACTTTGTCGAGGACTCGCGCTGGAATCAGGCGGCATTTATTCAGCACCGCTACACCGCTGAACAATTCTCAACCGAACTGGGCCTACGCCATGACAAGAACCAGCAGTTCGGCAGCAAAAACAGCTGGAACGCCGCATTGACGGTGCCATTCAACAACGACAATGACTTGATCCTGTCCTACAGCGAAGGCTTCCGCGCACCGACCTTCAACGACCTGTATTACCCAGACTTCTGTTTCGGCGGCTTTTGCTCCGCGAGCGCCAACCCCGACCTAAAGCCAGAAACATCCAAGAGCTATGAAGCCCAGTGGCGCAGCCGCTACAGCGAAAGCGGTGCACTGGAGCTATCGCTGTACCGTATCGATCTGCAAGACGCGATTGTTCTCGACCAGAACTTTATTCCGCAGAACGTGCAGACCGCCCGCATCAATGGCTTCGAGGCTGCCGTCAAACAGGAGCTGTATGGCTGGCAGGGCAACCTGACGCTCGCGCTAATCGACCCACGAGATCGCGGCACTGGGCACACCCTCGCCCGCCGAGCCAAACGCACGCTGAGCCTGGACCTGGATCGCCCCTTCGGTGAGTTTGCAGTGGGCGCCAGTTGGCGCGCGGTCAGCGGCCGCTATGACGACGCCGCCAACACCCGTGAGCTGAGTGGCTACGGCCTGCTTAGCCTGCGCGGCAAATGGCAAGCATCCGAGGAAGTGGCCTTCGATCTGAAACTGAACAACCTGTTCGACCAGGATTATGCCGAGGCGACTTACAGCACAACCAACGGACGCTTCGGCTACAACACCGAGGGCCGCACCGCTCTGTTTGCCGTGACCTGGACGCCTCAGCTTTAAGCCATCACTAGGCGCTCAATAGCGCTACCAAAAAAGAGAGCCCCGCCATTGCGCGGGGCTTTTTCTAGTGCGCCTTGCTCAACACTTCACACAGCCGCTCAACCGCCCCCAACATCTGAAAGCTCGGTCGCTCCAGACCAGCATCGGGCACCAGCCACAGCTGCTTACGCTCAACCGCCGCCACGCCCGGCCAGATGCGCCAGGCATCCAGTTGCCCCTGCACACCTGCCAGAATCACTTCGGGATTGCGCTGCAGCACCGCCTCGACGCTGACCTGCGGCGCCGGCAAGGTGAGTTCGGCAAAGATATTCTCGGCGCCGCAGATACGCAGAGCATCACTGATAATCTGCTGACCGCCGATGGTGTACAGCGGCGCATCCCAGACTTGATAGAACAGGCGCAATGGCTGTTTACGCTGATAGCGCTGACGCAACGCCGCCAGGCCGCTATTGAATTGCCGATGCAGCTGTTGGCCTTGCTCGGCACGGCCAATACGCGTGCCAATTTCGACGAAGTTCTCTGCCAGATCAGCCAGCTTGCGTGGCTCGACAATCAGCAAGGGAATTCCCATACGCTGCAACTGCTGACGTTGCGCACTGCTGATGCTATCGGGCCAGAGCAGCACCAGATCGGGTTGCAGTTCGAGCAAGCTTTCCAATTCAAGCTGGCCGTAACGGCCAACCGAAGGTAGCTGCGCGACCGCTGCCGGGCGCTCACCGCCATCGAGCAGGCCGACCAGCAGATCGCCCGCGTCCAGCTCCAGCATGATTTCAGTCAGCGATGGCGCCAGAGTAATCACCCGCTCGGCTGCCGCTGCGGGTAATGCCAGCAACAGCAGCAAACAGAGAGTGGTGGCGCGCATCAGCCGAGTTGGCGAGGTATGCGGTAGAGGTACAACAGAACGATGCTGGAAATCGCCAGGAGGATCAGCGGAATCGCCTCCAGCCCGGCAAATACTGCAATGGCAGCGATCCAGGCCGGCAGCGCAGCGCCGAGAAAGGCCAGGCGACGCACACGTGCCAACTCAAGCCAGGCATCGTGTTCATCTGCTGTATCGAGGGCTTTTTCCGTGGCCACCAGCGCGCGCTTGTAGGCGCTGAACAACGGCAGGCTGACAAACATCGAGGCCAGGCCGGCGATAAACAGCGGCATGGTCAACAGGCCGGGTTTCTGCTCGGCACCAAACAACAGGTTGAGCACAAACAACGGGGCCAGGGTCACGGCCAGTTGCCGCCACCACTCCAGCGCCAGTCGCCGGCGCACTTGGCCGCGCGTCACAGGCTTTCCTCAACCTCGCCCTGGTGCAGGCTGCCGAGCATATGCCCAAGCTTGCCGGCCTTGGTCGCGAGGTATTTTTTGTTGTGCGGGTTGTGGTCGATCTGCAGCGGCACGCGGGTTGCCACATTGATGCCCATATCGCCCAGCGCCTTGACCTTGCGCGGGTTGTTGGTCATCAGTTTGAGCTGACTGATACCCAGGTGGTCAAGCATCGGCAGGCAGATCGCGTAGTCACGCTGATCGGCGCCAAAGCCCAGGCGCTCATTGGCTTCCACGGTATCGGCACCGCCATCCTGCAACTCGTAGGCGCGGATCTTGTTCAGCAAGCCAATGCCACGGCCTTCCTGACGCAGGTAGAGCAATACGCCACGGCCTTCGTGGGCAATTGCACGCAGCGCCGCTTCGAGCTGGAAACCGCAATCGCAGCGCAGGCTGAACAACGCATCGCCGGTCAGGCACTCGGAATGCAAACGGCCCAGTACGGGTGCGCCATCGGCCACATCACCAAAGGTCAGGGCTACATGTTCCTTGCCTGTGGCCGTTTCGAGAAAGCCATGCATGGTGAACACGCCAAAGGGCGTAGGCAGCTGGGAGGCGGCGACAAACACGACGGACACCGGATGCTCCTAAAGAAAATGGGCAGGAATAATCAGGCCGGCATTGTAACAGCAGGCCTTGGCAGCCGCTTAGCCTGAATTACTGATGATAAGGATCGAGCCAACGCAAGGTTACCCAGACGCTAGTACTTGGACTCCAGCACCAGCACATCCTGTTCAACCTTCCAGCCAACGCGACTAAGGAAGCTCATGCCGAGCAGCGCCTCGGTAGGCGAGCCACCTTCCAGCACCACGGCTTCGACACCCAGCACTTCCAGTTCGCCGAGCTTCACCCGGTCCAGCGTTACGCGCCAGCCGCGCGCAGTACCGCTGGCCGTATTGACCTGCAAGGGTGCGCCGATCACTCGGTAATCGATGCCCAGGCGGCGCGCATGCTCGTCATTCAAGGCCACCGAGGTGGCGCCGGTATCCACCAGAAACTGGATGGACTGACCATTGACCGAGCCTGCGACCCAGTAATGGCCACCGATGCCCTTGGCCACACTGAGTTGCTTCTTCTGCGCTTCGGCAAAGCCTTCGCTGTACTCGCGACTCAGGCTGTAGCTGCGCTCCACACCGTCGACACGCAATACCGCACCACGGCTGTCGGCGCTGACCACCACTACGCCGCCTGGGCCAACCTGGCCGACTTTGACCAGCTTGCGCTGACCGTCAACATTCAACACCGCAGCGCCAGGAAACAGGCCGACAACCCGCACCTGGGTGGCCGCCATTGCCCCACTGCTAATTAGCAGTGGCAGACTCAATATCAGTACTTTCAAGGCGTACATGGAACGTCTCGCACAGGTTAGTCAAACGGGTAAGGTTGCTGCCAACGCTGGAAAATCGGTCGTAGGCTGCCGTCCGCCACCAGGCTATCCATGCGCGTGTCGAACAGCTCGGCCAGGGTTCGGCCGCGCGGGGTATCGGCAAAGCCCAGGTAGATCGGCAGCTTGGTCAGCGGGGTAACACGGTAGCGCTCGGGCTGACTGGCCGTGCTCAGCACATCCTCGACCTCGGTCAGGGCGTCGAGATAGAAATCCGCATGGCCCATGTCCAGCATGCCGAGGATACCGCTACGGCGCAGCACTTCGCGGTACTGGCGCAAATTTGGCAGATAACGTTGGTATTCATAACCGCGCATCCAGACCAAACGGTACTCGCCGAGGGACTCCAGAGTGAGGATGGGCTTGTCCCGCAAGCCCAGGGCAGCAATCTGGTCGGCGTCGTAGTTCCAGTGCGGATAGAACACGCCCTGGGTGACTTCATTCAGGTAAGAGCCCGCCCAGGCATCGGCAGCGCCGCGCTGCACCAGGCCGATGGAGCGGGTGTAAGGCACGCTCTGGATATCCAGCTGCACGCCGGCAGGCTCAAATACAGCGCGGAAAATCTCCCAGGCCATACCGCTGCCATCGGCATGGGTGTGGCCTTCCCAGGTTTCGCTGGCAATACGGATCTGCGCGGGCTCAGCGGCGTACACCAGCCCGCTGGCAACGCTGATGACCAACCACAGCAACCACCGACAGCAGCGGCCCATTCGCGATCCTTTTCTGATTACCAGCCCAGCGCCGCAGCCAGCCCGTTGGCCCAGCCCCAGACAATCAGTTGCAGGGCCATCCAGGCGAATACGCCGGCGAGTACGTCATCGAGCATGATGCCGACCCCGCCATGCACATGCCGATCAATCCAGCGAATCGGCCAAGGCTTGAGGATGTCGAACACACGGAACAATAGAAAGCCTAGCAGCAGCCAGCCCCAGCCGTCCGGCACCAGCCAGAGGGTAATCCACATGCCGACCATTTCATCCCAGACGATGCCTTCGTGGTCGTGCACGCGCAGATCATCGGCCACCTTGCCGCACAGCCAGAAGCCAAACAGCATGGTGATGCCAAGCATCAGCCAGTAGCCCCAGTCCGGCAGCAACTGGAACAGCGGAATAAACGGCAGCGCCACCAGCGAACCCCAGGTGCCAGGGGCTTTCGGCAAGGTGCCGGCACCAAAGCCAAAGGCCAGGAAGTGCCAGGGGTTGCGCCAGACCGAAGGCGGCACGAACTCGGCGGGGACTTGCTTGGGATGATCAGTCACTGGCACTTCCAAAATGTTGATAGCCGCTGCGGGGCAGCTGCACGGGCTGGCCTTGCGAGTCCAGCAGAGTAACGCCCTGGCCGGCCATAACACGACCAATAACTCGCACAGGCCAACCCGCCTGCTGCAAATCCGCCAGGTGAACCGCCGGCAGGGTAAAGGCCAGGCGGTAATCATCACCACCACTTAATGCGCACTGACGCGCCGCCGGCTCCCCGGCAAACGCCAGCAAAGCAGCGGACATCGGCACCTGCGCCAGCTCAATCACCAGCTCAACGCCGGACGCTGCGGCGATATGCCCGCAGTCAGCCAGCAAGCCATCGGAGATATCCAGAGCGGCCGTGGCCTTACCGCGCAGCCCCAGGCCCAGCTCAAGCTGCGGGATGGGCGACCAGTAGCGCGCCAGCAACGGCTCGGCCACTGCCGGATCGGCTTGGCGCTGCCCGAGCACCAGCGGCAAGGCGCCGGCGGCATCGCCCAACTCACCACCGACGCAGAGCAGATCACCGACCTGCGCACCTTTGCGGGTCAGCGCCATACCAACCGGCACGCGACCGAAAACGCTCAGGGTCAGACTCAGAGGGCCACGGGTGGTATCGCCGCCGATCAGGCGAATCGCGCAATGCTGCGCCATCAGATCCAGGCCACGGGCGAAGGCCTGCAGCCAATCTGGCTCAGCACTGGGTAAGGTCAAGGCCAGGGTAAAGCCGACAGGCGCCGCACCCATGGCGGCCAAATCGCTGACCGAGACCCCCAGCGCACGTTGCGCCAGCAGAAACGGATCGGGCGATTCAGGAAAGTGCACCCCGACAACCAGGGTGTCGGTGGAGATTGCCAGCTGCTCACCAGCCGGCATTTGCAGCAGGGCACAGTCGTCGCCGATACCCAATGCCACGCCTTCGCCAGCCTGCGCACAGGACGCAGCGGCGAAGTAGTGACGGATCAGCTCGAACTCACCCAAAACAGGCTTAACGCTTATTCGCGCGAACTTCGTCCGCACGCAGACGCGGCGCCAGCTTGTCCAGCACGCCGTTGACGAACTTGTGTCCGTCGGTGGCGCCAAACACCTTGGCCAGCTCGATACCTTCGTTGATCACCACGCGATAGGGGATATCGATGCGGTTTTTCAGCTCGTAGGTCGACAGACGCAGGATCGACAGCTCAACCGGGTCGATCTCTTCCAGCGGACGGTCGAGCAGCGACTCGAACGCGCCATCGATCTCGGTCTTCTGCCGCGGCACACCGTGCAGAATTTCGTGGAAGTAGGCACCGTCTACCGCAGTGAAATCGTTATCAACGCGGAACTGCGCTTCGATTTCGTTCAGCTGCTGCCCTGCCATATGCCAGGAATACAACGCCTGCATGGCCAGGGTGCGCGCCTGACGGCGCGCGAGGGTCTTGCTGCTAGGGCCTTTCTTCGGCGCTTGTGGCTGCTGCCCGTTACCGTCGCTCTGGCTCACTTGGCCTCCAACTGCGCCAGCAGGCTGACCATTTCCAGGGCGGACAGTGCAGCTTCCGCGCCTTTGTTGCCGGCCTTGGTGCCGGAACGCTCAATGGCTTGCTCGATGGAGTCGACAGTCAGCACGCCAAACGCAACCGGTACGCCGAACTCCATGGACACCTGGGCCAAGCCCTTGGTGCATTCGCCAGCCACGTATTCGAAGTGCGGAGTGCCGCCGCGGATCACCGCACCGAGGGCGATGATGGCGTCGAAATCGCCACGCTGGGCGACTTTCTGCGCGACCAGCGGGATTTCGAAGGCACCCGGCGCGCGGATGATGGTGATGTCGTTTTCGCTCACGCCGTGGCGAACCAGGGCGTCAACTGCGCCGCTTACCAGGCTTTCAACAACGAAGCTGTTAAAGCGGCCGACGACCAGTGCAAAGCGGCCCTTGGGGGCGATAAAAGTACCTTCGATGGTCTTCAGGGTCATAACGCGTCTCGTCTATTTAAAGAGCCGGGCCGCCAGTGGCGACCCTTGGGATTATTTGGAGGGCAGGTATTCTACAACTTCCAGGTCGAAACCGGATATTGCATTGAACTTCATTGGCGAACTCATCAGGCGCATCTTGCGCACGCCGAGGTCGCGGAGAATCTGCGAACCGGCACCGACGGTGCTGTAGGTGGTCGGGTTGGCGACTTTCGCCTCACCGCCCAACTGACGCTCCAGGTGCGCCAGCAGGTCCGGGCCGGTCAGCGGGTTACCCAGCAGCAGCACCACGCCGCTGCCATCCTTGGCCACTTCAGCCATCGCTGCGCGCAGGCTCCAGCGGCCCGGCTGGTTAACCATAAACAGGTCGCGCAGCGGGTCCATGTTGTGCACCCGAACCAGGGTCGGCTGTTCCGCGCAGATTTCGCCCAGAGTCAGGGCCATGTGCACGTCGTTTTCTACCGAATCACGGTAGGTCACCAGATTGAACTGGCCCAGCTCGCTGTCGAGCACCTGCTCGCTGACGCGCTCAACAGTGCGTTCGTGGATCAAGCGGTAGTGGATCAGGTCGGCGATGGTGCCGATCTTGATGCCGTGCTCGGCGGCGAACACTTCCAGCTCAGGACGACGCGACATGGTGCCGTCGTCGTTCATGATTTCGCAGATCACCCCACTCGACTCGAAACCGCCCATGCGCGCCAAGTCACAGGCCGCTTCGGTGTGGCCGGCACGCGCCAGCACGCCGCCAGGCTGGGCCATCAGCGGGAAGATATGCCCAGGACTGACGATATCGTCGGCTTTGGCGTTTTTCGCAGCAGCCGCCTGCACGGTACGCGCGCGGTCGGCGGCAGAGATACCGGTGGTAACACCTTCAGCGGCCTCGATGGACACGGTGAACTTGGTGCCAAAACCGGAACCGTTGCGCGGCGCCATCAGCGGCAGCTTGAGGGTTTCGCAGCGCTCGCGGGTCATCGGCATGCAGATCAGGCCACGGGCGAAGCGCGCCATAAAATTGATATGTTCGGCGGTGACACACTCGGAGGCGATGATCAGATCGCCTTCGTTCTCGCGGTCCTCGTCATCCATCAGGATGACCATCTTGCCGGCGCGGATGTCTTCGACCAGTTCTTCGATACTGTTAAGAGCCATGCTGGCGATTCCTTATTTGTTCAGGTAGCCGTGTTCGGCGAGAAAACTTGCGGTCATGCCCGAGGCTTTCGGCTCGGCGGCCTTGTCACCGAGCAACAGACGCTCCAGGTAACGGGCCAGCAGGTCCACTTCGAGGTTGACCTGACTGCCGGGGCGATAGTCGACCATGATGGTCTCGGCCAGGGTATGCGGCACGATAGTCAGTTCGAATTCGGCGCCGTTGACCGCATTGACGGTCAGGCTGGTGCCATCGACGGTGATCGAACCTTTATGCGCGATGTACTTGGCCAGCTCGCGCGGTGCGCGAATGGTGAACTGCACGGCGCGGGCGTTATCGGCGCGAGCGATGACTTCACCGACGCCATCGACATGACCGCTGACCAAGTGGCCACCGAGGCGGCTGGTCGGCGTCAGGGCCTTTTCCAGGTTGACCTTACTGCCGGCTTTCAAGCTGATAAAGGCGGTATGCGCCAGGGTTTCGCGGCTGACATCGGCCCAGAAACCATCGCCCGGCAGCTCCACGGCCGTCAGGCATACGCCGTTGACCGCAATGCTGTCGCCGAGTTTGACGTCGGCGAGGTCCAGCTTGCCGGTCTCCACATACACCCGCACGTCACCGCCCTTGGGCGTCAGCGCACGAATACTGCCTATGGCTTCGACTATTCCGGTAAACATGCCACCCCCTGCGACGCGCCCACGGCAAAGCACTGGCGAACAACGCCAGAAGCCTGGAACACGGAATAAAAATCAGACATCTAGACCAACTCCTGTTTTATAAAAAACAGGGCATGTTTGATTGATAGGATCGATAGGGATTTCGAGGCACGCCTGAACGCGCCTTGTTGAGGCAATCCCGCTCTCTCTTTATCCGGACTCTAACCGTCGGCCCCGGAATCACACCGGGTCTGCTGACCTTGCCCAGCGGTTTACACCACCTGGCAAGCGCTCGCGGGCTAGGCCTTGCAGCCATTACCGCCGGTGGGGAATTACACCCCGCCCTGAGAACGTTACGGCCACTTGCGCAGCCGAGACGCGTTTTACCACAATTGCTGCCGCCCTGCATGGCCAAGCGACAGCCTGAATAAGCGCCCATCAAGCCGCGGGCTGTGGCACCGCGATAATCCGCCAGTCATCGCCGACTGCGCGCATCTCGACAATTTTCAGCGCTGGCGCATCGGCCATCCGCGCCAACGGCAGGTCGAGCAGCGGCCGTGCACTGGAACCCAGCAGCTTGGGCGCCACAAACAGCTGGTACTCATCCACCAGGCCCAGACGGGCAAACGCTCCAGCCAGGCGCGGCCCAGCTTCCACCAGCACCTCATTGGCGCCACGGCTGGCCAGTTCGACCAGCAGCCGACGCAGGTCAACATGCCCGTTGCTACCGGGCACGGCCAATAGTTCATGTCCATCGTCCAGATAGCGATCACGCGCCGAAGCCGCCGCGCAGGTCGCGACCATGGCGGCACCGGCCTGGAAGAACGGTACGCTGAGCGGCACGCGCAGACGCCCATCCACCAGCACCCGCAGCGGCGGCCGAGTCTGCGCCAGGGCACTCAACTCCGCGCCCAGACCGAGTTCGTCGGCGCGTACGGTCAGCCGTGCATCATCGGCCAGCACTGTGTCGGCACCGGTCAACACCACACTGGAGCGCGCACGCAGGCGCTGCACCGCGGCGCGCGCCGCCGGCCCGGTAATCCACTGACTTTCGCCACTGGCCATGGCGGTACGGCCATCCAAGCTCATCGCCAGCTTGACCCGTACAAACGGCAGGCCTTGCTCCATTCGCTTGATAAAGCCGGCATTCAGCGCCCGCGCTTCGGCCTCAAGCACGCCGCTCTGCACCGCGATACCCGCGTGCATCAGACGCAGCAGGCCATCACCACCGACCTGCGGATTGGGGTCCTGCATGGCGGCTACGACGCGGCTAATACCGGCATTGATCAGCGCATCGGCGCACGGCGGCGTGCGCCCGTGGTGGCTGCAGGGCTCCAGGGTGACGTAAGCCGTCGCGCCGCGGGCCTTTTCGCCGGCCTGACGCAGCGCGTGCACTTCGGCATGGGGCTCGCCTGCGCGGGCATGCCAGCCTTCGCCGACGATGCGTCCATCACGGACGATCACGCAGCCAACGCGCGGATTGGGGTGGGTGGAGTACAGGCCTTTACGGGCCAGCTCCAGCGCGCGAGCCATAAAGGCGTGATCTGAATTCATCGTCAACCTTTGGCAGGTTCGCGGGACAGGCGGTCGATTTCCTCACGGAACTCGTTGAGGTCTTGAAAGCGTTTGTACACCGAGGCAAAGCGGATATAGGCCACTTCATCGAGCTTCTGCAGCTCGCCCATTACCAGTTCACCGAGCACCAATGACTTGATCTCGCGCTCGCCGGTGGCGCGCAGCTTGTGCTTGATATGGGCGATGGCCGCTTCCAGGCGCTCGATGCTTACCGGGCGCTTCTCCAGCGCACGCTGCATGCCGGCGCGCAGCTTGTCTTCATCGAAGGGCTGGCGGCTGCCGTCCTGCTTGATCAGGCGCGGCATCACCAACTCGGCGGTCTCGAAGGTAGTGAAACGTTCCTCACAGGCCAGGCATTCACGCCGACGACGCACCTGCTCACCCTCGGCAACCAGGCGCGAGTCGATCACTTTGGTGTCATTGGCAGCGCAGAAGGGACAGTGCATAAATAAGGTCGGCTTTAGAACGAAGGTAGCCATGGTAGCGCATCCCGCAGGCAAGACAAGCCGAGGGGTTTGCGGTATACAGGCGCCCATGCAAACCAGCGGAGTTGATGCCCACGATGAAAGCCCCTAAGCCATTGCAACCGCTGATTCTAGTGAGCCTGATTGCCCTACTGACGGCCTGCGCCAGCGACAACCCAGCGCCCGCCAAACCCACAACACCTGCGCCGACACAGGCCCCGGCAGAAGCTGCGCCTTTGCCGGCCTATCAGCGCGAGCTGAGCGGCAGCTTGTTGAATGTGCCCAATGAAGCGGATGTCGAGCTGGCCCTGCTGGCGGTCGATCAACGCGGCCGGCCACAGGCGCTGCTGGGCAATATCCAGCTGCGCGGCACCGGCAACCCGCTGGCATTTCGCCTGCCGTTCAACCCGGACACCTTTAACAAGCACAGCCGCATCGAGCTGCATGGCCGCGCCAACCAGGCTGGCCGGCTGATTCTGCGCTTGCCCGCGCAACCTATCGCCCGTGGCGAGACTCAGGCCCTCGGTGAATTGCGCCTGGTGCCTGCGCCATGACAGCGCCTGCCGCCCTGCAGGCTGCGCTCAGTGAACTACTGGGCGATGCCCAGCTCAGCGCGCAGACGCTGCCCGGCACCGCGATCAAGCTGTGGCTGATCGACCCAGCCAATATGGATCGCTGTTTCAGCCCGGAAGAAACCCGCCTAATCCTCGAAGAACCGCCCTATTGGTGCTTCTGCTGGGCCAGTGGCCTGGTCCTGGCACGCTGGTTGGCCGAGCATCCCGAGTGGGTGCGTGGCAAGCGCGTGCTGGATTTCGGCGCGGGCTCAGGCGTGGCGGCGATTGCTGCGGCCAAAGCCGGCGCGCTGGAAGTGGTGGCCTGCGACCTCGACCCGCTGGCGATTGCTTCCTGTCAGGCCAATGCCGCACTGAATGATGTGCAGCTGAGTTATTCAACAGACTTTTTCGCCGAGGCCGACCGCTTCGACCTGATCATCGTCGCCGACGTGCTCTACGACCGCGCCAACTTACCGCTGCTCGACCAGTTCCTCAGCCGTGGTCGTGAAGCGCTGGTGGCCGACTCGCGAGTGCGCGATTTCCAACACCCGCTATATCAGCGCCTGGGCATCCTCGAAGCCTGCACCTGGCCGGATCTGGTCGAGCCGGCCGAGTTCCGTCATGTCAGCCTGTACCACGCCGAACGCGGCTAAAGCCCCTTGTATCCGCCGTACCGCGACCGCATTTATAGTCCATCCCATTTTTCGCACCACCGAGAGCGACCATGAGCAACTCCCCTTACATCGTTGATATCGCAGGCAGCGCCAGCTTCGAACAGCTGGTAATCGAGAATTCCTTCCAGAAGCCGGTGCTGGTGGACTTCTGGGCCGAGTGGTGCGCGCCGTGCAAGGCACTGATGCCGCTGCTGGCGAAGATCACCGAGGAATACAACGGCGAGCTGCTGCTGGCCAAGGTCAACTGCGATATCGAGCAGGACATCGTCGCGCGCTTCGGCATCCGCAGCCTGCCCACCGTGGTGTTGTTCAAGGATGGCCAGCCAGTGGACGGTTTTGCCGGCGCACAGCCCGAGTCGGCGATTCGCGAGATGCTCAAGCCGCATGTAGCCGAACCGGCACCAGCCGCCGCCGACCCGATGGAAGCGGCGCAGGCGCTATTCAGCGAAGGCCGCTTCAGTGAGGCCGAAGCAGTGCTCAAGGTGCTGCTGACGGAAAACAACGAACATGCTGCCGCGCTGATTCTCTACGCGCGTTGCCTGGCTGAGCGTGGCGAGCTGGGCGAAGCCGAGGCAGTGCTGGGCGCGGTAAAAGGCGATGAACATAAACAGGCCCTGGCCGGGGCCCGCGCGCAGCTGACCTTTCTACGCCAGGCAGCCGAACTGCCAGATGCCGCCAGCCTAAAAACCCGCCTGGCGCAGAACGCCGAAGACGATGAAGCGAGCTACCAGCTAGCGATCCAACAACTGGCGCGCCAGCACTACGAGCCGGCGCTGGACGCCCTGCTCAAGCTGTTTATCCGCAACCGCAGCTACGCCGACGGCCTGCCGCACAAAACCCTGTTGCAAGTTTTCGACCTGCTGGGCAATGACCACCCACTGGTCACCGCCTACCGGCGCAAGCTGTACCAGGCGATTTACTAGACAGAAATGGCCTGTCGGCCCTCGCGGCTAAAGCCCCTCCCACGAGAACAGCAAGTCCTGTGGGAGGGGCTTTAGCCGCGACAGGTCAGGTGATCGATCACCCGCCCCTGTGCTGCGTCGACACCTACTTAACCAATCCAGTGATAGATAGGCGCATCCGCACCCGTTTCCATGCGCACCTGTGCGCAATGGCGCAGGCGCACCAGCAGGCGCTTGCCCGCAGCCTCCCCGCCCGCCAGCCCGGCCAGTTGCCCAAGCAACTGCGGCCCCTCGATCTGCCCAGCCTGACGCAGCAACTCCAAGGTGGTCTGCCACAGGGCATCGTTGGCCACAGGCGCGGCAGCTGCTGCCGGCGCAGCGGGTACTTCAAGGGTCACGTGCTGGGCCAGCTGCGCCCAATCCTGCGCATCCAGCTCAACCGTCAGGTCCACCGGCCAGGCGCCGATCTGCCCACGAATTCGCACCATTTTTCTGCCCTCAACTGATCAGCCGCCATGCTCCCACGTCCGCAGCGGGTCGCCAAGCAAGGCTGGCCATGCCCACCAGAAAGTTGTTATAACGTAACGCTAGATTATTTCTGACCGGAGATCGCCATGCGCCGCCTGCTACTTGCCCTGCCGTTTACCCTGCTGCCCCTTGCCACTGGCGTTGCCGCACACAGCCATGAACACGACCACGCGCATGATCACGCCGAGCACGGCAGCCTGGATGCCCATGAGCACGGCTCGGCGCAACTCAATGTGGTGCTCGAGGGCAAAGCGCTGGAGTTGCAGCTGGAAAGCCCAGCGATGAACCTGGTGGGCTTCGAGCATGCCGCTAAGAGCGACGCCGACAAAGCCAAGGTTGCGGCTGCGCGCAGCCAGCTGGAACAACCGCAGGCGCTGTTCGGCCTGAGCGCGGGCGACTGCACGATCAGTAAACAGGAGCTGGAAAGCCCGCTGTTTGCTGAGCATAAGCACGAAGAACACCACGACCATGACAGCGAGCACAGCGATATCCACGCGCACTACAGCCTCGACTGCCAAAAGCCTGAAGAATTGAAACAACTTAACCTCGGCGAACTGTTCAAGCGCTTCCCCGCCACCGAGAAAATTCAGGTACAACTGATCGGCCCGAATGGCCAGCAGGGCCTGGAGCTGACGCCCGCGCAGCCAACCCTGAGCTTCTGATTTGCCGATTTAACGTAGGGTGGATGACGCTTCACCCATCCACCATTGCAATTTTACGGTGGATGAAAAGAGCGTCAGCTACGCGCCCCGATCCACCCTACGCGCCAAACGAGTTCCCCCATGAGTTCAGCCCTGATCCAACTGTCCAACCTCGGCTTTGCCTGGCCCGGCCAGCCCGAGTTGCTGGATATCGACGCCTTCACCCTGCAACGCGGCGAAAGCCTGTTTCTCAAAGGCCCCAGCGGCAGCGGCAAGACCACCTTGCTGGGCCTGCTCGGCGGCGTGCAGAAGCCCAACCGCGGCAGTATCCAGCTGCTCGACCAGGACCTGAGCACGCTGTCCGCCAGCGCCCGCGACCGCTTCCGGGTCGATCACACCGGCTATATCTTCCAGCAGTTCAACCTGCTGCCGTTTCTCTCGGTGCGCGAGAACGTCGAACTGCCCTGCCATTTCTCTAAACTGCGCGCCAGCCGCGCAGTACAACGCCATGGCAGCGTGGCCAAGGCCACCAGCGCCCTGCTCGCCCACCTGGGTTTGCACCAGCCGGAACTGCTGCAACGCCGCGCTGGAGATCTATCGATTGGCCAGCAACAACGCGTGGCGGCTGCCCGTGCGCTGATCGGCCAGCCGGAGCTGGTGATCGCCGACGAACCCACCTCGGCCCTGGATGCCGACGCCCGCGAAGCCTTTCTCGAACTGCTGTTCGCCGAATGCCGTGAGGCCGGCTCCAGCCTACTGTTTGTCAGCCACGACCAGAGCCTGGCGCGACTGTTCGACCGCAGCTTGTCGCTGGCCGAGCTGAACAAAGCCACCCGCTTGGCGGAGATTTAACGATGTACCTATTGCGTCTCGCCCTGGCCAGCCTGGGCAATCGCCGCTTTACCGCCTGGCTGACGGTATTCGCCATCGCGCTGTCCGTGTGCCTGCTGCTCGCGGTCGAGCGGGTGCGTACCGAAGCCCGCGCCAGCTTTGCCAACACCATCAGCGGCACCGACCTGATTGTCGGCGCGCGCTCGGGCAGCGTGAACCTGCTGCTGTACTCGGTATTCCGCATCGGTAATGCGACCAACAATATTCGCTGGGAAAGCTTCGAGCAGTTTGCCAACCACCGTCAGGTCAAATGGGCCATCCCGATCTCGTTGGGCGATTCGCACCGTGGCTATCGGGTGATGGGCACCAGTCCGGCGTACTTCGAACACTATCGTTATGCCCGCACTCAACAACTGCAGCTAAGCAGTGGCCGCGCCTTTGCCGATGATCCGTTTGAAGTGGTACTCGGCGCGGAAGTGGCGCAGGCGCTCAACTACCAGCTCGATCAGGAACTGGTGCTGGCCCATGGCGTGGCCACCATCAGCCTGGTCAAGCATGACGACAAGCCCTTCAAGGTGGTCGGCATACTCAAACGCACCGGCACACCGGTGGACCGCACCCTGCATATCTCCCTGGCCGGCATGGAAGCCCTGCACGTCGACTGGCAGAACGGCATGCCGGCACGCGGCGCGGCCAAAGTCAGTGCCGAGCAGGCGCGGGCCATGGACCTGCAACCCAAGCAGATCACCGCCTTTATGCTGGGCCTGAATAGCAAGATCGCCACCTTTAGCCTGCAACGGGAGATCAACGAATTTCGCGGTGAGCCGTTGCTGGCAATCCTTCCTGGCGTCGCGCTGCAGGAGCTGTGGAGCCTGATGGGCACCGCCGAGAAGGCGCTGTTCGTGGTCTCGCTGTTCGTCGTGCTGACGGGACTGATCGGCATGCTCACGGCGATTCTCACCAGCCTTAACGAGCGCCGCCGCGAGATGGCGATTCTGCGCTCGGTCGGCGCGCGGCCCTGGCATATCGCCAGCCTGCTGATCGTCGAAGCCTTTGCCCTGGCCCTGGCCGGTGTGCTGCTCGGTTTGCTGTTGCTGTACCTGGGCATCGCCGGCGCGCAGGGTTATGTGCAGGCGAATTACGGCCTGTACCTGCCACTGAATCTGCCAAGCCGCTATGAGTGGACGCTGCTCGGCGCTATCCTGAGCGCCGCCCTGATGATGGGCTGTGTACCGGCCTGGCGCGCGTACCGCCAATCCCTGGCCGATGGCTTATCGATTCGCTTATGAGGCTTTTGCATGCACCGCTCTCTGCTCGCCACCCTGCTGTTCACCCTGGCCCTGCCGCTGGCGGCTGCCGAGGTGCGCGAGCTGACCTGGTCGGAAATGGTCCCGGCCGACGCACCACCACAGGTTGTTGAACCGGCGCCGATCCACGACCTCTCGCAACTGGCCGACGCCCTCGCCGAATCCGGGCCAGCGGCCATGCAGCAATCGCCCGCAGCGCCGGTGGTGCAGGCACTGGATGGCCAATCGGTAAAACTGCCGGGCTATATCGTGCCACTGGATGTTACCGATGAAGGCCGGGTGACCGAGTTTCTATTGGTGCCGTACTTCGGCGCGTGCATCCATGTGCCGCCACCGCCGTCGAATCAGATCGTCCACGTTACCAGCGAGCTGGGTGTGCTGCTCGATGCGCTGTATCAGCCGTTCTGGATCGAGGGCCCGCTCAAAGTCGAGCAGACCAGCAGCGAACTGGCCGAAGCCGGTTATCAGATGGAGGCGGAAAAGATTTACGCCTATGAGCTGCCGGATAGCTAAGACACAGCGCAGCAACCAGGCAGAAAAAAGCCAGACCTAAGGTCTGGCTTTTTTATTGGACGTAACCAGCCGACAGTCGATTAGCCGGCGCTGGCGATCCGCTTGTCACGCTGATAACTCAGCTCACTCTCCGCCCACTGGCGCCAGGCGCGCACTTTGCTGCGCTCGGCACCAGCCCGTTCGGCCTTGGCCAGGGCGTCGAGCCCGGCTTGCCAACGCGCCTGCTCCAGCTCCAGCTGGGCCAGGTGCAGCCAGTGTTTGGCACTGCCCGAGCGCTGCGCCAGTTCGCGGAAAATCTGCGCCGACTTGCTGCGCTCACGCGCCTGCCACCAGAGCAGCCCCAGCCGCTCTTCACGGGCACTGGTGCGTGGCAACAGGCCCTGGTCGAGCATCCCGGCAAGCAGCTTGGCCCCTTGCCAGGGTTGATCGGCGGCACCCGCCAATAGCACCAGGTTATCCAACTCGCTTTCGCTGAAGCGCAGGCCCTTCTGATACGCCGCGCGCAAGGTCGCCAACGACTTGTCATGGCTGCCGCTCAACTGCTGCAATGCCGCCAGCTGACGCCAACCCTGGGCATTGTTCGGCTGGCGCGCAAGCAACTGGCGCTGCCAGCGTTCGGCGGCAGCGTATTTCTTCAGGTCGGCATTCATTGCGACGAGAAACTGCAACCAGCTATCGGCGGCCTGCGGATTAGCCTGCACATAACGCTCGGCCAACGGCAGCGCCTTGGCCGGTTGACCAAGACCCTGATAGGCCTGCACCAGCATCTGCAGCACCTCTTCATTGGCGTTGGCTTGCCCCGAGGCCAGCAGAGTCACCACCTGGGCGTAGCGGCGCTCGACCAGGTTCAGGCGGGCCAGGTTCAGCTCTTCAGCGGCCTGCAGCTCGGCGTCCAGCTTGCCGCTTTTCAGTACCTTTTCCAGCAGCTCGATAGCCTGGGCATTCTGCCCTTCGGCCCAGGCCAGATAACCGCGGCTGCGCCACAGCAATGCCTCTTCCAGGCTACCCGGCGTGCCCTTGGCAGCATCCAGAGCGCGGCGCGCGGCCGCGTAGTCGCCCTTCTTCTGTGCGGTCTGCGCCGTATCCAGCGCGCGAAACACGCCCGGATCAACACTCTGCCCAGCCGCCTGCGCGGCACCAGCGCCACACAGCGCGATCAGCAACAGTAGACGATACATATCAGCGAGCTCCTTCCAGACGGAAGTACAGGGTTTTCACCGCTTCACGGGCCACCGCCAGACCGCCTTCGGTGCGCGGCGCAAATCGCCAGCGCACGGCGGCGCGGCGCGCTTCGCGTTCAAACACGTTCTGCGGGCTGGCTTCGATAACCCGCACGTTTTCTACGGCACCTGCGCGGTTGATAGTGAACGCCAGTTTCACGTGGCCTTCGATGCCGCGCTGCAAGGCGTAGCGCGGGTAATCCGGGCTGACATCGTTGAGCGGCATCACTTCACTTTCCGGACCGCCCGGCTGACCACCGGCATCGCTCGGGGCTGGTGCGCTAGGCGCCGAGGCACCCGCCGCCAGACCCGTCAGGCTTGGTGTCGGCGCGCTGTTCACGGCAATCCCCGTGCTCAGGCTCGGCACCGGCAGATCCAGGGCCGGCAGGTTGGCGCTCGGCGTAGCCGCCATCGGCGTTGGCGGTGTCGGGGTTTGCGGCGTTTGTGCTTGCGGCGGCTGCGGTGCCTGCTGGCGGGTGCGCGTCGCGGTGTCGTTGGAATCGCCGTCGAGACGGACGAAATTGGCCACCGTCAGCGGCTCCTCACTTGGCTTGCTGCTGGGCGGCGCGACCATGTAGAGCATCAGGCCGAACAGCGCCAGCGCCATCGCGCAGGCCGCGACAAAGGACAGTGGCAAACGCATCAGCGCGCTCCCGCCGTAGCGGCCAGGGCAACGTCCTGCACACCAGCCATGCGCGCCTGATCCATCACCTGTACCACCAGGCCGGTGCGGGCGTCCTGATCGGCCTGCACCACCACGGCACCGTCCGGCTGGTCGACGCGCATGCGCTCGACGTGGGCGCGCACGCTGCGTACATCGACGACTTTCTTATCCATCCACACCTGCCCGTCGGCGGTGATGGCGATAAGGATATTGCCTTTGTCCTGCGGGCTGGCGGTTTCCGCCTGGGGCCGCTGCACTTCGACGCCGGCTTCCTTGATAAAGGAGCTGGTGACGATAAAGAAGATCAGCATGATAAAGACCACGTCGAGCATCGGCGTCAGGTCGATGCCGGTGTCTTCGTCTTGCTGGTGGTGACGGCGCATTCTCATGTGTCGAGTCTCAGTCGTGACGCAGCTGGTCAGCCAGCCGCTCTAGGGCCCGGCGTGCATCGCGTTCGAGGCGCGCCAGGCTGAACAATCCACTAATTGCCAATACCATGCCGGCCATGGTCGGCAGAGTTGCCTGCCAGACCCCGGCCGCCATGCCGCGCGGGTTACCGGTGCCGTTGATAGCCAGGACGTCGAACACCGCGACCATGCCGCTGACCGTGCCAAGCAAGCCCAGCAGCGGATACATCGCCACCAGGGTCTTGCTCAGACGCAGCGGGCCGAGCAGGTGCTGTTGCGCCTGGGCCAACCAGGCACTGCGCACTGCACGCTGCCAGTTACCGGTGTCGTCGCTCAGCACCTGCTGCCAGGCCTGACGGCGCTCGGCCACCCACTCCGGGAACACCCGGCGCATGTACCAGAAGCGCTCGAACACCAGGGTCCAGAACACCACGCACAGCCCGGCCAACGCCCACATCACCACGCCACCGGCGCTCATGAAGTCGAGCAAGGCATGGCCGCTATCAACCAGGCGCAACCATAGCGCCAGCCAATCAGTCACGGCGCGGCGCCCCGGACAGGTGCAGGGCAATCAGCCCGGCGCTCTGCTGCTCCAGCAGCTGAATCAGGCCCTTGCTGCGGCTGGCCAGCAAGGTGTGCAGGAACAGCAGCGGAATCGCCACCACCAGGCCCAACACCGTGGTCACCAGCGCTTGCGAGATACCGTCGGCCATCAGCCGCGAATCGCCGCCACCGCCTTGGGTAATCGCCTGGAAGGTGACGATCATGCCGGTTACGGTGCCGAGCAGGCCGAGCAGCGGTGCCACAGCGCTGAGCAGCTTGAGCAGGCCCTGGCCTTTTTCCAGCGGTGGGGTTTCCTGCAGGATCGCCTCGTCGAGCTTCAGCTCCAGGGTTTCCAGATCCGCCAGCTGCGGTTTCGGCCCGAGCACACCAATGATCCGCCCCAACGGGTTGTCGGCACGCGGGGCACTGAGGTTATGCATCTGCGCACTGACGCCACGGCCTACGCGGGTCAGGTAGACCATGCGCCAGGCGGCCAGCAGCAGACCGAAGGCACCGAGCAGGAGGATCACCCAGCCGACCAGCCCGCCTTGCTGTACGCGATCCCACAAGCTGGGTTCGCGCTGCAACTGCGCCAGCAAAGTGCCGCGGCTTGGATCAACCGGCAGACTGGCGACTACGTCGCTGCTGCCGAGATAATCCGCAACCTTGCCCAAACCGGACGGCTGACGCGGCGGCGCCAGCAGCTCGCCGGCATCGGCGTCATAACGCAGGAAGGCATCGGCGCCGTAGGCGGAGAACGCGCCGACCCGCAGCACATCCTGCGCATTACGCGTGCCGTCGGCAGCCACCACCGGCACTTGCAGTTGCTCAACCCGGCCGCTGGCGGTCAGGTCTTCGAGCAGCAGCATCCAGTAGCCATCAAGGTCGGCGGCCGAGGGCAGCGTGCGGCTTTCGGCCAGGGCCTTGAGGCGCGCCAGGCGCTCGGGGTACTGGGCGTTGAGCAGGCTGTCCTGCCACTGACCGGCGACATCACCGGCACTCTGGCGGACCACGCCAAACAACTCACCGAGGTGACCGGCGCGCTGGCTAAGGAGTTTTTCCTGTTCGGCCAGCAGGCTTTCCTGACGGTCGAATTCGGCTTTCAGTTGTTCGGCTTCAGCCTTCTGTGTGGCCAGGGCGCTGCGCGCGCTAGCCAGCAGCTGAGCACGCTCGCCACGTTCGGCAATAAAGGCCTGTTCGCGGCTTTGCATGGCGCTGACTTCAGCCGCGCGTTCGCTGCGAATACGCTGCAGCAGTTGATCCGGGCTCAGGGGCTCGGCAGCACCAGCCAGGGCAGGCAACAGGGCCAGGGTAAAAGCGAGAACACGACGATTCATGGCTTGGCCTCCAGCGCCAGGGTCTTCACGGGCAGGTCAAGCACGGCCGGGGCCTGCTCCTGACGGGCAATCGCAATGGCTTGGCGCAACGGCCGGCGAGCGCTGCCGTCGAGCAGCTGCCAGCTGCGGGTTTGCGGATTCCACCAGCCGCTTTCATGGCCATCGAGGGTTTGGAAATACAGCATCACCCGGCCAAGCCGGAGGAACTCAACACTGCGCGAAGTACCTTCACTCGGCAGCTCACCGCGCCAGGCTTCCAGGGTGCGGCCGTAGTCGCTCTCTACCTGGTAGGCCTCAAGAATGCGCCGGTATTTCTCAGCCAGGCTGACATCTGCACGCGGCAGCAAGTCCTGCAGCTGAGCCAGGCGATCACTGCGCTCATCCGGCAGGAACGGCAAGTCTGCAGCGATAAATTCACCCAGCACCTCGACCATGCGGCGCATCTGTGGCGTTACCGCCTCCTGGGTGCGTTCGATGCCATCGAGCTGCTGCTGATAGCCGGTCAGCTCCTTGCGCTGCGCCGCCACCAGCTCGCGCAGTTGGGCGTTATAACCTTGCAAGGCCTCGGCCTGCTGCAAGGCATTGCGATACTCGGTGAGCATCTCCCGGCTGGCGTCATCGAGTTGCTCGATGCGCGCCTGCGAGGCCTTGGCATCGGCGGCCAGTTGCTGACTTTCATCCAGCGCGGCATCCAGAGGGGTCGCCGCGAGCGGCGCACTGGCCAGAACCAGAGCGACTGCCAGCAGGCGCTTCGGCAGAGGGATCATGGAATATTCCTTGAACTGAGGGGGCGCAATAAAGAGAAATATTATCAACTGCATCCAGCCTTTCGAGCAACCAGCAGCGACACTTATTCACTTAGACACGCACAAAAGGAAATAATATAACATATTGCTTGCAGCATACTCGCAAACACAACCATGCATAAATTAGATAGCCAGCTACTTTTATTGAGCTGGATCAACAGCCGCTTTTTCCGCGCCCCTAACATCGTACCCAGCCAATACGAACCGATGCTTTATGGGAGCACATCATGCGTACTTCACTGTTTACCGCCTCACTGCTGGCCCTGGCTATTGCCGCCCCCCTGGCGCACGCGCACCAGGCTGGCGACATCATCGTGCGCGCCGGCGCAATCACCGTTGACCCGCAGGAAAGCAGCAGCGACATCTGGGTTGGCGCCCTCGGCACCGACGTGGCCGGCACCAAGGCAACCCTGGACAGTGACACCCAGTTGGGCTTGAACTTCGCGTATATGCTGACCAACAACATCGGCATCGAACTGCTGGCAGCCACCCCGTTCAGCCATAACGTCGGCGTCAAAGGCATGCCTGGCGGCTTTGCTGGCCTGAACGGCAAACTGGGTGAGCTCAAGCACCTGCCGCCGACCCTGAGCGTGGTGTATTATCCGCTGGATGCCAGCTCGGCCTTCCAGCCCTATGTTGGCGCCGGCATCAACTACACCTGGTTCTTCGACACCAAACTGAGCAGCGAAGCCGAAGGTAAAGGCTTCAGCGGTCTGGACATGAAAGATTCCTGGGGCCTGGCTGCGCAGGTCGGCATGGACTACATGCTGACTGACAACATCATGCTCAACGCTCAGGTGCGCTATATCGACATCGAAACCACCGGCACCACCCACATTCTCGGCGACAAGGTCAAAGTCGATGTGGACGTAGACCCGTTCGTTTATATGGTTGGCATGGGTTACAAGTTCTAAGAACGCAGCAATAAAAAAACCGGCCTAAATGGCCGGTTTTTTGTCGTCTAGAGAAAATTCAAGACTGCGCCAGCAAGCGCCGCAAGCCTTCGCGCATCGGCGTCGCCGCCGGCAGCTGATAATGCGCCTGCAAGCGCTGATTGTCCGCCCGCGAATGACGAATATCGCCGGCACGCGCAGCCTGGTAATTGACCGCAGGCAGGCCGCCACACAGCTCACCAATCTGCGCGAGCAATTGATTCAGGCTGACCGCCTGGCTCCACCCCACATTCACCGCGCCATCCACTACCTGCGGCGCAGTCAGCGCCTGAGACAGCAGCACGACTAGATCCTCGATATAGAAGAAATCGCGGGTCTGCTCGCCATCGCCGAACACACTGATCGGCAGACCCTGTTGGATGCGCTGGGTAAAGATGCTGATCACCCCGGAGTACGGCGAGGATGGGTCCTGGCGCGGCCCGAAGATATTGAAGAAGCGGAAGATCGCCGGTTCTAGGCCGTGCTGACGGCGATAGAAATCCAGGTAATGCTCGCTGGCCAACTTGTCCGCCGCATAGGGCGTCAGCGGTGCTTTGGTCGTGTCTTCATCAATCGCCTGGCCTTCGCCATTGTTGCCATACACCGCCGCACTGGAGGCGAACAGCACACGCTTGACGCCATGCAGACGCATCGCCTCACAGACATTCAAGGTGCCGACGAAATTGCTTTGGTGAGTCGCCACCGGATCATCCACCGAAGCCTGCACCGAGGCTACTGCGGCCAGGTGCGCCACCGCCGCGCAACCGGCCACCGCCTGCATCACCACGGCGGAGTCGGCCACATCACCCTGAATAAACTGCAACCGCGGATTATCCAGCGGCAAGTTGGTCAGCTTGCCCATCGACAGGTTGTCCAGCACCCGTACGCTATGGCCCTGCGCCAACAGCGCATCGACCAGGTGCGAGCCGATAAAACCGGCACCGCCGGTAACCAGAACAGGGCGCGAATCAGACATGGCGGTAATAACTATCCAGTAGGCTCGGCAACCCCGAGCGCCAGGCACGCGGCTTGATGCCAAAAGTGTGAAGGATTTTCTTGCAGGACAGCACCGCATGCTGCGGTTCTTCAGCGGCATCCGGACGCGCGCTGTGCGCCTGCGGGCTCACCTCATCGACCAGGTTGCTGCGGAAATTGCGTGCTTCGCTCAGCACCGCCTGCCCCAGCGCCAGCGAAGTGGTCGCCTCATGGCCACCATAGTGATAGGTGCCCCACAGCGGTGTCTGGCAATCCAGCTGCTTGAGCACGGCGAGAATCACCCGCGCGGCATCGTCGACCGGGGTCGGATTGCCGCGCCGGTCATCGGCCAGCAGCAGCGGCTCATCATGCGCGGCTCGGGTGAGAAAACGCCCGAGCAAGCCATTGGCGCTGTCATCCAGCAGCCAGCCGAAGCGCAGCAGTACATGCCGTGGACAGATAGAACGCACGCGCTGTTCGAAGCGCCACAGTGCCTGACCGCGCACACCCAACGGCACCGGCTCTTCCTTCTCGCTGTAGGCAGTCGCCCGCGAGCCATCGAAGACGCGGTAGCTGGAGGGCTGCAGCAGACGAATTTCATGATGCTGACAGAGCTCTGCCAGACGCTCGACGGAACGCTCCTGGGCAGCAAAATGCGCCTCGCTTACCGCTTCGGCCTGGAACCAGTCGAAGTAGTAAGCAAGGTTGATCAGGGCATCGGGACGGGTGTCATCGAGCAATTGGGTCAGACTGGCAGGGTCCCAGCCCGACTCAGGTGGTTTCGGTGCGAGAAAGCCAATGTCTTCCTCGGCGCCAAGGCGGATCAAGGCCTGCCCCAGCGCATTACCGCCACCCAGCAGCATCAGCCGCATACGCATGATCGAGCGCTAACTCAGCTGATCAGAACGGGATATCGTCATCAAAACTGTCGAAATCCGCCGCTGGCTGAGGCGCTTGTTGCGGCGCCGGGCGTGGTGCCGACTGCTGTGGCTCGCGCTGCGGCGCAGGGCGCTGCTGACGTGGCGCGGAATCACCGCCACCGGCATTGTCCGGACGGCCGCCAAGCAGCTGCATGGTGCCCTGCATGTCGACGATGATCTCGGTGGTGTAGCGCTTAACGCCATCTTTTTCCCACTCGCGGGTCTGCAACTTGCCCTCGATATACACCTGCGAACCTTTGCGCAGGTATTCGCCGGCGATCTCGGCGACCTTGCCGAACAGCGACACACGGTGCCACTCGGTTTTCTCGACCTTCTGACCGGTCTGTTTGTCGGTCCACTGCTCGCTGGTCGCCAGGCTCAGGTTGGTGACCGCGTTGCCGCTCGGCAGGTAGCGGGTTTCCGGGTCCTGTCCGCAGGTACCGACCAGAATGACTTTGTTAACCCCACGGGCCATAACGTTCTCCTAGGCTTTCAGCACGCCACCGGCGCCGGCTCTATGAGGCGCTCAAGGGACGTGCGGTCCAATTGTTGGGTATCCACTTTGATATAGATGGCCGCTTCGTCGCGCACCACTACGGCATCCGCCACTCCGGGCACAGCCTGTAAACGCTCGGCCAGCCCCGCCTCTTGCAAAGCCGCAGCTGAAAGCGGCAGACGCAGGCTGGTGACATACGGCGGTTCGCGCATAGTAACAGCAAAGGCCAGCCAAAAAAGAGCCAGCACCGCGCAGCCGGCAAACACTCCCGACAGGCTGTAGTGCTGATACAGCCAGCCGCCAAGAATGCCACCGAGGGCCGCGCCGAGGAACTGGCTGGTCGAATACACGCCCATCGCCGTGCCTTTGCCGCCTGGCGGGGCGACCTTGCTGATCAGCGAAGGCAGCGAGGCTTCCAGCAGGTTGAATGCGGTAAAGAACACTACAGTGCCCAGCACCAACGCGCGCAGGCTGGTGCCGAACCACCAGAAAAACAGCTCACACAGCAGCAGCACCGTCACAGCGCCGAGCAGCACATGCTTCATCCGGCGTTTCTTCTCACCGTAGATGATAAACGGCACCATGCCGAAGAAGCCTACCAGCAGCGCAGTGAGGTAGACCCACCAGTGCTCTTCCTTGGCCAGACCGCCCTGCTCCACCAGCGCCAACGGCAAGGCAATAAAGCTGGCCATCAGAATCGCGTGCAACACCAGAATGCCGAAATCCAGACGCAGTAGATCCGCGTGCTTGAGCGTCGGCAGCAGCGCCTGCTTGTTCACCCCGGACTCGCGGTGCTGCAACGGCCCGGCGGAACCCGGCACCAGCCCGGCGACGATCACGATACCGAGCAGCGCCATAGCCGCCGTGGCGAGAAACAGACCAGACAGGCCAAAGGCACGGGTCAGCAACGGACCGACCACCATCGCCACGGCAAACGACAGGCCGATGCTCATGCCGATCATCGCCATAGCCTTGGTCCGATGCTGCTCGCGGGTCAGGTCGGAGAGCAGCGCCATCACTGCGGCGGAAATCGCCCCGGCGCCCTGCAGAATGCGCCCGGCAATCACCCCATAAATCGAGTCGGCATTGGCCGCCAGCAGGCTGCCTGCAGCAAAGATCAGCAGACCGACATAGATCACCGGCCGCCGACCGATGCGATCACTGAGCATGCCGAAAGGAATCTGCAGAAACGCCTGAGTCAGCCCGTAGGCACCAATGGCCAGGCCGATCAGCGCCGGTGTACTGCCCTGCAACTCCATGCCATAGGTCGCCAGTACCGGCAGCACCATAAACATACCGAGCATGCGGAACGCGAACACCAACGCCAGGCCACCGGCCGCGCGGGTTTCACTGCCGCTCATGCGCTCGCTGTGCGGATCATGCATGGAAAATGCCCTGTCGAAATAGGCGGCGATTCTAGCAGCACTGAATGAGCGCGGCACAGCAGTGACGCTTTGCCGCGCCCGCCTTCGGGCCCGTATACTCGGTGGTTTTCCGCCCGCCATGCGAGGCCGTTGTTTGTGGACAAGATTCTGATTCGGGGTGCTCGCACCCATAACCTGAAAAACATCGACCTGACCCTGCCACGCGACAAGCTGATCGTGATCACCGGCCTGTCCGGCTCCGGCAAGTCGTCACTGGCCTTCGACACCCTTTACGCCGAGGGCCAGCGCCGCTATGTCGAGTCGCTGTCGGCCTATGCCCGGCAGTTTCTGTCGATGATGGAAAAGCCCGATGTCGACACCATCGAAGGCCTGTCGCCGGCGATCTCCATCGAGCAGAAATCGACCTCGCACAACCCGCGCTCCACCGTCGGCACCATCACCGAGATCTACGACTACCTGCGCCTGCTCTACGCCCGCGCCGGTATTCCACGCTGCCCGGACCACGACCTGCCACTGGAAGCACAGACCGTCAGCCAGATGGTCGACCAGGTACTGGCCCTGCCCGAAGGCAGCAAGTTGATGCTGCTGGCCCCGGTGATTCGTGAACGCAAGGGCGAGCATCTGGCGATCTTTGACGAGCTGCGCGCCCAGGGTTTTGTCCGCGTACGGGTCAACGGCAAGATTTACGAACTGGACGAACTGCCCAAGCTCGACAAGCAGAAGAAGCACAGCATCGATGCCGTGGTGGATCGTTTCAAGGCACGCGGCGATCTGCAGCAGCGCCTGGCCGAGTCGTTCGAGACCGCACTGAAGCTGGCCGACGGCCTGGCCCTGATCGCGCCAATGGAGGGAGAGGAAGGTGAAGAGATCATCTTCTCCGCACGCTTCGCCTGTCCGGTGTGCGGCCACTCGATCAGCGAGCTGGAGCCCAAGTTGTTCTCCTTCAACAACCCGGCCGGCGCCTGCCCGACCTGCGACGGTCTCGGTGTGAAGCAGTTCTTCGACACCAAGCGCCTGGTCAATGGCGAGCTGACCCTGGCCGAGGGCGCGATTCGCGGCTGGGACCGGCGCAACGTCTATTACTTCCAGATGCTCGGCTCACTCGCCGCGCATTACGGCTTCAGCCTGGAAGTGCCATTCGATGAGCTCAGCGCCGAACACCATAAGTGCATCCTGTTCGGCAGCGGCACGCAGAACGTCGACTTCAAGTACCTCAACGACCGTGGCGACATCGTCAAGCGCTCGCACCCTTTCGAAGGCATCGTGCCGAACCTGGAGCGGCGCTACCGCGAGACCGAATCCACCAGCGTGCGCGAGGAGCTGGCCAAGTTCCTCAGCACCCAGGCCTGCCAGGATTGCCGTGGTACCCGCCTGCGCCGTGAGGCTCGGCACGTATGGGTTGGCGAGAAAACCCTGCCAGCAGTCAGCGGTATGCCGATTGGTGACGCCACCGAGTATTTCGGCAGCCTGGCGCTACCCGGCCGCCGTGGCGAAATCGCCGAGAAGATCCTCAAGGAAATCCGCGAGCGCCTGCAGTTTCTGGTCAACGTCGGCCTCGACTACCTGACCCTCGACCGCAGCGCCGACACTCTGTCCGGCGGTGAGGCGCAGCGTATTCGTCTGGCCAGCCAGATCGGCGCAGGCCTGGTCGGCGTCATGTATATCCTCGACGAACCGAGCATCGGCCTGCATCAACGCGACAACGAGCGCCTGCTCGGCACCCTGCGCCACCTGCGTGATATCGGTAACACGGTGATCGTGGTCGAGCACGACGAAGACGCCATCCGCATGGCCGACTACGTGGTCGATATCGGCCCAGGCGCCGGCGTGCACGGCGGGCAGATCGTGGCTCAGGGCACGGCTGCCGAAGTTATGGCCCACCCGGACTCGCTGACCGGCAAATACCTCTCCGGGCGCGTGAAGATCAAAGTACCGGCCAAGCGCACGCCACGCGACAAGAAGCTCTCGCTGAAGATCAAGGGCGCGCGCGGCAACAACCTGCGCAATGTCGACCTGGAGATTCCGATTGGCCTGCTCACCTGCGTCACCGGCGTGTCCGGCTCGGGCAAGTCGACGCTGATCAACAACACCCTGTTCCCGCTCAGCGCCACCGCGCTGAATGGCGCCACCACCCTGGAGGCCGCCGCCCACGACAGCATCGATGGCCTGCAGCACCTGGACAAGGTGGTGGATATCGACCAGAGCCCGATTGGCCGTACACCACGCTCCAACCCCGCGACCTACACCGGGCTGTTTACCCCGATCCGCGAGCTGTTCGCCGGCGTGCCGGAGTCGCGCTCACGCGGTTACGGGCCAGGGCGCTTCAGCTTCAACGTCAAGGGTGGGCGTTGTGAAGCCTGCCAGGGCGACGGCCTGATCAAGGTGGAAATGCACTTTCTGCCGGACATCTACGTGCCTTGCGACGTGTGCAAGAGCAAGCGCTACAACCGCGAAACCCTGGAAGTGAAATACAAGGGCAAGAGCATCACCGAAGTGCTCGACATGACCATCGAGGAAGCGCGGGGGTTCTTCGATGCCGTACCAGCCCTGGCGCGCAAGCTACAGACGCTGATGGATGTCGGCCTATCCTATATCAAGCTGGGGCAGAGCGCGACGACGCTGTCCGGCGGCGAGGCGCAACGGGTGAAGCTCTCCCGCGAGCTGAGCAAGCGCGACACCGGCAAGACCCTGTATATCCTCGATGAGCCGACCACCGGCCTGCACTTCGCCGATATCCAGCAGTTGCTCGACGTGCTGCACCGCCTGCGCGACCACGGCAACACCGTGGTGGTGATTGAGCACAACCTGGACGTGATCAAGACCGCCGACTGGCTGGTGGATCTCGGCCCGGAAGGTGGCTCCAAGGGTGGCCAGATCATCGCCGTCGGCACGCCCGAAGAAGTCGCCGAGATGCCGCAATCGCACACCGGCTACTTCCTCAAACCGCTGCTGGAACGTGATCGCGACTAAGACCGCGCACAAGAAAAAGCCCCGTACATGCGGGGCTTTTTCTTGGCTGCGGAATACTTACATCTGCGTCTGCAGGTAATTTTCCAGGCCTATGCGGCCAATCAAACCAAGCTGAACTTCCAGCCAGTACGCGTGATCTTCCTCGGTGTCCTTGAGTTGTACCAGCAGGATATCGCGAGTCTGGTAATCCTGATGTTGCTCGCACAGGGCGATGCCTTTGCTCAGCGCCGCGCGCACCTGATATTCCAATGCGAGGTCAAGCTTGAGCATCTCTGGCACGCTCTGGCCGAAGCGGAAGCTGTCAGGAACCATATCCGGCGAGCCCTCAAGAAACAGAATGCGCTTGAGGATGGCATCAGCATGCTGAGTCTCCTCTTCCATTTCATGGTTGATTCGCTCGAACAGCTTGCTGAAACCCCAATCCTCATACAGTCGCGAATGCACGAAGTACTGATCACGGGCCACCAGCTCGCCCTTGAGCAGCACCTTCAGGTAATCGATGACTTCTATATGGCCTTTCATGGGTATTTCCTTAACATGCGACAAACAAGGATCAATGCTGGCCGCAAGCGGCCTATGGGTCAAGCGCGATGCATACGCCGATAGTGTGAGAGCAAAGCACGCTAGATCGTAGCCATAAAAAAGGCTATGTCCCAATAGCGTGTTGCAAGGACTAAGCTTTAAGGCAGGCATCCGCTCGTGAGGTCTGTCCGTCATGGATACTCAAGCCTTTCAGCGCTGGCTGGCTCAAGTGAGCCAACTCAGCGGCAAACAGAAATCTGCAC
>NZ_JAUYGD010000050.1 GCF_030690725.1 Pseudomonas sp. | reverse complement strand
GATGGCGTTGAGCGCAGCGATACCCATCGAGCGTTTTATACCTGTATCCGATTGTAGTGGCTGAAATCCATGATGGGTTACGGCGCGGTTATTCTGCTGGCAGCAGGTCAATTTGTGGGCGCCTAACCCATCCTACGGTCTGACAACGCAGGATAACGGCGCCAAAGGGTATACCCGGTTGTGCCAATGGAAAGATATCGCCCTGTCTACGGTTCGCGGCCAAGACCCCTCCTACAAGTGCGGTGGTGCTCTTGTGGGAGGGGCCTTGGCCGCGAATGGCGCAGGCTCTCCCGGAACGGCCGCGCCACCACACTGGAGATCTCGACGCTTGCGTCGGAGCCTTGCCCCACTGGATGCGACCAACTGGTCGCGGGAGATCGCTCAGACGTCGACCCGGATGCCCAGGGCCGCCAGGCGCGGCAGGTCTTCCGGGCGGTCGACATCCCACAACACCGGCAATAGCCGATGCTGCCAATTCAGCTCTTGCAGGCGCTCGCAAGTCTTGCTCAAGACCTGGCCGGTCCCCCAGGGCATGTCGTGAAACAGCATGGGGTCGACGCAGCGCAAGCCGAGCAGGACATAACCACCATCCTCGGCCGGCCCCAGCACAACAGGCTGGCCGTGCAATGCCTCGCAAGCACCACTGAGGTATTCGCCGTCCAGCGCCGGGCAATCGTTGCCGATCAACACCACGGCGTCGCTTCCCGCCAGCCCCAGGGTCGCTATGCGTCGCATGCGTTCACCCAAGTCGCCGGCGGGCTGCTCGACCAGCGTCCAGCCCAACTGATCGGCGAGTGCCTGCAACTGCGCATCCGGACTGTCGTCCAGCCACAAAAAACGTTGCGTGAAGCCATGCTCCGGAAGCTGCAAGGCCCGCTCGAGCAATGACCGCTGCAGGTCGCACGCCCCCTCTTCACCCAGAACAGGAATCAGCCGGGTCTTCACCTGCCCAGGCACAGGTGCACGCGCCAGCATGTGCAAAGAGATAGACAGTTTCATAGCGGTGGCCCTCGGTGATACTGCCGCGCCAACTGCTCCGGGCTGGCGCCACAATAGTAGGCCAGCCGCAGACGCCACATGAACAACACAGTACGCCAAATGCCCTCTTGCTCCCAGCGCCTGCTGGAAGTTGTCAGCGGAGGACGCATGCAACGCGGTCGCACCCGTTTTTTCAGGCGCCTACTCAGCTCGATGTCTTCCATCAAGGGGATGTCCGCGAAACCACCCAGCGCCCCGAACGACTCACGGACGATGAAGATCCCCTGGTCGCCCGTCGCCACACCGGTCAAGCGCGAGCGCATATTGATCATCGTACCGATCAAACGTAGAGCCAGACCACTGCCCGACAAACGCACATCGAAACGCCCCCAGATTGGCCGTTCCGTCAACACCGCGCGCAAACGCTCGATGGACGCGGCACTGACCCGGGTGTCGGCGTGCACGAACCACAGGTAATCCCCATGCGCGACAGCGGCACCGGCATTCATTTGCCGTGCGCGCCCGGCCGGCGCCTCGAGCAATTGGTCGACCTGCGCAGCAGCCAGCGCACGAGTGGCATCGCTGCTGCCGCCATCCACGACGATGAGCTCCGCGCCGGCGGCACGCAACGGCGCCAGGTCCGCCAGCAGCAGCGGCAGGGCGGCCGCCTCATTACGCACCGGGATGATCACGCTGAGCGACGGCATCACGGGCGCGGGCCCTGCTCGCCCGGATCAACCGGATCAACCGGGTCAACCGGGTCAACCGGGTCATCGTCGCTCATCTCCGGCGGATTGCCATCGAGCATCTGATCCTGCACCACCTGTTCGTCGACCCGCGGGTCGAGAGCGGCAACCAAGGGTGAACTGCTCATGTTGCTCGGCATCGGGATATGGTGCAGTGGGGCATCATCGACCTGGTGCAGGTGGGTGATGTTGGCCGGACGCACCCGCCAGACCAGGATCAAGGCCGAAGCGCAGAAGAAGACATAGAGCATGTTGGCGCCCAGGAAGCGCATCAGCACACCAGCCAGCAGCGAGCCAATACTGGCGCCGATGCCGAAGGTGACCAACAGCATCGCCGTCAGCGATACCCGCCGCTCGCCCTCGACGTGGTCATTGGCGAAGGCCACGGCCAGCGGATAGAGACTGAACTGCAACAAGCCGACGATGAAACCGACGCCGAGCACTACCCACAAATTCGCCTGGGGCATCAACGCCAGAGGCAGCGCCGCCAGGATCAACAACGCCGCACAACCACGGATCAACTTGGCCCGGTCGTAACGATCCGACAACCAGCCGAGCGGCCACTGCACCACCAGGCCGGCGATGATACAGCTGCCCATGAACAAACCTACCTGCTCGGTCGACAAACCCATACGTGCCGCATACAGCGGCGCCAAACCGTAGAAAGCACCGATCAGCAGACCGGCCACGGCAATGGTCATCAGCGACAACGGCACCCGTTTAATGAAGAAGCGCAATTCCAGCGGCGCCGGATGCATGGGTGCCGGGTGCAGCCGGTGAGTCAAGGCCACCGGCACCAGGCACAAGGCAAAAGACAATGCCACCAGCATCAGCAACTCAAGGCCAAGGGCCGGATACGTTACCAACGCCAACTGACCGAGGATCAACCCCAGGTAGGAGGCGGCCATATAACCGGAGAACACCTGACCGCGCTGACTGGTTTCCGCCTGCTCGTTGAGCCAGCTCTCGATCACCATGTACTGACACATCGAGGCCACGCCTACCACCAGACGCAACACCAGCCAGACCGATAGCCAGTCGCTCAGGCCATGACCGAGCACCGCCGCGGTCACCACCCCGGCACAGGCCACATAAGCGCGAATATGCCCGACTCGGCCGATCAACCGATGCCCCAGTTTGCCACCCAGCACCAGGCCGATATAGTTGGCAGCCATCAGGGCGCCCACCCACAGCCCATCCACAGTGTCAGCCAGACGCAGCGCCAGGTAGGTACTCAACAAACCCGACCCCAGAAACATCAGCAGGGTGGCGAAATACAGTGAACGGAAAGACTTCAGAATAAGGCGCATGACTCTGCGAATAACTCCTTGATTGACGACTGAACCGCTCCATACGAACGGCGCGGCCACGATAGCCGCAACAAATGAATAAATAAATGAAGCATAGAGCACAGCAGCAAAGGCCAAGCGCGATGCAGGCAAGCATGCACCTGGCCCGTATCAATCGGAACTGCAGCAGGCTGGAGCGGGGCGCGCAGCCCGACAACCCGGCAGCAGTCAGAGGTGGTGCAAATATCGAACGCCGTTGCCAGACTCTCCAGGCCTTCGCGGCAAGATGCAGCGGCATGCCGCGTTCCACTCGGAGCGTGGCGGCTCGGGCGGCGTTCCGTTCGGCACGCAGCGACAACCTGCCAACTTGGTGCCGCACCGATGAATCATGGTGCACTGCCTGCGGCGAGTGACACCCTACGGGTCGCGGATCGCTCGAAGTAATTGGTCGGTGCCCACTGCGGCACTTCATGAAGACGGTCGCAGTAGACGAGCGTTCATGCCTGTACAGCCAGAACCCGGCGTTCCCAGGGGGTGATCTCGTCGAAGTAACTGCTCATTTCCAGGGTCTTGCTGGCGATGTAGCCTTCGACGAATTCCTTGCCGAACAGTTCTACTGCCAATCGACTGTTTTTCAGACGCTCGATAACGGCATGCAGGGTACAGGCTAGCGTCAATTTATCCGGCACTTCGAATTCACTCTGCATCGGCGCCCGGTAAGCGGTTTTCCACTCGCCGCGCCAGCGGCGCGCTGGCCGGAATACGCAGACCCGCGGCGCGATTGCCATCCGACCAGCAAGGATTTGTTACTCGAAAGCGATCTGCAGATATAAACATCTAATATTTAGATATTATAAATCGTAAAATAACAGCACAAAAAACCCCACGAAACAACCTGTTAAATCCCCTGAAACAGCCGAAATAAAAGGCTCAAGGACTACTATCGATGGCATCGATTATTACCATGCCTGAGCTGCACTTCTTCATCTATTTTTCATCAGTAATATGGGCTCCGTAGCCACTTACCGCCCCCACGAGGAGCCTGAAGATGAAAAAGAAAATTCTTGCCAGCCTGATCCTGGCCAGCTTGTCCGTTAGCGCCTTTGCCCTGCCACAAAGCGCTCCGCAACCCCAGTCCGGAGGCGTTAATGCCGACAGCACCCTCGCCGCCGACGGTGCCGATCGCACCGGCATCAAGCGCATCGCCGAAGATGGCGCCGATCGTACCGGCGTCAACCGTCTTGCCGAAGATGGCGCCGATCGCACTGGCGTCAACCGCATAGGCTGATATCCACCCGCTGAACGGGCCGACCACCGCAACCCGTCCATGCAAAAACAAAAAGGCGCCCTATCCGGCGCCTTTGCTGTTTCTACTCTCCCCGACTGCCCTAATCCAGGCCCAGGCGCGCCAGGCGTTCTTCCAGTTCGGCCACCCGGGCTTCCAGTGCATCCAGGCGACTCTCATCGTATGCGCTGCCGCCCGGACGCTCGACGTGGCTCACGCGGGCTTCCATGATGGCCTGGAGGTCGAGCGGATCGCCCAGCAGGTGCATATAACGATCCTCGCGCTGCCCGACCTGGCGCGGCAACTGGCAGAGCAATCCACGGGTGATCAAGCGCTCCAGATTGTGCTGCAGCTGCTCGGCATCCTCGAACGCATACATGCGGCTGCTGCGCGTCAGCAACTCGTTGACCGTTTGCGGTCCGCGCAACAGCAGCAGGCCGATCAACACGACCTGGGCCGTCACCAGCTCCAGCGCCTTGTCTGCGCGATGCTCCCAGCGATCGGCGCGACTGCCCATCACCAGGCGGCTCAGGCCCCGCCCCTCGAGACTGCGCAAACCCTGACCGACCTGCCCGGCCGTGAGATTCATCAAGGGTTCGCGACTGGTTTTCTGGTTGCAGGCCAGCACCAGAGCATTCAGGGTCAGCGGATAGACTTCCGGGGTGGTCGCCTGCTTCTCGATCAGGCAGCCCAGCACTCGCGCTTCGGCGCTCGTCAGCGGCACATCGATGGGCGGTATTGTGGTTTCGCTGGTCATGACAATTCTCTATGGCTCGAACGTGCCGATAGACTAGCTCGACTGGCGCCGGCTTGACATGATTAGCACCAGACAAGCGGTATATGCAGACCGCAGCCCTTCGTAGAAACCCGCTTGCGGCAGTCCGGTAACCCGCGTCCTGGATAGCCACGGGTTACAACACGCATAGCGCGCCCCTGGAGGGTGCCAGGTTATTGGCAGACTGAAACACAAAAGGCTTACGCCATGCGCAAGCCTTTTTCATATGGCGTCCCCTGCTGGAATCGAACCAGCATCTAGCCCTTAGGAGGGGCTTGTTCTATCCCTTGAACTAAGGGGACTGGGTAACTCTGCTTGTAACTCTGCTCGGCAATCCTGCCGACCGGGCCGCATGTTAACCAGCCTCGGCAGATTTGTCATGTCACCGCCATCAACCCGCGGCCATACTCCAAACCACCGAGGAGATCGCCATGACCCAATCAGCATCCAGGGATGTACCGGATTCCCCATTTGCCGACTTCACCCTGCGACCCGCCTGCCCCGGCGACGCCCAGGCGCTGAGCGCGTTATTGCAGCAACTGGCGCCGGACGAAGCGCGCCCCGACCCAAAACTGCTGGCCTTGCACCTGAACGAGCCCGCGCTGAACCGCGTGGTACTGGTGGCCGAGCGCGACGGCAAACTGCTCGGCACCTGCACGCTCAACCTGATCGACCACCTGGCGCACAACTTCGCCCGCTCGGCAATTCTCGAGGATGTGGTGGTGGATGCCGACGCCCGCGGTCTGGGTATCGGCCAGGCCTTGATCGGCAAGGCCGGCGAACGCGCCCGCGCCCTGGGCTGCTACAAGCTGGCGCTGTCGAGCAACCAGCGCCGCGAAGACGCGCACCGTTTCTATGCGACCCTTGGTTTCAAGCCCCATGGCATCAGCCTGGCGCTGCGCCTCGACTGAATGACGAAGGCGCGCCGCAACACGCCTCCTGCCTGTATCGGCCCTTAGCCGAACAGCCCGAGGGTGTGCAAAAAGACCAGCACAATACCCAGCGGCGTGACCCAGCGCAGCACCTGCCACCACAGCGTGAACAGGTGTGGATGGCCGATGCCCAGCGCCTCCTGCACAACTGTACGACTCAGCACCCAGCCACCGAACACCACCGTACCCAGGCCGCCGAGCGGCATCAGCAGACTGGTGGTGAGGTAGTCGAGGCTATCGAAGAAGGTTTTGCCAAACAGGGTGAAATCGCTCCAGACGTTGAACGATAACGCCGTGCCCAGGCTCAGCAGCCACAGGACGATGCCGCTCAACACCACCGCCTTGATCCGGCCAATGGCGAACTTCTCGCCGAGCCAGGCCACGGTCGGCTCCAGCAGGGAAATCGCCGAGGTCAGCGCGGCGATGGCCAGCATGATGAAGAACAATCCGCCGACCAGCTGACCGAACGGCATCTGCCCGAAGGCGATCGGCAGGGTAACGAAGATCAGCCCGGGACCGGCGCCCGGTTCCAGGCCGTTGGCGAACACCAGCGGAAAAATCGCCAGACCGGCCAACAGCGCCACTGCAGTATCAGCCAGGGCGACCATGATCGCGGTCTTGGCAATCGAGGTGCCGGCCGGCAGGTAGGAGCCGTAGGCCATCATCGCGCCCGTCGCCAGGCTGAGGGTGAAGAAGGCATGCCCCAGAGCCACCAGCACGCTCTGGCCGCTGAGCTTGCTGAAGTCGGCATCGAACAGAAAATGCACGGCCTCGAGGAAGTGCCCGGTGGTAGCGGCATAGCCCACCAGCCCCAGCAGCAGCACGAACAGCCCTGGCATCATGAAGCGCAGCGAACGCTCCAGGCCCTCGCGCACGCCCAGGGCGACGATGCCCAGGGTCAACAGCAGCACCACTGTGCCGAAGCCGACGAGCTTCCAGGGATCGCCGAGCAGCGCGCCGAACAACGCCCCGCTGCTCTCGCCATTCAGTCCAGCAAAACTCCCCATGATGGCCGCTGGCGTATAGGCCAGCGCCCAACCGGCAATCACCGCGTAGAAGCTGAGAATCAGAAAGCCGGTGAGAATCGCCATACTGCCGAACAGGCGCCAATGGCGACCGGCTCCGACCTGCTTGGCCAGCGCCGCCATGGCCCCCTCGGGGTTGGCCCGACCACGCCGGCCGATCATCACCTCGGTCATCAGCAGCGGAATGCCGATCACCAGGATGCACGCCAGGTAGACCAGAACGAAGGCGCCACCACCGTTCTCACCGGTGATGTAGGGGAATTTCCAGATATTGCCCAGGCCCACTGCCGAGCCGGTGGCGGCGAGGAAGAATGCCCAGCGCGATGACCACAGGCCACGGCCGGAGTTGCTGGAGGCGCCGGCCATACTGCCGACGGCGATGCTGTCTTGACTCATTGGGACTTGCCCTCTTGTTGTTGTGGAAATACGCAAAGTCTTGTTCGTGCCATTACCGGTCTCTTGCGTAGGGCGGCGTAGCCCGCCGCAGCCATCCGTTCGACCGGCTGCTGGTGCGCACGGCACGCCCTGCGGGGTCAGCGGCCGGCGTGCAGGCGCTCCTCGGCCAGGCGGTCGGCGATGGCGGTGGTAGTGGCGCCCTCACCCTCGGCACGCTGGAAAATCTCCGCCAGGGTGGCGCCGATGCCCTCGATATGCGCCTTGAGTTCGGCGCTGCTGCCACCGCTGCGCTCGTAGCAGACATCAATGATGCCGCCGGCATTGATCGCGTAATCCGGGGCATACAGGCAGCCACGCCGGCGCAGCTCCTCGGCCAGTTCGGCGGCAGCCAGCTGGTTGTTGGCCGCCCCGGCGATAACCGGCGCGCGCAGGGCCTCGAGGGTCTGCGGATTGATGATGGCGCCCATGGCGCAAGGGGCGAACACATCCACATCGAGGCCGTAGATGTCGTTCTGGGCGACGGCCGTGGCGCCCAGTTGCTCCACCGCGCGGCGCACGTTGGCCTCGACTATGTCGGTCACCCACAACTCGGCGCCGGCCTCCTTGAGCTGCCGCGCCAGGCCGAAACCGACCTGGCCGACGCCCTGGATCGCCACCCGCAGACCCCTGAGGTCGTCACGACCGAGGCGATGCTTGACCGCCGCCTGCAGGCCGATAAACACCCCGTAGGCGGTGGACGGCGACGGATCGCCATTGCGCATGCCACCGCCAAAGGCCTCGCGCTGACCGGCGCCGGCGACATGGCGGGTGCGCTCGGCCATGATCTGCATTTCCGCCACCCCGGTACCGGAGTCGGCGGCGGTGATGTAGCGCCCGCCCAGGCTGTCGACGAAATCGCCCATGGCCTGGAACAACGCCTCGCTCTTGCCGGTGTGCGGGTTGCCGATGATCACCGCCTTGCCGCCGCCGAGCGGCAGCCGGGCCAGCGCCGACTTGTAGCTCATGCCACGCGACAGGCGCAGCACGTCGCGCAGCGCTTCCTCGTCGCTGGCGTAGGGCCACATGCGGCAACCGCCGAGGGCCGGGCCGAGGTTGCGGTTATGGATGGCGATGATCGCCTTCAGGCCGCTGGCCTGATCGTGGCCGTAGACCACCTGTTCGTGGTGATCGAATTCGATATGGGAAAACACGGACATGGGGATTCCTTGGGAGGTTCTTGTTGTTGGGAGATTGGGGGCTTTGCATCGACCTGTAGGAGCCAGCTCGCTGGCGATCCGCACATCCACTGGGCGCCAATGATCGCCAGCAAGGACTAGGCGTCCCCCTGACTCCTACAGGGGATGGGTTGTCAGGCCGCCGGTTCGAACAACTGCACCACCTGGATCTCGCTGACCAGCAGGCGCGCCTTGAGTTGGCGCTCCTGCTCGCGCACCTTGACCAGGCTCTGCTCCTTGACGTGGCCATAACCGCGGATCTGCTCCGGCAGTTCGGCCAGCGCCACGGCGCTGCGGTAGTTGTCGGCATTTAGCTGCTTGAGCAGGTAATCGACGCTGCGCTCGTAGTCCTCGATCAGCTGCAGCTCCAACTTGCGTTCGGCGCTGTAGCCGAACGGGTCGAGCGGCGTGCCTCGGAGGGCCTTGAACTTGGCCAACAGGCCGAAGGCCTTGAGCATCCAGGGGCCGAACTGGCGCTTGCGCGGCTGACCGCTGACCGGGTCGGGCTTGGCCAGCCAGGACGGCGCCAGGTGGAACTGCAGGCGGTAGTCGCCCTGGAACTGCGCCTCTAGCTGCTGGATAAAGCGACCGTCGCTGTACAGCCGGGCCACCTCGTACTCGTCCTTGTAGGCCAGCAGCTTGGCGTAGTTGCGCGCCACCGCCCGGCTCAGGGCCTGATCGGCGCCCTGGTCGGCCAGGCGCACGCGCTGCACCAACGCGCGGTAGCGTTCGGCATAGGCGGCGTTCTGGTAGGCGCTGAGGAAATCGACGCGGAACTGGACGATCTCGTCCAGGCTCTCGCAACGCGGCGCCTCGATCACCTTGGGGCTGGCCAGCTTTTCCACCGCGGCGACATCGTGCGCCGCGCGGCGGCCCCAGAGGAACGCCTGCTGGTTGAGCTGCACCGCCACACCGTTGAGCTCGATGGCCTTGGCGATGGCCTCGGCCGAAACCGGTACCAGGCCTTTCTGGTAGGCAAAGCCGAGCATGAACAGGTTGCTGGCGATGCTGTCACCGAGCAGGCGCGTGGCCAGGCGGGTGGCGTCGACGAAGTGGGTCTTGCCCGCGCCGACTGCCTCGATCAGCGCCTCGCGCATGGCCGCGCCCGGCACCTGGGCATCGGGGTTGCGGGTGAATTCGGCGGTGGCCGCTTCATGGCTGTTGATCACCGCGTGGGCGATCTTGTCGTTGAGCTTGGCCAGGGCGTCTTCGCTGGCCGCCACCACCAGGTCGCAACCGAGCAGCAGGTCGGTCTCGCCGGCGGCGATGCGCACGGCAAAGATATCGTCCTGCTTGGCGGCGACGCGGATATGGGTGACCACCGGGCCGAACTTCTGCGCCAGGCCGGCCTGATCGAGCACGCTGCAGCCCTTGCCCTCGAGGTGCGCGGCCATACCCAGCAGCGCGCCGACCGTGGTCACGCCGCTGCCACCGACACCCGGCAGGAGGATATTCCAGGGCCGTTCCAGCGACGGCTGGCGCGGCTCCGGCAAGGCGATGAACAGCGCACTCAGGCCCACCGCTTCCGGCTTGCGCAGGCTGCCGCCATGCACGGTGACGAAGCTCGGGCAGAAGCCCTCGACGCAGCTGAAATCCTTGTTGCAGGAGTTCTGGTCGATCTCGCGCTTGCGCCCCAGCTCGGTTTCCAGCGGCAGCACCGACAGGCAGTTGGACTTGACGCTGCAATCGCCACAACCCTCGCACACCGCCGGGTTGATGAAGGCACGCTTGGCCGGATCGACCAGTTTGCCGCGCTTGCGCCGGCGGCGCTTCTCGGTGGCGCAGGTCTGGTCGTAGATGATTACCGAGGTGCCCTTGAACTCGCGCAGCTCGCGTTGCACCGCGTCCAAATCGTTGCGGTGATGGAAGGTCACGATGGGCGCGAAACCGGCGCGGCTCGGGTACTTGTCCGGCTCGTCGCTGACCAGGGCGATGCGCTTGACGCCCTCGGCGAACACCTGCTGGCTGAGCTGATCGACGCGCAATTCGCCGTCGATCGGCTGGCCGCCGGTCATGGCCACCGCGTCGTTGTAGAGGATTTTGTAGGTGATGTTGACCCCGGCCGCCACGGCCGCGCGCAGGGCCAGCTGGCCGGAATGGAAGTAGGTGCCGTCGCCGAGGTTCTGGAAGATGTGCGCGGTGTCGGTGAACGGCGCCTGGCCGATCCAGGTCGCGCCCTCGCCGCCCATCTGGGTGAAGGTGTCGGTGTTGCGGTCCATCCACTGGGTCATGTAGTGGCAACCGATACCGCCCTGGGCACGGCTGCCTTCCGGCAGTTTGGTCGAGGTGTTGTGCGGGCAACCGGAGCAGAAATGCGGGGTGCGCACCGTGCTGTGCTTGGGCGCAGCCAGGGACGCTTCCTTGGCGGCGAGAAAAGCCAGGCGTTCGTCGATGCTGGCGCTGTTGTAGATCGGCGCCAGGCGCTTGGCGATGGCGCGGGCGATCATCGCCGGGGTCAGCTCGGACAGGTTCGGCAGCAGCGAGACGCCGCTCTCGTCGAACTCGCCGACCACCCGCGGACGCTTGCCCACCGGCCAGTTGTACAGCTGGCCGGTCAGTTGGTCCTCGATGATGCTGCGCTTCTCCTCGATCACCAGGATCTCGTCCAGGCCCTCGGCGAATTCGTGCACCGAGACCGGCTCCAGCGGCCAGCTCATGCCGATCTTGAGCACGCGCAGGCCGACCTGGGCGCACAGCGCTTCGTCCAGGCCTAGGTCTTCCAGGGCCTGGCGCACGTCCAGGTAGGACTTGCCGGTGGTGACAATGCCCAGGCGCGGATTGGGCGAATCGAGCATCACCCGGTTGAGCTTGTTGGCGCGGGCGAAGGCGCGGGCGGCGTAGATCTTGTAGGTATTGAGGCGCGCCTCCTGGGCCAGGGGCGGATCCGGCCAGCGGATATACACGCCGTCCTGCGGCAGCTCGAAGTCCTCGGGAATCTTCACTTCGATACGCAGCGGATCGACATCGACCACCGCCGAGGAATCGACGTTCTCGGCGATGGTCTTGAGCGCCACCCAGCAACCGCTGTAGCGCGACAGTTCCCAGCCGATGATGCCGTAGTCGAGGATTTCCTGGACGTTGGCCGGATTCAGCACCGGGATCGAGGCGGCGATAAAGGCGTGTTCGCTCTGGTTGGCGATGCTCGATGACTTGCAACCATGGTCGTCGCCGGCCAGCAGCAGCACGCCGCCATGCTCGGAGACGCCGGCCGAGTTGCCGTGTTTGAACACGTCGCCGCAGCGGTCCACGCCCGGCCCCTTGCCGTACCACATGGCAAACACGCCGTCGTAGCGCGCGCCGGGGAACAGGTTGGTCTGCTGGCTGCCCCACACCGAGGTGGCGGCCAACTCTTCGTTGACCCCGGGCTGGAAGTGGATGGCGTTTTCCTGGAGGAAACCCTTGGCTTCCCACAGGCTCTTGTCCAGGTTTCCCAGCGGCGAGCCGCGGTAGCCCGAGATAAAGCAGGCGGTATTCAGCCCGTGGGCGGCGTCGCGCTGCTTTTGCAGCATCGGCAGGCGGGTCAGCGCCTGGGTGCCGGTGAGGTAGAGGTGACCAGTGGCAAGACGGTACTTGTCATCCAGGCGGATCTCGGCCAGAGACATTGGGGCGCTCCTTTTATTCTTATGACGAGCTGACTGGCAACGGTGCATGCCAGCCATGTTCTGTTTCGCCCGGGATCACCGGGCTAAACGACTGGCTAAGAATATGACTGAGCGGTACGGAGATTTTCTTTCTAATTTCGGGCCAGAAAGCCAATACTGCGCATGAACCTTCCAACAATTACAAAAACTCGGAATAAATCATGCTGGAAAAACTCAACCCTCTCGATCGCAAGATTTTGCGCCTGCTGCAGCACAACGCCGATCTCTCTGCCGCCGAGATCGCGGAGAAGGTCGAACTGTCACAATCGCCCTGCTGGCGGCGGATTCACCGCATGCAGGAAGAAGGCCTGATCGAGCGCAAGGTCGCCCTGCTCAACCCCAAGTTGCTGGGCCTGGGCATGACCGTGTTCGTCGACATCAAGCTGTCGGCCCACGGGCGCAAGAACCTGGAGGAATTCGAGCAGGCGGTGGTCGGCTATCCGCAAGTGCTGGAGTGCTACACCATGGCCGGCGGCTCGGACTACCTGCTCAAGGTGGTGGCCAAGGACATCGCCGACTACGAGCGCTTCCTGCGCGATCACCTGCTGCAGCGCCCCCATGTGCAGGAGGCGCACTCCAATATCGCCATGAGCGAGGTCAAACGCACCACCGAATTGCCGCTGGATTGAGAAGGCCCCGGATATCGTGGGAGGGGCTTTAGCCGCGAAAGCTCTTAAAATTCACTGCCTATCGCGGCTAAAGCGGAGCGCCGCCCGGCCCGTTCCACACAGGCACGCAGTGTTCATAACACTTGCCCGTCGAAGGCCAGGCTAACCCCCGCCGGCAGAGCATCGGGGTGTTCCAGCAGCCAGGCGTCGAAGCTATGGCCGATATGGGTCAGCACGCTCTGCTTCGGCTGCAAGCGCTCGACCACCTCCAGTGCGCGGGTCAGGTCGTTGTGGTTGCGCGGGGCGATGGGTTGCGGCGCGGTGGAGCAGTCCAGCACCAGCAGATCCAGCGGCTGTTGGCGCAGCACCTCGGCACTGGCGTCCGGCACGCCGAGGGTATCGGTGAGGTAGGCGATACACCGACGCTCTCCATTTGCCGCTGAGCCCTCCAACAGATAGCCAAAGGTCGGTTTGGAATGATTCAGCGGCAGCGCCGTAACGCTCAACTCACCCAGCTGCCGCCGCTCGAAGGCGGTAAATGGCTGGCTGAAATCAAGAATGCCGGGATGTTTGTACAGGTCCGCCAGGCCTTCCGGATCATCCGGGCCATGCACCGGAATAATCAGCCCTTGCCCCCAACGCAGGTGCAGCAGGCCCTGGGCGTGATCGGCGTGGTAATGGGTCTGCAGGATGCCGCTCAGGCTATGGGGAGCAAAGCGCTCGGTCAGGTCAGTCAGGCCGGAGTCGATCAGCCAGCGCTGCTGGCCGCATTCGATCAGGGCGCAACAGGGGCCGCGACGCCGTGCTGGATAAACCCGCGCGCTGTCGCAGGCCGGGCAGCTGCAGTTGTAGACCGGCACCTGGCGGGCATCGCCGCTGCCGAGCAGGGTCAGGCGCATGCGTTCGCATCGCTGAGCAGGTGCAGCAACTGGGAGACGGTTTGTTCCAGAGGGCCGGAGTTGTTCAGAACAATGGTGCTCTCCGCTGGCGCTGCCGTGGCAGGGGCCGGGCGGCGCTCCGCTCCAGCCGCGACTGTCGCCGCTGAAGCGCCTCCCACAATAAAGCTGCGGCTGCGCGCCAGGCGCGCCTCGATCTGCTCGGCGCTTTCCCGGCCGCGCGCCTGCAGGCGCTGGCGCAGGGCCGCTTCATCCACCTGCAGGAGGATCGCCAGCAGCTTGGGATAACGCTGGCGCGCCTGGGCCAGATGCCCGCGCGAGCCATTGACCAGCACATCCTGCCCCGCCGCCAGCCAGTCATCGATCTGCCGTGAGATGCCATAGGCCAGGCCGTTGGCGCGCCAGCTCAGGGCAAAGGCGCCGGCGGCTTCCTGCCGCTCGAACTCGGCAGGCGAAACGCCGATGGCATCCTCGCCCGACGCTTCGGCCGAGCGGGTAATCACCCGTCGGACGATCACGCAACCGTGTTCGGCCAGGCGCGCACGCGCGGCATTCAACAGGCTGTCCTTGCCCGAGCCCGAAGGCCCCATCAGATAGATCAACCGGCCGCTCATCAAAACACCCTTTTCGCTTGTCGCCAGACCTGCTGGATCACCGCCTGGCCCGAATACACCTGCGCCTGCACCAGGTCGGCACGCAGGCCGGCGCGGATTTCGCCGCGATCATTCAGCCCCGCCGCCCGTGCCGGCACGCGGCTGACGCAGGCAATCGCTCGCGGCAGATCATAGCCGTTATCCTGCCCGGCCAGCAGCAAAGCGGCCTGCAGCAGGCTGGCTGGATAATAGTCGCTGGAGAGGATATCCAGCACGCCATGCCGGGCCAACTCGGCAGCGGCAATATTGCCCGAGTGCGAGCCGCCGCGAACGATATTCGGCGCCCCCATCAGCACCTTCAGGCCCAGTTCGTGGCTGGCCTTGGCCGCCTCCAGGGTGGTGGGGAACTCGGCGATGGCCATGCCCAAGCCCGCCGACTCCTGCACATGGGCCAGGGTCGCGTCGTCGTGGCTGGCCACGGAAATACCACGACCCCGGCAGTCGGCGGCTATGCTGCGGCGCTGGCGGTCGCTGTACTGCCGCGAGTTGGCCACCTGTTCCTCGATAAAGGCATCCATCTGCGCCTCGCTGAGGTGGTACTTGCCCATGTAGTACTCGCGGTATTTGTCTTCTTTGGCGAACTGGCGCTGGCCCGGCGAGTGGTCCATCACTGACACCAGCTGCACCAGCGGATGCTCCACCAGATCGCGGAACACCGCCAGGGTATCCGGGTGGCAGACCTCGCAGCGCAAGTGCAGGCGGTGATCGGCGCGCAGGTGCCCGGCCGCTGCGGCCTCGGCAATCGCCTCAAGCATGGCCGGCAGCTGCTGCATGCGCTTGCCGCGCGGATTGACGTCGCCAATCGCCAGGGCATCGAACACCGTGGTGATGCCGGCCGAGGCGATTTGCGCATCATGGGTCAGCACTGCCGAGGCCGATGGCCAATCCACTCCCGGCCGTGGGCTCATATATTTTTCCAGGTTGTCGGTGTGCAGCTCGACCAGGCCGGGCAGCAGGTAATCACCGCCCAGGTTCTGCGCCTGGGGCAAGCCGCTGACGCCCTCTTCCACCCGGGCAATCAGGCCGCCCTGCAACACCAGGGTGCCGACAAACGCCTGCTCGGCGGTGACGATCCGCGCGTTGCTAAGAATCTGTTCAACCGGCATAGATGTACTCCTGTTGCGCCGCAGCGCTCATGTCCTGGCTCATATCAAGGTAACGGTCGGCCACCGCCTCGCGGACGGCGCGGTCGTGGAAAATGCCGATCAGCGCACTGCCTGCTGCCTTGGCTTCATCGATCAGCTCCAGCACCACCTGGCGGTTGGCGTCGTCCAGCGAAGCAGTAGGTTCATCCAGCAGCATCAGTGGCCAGGCGACCATAAAGCCGCGGGCGATATTCACCCGCTGCTGCTCGCCACCGGAGAAGGTGCCGGGGGCCAGTTGCCACAGGGCCTGAGGGATATTCAGGCGGCTCAGCAGGCTTTTCGCCCGTACCTCAGCATCAGCCTTGCTCCAGCCACGGGCCAGGGCCGGTTCCATCACCACATCCAGGCTGGCTACCCGTGGAATCACCCGTAGAAACTGACTGACATAACCCAGGGTCTGCCGGCGCACCGCCAGCACCTGGCGCGGCTCGGCACCGACCAGCTCGACCCATTCAGCGTTGTGCAACACGCGAATGCTGCCGCCGGCCGCCAGGTAGTTGCCGTACAGGGTGCGCAGCAAGGTCGACTTGCCCGCCCCGGATTGGCCATGCAGCACCAGGCACTCGCCGGCACGCACGCTGAAATGCAGCCCGCTCAATACCTTCAGCACCACACCGTGCTGCTGATGCAGGGTGAAGGTCTTGCTGAGGCCAGAGACCTCGATAAGCGTATTCATGATTGACCTCATATTGACCGGCAGCCCGCATGCAATCAGGGCTGCACACACGTCAGGGCTGCAGAACAGACGACACCAGCAACTGCGAATAGGGATGCTGCGGGTCGTCGAGAATCTGATCGGTGAGACCGGCCTCGACCACATGGGAGCGGCGCATCACCATCAGCCGATCCGCCAGCAAGCGCGCCACCGCCAGGTCGTGGGTGACGATCACCACCGCCAGGTCCAGCTCGCGCACCAGGCCGCGCAGCAGGTCGAGCAGACGCGCCTGCACCGATACATCGAGGCCGCCGGTGGGCTCGTCCATAAAGATCAGCCGCGGGCTGGAAACCAGGTTGCGGGCGATCTGCAAACGCTGCTGCATGCCGCCGGAGAAGGTTCGCGGCAGGTCGTCGATGCGCAGCGGGTCGATCTCCACCTGCTTCAGCCAGTCGATGCCGGCCGCGCGCAGCTCGCCGTAATGGCGCACGCCCTGAGCCATCAACCGTTCGCCGATATTGGCCCCGGCCGATACGCCCATGCGCAGGCCGTCACGCGGGTTCTGCTCGACAAAACCCCACTCGGTACGCAGCAACGTGCGCCGCTGCGCCTCACTGGCGCTGTATAGGTCAACCCAGTTGCCGGCCGTATCGCGATAACTGACTGAGCCGCGATCCGGCGGGCAGCGCCCGGAGAGCAGACTAAGCAGGGTCGACTTGCCCGAACCGGACTCGCCGACGATACCCAACACTTCGCCCGGATACAGATCGAACGATACGCCCTGGCAGCCCTTCTCCAGGCCGTACAGGCGAGTCAGGTCACGCACGCTAAATAGCGGCTGCTCCGTTTCGTTGTGCAGGTGCAATTTTTCGGCAGCACTCATTGCTCGCCCTCCTCTTCAAGGTCACGGCGTTGCATGCAGTAGTCGGTATCGGAGCAGACGAAACGCTTGCTGCCGGCATCGTCGACGATCAGCTCGTCCAGGTAGGAATCCTGACTGCCGCAGAAGGCGCAGCACTCATCCCAGCGCTGGATCTCGAAGGGGTGATCTTCGAAGTCCAAACTCACCACCTGGGTATAGGGCGGCACGGCATACAGGCGCTTCTCGCGGCCGGCACCAAACAGCATCAGCGCCGGGCTCATATGCAGCTTGGGGTTGTCGAATTTGGGAATGGGCGATGGGTCCATCACGTAGCGTTCGTCCACTGTCACCGGGTAGGCGTAGCTGGTGGCGATATGGCCGAAGGTGGCGATGTCCTCGTACAGCTTTACGTGCATCACGCCGTAATCTTCCAGCGCGTGCATGGTGCGGGTCTCGGTTTCCGAGGGCTCGATAAAGCGCAGCGGCTCGGGGATCGGCACCTGGTAAACCATGATCTGATCGCCATTGAGCGGCGTTTCCGGGATGCGGTGGCGGGTCTGAATCACCGTCGCTTCTGGGGTGCGGGTGGTGGTCTTGACCCCAGCCGTGCGGGCGAAGAAGCGCCGGATCGACACCGCGTTGGTGGTGTCATCCGCGCCCTGATCGATCACCTTGAGCACATCCCCGGCGCCGAGAATCGCCGCGGTCAGCTGCATGCCACCAGTGCCCCAGCCATAGGGCAGCGGCATCTCGCGACCACCGAACGGCACCTGATAACCGGGAATCGCCACGGCCTTGAGCAGGCCACGGCGGATCATGCGTTTGGTTTGCTCATCGAGGTAGGCGAAGTTATAGCCAACCTCTGTTGCATACTGCGTTTGGGCCTGGGCATTCATGCGCGTTGCTCCTCGGCGGCTGGCTGCTCGCACGTCTGCTTGCGCAGTTTGCGGATCAGCTCCAGCTCGGATTGGAAGTCGACGTAGTGCGGCAATTTCAGGTGCGAGACGAAGCCGGCGGCCTCGACGTTGTCGCAGTGCATCAGCACGAACTCTTCCTGCTGCGCCGGGCCTTCGACTTCCTCGGCGTATTCGGCGGCGCGCAGCGAGCGGTCGACCAGAGCCATGCCCATGGCCTTGCGCTCGGCATAGCCGAAGGCCAGGCCGTAGCCACGGGTAAACTGCGCATCGATACCCTTGCCGCCGACGAACTGGTTGACCATTTCGCACTCGGTCACTTCGATATCGCCCAGCGGCACGGCGAAGCCGAGCTCTTCCGGCTCCAGCCAAACCTCGACCTCGCCGATGCGGATCTCCCCGGCAAAGGGGTGGTTGCGCCCGTAGCCGCGCTGGGTGGAGTAGCCCAGCGCCAATAGGAAGCCTTCATCACCACGGGCCAGTGCCTGCAGGCGCTGAGCACGACTGGCGGGGAAATCCAGCGGCTCGCGAGTGATATCCGGCACAGCGGCGCCGTCATCGGCCTCGCGGGCCATCAGACCTTCGTCGGCGAGAAAATCCAGCACCCGTGGGCACGGCAACAGTTCAGCTTGCGGATCGACCTGCGGCCCTGGCTGTTCGCCTTCTGCCAGCAGGGCGAAATCCAACAGCCGGTGGCTGTAGTCGAAAGTCGGGCCGAGCAACTGGCCGCCGGGCAGGTCCTTGAAGGTTGCCGAGATACGCCGAGTCAGCTGCATCTGCGTAGTGTCCAGCGCGGCGCTGGCGCCGAAGCGCGGCAGCGTGGTGCGGTAGGCGCGCAGCAGGAAGATCGCTTCCATCAGGTCGCCGGCCGCCTGCTTGATCGCCAGAGCGGCCAACTGCGGGTCGTACAGAGAGCCTTCGCTCATCACTCGAGCGACGGCCAGAGGCATCTGCTCGCGCACTTGCTCGACGCTGAGTTCAGGAATGGAGGTATCGCCACGGCGCTTCTTCGCCAGTAGCAAATGGGCATTGTCGATGGCGCGCTCGCCACCTTTGACGGCGACGTACATCAGGCAGCCTCCTCGGCATTGACCAGCACGCGGGTGCTGCGCGGCAGGCCGATCACCTGCTCACCAGCGGCGAAGAAGGCATCCAGACCACGAGGAAAGGCACTGCGTGCATGGCGCTGTTGCCAAAACACTGCCGGCAGCGGTAGCTCGACGCAGCGCACGTCCTTGATGCCCGGCCCGCGCCAGCGCAGGGCCGCGCCATTGCTGAGGGCATCGAGCTGGATCAGCAAAGTGCAGGACTGGTCCGGATAGCGCTCACTGCCATTGTCGAAGGCCGACAGGTCGGCCAGCTCGCGCTCATCGAGCAAGGCAAACAGCGCCAGCTCACGCTCGGCGACAATCGGGCAGCCGCAGTGAAAGGCCAGGTTGGCGCGGATCGCCGGGGTGTCGAAGCGCGGCGCCAGCCACAGCGGCGTGTCGCCATCGAGAAACGCCAGGCACAGGGCGTAGGTCGCCGGGTGGAGGTTTTCCAGGGCCAGGGCGCGGTTCAGCGGTTGTGCCAGGCCAGGCTCGGCCAGGGCCTTGAGGGCGCTGCGGAAGCTGGTTTGCGCATCCAACACCGGGTCGTTGAAGGCCGGTTGCAGCCATTGCGAGCTATTCGCCGCGTTCATCAGTCTTCTCCTCTGACCAGGGTGAAGAATTCCACCTGGGTGGTTGCGGTTTCTGCGGCCTTGGCCGCCTGTTGGGCTTGTTGCGCTGCCGCCAGGGGTTCGATCAGTCGGCTCAGCCAATGCGGCTGCTCGGCACCCTGCAAGTGCGCATCGGCCAGGGCCGCCAGTTCGGCGTGTTGCTTGTCGCGGCCGGCCACGTAGCTGTAACCGGTGCGGCCATCGGCCAGGCGCACCACACAGCGGGTCACGCTCATCTCGCCGAGGTTGAACGGGCTGCCGGTGCCGCCCATGCGCCCACGTACCAGGGTCATGCCAATTTCCGGGGCGCGAATCAGGCGGTAGTCGGCTTCCTTCAATGCCGACTCATAGGCCGCCAGTTGGCCGCCGGCACGGGCGAGTACGCCCATCCAGCGCTGGCGGGTGGCGATGTGCGGGTCGCTGTGCTGTATGTCGCTGTGCGGTCTATCGCGGTTCATCAACAAGCCTCCATCAAAGGGCGAGCTGGTACTGGAAGCGGTCGGCGCGGCTGGTCGATAACGACAGCTCCACCGGCCGTCCGGCCAGATCGCGGGAAAGGGTTTGCACGCTCAGCAGCGGTGCATGCTTGGGCATCAGCAGGCGCGCAGCCTCGTCACGGCTGGGCAGGCGCGCGCCGATCAAGCTGAAGGTGCGAGTCAGCGGCAAGCCGCGCTGACTGAGGTAATGGCGCAGGGAGCCGCCCTGGTAGTCGGCGAGCAGCTCGCAGTGCTCGGTGCTGAAGGCATGACGGATCAGGCTGACCGGCTGGCCCTCGATCAGGCGCAAAGTGCTCAGTTCCAGCAGTTGCGCACCGCTGGGCAGTTGCAGGTATTCACGCTCCTCACATCCGGCTGGGCGCAGGCGGCTTTCCAGCAATTGCGCCTCGACCTTGTGGCCGAGCGCCGAAAGCGAGGCGCTGTAGGCACTGCCGGCCTGCATCGGGTAGATCAGCGGTTTGGCCAGCACCCGCGTGCCCTTACCCTGCTGGCGCAGCAGGCGGCCTTCGAGCACCAGCTCATCCACTGCGCGGCGCAGGGTGTGGCGGTTGACGGCAAAACGCGCGGCCAACTGCACCTCGGCCGGCAGGTAATCGCCAGGGCTCATGCGCTGCAGCTCATCGCGCAGCACGGCGGCCAGTTCGCGGTACAGCGGCTCGGGTTGTCTAGACAAGTGCATGGCTAATAAAGGGCATCCGCAGATGCCCGTTCTCCGTCAGATAAATTGTTTGCGCAGGCGCTGCGAGATGATGTCCAACAGACTGACCACCAGGATGATCACGATCAGCAAGGCGCAGGTCTGGGCGAACTGGAAGCCGCGAATCGCTTCCCAGAGAATCACCCCGATACCGCCAGCGCCGACCATGCCGACGACAGTTGCCGAGCGCACGTTGGATTCGAAGCGGTACAGCGAGTAGGAAATCCATAGCGGCAGGATCTGCGGAATCACCCCGTAGATGACTTCCTGCAACGCGCTGGCGCCAGTGGCGCGTACGCCTTCAACCGGGCCCGGATCGATGGCCTCGACCGCCTCGGCGAAGAGTTTGGCGAGCACCCCGGTGGTGCCAATAAACAGCGCCAGCACCCCGGCGAACGGGCCCAGGCCAACCGCCACCACGAAGAGCATGGCGAAGACCATTTCGTTGATTGAACGGCAGGCGTCCATCACCCGGCGGATCGGCTGGTAAACCCACCACGGCACGATGTTTTCCGAGCAGAGAATGCCCAGCGGGATAGCTAGAACAATCGCCAGCACCGTGCCCCAGAGGGCGATCTGCACGGTGACGATCATCTCCTTGAGGTACAGCTCCCAGTTGCTGAAATCGGGCGGAAAGAAGTCCGCGGCAAAGGTCGCCATGTTGCTGGAGTCGCGGATCAGCGCCAGCGGATTCATCTCCGCGCCCTGCCAGGACCAGGCCAACACAGCGAAGAACAGCCCCCAGCCGATCAGCTGCAGCCAAGAACGCTTGGCAATCAGGTCGGGCGTGGGTGCGGTGGTCAAAGTGGTCATAACAACATCTCGAATCAAGCGGCAGAAAGAACCTGCCCGGCAGGTGTGCCGGGCAGGGAGCAGCTATTAACCGGCGCTGGCTGGGCTCTGCTTGGCGATTTCAGCCATGCGCTTTTCCAGCTTGGCCAACTCGGCATCCAGCTCCTTGAGCTGAGCCTGCTTGTCAGCGGCGTTGAGTTTTTCGTTGTTAGCCACTTCGGTGCGCTTCTTGAACAGCTCCAGCTGGCGGATCGGCAGCAGCTGGTCGTCATCGGAAGCCTTGAACTTGGCCCACTGCAGACCGGCCAGAACTTTCTGCTCAGCCGGCTCGTCGCCGTAGGTCATAAAGAATTCGCGCAGCTTGTTCTTGGTGGCGTCATCCAGGTTCTTGCGCCATACCATCGGGTCAGACGGGATCAGCGGCGAGGTCCAGATCACTTTCAGCTGAGCGGCTTTATCCGGAGCAGTCACTTCCAGACGCTCCATACCTTCGCTGTTGAAGGTGCCGATATCGACCTGCTTGTTGGCTACCGACAGGGCGTTGACTTCATGGCTGCCGTTGAGCGCACGCTTGAAGATCTTGTTGGCGTCGGCATTGTTCTGCGCAAAAACGTAGTAGCCCGGTACCAGATAGCCCGAGGTAGAGTTCGGGTCGCCGTTGGCGAAGGTCAGGGTCTTGGCGTTTTTCAGCATGTCTTCGATCGAATTGATCGGGCTGTCCTTGTGCGCCACCATCAGGCTGTAATAGCCCTGAGTGCCGTTGGCCGCGACGGTTTGGGCGAAGATCTGCCCATTGGCACGGTCCACTGCTTCCATCGCGGCCTTGTTGCCGTACCAAGCCATGTCGACCTTGTCGAAACGCATGCCCTGGATGATCCCGGCGTAGTCAGGGGCGAAGAAGGCTTTGATCTTCAGACCAGTCTGCTCGCTCATGTCCGCCAGGAAGGGGTCCCACATGCTTTTCAGGTTCTGCGACGACTCGGTGGAGATGATGCCGAAATTGATTTCCTGCTCAGCGGCTTGGGCGGCGCCCAGAACCGAACCGGCCAGCAGCGTGGACGCGGCGAGAACGCGACTGATACGTTTGAACATGCAAAGCACTCCTAGTGCAGATGGACATACAGGGGTTGGCATAACAGGCAAGCGGCTCAGGCCTTGGCCAGAGCCAGCGGGACTTTCGGCGTGCGCGCACGGCGCGGTTTCTCGGCGGTTTGCGGCTCGGCTAGCAGCTCGGCCCCGTAAAGATCGTTAAGGAAGTTGGGGTGCAGCTCGGCGGCGGCGCCGTCGTAATGAATACGCCCCGCTTTCAACGCCACGGCGCGCTGGCAATAGCGCATGGCGTAGTCGACCTGATGCAGGGTGACCACCACGGTAGTGCCGTCTTCGCGGTTGATGTCGGCAAGAATCTGCATGACCTTGCGCGCTGATTCAGGATCGAGCGAGGCAATCGGCTCGTCAGCCAGAATCACCTTGGCGCGCTGGCACAGGGCACGGGCAATCGCCACGCGCTGCTGTTGGCCGCCGGACAGGGTCGAGGCGCGTTGCTGCGCCAGATCCGCCAGACCGACACGGGCCAGGGCCTGCAGCGCACGTTGCTTTTCTTCGGCATTGAACAGACCGAGGGTGCCTCGCCAGCGCGGCATGCGCCCCAGGCAACCGAGCAGCACGTTCTGCAGCACGCTAAGGCGGCCGACCAGATTGAACTGCTGAAAGATGTAGCCGATGTCGGCGCGCAGACGACGCACTTCGCCATTCAGCCGGCCTGCGGCCTGCACTTCACGACCCAGCACCTGAATGCTGCCACCGCCGCTGCGATCGCAGCAGGCCAGGCCGGCAACATGACGCAGCAAGGTAGACTTGCCGGAGCCCGAGGCTCCGATCAGCGCCACCATTTCACCGGGTTCTACGGACAGCGCCAGATCAAACAGCGCCTGCTTGCGGCCGAACGTTTTGTTCAGGCTCTCAACCCGGATCACTGCGCTCATGGAATGCCTCCTTTTTATTAGCGGTTACACCGCGGCGTGAAGCCGCCTTCTGGTGTAGACCAAGGTAGGCAAATCCTGTGTCAGACCGATTAATAGGCCGTGACACTTACGTGACCATTGCTTGAAGTTTTTCCTACGCGCAGCCGGTTTCCCTTGCTTTTTGCATAGCACGGCGCATTTCTGATGACTGGTGCTGGCATAACGCCTTTACCCATCGCAAAATGCGACACGCGATTGGCGTCAATTTATCGACCTCGCGACTGTAGAGTCATACTTGATCTAAGCGGCTTTCTGGCTGAACGGTTAGTGCTATAGGTGGTCAAACCGGTGACAATCCTATAGCCCATTGCCAGTATCGCTTTCCTAAACTAACCGGTTTAATGTACGCGCCCTATGAAACCAGCACTCTATTCCAGCCGCACCGCTGACAAATTCGTAGTTCGTCTGCCCGATGGCATGCGCGAACGTATTGCGGATGTCGCACGCAACCATCACCGCAGCATGAACTCGGAGATCATTGCTCGCCTTGAGCAAAGCATGCTCCAGGAAAGCTCTCTGGGTGATGACCTCAACATGCGCTTGGACAGCCCAGATCTGTCCTTGCACGAGCGTGAGTTGCTGCAACGCTTCCGCCAACTGTCACGCCGTCAGCAGAATGCCCTGGTGGCATTGATTGCTCACGACGCCGAGATGGCTGCAGAAGAAGCCTGACTGCGCTGCACAACGAAAAAACCGGCCTAGGCCGGTTTTTTTGCTGCCAATAAAAAATGGCCTGAAGCCATTTTGAGCCTTGCATCGCAACCGCCTGTAAGCTGGCCGCCAGGGATTCCAGGCAATAAAAAACCGCCCTTAGGCGGTTTTTTATTGGCCGTGTTAATCAGCCGACAAAGCTGAGCAGTACACCCGCAGCCACTGCCGAGCCGATCACCCCGGCCACGTTCGGGCCCATGGCGTGCATCAGCAGGAAGTTCTGCGGGTTGGCTTCCAGCCCAACCTTGTTCGACACCCGCGCCGCCATCGGCACCGCAGACACCCCGGCCGAGCCAATCAGCGGGTTGATCTTGTTGCTGCTGAACATATTCATCAGCTTGGCCATCAACACCCCCGCAGCGGTACCGGCGCAGAACGCCAGCATGCCCAGACTGAGGATGCCCAGGGTTTTCAGCTGCAGGAAGGAATCCGCCGACAACTTCGAACCCACGGTCAGACCGAGGAAGATGGTGACGATATTGATCAGCGCATTGCGCGAGGTGTCGGCCAGACGCTCGACCACACCGGCCTCACGCAGCAGGTTACCCAGGGCGAACATGCCGATCAGCGGCGCTGCATCCGGCAGCAGCATGCCGATCAGCAGGCACAGCACGATCGGGAAGATGATCTTCTCGGCCTGGCCCACAGGGCGCAGCTGCTGCATAACGATGGCGCGCTCTTCCTTGGTGGTCAGCGCACGCATGATCGGCGGCTGAATCAGCGGCACCAATGCCATATAGGCATAGGCCGCTACGGCAATCGGACCGAGCAGATGCGGAGCCAGTTTGGAGGTCACGAAAATCGAGGTCGGGCCGTCTGCACCGCCGATTATGGCGATGGAAGCAGCCTCCTTGAGGGTGAACTCAAGCCCCGGAATACCCAAGGCTGTCAGCGCCAGCGCGCCCATCAGCGTGCCGAAAATCCCGAACTGCGCCGCAGCCCCGAGCAACAGGGTCTTGGGGTTGGCCAGCATCGGCCCGAAGTCGGTCATGGCGCCGACGCCGAGGAAGATCAGCAGCGGGAAGATACTGGTGGGCAAACCCACCTCGTAGATCATGTGCAGGAAGCCCGCACCCTCGGCCATATTGGCCACCGGGATGTTGGCCAGCAGACCGCCAAAACCAATCGGCAACAGCAGCAGCGGCTCAAAGCCCTTCTTGATCGCCAGATAGATCAGCAGGATGCACACCGCCATCATAAACAGCTGACCCGGCTCGACGTGGTACAGGCCGGTGCTGTGCCAAAGCTTGAGGAGCTTATCCATTACCGCGCTCCCTTAACCGATGGTCAGCAGGCTGTCGCCCACCGCCACCGCATCACCCACCTTGACGTTGACCGCACCAATAGTGCCGGCCTTGAACGCACGGATCTCGGTTTCCATTTTCATGGCTTCGAGGATGATCACCAGCTGCCCTTCTTCCACGGCATGACCTGGCTGCACCAGTACCTTGAAGATGTTGCCGGCCAGCGGGGCATTCTGCGGCTCGCCGGCGCCCACTGGCGCAGCTACTGCTGCCGAGGAATTAGCACCACCGACAGCCTTGAGCCCTTCGATATCGCCGCCTTCGTTGACCTGCACCACATAGGACTTGCCGCCCACTTCAACGGTGTAGACCTCGGGCTTGCCGGCTTCACGAGCAGGTGCTTCTTTGCCGGTCGGTGCCGGCTCGAACGCTGCCGGGTTGCCGCGGTTTTCCAGAAACTTCAGACCAATCTGCGGGAACAGAGCGTAGGTCAGCACGTCGTCGATTTCATCGGCGGCCAGCTTGACACCCTTCTCTTTGGCAATACCCTTGAGTTCGGCGGTCAGTTTGTCCATCTCGGCTTCAAGCAGATCGGCCGGACGGCAGGTAACGGCTTCAGCGCCATCCAGCACCCGCGCCTGCAGCTCTTTATTGAACGGCGCCGGCGCTGCGCCGTATTCACCCTTCAAGATGCCGGCGGTTTCCTTGGTGATCGACTTGTAGCGCTCGCCGGTCAGCACGTTGATCACCGCCTGGGTGCCAACGATCTGCGAGGTAGGGGTCACCAGCGGGATAAAGCCGAGGTCTTCACGTACACGCGGGATCTCAGCGAGCACTTCGTCGAACTTGTCCTGGGCGCCCTGCTCTTTCAGCTGGCCTTCCATATTGGTCAACATGCCGCCCGGCACCTGGGCGACCAGAATCCGCGAGTCAACACCCTTGAGGTTGCCCTCGAACTTGGCGTACTTCTTCCGTACCTCACGGAAATAGGCGGCGATTTCTTCGAGCAGTTCCAGGTTAAGCCCGGTATCGCGCTCAGTGCCCTGGAACATCGCCACTACGGATTCAGTTGGCGAATGACCATAGGTCATCGACAAAGAAGAAATGGCGGTGTCGACATTGTCGATGCCTGCCTCCACGGCCTTAAGAATGGCCACAGACGACAACCCAGCAGTGGCGTGGCACTGCATATGAATCGGGATCGACAGGGTTGCCTTCAGGCGCGTCACCAGTTCGAACGCGGTGTAGGGTGTCAGAATACCGGCCATGTCCTTGATGGCCACCGAGTCGGCGCCCATATCTTCGATCTGCTTGGCCAGATCAACCCACATCTCCAGGGTATGCACCGGACTGGTGGTGTAGGAGATGGTGCCCTGAGCATGCTTGCCCAGCTGCTTGACGGCCTTGAGCGCGGTCTGCAGATTGCGCGGATCGTTCATCGCATCGAATACGCGGAACACATCAACGCCATTGAAGGCGGCGCGCTCGACGAATTTTTCCACCACGTCATCGGCGTAATGGCGGTAGCCCAGCAGGTTCTGCCCGCGCAGCAGCATCTGCTGGCGGGTGTTGGGCATGGCCTTTTTCAGCTCGCGAATGCGGTGCCATGGATCTTCACCCAGGTAACGGATGCACGCATCGAAGGTCGCGCCACCCCAGGACTCCACGGACCAGAAGCCGACCTGATCGAGCTTGGGCGCGATTGGCAGCATATCTTCCAGGCGCACGCGGGTGGCCAGGATCGACTGGTGGGCGTCACGCAGCACCACATCAGTAATTCCGAGTGCTTTCTTTACGGCAGTCATACAGATGCTCCCTGTCGAACCTGGCTCACCCGCGGCGGGCGCGGTGCTGGTGAATAGCGGATTGGATAGCGGCTAGCACATCAGCGCTCGGCTCGTCGGAGGCCGGCTTGACTGCTGATGGCACAGATACGGGAATTGGCGCTTTGACGGTAAAACGCTCGATAACCCACGACATCACGCGGATCATCAGCACCAATAGCATCAGAAAGAGAAATACGGTGCCTATGCCGAACAGCATGAGCTCGACACCCTCGAGCAGGAGTTCACCAGGGGTCATCTTGGCTCCATTACCAGCTACGTGTGAGCTGCGTTAATTATTAGATAGGAGCGCCCGGGAACTGATCCCGGGCAAAGCTGGCGAACCTTAGCGTGAAACGAGCGTTTGAAGCAAACCCAGAGCAGCCTAATGAGACATTTTCTGTAGAGAAAGCGTCATCACTTCAGCAGGCCGCTAGAGCAGGAACAGGCTGGCCAAGCCCAGGAAGATAAAGAAGCCACCGCTATCGGTTACCGCAGTGATCATCACACTGGCGCCCAAGGCCGGATCACGCCCCATACGCACCAGCGTCATGGGGATCAGCACCCCCATCAGCGCCGCCAACAGCAGGTTCAGGGTCATTGCTGCAGTCATCACCACACCCAGCGACCAGCTGTCGTAGAGCAGGTAGGCCACCACGCCAATCACCCCACCCCAGACAATGCCGTTAACCAGGCCAACGCCCAGCTCCTTGCGAATCAGCCGCGAGGTATTACCGGTACTGACCTGATCCAGCGCCATGGCGCGTACGATCATGGTGATGGTTTGGTTACCCGAGTTGCCACCGATGCCCGCAACAATCGGCATCAGCGCTGCCAAAGCCACCAGCTTCTCGATGGAGTCTTCGAACAGGCCGATCACCCGCGACGCCATAAAGGCGGTAACCAGATTGATCGCCAACCAGGCCCAGCGGTTGCGCAGGGATTTCCACACCGAGGCGAAGATGTCTTCCTCCTCACGCAGACCGGCCATATTGAGGACTTCGCTTTCGCTCTCCTCCCGGATCAGGTCGACCATTTCATCGATGGTCAAACGACCGATGAGCTTGCCGTTCTTGTCCACCACCGGCGTAGAAATCAGGTCGTAACGCTCGAACGCCTGCGCGGCGTCGTAGCCATCCTCATCCGGGTGGAAGCTCACCGGGTCGGTGGCCATGACTTCGCTGACCAGCTTTTCCGGGTCATTGACCAACAGACGCTTGACCGGCAGCACACCCTTGAGCACGCCGTCGTAATCGACCACAAACAGCTTGTCGGTGTGCCCTGGCAACTCCTTGAGGCGGCGCAGGTAGCGCAACACCACTTCCAGGCTGACGTCTTCGCGGATGGTCACCATCTCGAAGTCCATCAGCGCGCCGACCTGATCTTCCTCATAGGACAACGCCGAGCGCACGCGCTCGCGCTGCTGTGCATCGAGGGTTTCCATCAGCTCGTGCACGACATCGCGCGGCAGCTCGGAGGCCAGGTCAGCCAGCTCGTCGGCGTCCATGTCCCTGGCGGCGGCGAGAATTTCATGGTCGTCCATGTCCGCAAGCAGGGTTTCGCGCACCGCGTCGGACACTTCGAGGAGGATATCGCCGTCGCGCTCGACTTTGACCAGCTGCCAGACAGTCAGACGGTCATCAAGCGGCAAGGCTTCGAGAATGTGGGCAACGTCGGCGGAGTGCAGCTCATCGAGCTTGCGTTGCAATTCGGCGAGGTTCTGCCGATGCACCAGGTTTTCCACCCGGCCGTGGTGCTGGCCTTCCTGACGGTGAGTCAGGTCTTCGACCAGCTTGTGCCGATGCAACAGCTCGACCACCTGGGCCAGGCGATTTTGCAGGCTTTCTTGCGGCTTTTTTGCTTCTACTTCAGTCATGGCGCGCTCCACCCCCAGCGGCAGCGCACGCCACGGAGGGTCAATCAGTCAACACGTGATTGCACAATCGAGATTCAGAGTAACTACTGGGTAAGTCCATGGTGGTTTTCCACAAGCCCCGGCGGGGCTGACGCAGCGAATGATACCACCGCCCAGGCGCTTTGCATGTGACAAAAACAATCCTAGAACAAGCGCTTGCACGACAAACTTAAGCGCGCCTGCACATCTGTAACTGCGACGTGCGAGGCATTGGCAAAGGCACGCCTGGCGCAGACGAAGGCATCGACTACCCTTGCACATGGACCGTCACGGAGGACGCACCATGCATGGACTGCGCTGCGCAGCTTTCTGCGCCATTCTGCTTTGCCCGCTGCCCACACTCGGCTCAACGGTATTTCGCTGCGAAGACGCCAAAGGCAACGTCACCTTCACCCGCCAAGGCTGCCCCGACGCGCACAACCAGAGCTTGCAGCAGGCCTACAACCCCACACCCGGCAGCGGTAAACCGGTGCCATTGGCCAAACCGCGCAAGGCCAGCCGCGAGAGCAAGAAGAAAGATGAGTATGAGCTGACAGTGATCGGCGTGAAGCAGGACGGCTGCGGCAACCACCTCAGCAGCAGCGAACGGCGCGCCGCCATCATCAAGCAGCAGATACGCCTGGGCATGAGCCGCAGCGATGTCGAGAGCAGCCTCGGCAAGCCTGACAAGGTCACCGAACAGAATGGCCAGACGCGCTACGTTTATCAGGGCAAAAAAGGCAACAAGCGCAATGTGAGTTTTGATGAAGCCGGCTGCGTCAAAGGCAAGGCCAAACGCTAAATCCAGCGAATTTAACGTTGCACAGCGACAACCCGCCGGTGACGGCTATAAACGCCGCACAATAAAAAAGGGCCTGCATCGCTGCAGGCCCTTCTTGTTTGGTGCACTCAGGAGGATTCGAACCTCCGACCGCTCGGTTCGTAGCCGAGTACTCTATCCAGCTGAGCTATGAGTGCAATTGGCGCTTTTAAACCAGATCACCGCTGGCTGAAACAAAATGGCCGGCATCGCTGCAAGCCATTTCTATTTGGTGCACTCAGGAGGATTCGAACCTCCGACCGCTCGGTTCGTAGCCGAGTACTCTATCCAGCTGAGCTATGAGTGCAATTGGCGCTTTTAAA
>NZ_JAUYGD010000039.1 GCF_030690725.1 Pseudomonas sp. | reverse complement strand
GTTGTACATGTGCGCGCGGTGCGATTCATCCGAGTAGCTGCCGCCAACCCGTGCAAGGTCCGGGCCGGTACGCTTGGAGCCCCAGAGGAAGGGGTGGTCGTAGACGCTTTCACCGGCTACCGAGTAGTGGCCGTAGCGCTCGGTTTCGGCGCGGAACGGGCGGATCATCTGCGAATGGCAGCCGACGCAGCCTTCACGGATATAGATGTCGCGGCCTTCCAGTTGCAGCGCGGTGTAGGGCTTGAGACCGGCCACCGGCTCATTGGTAACGTCCTGAAAGAACAGCGGGACGATCTGCGTTAGGCCGCCGATGCTCACGGCCAACACCATCATCAGCGCCATCAGGCCGATGTTCTTCTCGAGTATTTCGTGTCTCATCAGTGGGCTCCCTCAAGCGAAAACTGCGCGGCGGCGTTCATCTCAGCAGCCTTGGTGTGACGCACGGTCTGCCAGACGTTCCAGGCCATCACCAGCATGCCGGCGAAGAAGATCGCGCCGCCGATTACCCGCACCACAAAGCCGGGGTGGCTGGCTTCCAGCGCTTCGACGAAGGAGTAGGTGAGGGTGCCGTCTTCGTTGACTGCACGCCACATCAGGCCCTGGGCGATGCCATTGACCCACATCGAGGCGATGTAGAGCACGGTGCCGATGGTGGCGAGCCAGAAGTGCACGTTGATCAGGGCGATGCTGTGCATTTCGTCGCGGCCAAAGACTTTCGGCAGCATGTGATACAGCGAGCCGATGGACACCATGGCCACCCAGCCGAGCGCGCCGGCATGCACGTGGCCGATGGTCCAGTCGGTGTAGTGGGACAGGGCGTTGACGGTCTTGATCGCCATCATCGGACCTTCGAAGGTCGACATGCCGTAGAACGCCAAGGAGACGACCAGGAAACGCAGGATCGGGTCGGTGCGCAACTTATGCCAGGCCCCGGAGAGGGTCATCATGCCGTTGATCATGCCGCCCCAACTCGGTGCCAGGAGGATCAGCGACATCACCATGCCCAGGCTCTGCGCCCAATCCGGCAGCGCTGTGTAGTGCAGGTGGTGCGGGCCTGCCCAGATGTACACAGCAATCAGCGCCCAGAAGTGCACGATGGACAAGCGGTAGGAGTACACCGGGCGCCCCGCTTGCTTGGGCACGAAGTAATACATCATCCCCAGAAAGCCCGCGGTGAGGAAAAAGCCCACAGCGTTGTGGCCGTACCACCACTGGATCATCGCATCGGTGGCCCCGGCGTAGGCCGAGTAGGATTTGGTCAGGGTGACCGGCACTTCCAGGTTATTGACCAGGTGCAGCAGCGCCACGGTGAGGATAAAACCACCGAAGAACCAGTTGCCCACATAGATATGGCTGACGTTACGCTTGATCACCGTGCCGAAAAACACGATGGCGTAGCTGACCCAGACAATGGTGATCAGAATGTCGATAGGCCATTCCAGCTCGGCGTATTCTTTGGAGCTGGTCCAGCCCATGGGCAAACTGATGGCCGCCAGGACGATCACCAATTGCCAGCCCCAGAAGGTAAAGGCCGCGAGCTTGGGCGCGAACAGGGTGGCTTGCGAGGTGCGCTGCACCGCGTAATAGCTGGTGGCGAACAACGCGCAACCACCGAAGGCGAAGATCACCGCATTGGTGTGCAGCGGGCGCAGACGGCCGAAGCTGGTCCACGGCAGGTTGAAGTTGAGCTCGGGCCAGGCCAGTTGCGCGGCGATAAACACGCCGAGCCCCATCCCGACAATGCCCCACACCACCGTCATGATGGCGAATTGGCGAACCACCTTGTAGTTGTAGGCGGAACTGCTGGTTGTGTTCATGTCTGGGCTTCCATCCACGGTTATAGGCAGATCATCGAAAATCAGCGGCTGCGGGCCTGTACGATCTGCGCCGCAGTCCAACGGATTCTTTAAGCGAGGCAAGCATGAGCAAAGGGCAGGTTGCGGGTATTGACGGGGATCAATGCGCGCAGTGGCAGGGTGATGGCAGTTGGCTGTGGGATCGCCCGCTTGGCGAGGCGCGCGCCACCCTGATTCTGGCCCACGGCGCCGGTGCGCCGATGGACAGCGAGTTTATGCAGCAGATGGCGCAAAGCCTCGCAGCGCGTGGGGTTGCCGTACTGCGCTTCGAGTTCGCCTATATGGCGGCGCGGCGGCTTGACGGCAAAAAGCGCCCACCCAACCCCCAGGCACAGCTGCTCGAACAGTGGCGCGAGGTCTACACCCAGGTGCGGCAGGTGCGCCAACAGGTCGCAGGGCCGCTGGCCATCGGCGGCAAGTCCATGGGCGGGCGCATGGCCAGCCTGCTGGCCGATGAGTTGGGCGCCGATGCGCTGGTGTGTCTGGGTTATCCCTTTTATGCCGTCGGCAAGCCGGAAAAACCGCGGGTCGCGCACCTAGCCGAGTTGCGCACGCCAACGCTGATTATTCAGGGTGAGCGCGACGCTTTGGGCGATAGGCAGGCGGTGGCAGGTTACGCACTGTCTGAGGCGATCAACCTGCACTGGCTGACCGCTGGCGATCACGACCTCAAACCGCTGAAAAGCTCAGGTTTTACTCATCAGCAGCACATGCAGGCGGCAGCCGATGCGATTGCGCAGTTTCTCTGCGCATAAGCCGGCGAAGGCTGTCGTTTAGCGAATAAGTGTTATTCCTACTAAAACACTAGGACTTTGCCGGCGCTGGCGAGTGGCGTACACTGCGCGCATGTTTGCGAGGAGTTGCCATGAGCACCATTACCATTACCGACGCTGCCCACGATTATCTGGCTGACCTGCTGAGCAAGCAGAGCACCCCGGGCATCGGCATTCGCGTATTTATCACCCAGCCGGGCACCCAGTACGCCGAAACCTGCATTGCCTACTGCAAGCCGGGCGAGCAGAAGGCCGAAGACACCGCCCTGGGCCTGGCCAGCTTCACCGCCTGGATTGATGCCGTCAGCGAGCCGTTTCTGGAAGACGCCGTGGTTGACTACGCCACCGACCGTATGGGCGGCCAGCTGACCATCAAGGCGCCGAACGCCAAAGTTCCGATGGTCAATGAAGACAGCCCGATCAACGAGCGCATCAGCTACTACCTGCAGACCGAGATCAACCCTGGTCTGGCCAGCCATGGCGGTGAAGTTAGCCTGATCGACGTGGTTGACGACGGCATCGCCGTATTGAAATTCGGCGGTGGCTGCCAGGGCTGCGGCCAGGTCGATCTGACGCTCAAGGAAGGCATCGAGAAAACCCTGCTTGAGCGCATTCCCGAGCTTAAGGGCGTGCGTGATGTGACCGACCACACCAACAAGGAAAACGCCTACTACTAAGTAGATGGCTAAATAAAAATGCCCGCGCACTGCGGGCATTTTTTATGCTGCTTACTGCATCGCGTGGTAGGGGCTTTAACCGCGACGCAACAGTGCAGTCATCACTTATGCACGGCTTTTGCGCCGATCCAGCACCTCGGTTGCCCGTGCACGCAGTTGTCCGCAGCCGCCATCAATGTCCTGGCCCGCCGAGTTGCGCACCTTGGTCAGTACGCCACGGCTGTGCAGATAACGCACGATCTGCACGATGCGGTCACCATCAGGGCGCTGGAACTCATCGGCTTCCAGGCTGTTGTAGGGGATCAGGTTCATGATCGCGTACTTGCCTTTGAGCAGGCGCAGGATGCCGTCCATTTCCTCCTGGCTGTCGTTGATGCCCTTGAGCAGCGTCCACTGGTACTGGATCGGGTAATCAATCTGCCGCGCGTAGGTTTCGCCCAGTTCCACCAGTTCTTCAGGATCAATACGCGGCGCGCGCGGCAGCAGCGTCTGGCGTAGCTCGGCATCGGTGGTATGCAGCGATAGGGCCAGAGCCGGCTTGACCTGCTGCTGCGGCAACCGCTCGAACACCCGTGGATCGCCGACGGTGGAGAACACCAGGTTGCGCTGGCCGATACCACCCTCGGTGCCGAGCAGATTGATCGCTTCGAGCACGTTATCGAGGTTATGGGCTGGCTCGCCCATGCCCATAAACACCACTTTCTTAACCGCTCGGAAGCGCCGTGCCAGGGCTACCTGGGCGACGATCTCAGCGGTGCTTAGCTGGCGTAGCAGGCCGCTCTTGCCGGTCATGCAGAACACGCAGCCCACCGCGCAACCCACCTGGCTGGAGACGCACAGGCCATCGCGCGGCAGCAGCACGCTCTCCACCATCTGTTTGTCGGCCAGTTCCACCAACAAGCGCGCCGAGCCGTCCGTCGCCGGGTGTTCAGAGCTCAGACGCGCCAGTCCATCGAGTTCGCTGCTGATTTCGGGCAGGGCATTACGCACCGCCAGCGGCAGAAAGTTCTCGGTCTTCTGGTTGCGCGTACCGGTATCCAGCGGCATGCCGCGCAGCCAGGCACGGGTAATCCGCCCGATATGCATGGGCTTGGCACCGAGATCGGTGAGGCGTTGCTGAAAGTCGTGAATATGCATGGGGCGCGCATGCTACCACCGGGCCGGTTGCGGTGGTATGCGGCGAGGATGGCCGGCATCGGCGACACAGGCAAAACCGCGTAGCGCTGGCTCAACCCACGCCAGACACTCATACTAGCGGCCTGATTAGCCTGACCCAGTTGTGCGGAGCGGTAGATGAAATTTATACACCAGCGCGAACACCTCAACGAAGACGACGTCATCGTGATCGAGTGCTCGCAGACCTGCAACATTCGCCTGATGAGCGATGCCAACTTCCGCAGCTTCAAGAATGGCGGCCGGCACACTTACCACGGCGGCGCGTTCGACACCTTCCCGGCCAAAATCACCGTACCCAGCAGCGGTTTCTGGAATATCACCATCGACACGGTCTCGCGCAAAGCCATCAGCGTTACGCGCAAGCCGACGCTGAAGCATTCGATCAAGATCGTGCGCAAATCGACCTCGCGGTTGAGCTGATCCCTGGTTTGAGTCTGAGCTGCAGAAGGCCGCTGAAAGAGCGCAATGCTGTTCAGTTAAGTGGGGCCGCTTTACGCCCTATAGAGCGGCGGGCTTTGAAATCTTCCTCGCTCTAAGTCTTTGGCAGTGGTTCAGGCCGTAGATACCGTCTTGGATCTCACCTCGCAAGTGCCAATTTTGGGTCAAACGGCTCGCCGGATTTCAGCACGCCGTAGGCGATACACAGCAACTTACGCATGGCCGCGCAGACGATCTGTTTGCCGGCCTTGCCTTTCGCTTTCATTCGCTCAGCCAGTGCTCGTATGGCGGGGTTGTAAGTCATAGAAACCACCGCTGGCATGTAGAGCCCTGCACGTAACCTGGCCGACACCATACGGGATATCCGCACATGCCCCTTGAGCTTTCCTGACTCCTGCAGTCTGGGGTTAAGTCCGGAAAATGCTGTGACGGCTCTGCTGCTGTCGAACCGCTGGATGTCCCCCAGTTCGGCCAGCAATAGCGCTGCCGTGCGGTCTGCCACGCCATTGATACTCATAAGTAGGTCACGCTGACCTCTGAGATCGTCATGGTCATCGAAGTGCTTTTTGATCGCCTCAAGCGTCTCTGCGATTTGCTGTTGGGTATGCTCAATAACTGACTCGATCGATGCCTGCACATTGGAATCGCTTGCCACCTCAAGGCGGTTTCGCTCCATCTGCTCGAGCTCCTGGAGATCCTTCAGGCGATGCACCAGCGCTTTCAGGCGGCGTATGGCCGGTGGCTCGGGCTTCCAAGCGCGCAACTCGCCCTGATGCCTATTGCCATAGTCGGCAATGAGCTTCGCATCGACCTTGTCGGTTTTCACTCGCTGTAACTGGCTGCGGGCATAGTAGGCCACATGGGCAGGATTGAGGACGCAGACCCGATAACCTTGCTCGTACAGCCATTCGGCGAGGGCTTCGTGATATATCCCCGTTGCCTCCATCACGATCCAGGCTTGCGGCGCGGCGTGCTTGAGCAGCCATTGCTGCAGCACCTCGAATCCGTCTCGATCATTCGCCAGCTTGGCTTTCGTTCGGTGCTTGCCATTGACCTGCAGGGTCGCGATGTCGAATGTGTGCTTGGCGATGTCGATACCGACAACAACAGCCATGGGCTCCTCCTTCTCATATTGTCTATTGATCATCACTGCATCCGCCCAACCTTGCTGATGCGAGCTCGTGGCTCTAGATACCGTTCGGACTGCTGGATGAGTGCGGAGGAGCGCAGCGCTATCTACGAAACAAGCTCAAGGCTTAAGGATGGGTACGGCTTGCGTTCTCTCCCCCGATGATCAGTCGGGAACTATCACCTCCGGAGAGGCTGTAGTCGAGATACAAGGATGGGTGCTAACCCATCAGCCAATTGATGGGTTAGCACCCATCCTACGGTGGTGAGCACAAAGAAATGCCGCTTCCCTGGCAAGGGCGAAGCGGCATTTTTCTTATGTGAACAGCATTACGCCAAGTTGGCGGTTTTTTTCATCTCTGCGCTTTAACGCCGCTCACCGCGCAACTCAGCCACCTGAGCCTGCAGCAACTCGCGCTTGACCAGTTCGGGCGCGACCGGCGTACCGGCCACCAAGGTGATGCGCGACCACAGGCGCTTGAACAAGCCCTTGTGCGGATCACGGCTGAAGAAGCTGCCCCACAAGCCCTGCAGCGCCATGGGAATCACCGGCACTGGGTTGGCCTCGACGATGCGTTCAATGCCGTTCTTGAATTCATTCAGTTCGCCATCGGTGGTCAACTTGCCTTCCGGGAAGATGCACACCACTTCACCATTGCGCAGGTATTCGGCGATTTTCTTGAACGCAGCGTCATAGATCAGCAGGTCTTCGTTGCGCCCAGCTATCGGCACAGTGCCGGCGGTGCGGAAGATAAAGTTGAGCACCGGCAGGTTGTAGATCTTGTAGTACATGACAAAACGCACCGGCCGGCGCACCGCACCGCCAATCAGCAGCGCATCGACAAACGACACGTGGTTGCACACCAGCACCGCCGCCCCCTCATCAGGGATCGCCTCCAGCCCCTTGTGCTCAACCCGGTACATCGAGTGGCTGAGCAGCCAGATCATAAAGCGCATGCTGAATTCGGGAACGATCTTGAAGATGTAGCTGTTGACCGCGATGTTCATCAGCGAAATGGTCAGGAACAGCTGCGGTATCGACAGCTCGGCAATACTGAGAAACAGGATCGATACAACCGCCGAGATCACCATAAACAGCGCATTGAGGATGTTGTTGGCGGCGATCACCCGCGCCCGCTCATGCTCAGCGGTGCGCGACTGGATCAGCGCATACAACGGCACGATATAGAAGCCGCCGAACAGGCCAATGCCGAGAATCGAACCAAGAATCCACCAGGCCTGGCCAATGCTCAGCACCGCTAGCCAGTCATGCGCCTCTGCTGCTTCAGGGAAGCCGCCGGAGAACCACCAGAGCAGAATGCCGAACAGGGTCAGGCCGATCGAGCCGAACGGCACCAGACCGATTTCCACCTTGTGCCCGCTCATGCGCTCGCAGAGCATCGAACCCAGCGCGATACCGACCGAAAACACGGTGAGAATCAGCGTGACCACACTTTCATCACCGTACAGCCACTCTTTGGCATAAGCCGGAATCTGCGTCAGGTACACCGCACCGAGAAACCAGAACCAGGAGTTGCCCACCAGCGAGCGCGACACAGCTGGGCGCTGGCCCAGGCCAAGTTTCATGATCAGCCAGGACTGACGCAGGATGTTCCAATCCAGCTTGAGCTGTGGCATCGCCGCTGATGCCGCAGGAATGCCGCGACTGGCCAGGTAGCCAAACACCGCCACCAGCACCACGCAGGCCGCGACAATATGCGCGTAACCGCTGCTGGCCATGATGATGCCCGCGCCAATGGTGCCGGCGAGGATGGCCAAAAACGTGCCCATCTCGACCAGCGCGTTACCGCCCACCAGCTCTTGCTCTTCAAGGTGCTGCGGCAAAATCGAATACTTCACCGGACCAAACAGCGCCGACTGGGTGCCCATGGCAAACAGCACCGCGAGCATTATTGGCAGGTTGCCGAGCAGCACACCGACGGCGCCGAGCAGCATGATCACGATCTCGGCGAACTTGATCTTGCGGATCAGCGAGTCCTTGGCGAACTTCTCACCAAACTGGCCGCCGAGGGCCGAGAACAGAAAGAACGGCAGGATAAACAGCAGCGCGCAGAGGTTGACCAGCAAAGCCTTGTCGGCACCGGAGCTGATCTTGAACAGAATGGCGAGAATCAGTGATTGCTTGAAGATGTTGTCGTTGAAAGCACCCAGCAGCTGGGTAAGGAAAAACGGCAAAAAGCGCTTTTTACCCAGCAATGCGAATTGTGATTGTTCGGTCATCGTCCGTGTACCTGTCTGCAGTGGCCAAGCGGGTTGTCAGGCATTTGACTGCAAGAACACCTCACAAAGCCACAGCGAAACCTGCCTTTTGCTGCATTTTCTACAAATGCAGGGGGCAAATAACCCTGCTTACAGGGGCAACTGACCCAACAACCAACGCACGATAAAGAACACCAGCAGACCGCCGCCGATGGTAGCCAGTAGATGCCGGGTCAGCCCGGCGATAGCAATAGTCGCCAGCCCCGCCAGCAGATAGGCATTGTCCAGGCTGAACGCCCAGTGCTGGCCATCAGGAATCAGCATGCCCGGCAGCACGATGGCGCTCAGCACAGCGGTCGGCACGTAATTCAGGCCCTGGCGCACCAGCGGCGGGAAACGCAGATCGGGAAAGGCAAACAGGCTGTAGCGAATCGCAAAAGTGATCAGCGCCATACCGAGAATCAGCAGCCAGATAGCCATCACGCGCCCTCCCCGACAGTCACCGGCGTTTTGCAGCGCTCTAGCCATACACCGGCCGCGATGCCGCTCAACGCAGCCGCCATTAGCCCTAATTTGTAGGGCCAGGCATGGCACAGCAACGCCACCGCACCGGCTACCAGAGCGGCGACAATCTGCGGCTGGTTACGCAGCGCCGGCACCACAATGCCGATAAAGGTCGCCAGCATGGCGAAGTCCAACCCCCAACCTGCGAGGTTCGGCACGCTCTGGCCAAACAACGCACCGACCAGCGAGCTGGACACCCAGGACAAGTACAACGCCAACGCCACGCCAGCGTGATACCACTGGCCATGCTCAGTCATACCGCGCGCCAGATAACGCCGCTGCACCACGGCAAAGGTCTCATCGGTCAAGCCGAACGCAAGCGGCACCCGCCAACGCTGCGACAACTTGCCGACATAAGGCTGCAGCGCCGCGCTGTAGAGCACATGGCGCAGATTGACCACCAGTGTGGTGAGCAGAATCACCACCGCGCCGCTGCCCAAGGTCAGCAGGCTGATGGCAATAAACTGCGCCGAGCCGGCATATACCAGTAACGACATGCCCAGCGCCTGCCCCAGGCTCAACCCAGCCAGGCTGGCCAACGCGCCATAGATCAGCCCAAACGGCAGAATCCCGACGATCATCGGGATACTGTCGCGAACCCCATAGGTAAACTGCTGTAAACGGCTCATGCGCCCTCCTTTGCGGCATAGCCTGGCGCATCGTGGCTGCGGCGTCTTGAACAATCTTGCGCAGCACTGCGCCTTAGACTGACCTGCCGCGATACAGTGCGGGGCTCTCTGGCTAGACTGCCAGCATTGCCAACCCAGGATCTGCTCATGCCGGAAGCCCTCGACACCCTGCTGAATTTCGCCAGCGCCCTGGCCGCCGGCCTGCTGATTGGCGCCGAACGCGGTTGGCAAGGGCGTAATACCGAGGACACCCAGCTGGTTGCGGGGATTCGCACCTTCGCTCTGAGCAGCCTGCTCGGCGCCTTTGCCATGCTGCTCGGCGAACACTTCGGCGTGGTCGCCTGGGCGGTGATATTCGCCGGTTTTGCCTTGCTGGTGGTGGCCTCCTATTTTGGCGAACTGCAACGCCTGGGCGACCTGGGCCTGACCAGTGAAGTGGCGCTGCTGATCACCTTTCTGCTCGGCAGCCTGGCCATGGCCGGTTATGCCGGGCTGGCGGCGGCGGGCGCCGTGGCGGTGGCACTGCTGCTGAGCCTCAAGCAATCCCTGCACGGCGCCCTGCAACGACTTAGCGAGGCAGAACTGTCCGGCGCGCTGAAACTGCTGTTTATTTCCCTGGTGCTGCTGCCGGCGCTGCCCAATCAGGGCTACGGCCCCTGGCAGGCCTTCAACCCCTACGCCATCTGGTGGATGGTGGTGCTGATTGCCAGCATCGGCTTTGCCGCCTATGTGGCGATTCGCCTGGTAGGGATGCGCCACGGCCTGCTGATCACCGCGCTGCTCGGCGGCGTGGTGTCGTCCACGGCGATGACCGTGACCCTGGCACGCCTGGCCCCGGGACGAAATCTGCAAGCAATTCTGGCCTGCGGCCTGCTCGCCACCTCGGCGCTGATGTTTCCACGGGTGTTGCTGGAAGTCGGCCTGGTCAACGCCAGCCTACTGCCGCAACTGGCTTGGCCCCTGGGCATCGCCACCCTGGTGTACGCCGGCGGCGCGCTGCTGTACTTCCGCCGCGCCGGCACGGAGAGTGAAGAGCAGGCCGAGCCGCCGCTGAAAAACCCCTTCGAACTGGGCCCGGCGCTGCGCTTTGCCGCGTTGCTGGCATTGATTCTGCTACTGGTCGAGGCCGCACAGCACTGGCTTGGCGATGTCGGTGTGTACCTGGTGGCGCTGCTCTCGGGGCTGGCCGATGTGGATGCGATCACCCTGTCGCTGGCCCGCAGCGCCCAGGGCGAACTGGATGCACAGGTCGCGGTGCAGGGGATTTTTCTCGCAGCGCTGAGCAACAGCCTGGTCAAAGGCTTTCTGATCGCACTGATCGGCGGGCGCAAACTGGCGCTGATGACCCTGCCGGTGATGGCTGCAGGTCTGCTAGCGGGCGCGGCGGTATTACTGCTGCTGTGAATCTGCGCTGCGCAAAAAACCTTCCAGCAGCTTGTGTACCCGCTCGCTCAACTCGCGATTAGCCGCCTCGGGCAAGCTGCGCGCAAGTTCGGCCACGACTACCTGCTCGACCAATGGACGCAGTTGCAGCAGCTGCACGCTAAGCCGCTCAAGGTCATCGGCATGCGGCAAGTCGCTATGCAGCAGCGGATTGACCAGTTGTTGGGTAATCATCGTGACGATGCCAGTGGCCACCTGCTGCACATGCCCGCGAATGGCCGCCAACTCATCGAGTAATGCCGGCAAAGGAATACCGGCGCGGTACAGCTCAAGCCCGGCGGCAAACAGCTTGGGGCTGGGGACGCGCAGATGATCGCCGGCAAACTCCAGCAGGCCCAGGGCCAGGGCACGCTCGATCACCTGATCATCCAGCGCCTCGCCGAACAGCGCCTGCAGCTGCGCAAAGGACAGTTGCTCGGCCTGCTCCGGCTGGCCCGGCCCTTGAATCGCCTGCTCCAGCCCCAGCACATGGGCCAGATCACGCCCCTGCGCCCAGGCTTCAAAAAGCTCACGAATGCTGGCGATGCTGTAGCCACGCTCCAGCAACTGGCCGATCAGTTTCAGCCGCGCCAGGTGCTCGCCGTTGTAGATCCCCAGCCGGCCGCGCCGCTCGGGTGGCGGCAGCAAGCCCTGGTCTTGATAGGCGCGCACATTGCGTACCGTGGTCTGCGCCGCCCGGGCCAGGTCATCGACCCGGTACTCGACGGACACCGCCTCCACCACAGGTGCGGCGCTGCCCAGTAAACGCTGAAGAAATGCAGAGACTGTATTCATGGCGGCGATCATAGCTGCCCCTGCAACGGGACAACAGCGTGGCAACAAACGCCCCAACCAAGGGCTGGACTTGCGCTACCGAGCAGCTCAGGCAGCCTTGCGCACTGCGCGCAAAGCCTTGTTGCAGAAGGCTTTCAGCCATTTCAGTAACACCGTAACAGAGCCGCTAATGAGTTCCGCCGATGGCTAGGCAGATGCATCCCGTGCGCCCAACAATAACCGTGACATCAGATGATGTAACAGTCAGCCATGACAATCCGGAGACGCCGCATGCCCATCGACCTCGCCCCTATCACCCAGCGCCACTCGCCGTTGCTCACCCTGCATCGGGTGCTCGCATGAACGCGCCCGCCGTGTTGCCGAACGACGGACGGCAAGCCGAGCAGCTGTGGATTCAGGGCGATGGCGTGCAGCTAGCGGCCTATCGCTGGGGCAAACCGAACCGCCCGACGCTGCTACTGGTGCACGGCTACCCGGACAGCCACGAAGTCTGGCTGCCGCTGGTACGCGAACTGGCCGGCGACTACCAGATCATTGCCTACGATGTGCGCGGCTTTGGCGCTTCGGATATTCCACGCAAGCGCCTGGACTACCAGCTGGAAAAACTGGCGAATGATCTGGAAGCGGTGATCAAGGCCCTCAGCCCCGAGCAGCCGGTGCATCTGGTGGCTCATGACTGGGGCTCGATTCAGGCCTGGGAAGCGGTCACCGAACCACGCATTCAACCCCTGCTGGCGTCCTACACCAGCATCTCCGGCCCCTGCCTGGATCATGTCGGCCACTGGATGCGCGACAAGCTCAAACAGAAGACGCCGCGCGCGCTGCTGCAGGTGCTCGGGCAACTGCTCAGCTCCTGGTATATCGCCCTGTTTCATACCCCACTACTGCCCGAGCTGACCTGGCGCCTGGGTCTGGACCGTGCCTGGCCACAGCTGCTGCGCAAGGTTGAAGGGCTGCGCAATGTGTCGATCAGCAGCAGCCAGCGCTCCGACGGTGTGCACGGGGTCAAGCTGTACCGCGCCAACTTTATCCGCAGCCTGTTCACGCCGCGTCTGCGCCATACCCAAGTGCCGGTGCAACTGATCGTGCCGACCCGCGACCGCTTCGTCCGCCCGCAGCTGTTCGACCAGCTGCAGCATTGGGCGCCCAGGCTACAGCGGCGCGAGGCAAATGCCGGGCACTGGCAACTGCTGGCCGAACCGCAGCTGCTGGCAGCATGGCTGCGTGAGTTCACCGCCCATATTCACAGCGATGCAGGCAGCAACGCAGCCGCCCAGCGCAATCTGGCGAGTTGATAAGGAGAATCGAGATGAGCGAACAGCACCGCCTAGAACAACGCAAAGTACGCTTCGACTTTGCCAACACGCCGCTGCATTGGGTGCCGAACGAGCCGGAAGCCTCGCATATCATGAACAGCCTGCACCTGATCCTGCCGGCTGGGGAGTTCTGGTTCTGCCGGGTGTACAACAAGGCTCTGCCACTGGTCACCGACCCGCAGTTGCGCGAGGACGTGCAGGGTTTCGTCAAACAGGAAGCGCAGCACGCCCGCGCCCACGACAGCGCACTGACGCCCTACCTGCTGCGCCATGGCATCGACCCAACCCCGTTCACCGGTCCGATCCACTGGCTGTTCGAGCGCGTGCTGTGCGACCACCCGCTGGGCGATAACGCCATCAGCCGTTTTATGCAGCCCTGGTGGCTGCGTCAGCGGGTCGGTTTGATCGCCGCAGTGGAGCACTTCACCTGCGTGCTGGGCGACTGGATTATCACCACCCGCAGCCTGGATCACGCTGACCCGGTGATGCTCGATCTGCTGCGCTGGCACGGTGCCGAGGAAGTCGAGCACCGCAGCGTGGCCCACGACCTGCACGTGCATATCGGCGGCAGCCTGCTGATGCGCTGGGTGTATATGCTGATCGCCACACCGGCGCTGATCTTTCTGTTCAGTACCGGAATGAAAACCATGATGCGCCAGGACCCGGTCACCCGTTATCGCCCTGGTTTTCTGCGCCTGTGGTATCACCTGGGCAAGCGTGGCTTGCTGCCACGCATGGGCAGTATCGGCCGCTCGGTGTTGCGCTATTTCAACCCCAGTTATCACCCGCGCAGCGAAGGCGATATCCGCGTGGCGCTGGACTACCTGGCCAACTCACCGGCAGCGCAACGTGCAGCCGCCGAGAAAGGAGCTGTCAGCGCCTAACCCGTAGGAACCCATGGCCGCGAAATGGCCCGTCTGTAAAGGTTCGCGGGCATGGCCCGCTCCTACACATTGCTCACGGTATGACGGCGATCCACGCCCTACTCGGCCGCTTCGTCATCCAGCACCATTACCCCGGCCGCCTGTTCGAGCAACTCGACAGGCAGGCTCTTGCTGGCACGGGCGCCGAGCAGCTTGAGGTTTTCCACCCGGCTGATGATATTGCCGCGCCCCTCGCAGAGCTTGTTGCGCGCGCCGGCATAGGCCTTGTCCAGTTGCTGCAGGCGCGCGCCCATTTCATCCAGATCCTGAATAAAGGCGACGAACTTGTCGTACAGCGCCCCAGCACGCTCGGCAATCTCGCGGGCGTTCTGGCTCTGCCGCTCCTGCCGCCACAGGCTGTCGATCACCCGCAAGGTAGCCAACAGCGTGGTCGGGCTGACGATCACGATATGTTGATCAAAGGCCTCCTGAAATAGACCCGGATCGGCCTGCAATGCTGCGGCGAAGGCTGCTTCGATAGGCACGAAGAGCAGGACGAAATCCAGGCTGTGCAGGCCTTCCAGGCGCTGGTAGTCCTTGAGCGACAAGCCCTTCAAATGGCTGCGCAGCGATAGCACATGCTGCTTGAGCGACAGCTGCCGGCTGGCGTCGTCCTCGGCAGCAATATATTGCTGGTACGCGGTGAGGCTGACCTTGGCGTCCACCACCACCTGCTTGTCGCCGGGCAGCTGAATCAGCACATCCGGCTGGAAACGCTCGCCATCAGCGCTCTTCAGACTGACCTGGGTCTGGTACTCACGGCCTTTCTCCAGGCCGGCGTGCTCCAGCACCCGCTCCAGCACCAGCTCGCCCCAGTTGCCCTGGGTTTTCTGCCCTTTGAGCGCACGGGTCAGGTTGGTCGCTTCATCGCCCAGGCGCTGGTTGAGCTGCTGCAACCGCTCCAGCTCCTTGCCCAGGGAAAAGCGCTCGCGGGCTTCCTGTTGGTAGCTTTCCTCCACACGTTTTTCGAAGGACTGGATGCGCTCCTTGAGCGGGTCGAGCAACTGGCCAAGCTGCTGCTGGCTGGTTTCGGCAAAGCGCTGCTCGCGCTCATCAAAGATTTTCCCGGCCAGCTCGGCGAACTGCGCACGCAGCTCATCGCGCGAGCCTTGCAGGTCGCTCAGGCGCTGTTGATGGCTGTCCTGCTGTTCCTTGAGTTCGGCACTGAGGGCAGCGCGCTGGGCGTCAAGACGGCGGATTTCGCCTTCTTGTTGTTCACGCTGACTGGCCCAGGCCTGGGCGGCTTCGCGGGCGATCTGCCGTTCCTGTTGCAGCAAATCGGCTTCGCGACGCAGCGCCGCCAGTTCGGCCTGCTGATCGGCCTTGATCTCGCTGATCTCGGCGATTTCCTCGCGACAATCATCCAGCTGCGCCGCGAGGCCGGTCTGGGCCAGCTGCGCGTTGCTCAGGCGCTCCTGCAACAGGCTGAATTCCAGTTGCTGACTGGCCAAGCGGCGTTGCAGCGACCAGGCCATATATAGAAGAGGAAGTGCCGCGGCGGCAAAACCGAGCAACGCAGGTGCCAACGCGGTGGACAGATCGATGGGCATAAGCAGCTCCGCAGAAAAGTACTGGCAGTATAACCAGTACTCTCAGGGCCTGCTCCCACTTCATTCACTAGCCGCGTTGCAGCGCAAAATCTCGCCAGGCTAGGCGTAGGACGCAGGTAATGGTGTCCCCTTGCCAAGTCCTACAACACCGCATGGCGAGATTTTGTGCGCAACCCAGAGGGTCGGGCCGGTTTTAGCGCGATGCTGCGTTTCTCGTCGCTTATTTGGAATGACCAAATCGCGCTCCTCGTGCCTTGCCTCGCGCTAAAACCGGCTCCGGCGCGGCCGTGAATGAAGTGGGAGCAGGCCCCTTGCGTCAGAGCTGTTTAAGCAGTTGCTGCGCCTCTGCCGAACCCTGCCCCGCGGCCAGTTCCAGCCAGTGGCGTGCCTGTTGCGGTTCATTGTTGCGCGGCTGGCTGTAGAGCTGGCCCAGCTCCAGTTGCGCATTCATGTCGCCAGCACGGGCGGCCTGGCGCAGCAGCTCAAAACCCATGCGCCGGTCACGTGGGTTACCGCAATCACGGCAAAGCATTTGTCCCAGTCGGCTCTGCGCCTGCACCACACCCTGCAAGGCAGGTTGTTTGAGCAAATGGCCGGCAAAGCGTTTGACGCTGGGGGCATGACCGAGTCGAGGGCTGTCCAATAACCAGAGCGCCACACGAGTGGGCAAGCGAGGAACAGAGGTGGTTGCGATAGGTAGTCGAGTGATTGCGCGAGGCATAAAAAGCAGCGGTAGCCGGGAAGGCGCGCAACTCTACTCCTTTTTTCGCCAAGGTAAAGGCTTGCAAAAACCTGCGCACCTGCGGTCTAGCAGGCCGTTGAAAAACTACCTGCGTTGGCAATCCTGCGTTAAAAACGGCCTCGGAAAGCCACTTGTGGCTAACGCGCTTTAGCGCGACCTAGAGGGTGAGTGAAACGAGTAATGCTCATGTACAGCTCGTACACTCCGCTTCCTCGGCGCTTTGACCAGCCTTCGGCTGTTACTACGTAGCGCCTTGTCTTGCCTGCCTCGCCTACGTTTCAACGGCCTGCTAGAGCAAGCGCTCGGGTTAATCCACAGAAGCTGTGGATAACTTCGTGGATAACATGGGAGCAAGCGCTCTCAGCGCCTGTGGCGTGGGGCCCAAGGTCAAACTGGTGGTTTTTTCACCAGCGTAAAAAATCCATATATTTCATTGACTTATAAAATCAATAAAAAGAATCAAGGGTTTACGTCAAGCACTGCATCCTGCTTGACAAGGCGCATCGCAATTGTGCACAAGTTGCTGCGTCACGCCGTCGCACTGCCCTTTTTCAGGGCAAAAGCGCCTTGAAAAAGCCGCCCCGTCTAGGCCGGGCGCGGCAGGTGGCCATCCACCTGGTAGGCATCCAGGCGAAAGACTCTGGGGGTATCCGGAACCTGGGCATTTTTGAAGGCGACATAGTCGTCGGTGGTTTCGCACAGCCAGCTCAGTAGGTTGCGCGGGCGCTTTTCAGCCAAAGCGCCTGGGACGAATAGCGCAACGTTGTTGCCCTTCAGCGGGCAGCGCGCCGAACGGTATTCGAATGCCTCAACCCCTGCCCCGCGCATCGCCGCGCCCACCGCCTGACAAGGTTGATAAGCACTGGCGTGACAGAGTTCGGCCTGGAAATCCGCGAACGGCGGATGCTGCAACTGAATACCGCGCTCAACCTGATAGCGCGCCTCGAAGGTGCAATGCTCGGAAAGGATGCGCCCGCTGGGCGGCGCGATGCTCATGCCATCCCAGAGCAGAAAGCGATAATACGCGGCCTCGGCCATCGCCGTGTCGATACGCAGCGCGCCGTAGAACAGGCTCGGCTCATGCACCGAACCAAAGCGCGATCCCCAGCGCAGCGGCGGATAACGGAACGGGGTTTTCAGCAAGTAATGCAGCGGTTCGGCGCTCTGCGGCAGCGGCGGCTTGCTGGTTTCCAGCAAATCCTCAAGCAGCGCCTGTTCTGCAAGGGTATCGACCAGCTGCAGAGTGGCGACCTGGGCCTGGCTTTCCACCAGACGCACCAGGCGGCCGCGCAAGGGTTTGATCTGCTGCGGGCCTTGGCAGTGTTGCCAGATATCCATGGTGGCGTTGTCCTTAACTTTTATTATTGTTGGATACAGCGCTTGTAGCTTGATGTTTAGAAGCTGTTTTAGGACCTCGCGAGCTAGAGTCATGCAAGGCAAAAACAGGCGAGGAAGCGGAGTGTACGAGCTGTACATGAGCATTCCGAGCCTGTTTTTAACGCCGCAGGACCGACGCGCAGCAGGTCATAAACAGCTTCTAGCCTTTGCCACGAATCGCATCGAGGTATTCCACCACCCGCACCAGCCCCTGCACCTGCATCATCAGGGATAAGGGCGGTGCATCCAGATGGCGGTTATCGGTGCGCAGAAAATGCTGCATATCCGGCAAATTGCCGCCAAACAGGGCAAACAGCGAGCGGTATACGCGGATTAGCAGCAGGGCCAATTCACCGGTCTTGCTGTGCACGCGCAGGCCACCCTCAGCCCAGCGCGAGATCGCTGTACGGTGTACGCCAATGATGTCCGCCAGTTCCTGCTGAGTCAGGCCCAGCTGTTCACGGGTATTGAGCAGCGCTTTGGCCAGCACCGCATCGGCGTCGGCAACCGGTCGAATCAATGCGCTCATCACGGCCTCCTACTTTTACAATGTCTGTTTACAGCAAAAATACCACTAAATGCTGCAATTACACAGAAGAGAATAACCTGTGATTGGCAGCCTGCCAGACATGGGTTAACGTCCTGCCACGCAACTCCCCCACTATGGATCAGTGCTTATGCCCAGCCGGCGCACCTGGCTGCGACTTATCAGTTGCCTGGTTTTACTGCTCGTACTGCTTGGCGCTTACGGCTACCTGAGCCTGAATCGTCTGCTCGAACGCGAGCAGATCGAAAACCTTGAATGGCGCGGCCTTGGCCTATCCACCCAGGGCATCCAGCTTGACCAGCTCAGCCTGCAGCACCCCAACGGCGCAGTGCAGCTGCAACAGGTGCGATTGCACTGGCGCGGCTTCAGCCTGGCGCTGCCCTTCTGGCAGCAGGTGCATATCACCAGCCTGCAACTGAATCTGCCCTCTCAAGCTGAGCTAGCAGCCGACGACAGCTCGGATTTTGCGTTACCACTGGAACAGCTCACCGCCGCTATCAGCCTCTTGCCGCAACGCGTACAGGTCGATGCACTGCAGATCGAACTGCCCTGCGCCGACACGCGCTGCCAGCTGCTGGGCGATCTGCTGCTACGCAAAGACGCCGCAAAGCTTGATGCGCAGCTCAACCTGCAACATCAGCAGGACCAGCTGAGCTGGCACGCACAACTACAAGGCGACTCCACAGCTGCAGTTATGCAGCTAAGCCTGACGATCAATCAGCAAGCGCAACTGCAGCTCAGCAGCAGCCTGCAACAGAACGCTACCAGGCAACTCTGGCAAGGTGATTTCAATGGCGATCTGCAGCAAAGCGCGGTGCTGCAAAGCTGGCTAAGCCAATGGCTGCCCAATGCAGCAAACACATTGCCTGAGGCTCCGACGGCAGCGCAGCTGAAGGCGAGCTGGCAACTGCAGCTTGCACCTGGCCCACTTAACCTGGCGCAACTGCAGCAGGCCAGCGGCCAGTTGCAGGCCAGCGCCAACCTGCCTGAGCCCTGGCCAATCCCCGCTATCGGTCAGTTGCAGGGCAGCTTCGATTTGTCCGCCCGGGCGCTGGATGGGCAGTGGCTGGCCGATAGTCTGAACGCAGACCTCGACCTCAAGCAGATTGCCAATGACCTTATCAGTGGCGTACCAGCGGAACTGCATCCCGAAGCGTTGCAGCTGACGATCCAGGCCACCGAAACGCCCAACAACCTGGCTGCACAACTGGTTGGTCGCGCCCTGCCTCTGCAACTGCTATTAAAGGGCCAGGGGCGCAGCCAATTTGCACTGCAGGGCACGTTGGCCCTGGCCAATGGTTTGCCCTGGGGCTTGCAGCTGCTGGGCGGCAGCCTCAGCGCATCCACCCCGGCATTTCAGTTGGAGGGCTGGAAGATCGGCGCGCTGCAGACGCAGTTGCAACTTGACGCTTTTCTGGATGCACAGCAGCTGGATCTCGCCCTCAGAAAAGGCTCTCAGCTCAGCCTGCAGCATCTGCGCAGTGCGGATGTGCAGGCGCAGCAACTCAAAGCCAGCAGCAGCGGGCTAAAACTGCAGGCACAACTGGCGGCAGGCGCGCTGGAAGACTGGCAACTGCAAGGTCCCCTCGACCTTAGTGCGCAGCTGCAGCATGGGCAATTGAATCCCCAGCGCTGGTACTGGCAAGGCCCTTTGACTGCCAACCAACTGCAGGCGGAGCTAGACGGCACACTGCGCAACGATGCCGGCCTGCAACTCAAGCTGCAGGCACAGCACAGCAGCGCCAAGGGCCTAAGCCTGCAAGCACAACTGGCAGAGCTTTTTCTGCGCAGCGGCAACCCCTTAAAAGACAGCTTCACGGCCTGGCCAGCCCTGCTTGAGCTGAACAACGGTCGCCTGAATGCCAACGCCAGCCTGACCCTCGCCAGCGATCAACAGCTGCCCACGGTCAAACTCGAAGTCACCGGCAAGGGGCTGGGCGGGATTTATGACCGCACCGCGCTGGAGGGGCTGGATAGCCGTATCAATGCGCGAGTCGACCCCAAACAGCTGCAGCTTGAGTTGAGCGAGCTGCGCCTGGCGCAGGCCAACCCTGGTATACCGCTGGGTCCGGTGCAGTTCAGCGGCAGCTACAGCGCCGCGCTGCAAACCCCGACCCAAGGCCAACTCCAGCTGCGCCAGGCCGAAGCGGCGCTGATGGGCGGCAAGCTGCAACTGGCACCCGGACAATGGAGCCTGGCCGCCGAGCCGCTGCTCTTTCCCATACAGGTGCAGGGCCTGGAACTTGAGCAGCTGTTTATCCTCTATCCCACAGAGGGCCTGGCAGGTACCGGTACCCTCGATGGTCGTCTGCCGCTGCAGATTAGCAGCCAGGGCGTGACCATCGAACAAGGCCAACTCAGCGCACGCGCACCGGGCGGCAAACTGCAGTTCCACTCCGAACGTATCCGCGCCCTCGGCCGCAGCAACCCGGCGATGCAGCTGGTGACCCAATCGCTGGAGGATTTTCGCTTTACGACTCTGAGCAGCCAGGTCAACTACGATCAGCAAGGCAAGTTGGCTTTGGCCATGCGCCTGGAGGGACAAAACCCGGCCATCGAACAAGGCCGACCGATCCACTTCAATATCAACCTGGAAGAAGACATTCCGACCCTGCTGGCCAGCCTGCAACTGACCGACAAAGTCAGCGATATCATCAAGCAGCGCGTGCAACAGCGTATGCTGGAACGCAACGCCAAAACGGCCCCGACAGAGCCATGACCAAGGAGAAGCGCCATGCGCTTGCGTAGTTGTTTCGCCGTCCTGCTACTAGGGCTGTTCAGTACGGCCTGCACCCCGACCGTACAGCTGGCGATGCCCAATGAGCCGATCAACATCAACCTCAATGTGAAGATCGAGCACGAAATCTATATCAAGGTGGATAAAGCCCTGGACAGCATGTTCAGCGAATCCAGCGGATTGTTCTAAGGAGCCCGAACATGAATATCTATAAGCGCCTTGCCAGCCTGTTACTGCTGCTCAGCCTGAGCGTGCCGGCTGTAGCCCTGAACCTTAACGAAGCTATGTCGGCCCTGAGCGACGCCAAAGCCAGCGGCCAATTGGGCGAAATGCCCAATGGCTATCTCGGAGTGGTCAGTAACGGTGGCCAGGCCGCCGAAATCGCCCAGTTGATCAACCAGGCGCGGCGCGCCGAATACCAGAAGCTGGCGGCGCAGAACGGCATCCAGCTCAGCGATGTGGAAGCAATTGCCGGGCAGAAGGCAATCGACAAAACGCCGACCGGACAGTACATCCAGCTTGAAGGTAAGTGGCAGCGCAAATAACACGATCTGCTGCGCGTCGCAGCCTCGGTGTTAAAAACAAAAAGGAGCGCATTGCGCTCCTTTTTTTGTTTTACAGCCAGAACTCAGCGCTGTTGAATCACCGGCTGCCCCGCTTTCGGTTTGAAGTACAGCGTTTCACCGCGAGTGAGGTTGGCCAGGCTGAGGTGATCCTTGGCCACTTCGGCTTCGATCGGCTCGCTCTGCCCAGCAACTTTAAGGGTTACGCGGGTGATTGCGCCGAGCGGGCGGATGTCGCGTACTTCACCGGCCTGGTGACCTGCTTCGGCCTGGCGCGAAAGATGAATCTCGTGCGGGCGGAACAGCACGTGGGTGTCGTTGCCGACGTACAAGCGGTTGGCATCGCCGAGAAAGTGGTAGACGAAATCACTGGCCGGCTTCTCGTACACCTCACCCGGCGAGCCGATCTGCTCAACCACGCCCTTGTTCATGACCACGATGCGGTCGGCCACTTCCATGGCTTCTTCCTGGTCGTGCGTGACGAATACCGAGGTCAGGTGCACTTCTTCGTGCAGACGCGCCAGCCAGCGGCGCAGTTCCTTGCGCACCTTGGCATCCAGGGCGCCGAAGGGTTCGTCGAGCAGCAGCACTTTCGGCTCTACCGCCAGGGCGCGCGCCAGGGCGATACGCTGACGCTGACCACCGGAAAGCTGCTCGGGGTAGCGATCCGCCAACCAGTCAAGCTGCACCAGATCAAGCAGATCGTGGACCTTCTTCTTGATCACATTCTCGTTCGGCCGCTCGCCCTTGGGCTTCATGCGCAAGCCGAAGGCGACGTTATCGAACACCGTCATATGGCGGAACAGCGCGTAGTGCTGAAACACAAAGCCGACGTTACGGTCGCGCACATCGTGGTTGGAGACATCTTCGCCGTGGAACTCGATGCTGCCGCTGTCCGGGGTTTCCAGGCCGGCGATGATGCGCAGCAAAGTGGTCTTGCCGCAGCCGGACGGGCCGAGCAAGGCCACCAGTTCGCCACTCTGGATATTCAGGTTGATGTCGTTCAGCGCTTTGAACGCATTGAAATTCTTGCTGACGTTAGAGATTGCAATCGACATGACTTATTCCTCGCCAGCACTGGCTTTCAGGCGGTTGATACGCGACTCGCTCCACTGCTTGAGCAGCAGGATAAACACCGCCAGCAACAGCAGCAGGCTGGCGACGCTGAACGCAGCGACGTGGTTGTATTCGTTGTAGAGAATCTCGACATGCAGCGGCAGCGTATTGGTGTAACCACGGATATGCCCGGAGACCACCGACACCGCGCCGAACTCGCCCATGGCCCGCGCAGTACAGAGCACCACGCCGTAGATCAGGCCCCATTTGATATTCGGCAGAGTCACGTGCCAGAACATCTGCCAACCATTGGCACCGAGCAGGCGCGCGGCCTCCTCTTCCTGGGTGCCCTGCTCCTGCATCAACGGGATCAGCTCGCGGGCAACAAAGGGCACGGTGACAAACACCGTGGCCAGGACGATGCCCGGCAAGGCGAAGATGATCTGGATATCGTGCTCACGCAGCCACGGGCCGAAGAAGCCCTGGGCGCCGAACAGCAGCACGTAGATCAGACCGGCTATCACTGGCGACACCGAGAACGGCAGGTCGATCAGGGTGACCAGAATACTCTTGCCGCGGAACTCGTACTTGCTCACGCACCAGGCTGCGGCCACGCCGAACACCAGGTTGAGCGGTACTGAAATACCCACGGCGAGCAGAGTCAGCTTCAGCGCACTGATCGCGTCGGGCTCGAAGATCGCGCCGAAGAAGGTGCCAAAGCCGTGCTTTAACGCCTCACTCAGTACGATAAACAGCGGCAACACGAGGAACAGCACAAACACCAGCCAGGCGCTGATGATCAGCAGCCTGCGACCGAGCACATTGCCGCGCCGTGCGGCGTTGGCCGAGGCTGACGCGCATAGGGTTACAGAAGACATGGCGACCTCCTCAGGACTTGGCGATCTGGCGCTGCAGCAGGTTAATCAGCAGCAGCAGAATGAAGGAGACCACCAGCATCAACACGCCAATAGCCGTAGCACCGGTGTAGTCGTACTGGTCGAGCTTGACCATGATCAGCAGCGGCAGAATCTCGGTTTTCATCGGCATATTGCCGGCGATAAAAATCACCGAACCGTACTCACCAATGCCACGGGCAAAGGCCAGGGAGAAGCCAGTCAGCCAGGCCGGTAGCAACGCCGGCAGCAGCACATGGCGAAACACCTGCAGTGGTTTGGCACCGAGGCAGGCCGCGGCCTCTTCGACCTCGCGGGGAATATCAGCCAGTACGGGTTGGATGGTGCGCACCACAAACGGCAGGGTGACAAAGGTCAGCGCCAGGGTGATGCCGATGGGCGTGTAGGCAATTTTGAAACCCAGGTCGGTGGCGAACTGGCCGACCAGGCCGCTGGGGGCATACAAGGCGGTCAGGGCGATACCGGCAACGGCGGTGGGCAAGGCAAAAGGCAGGTCGATCATCGCCTCTATCACCTTGCGCCCCGGGAAGCTGTATCGCACCAACGCCCAGGCCAGCAGCGTGCCGATAATGCCGTTGATTACGGCGGCCGCGAAGGCAGTGGCAAAGCTCAGCTTGAGCGCTGCCAGTACCCGCGGTGCGGAAATAATCGCCCAAAACTCAGCCCAGGTAAGCTGAGCGGCGTGAACAAACATGGCACCCAGAGGAATCAGCACCAACAGGCTGAGGTACACCAGGGTGTAGCCCAACGTCAGCCCGAAGCCGGGTATGACCGGGGAAGTACGACGAGACATGGATATTCCTTCAGTAGGGCGGGTGAAACCCGCCACTGGCATCCGCGATCTGGCGGGTTGCACCCGCCCTACAGAAAACTCGAATCTGGCAACCGTGGGGGACAAGGCTTTGCCATGTCCACCCTACGAATCACTGCACCTGGTAGATCTGGTCGAAGATGCCGCCGTCGTTGAAAAACTTCGGCTGTGCGGTTTTCCAACCGTTAAAGTCCTTGTCGATGGTCACCAGCTTCAGTTCCGGGAACTGCTTGGCAAACTCACCGGCAATGGCCTGGTTACGCGGACGGTAGAAGTGCTTGGCGGCCAGACGCTGACCTTCATCGCTGTACAGGTAGTTGAGGTAAGCCTCGGCCACTTTGCGCGTGCCCTTCTTGTCGACGTTTTCATCGACTACAGCCACCGGCGGCTCGGCCAGGATCGACAGCGACGGTGCGACGATTTCGAAGTTGTCGCCGCCCTCTTCTTTCAATGCCAGGAAAGCTTCGTTTTCCCAGGCCAGCAGCACGTCGCCGATCTGGTTGTTGACGAAGGTGATGGTCGAACCACGGGCACCGGTGTCGAGCACCGGCACGTTCTTGTAGAGCTTCTCGACGAACTCTTGGGCTTTCTCTTCGCTGCCGTACTTCTGCTGGGCGTAGGCCCAGGCGGCGAGGAAGTTCCAGCGCGCACCGCCGGAGGTTTTCGGGTTCGGGGTGATCACTTCAACGCCCGGTTTGACCAGGTCATCCCAGTCCCTGATGCCTTCCGGGTTGCCTTTGCGCACCAGGAACACGATGGTCGAGGTGTACGGCGTGCTCGATTGCGGCAGACGCTCCTGCCAATTTTCCGGAATCAGCTTGCCGAGCTTGTACAGCTCGTCAATGTCACCGGCCAGGGCCAGGGTCACCACATCGGCACGCAGGCCATCGATTACCGCACGGGCCTGCTTGCCCGAGCCACCGTGGGACTGCTGGATGGTGATGGCTTCATTGCCCTGGGCTTGCCAGTGCTTGTTGAAGGCAGTGTTGAATTCACTGTAAAGCTCGCGGGTCGGGTCGTAGGACACGTTGAGCAGGGTTTCTGCGGCGGCCACCGGGCCTGCAAGAATGGCGCTGGCAAGGGCAGCGAGGGCAAAACGGCGAATGGACATGGTGCAGCTCCTAAAATTTTTGAGTGTTTGTTGGCTTTTTCTTTAGGGGGTGGCGGTCAACAGCGCATTCGCGGCTGGCCACTGCAATACCGGTGTGTGCTCATGGTTTCTGCTCGGTTCATGCTCACACCCTCCGGTTGTCCAGTCGGGTTTTGAGGCTCGGTGTTGGTTTGACGGGTCAGGCGTTCTTGCCGGCCGGAGCCTGCAAGCGGAATTTTTCCTTACGCTCGATCTGCACGACCTGGCCGTTGTGCACGGTGATTTCCACCGAGCCAAACTTCAGGCCGTTCAGTGCAGCCTGGATCTCGCGCAGGATGCTGGCGTCGTCCTGACCTTCAAGGTTACGAAGGGTTACGGTCATGGTAGTGCTCCTTGAAATAGCCCCACTGCGAGCGACGAAAACTGGTCGTGGTCAGTGGGCGTGGAGCGGATAGTAGAGAGCCGCTAATATTCTTAAAAAGATTATTTAAGAACATTTATATTCTTTTTTTACATATGAAAATCCATAACCTTCTCGCACAGAGAAATGAGATTTCAGGCATAAGCAAATAAGTTCTTATTCTTTTTGATATTCATCAGTCCTCCCTACACTGCAGCCATTCACATCTGCAGGAGGGCGCACGATGCGCAACGAAACTATCCGTTACCTGATAGTGCCGGGCTGGCAAGGATCGGCCGACGAGCATTGGCAGAGCCACTGGCAGCGCAGCCTGCCGAACAGCGCCCGGGTGGAACAGGCCGACTGGCTAAACCCCAAGCGTGAAGACTGGGTCGCCGAATTGCAGCGCAGCATCGCCAGCGACCCACGCCCGACCATCCTGATTGCCCATAGCCTGGGCTGCATCACCGTGGCGCACTGGGCAGCTCAGGCCCCGGTGGAATCGCTGCGGCGGGTAAGGGCCGCGCTCCTTGTCGCCCCAGCCGATGTGGAACGGGCCAACTGCCCGCCAGCACTGCAGAACTTTGCCCCGATCCCCCAGCACTCACTGCCCTTCCCCAGCCAGTTGGTGGGCTCGGATAACGACACAGCTGCAAGTGCCGCGCGGGCTATCGAAATGGCCCGTGACTGGGGCAGCGATGTGAGCATTCTCAGCGGCGCCGGGCATATCAATGTGAAGTCCGGGCATCAGCGCTGGGAGCAGGGTTTCGCCTACCTCTATCGCTTGCAGAGCCGTATCGAACAAGCCGACCGCCGCCGCGCCTGAAAAGCCAATCGCCCGAACGGCCGCAGGCCCTGTAAAGATCATGCAACCTGCCTGCTCGCAATCCGAGCCGGGCTGGAGACTCGTTGATGAGCCAGAACACTTTCGGTGGCCAACCGCTGCTGACCTTTCCCGATGCAGAAAAAAGCCCGCTAAGCATCCGCGCCAAAGCGCTGGTGTTTATCGATCCCCGCTCCCGGCAGCTACGCGACCAGGTCGAGCTGCTTGCCACACAACCTTTACCGCTGCTGATTGAAGGCGAAACCGGCACCGGTAAAGAGTTGTTGGCGCGGCATATCCACCGCGCCAGCGAACGGCCGGGGCTGTTTGTCGCGCTCAGCTGCAGCGGCCTCAGCAGCAAGCATGCCCAGGCAGAACTGTTCGGCTATGCCGCAGGCGCCTATCAAGGCAGCGCCAGCAGCCGGGCCGGCTGGTTTGGCTCGGCCAACAACGGCACCCTGTATCTGGATGAAATCGGCGACCTACCGCTGCCGCTGCAAGCTGAACTGCTTAGCGCCCTGGAAACCGGTGAAGTGCTGCGAGTCGGCGCCAGCCAGCCGAGCCCGGCAGATGTCCGGCTGCTGGCTGCAACCAGCATCGACCTGGCTCAGGCCGTGGCAGCTGGCAAATTCAATGAGCGGCTATACGGTTATCTAAGCGACGGTCGCCTTGACCTGCCGCCACTGCGTGAACGCACCGGCGATATCCTACCCATGGCGGAATACTTCCTCGGCATCTACGCCCAGCGCCTGAGTCTGCCGCTGCCTGCCATCAGCGATGCCGCACAGCAGCGGCTAGAGGCCCACAACTGGCCAGGCAATACCCGCGAGTTGGAGAACGTTATCCACTTCGCCCTGCTGGTCAGCAGCGGTGATGAGATTCTCAGCCAACACCTCAACCTGGTAGGCAGCGTTGCACCCTTTACAGCCGTGCAAACCGCGATTGAGGCGATACTCAATGATGCTCAGCCTGAGCAACTGCACGCGTTGCAACAACTGCTCAACGGTAGCCAAGAGCGCCTGCACACTTTAATCAACGTCGCAGACACCCCGGCTAGCCAGAACGCCGATTACCAGTAACGGCGTATACGCAGCCCGAGCCAAACACCCACTAAACAAAACACCGCAAACACCCAGCCGGACAACGCGCCGGCCATGATCCCTGAGAGCAGCGTGCCCACGGTGCAACCCAGCGCCAGCATGCTGCCCCAGCCCAGCAATACGCCGCCGAGCAGATTACGCAGCAGTTCACTGACGCGCGGACGCTTGGGCTGGAAGTCCCCCGCCAGCAAGGCGCTGACCCAGGACGCCACAACCAGGCCGAGAATAAACAGACCGTTATTCGACAGCAGCGCCTCTTTGACCGCCGTGGCGCAGCCGGAAAAGCTGTCCAGGCCTTCCAGCCGCTCCGGTAGCCAGCCCAGCCCGTCTGCCGCGGTGCGCGCCACACTGCCTAACTCCGCCGTCACGCCCAGTGGGCCAACACGCAGATAACTCAAGGTGGCGAGAAAGCCGATCAGCACACCGCCCACCCAGGTCGGCCAGCGTTGGCCAAACAGCAGTTGCCGCAGGTTGCGCGCAACCACGCGCGGTTCAGTGCTCGCTTGCACATGCAACAGCAGCCAGGAGGCCAAACCACCGAGCAACGCGATCTGCAACAGAAACGACATGCCATAGCCCTGCCAAGCCGGCAACCAGACCACCGGAGCCTGCTGGATGCTCAGCAGATACAGCGGGTTCCAGCAGAGAAAACCCAAAAAGAAACCGATCAAGGCGCCGAACAGCGCAAACAGCGAAGCAAACGCCCCCTCGCCCAGGCGGTAGAGATGGGCACTGATACACGAGCCGGACAGCGCCATGCCGATGCCGAACACCGTGGCGCTCAACCCCAGCACCCAACTCAGCGGCCCAACATGCGCATCCGGCGGCAAGCGCCCACTGCTCGGGTCTGGCACAAAGGCGCCAAATACCAGGTGATAACCCAGGGTGCCCACCGCCAGCGCAGCGAGGATGCCGAGCAACCCATCCGGTTTGCGCTGCTCGATAAAGTCGCGGGTCACGCAGAAAAAGCAGAAGCGCGAACGCTGCAACAACAGGCCGAACAACGCCCCGCCGAGCAAGGACAGGCTCAACGCCTGGCTGTCACTGTCCGCGCCGCCCAACTGCCAGGCAGCAAACACCAGGCCCAGGCTCAATACCGCCGCCAATGCACTGGCCCAGCGTCCCGGCGCCTGCAACGCAGTCGTTGCCATAGTGGCTCCTCAGATAAAAGAAGAGTGAGCGCCCTGCCTGAACGCTCACCCTAAACAGGGGCATGGGGCTGGCCCATGCCATGATTTTTTCACCGTGGAGCAGGCTTATTTGCCGCCCCACACGGTGCCGGCCACGTTGACTACCGGTACGCCCACGGCATTTCCGTATTCGGTCCAGGAGCCGTCGTAGTTACGTACGTCGTAACCGAGGATTTTCTTCAGGGCGAACCAGGTGTGGCTGGAGCGCTCACCGATGCGGCAATAGGTGATGATCGGCTTGCTGCCATCAATACCCACCGCGCCGTAAACCTTTTTCAGTTCTTCAACCGATTTGAAGGTGCCATCGGCAGCCACTGCTTGCCCCCAAGGAACGTTGACTGCACCTGGCACGTGGCCGACGCGCACTGCCAGTTCCTGCACACCTTGCGGGGCAAAGACCTTGCCGTTGTATTCATCAGCGGAACGGATATCCACCAGTTGCACATCGCTGCGCTTCTCTGCCGCTGCGAGCACGTCCGGGAGGAAGGCGCGCAGGTCTTTATTCGCCGCCTTGACCGTGACATTGCCGGCTACCGGCGTTTTCGCGCGGTTATCCAGAGCGCGTTTTTCCGCCTCCCACTTCACTCGACCGCCATCGAGCAATTTGACGTTGTCCACGCCATACACATCGAACACCCAGGCGCCCCAGGCAGCGAACCAGTTGTTGTTATCGCCGTAGAGCACCGTGGTGGTATCTGCGGAGATGCCCGATTTGCGCAGCAACGCCTGGAAGTTTTCCTGGCTGGCGATATCACGGCGCACCGGATCGACCAGATCACGGTGCCAGGCAAAGTTCACCGCACCTGGGATATGCCCACGCTCGTAAACGCCCGGTGCAACACTCACCTCGATGATCCGCACCTTGGGGTTGTTCAGGTTCTTTTCCAGCCACTCGGTGCTGACCAGCACATCACTGGCGGCCAGCGCCTGGGCGGCTTGCAACAGCGTGGCAGCAGCCAGCAGGCCGGCACCAAACAGGTTTTTTATATTCATTTCACACTGCCTCAACGGTTATGAAACACGGCCAGGTGGCCCGTATTGGTTTACTGGTTTATCAATCTGCGGCATGTCTTTCTGCGCGCACCTCCCTGTCGTATCAGCCATACAGCGAAGGCGTGGGCGCCTTGCCGTTGAGTAACCAGTGCCCGAGATCGCGCACCTTGTAATCGAGCGGGTCATGCAGGCTGTGCACCCGCACGTTTCTCCAGAAGCGATCAAATCCGTACTTCGAACTGGTGGAACTGGCGCCCATGCTTTCAAAAATGCGCGAGGTGATTTCCAGCGCGGCACGCGCCGAGACCACCTTGGCTTCGCTGATGGCCAAGGCCACCTCAGCGCGCTCAGCCGCGGTCAATGCGGGTTTCTCCCAGGCGCTCTGCAGGCGTTGCGCGGCGTTATCGGCCAGCAATTGGGCACTGCGAAACAGCAGCCACAGTTCGCCATAACGCTGTTGGATAAAGGGATCATCACTGGCCAGGACCACCCCGGAAGCCGGCCAGGCACGGCTGTGTTCACGGGTGTAGCGCAGTGCTGCGTCCAGCGCGCCTTGGGCATTGCCCAGGTACAACTGGGTCAGGATCAATTGCGACAGGCAGGCGCGCAGCGTGGTGCGCGGGCTTACGCCGCTGGGACCGAGCAGTTCGCTGCTGTCGACAAACACATTGTCGAACTGCACCGTGCCGCTGTCCGTTTGGCGCTGGCCGAAACCGTCCCAGTCATCATTTATCGCCAGCCCTTCTCGCTGGCTGGGCAGCACGATAAATACGCGGTCTTCCGGGTTGTGGCTGCGTGGCGCGCTGATCACCAGAGCATCAGCGCCCAAGGCACCCGAGCAGAATGACTTGCTGCCATTGAGCTCGAAATGCTCCTCACGGCGACTGAGTTTCAGGCGGGTATCGCGGCCATTGGTGGCGTTGCCCCAGAACCAGCGCTCATGCACCGTGCGCGTAAGCCAGTGGCGCTGCTGATCGGGGCTGCCGAACAGCAGGATGGTCGCCACCTGCAGGTGTTGAAAGGCAAACAGATGCGCCAGGGAGCTATCCACGGCCGCCAGATAACGGATCACCCGGTAGATCTCTGGCCACACCAGCCCTTGCCCCCCGAACTGCTGCGGGATGGCCAGGGTCAGCAGGCCACTGTCACGCAGCAACTGACGCTCGGTCTGGGCACTGCCACCCTGCCGATCACGCTGCACCGCGGTGGCCGCCAGTTTGCGGGCCAGGCGCTCGATCTTGCCGCTGCGGCTCGCAAAGTCACTGGGAAACAGCCGTGGATCGAACAGCGGCGCAGTACTATCGAAGGCTTGGGAATTGGCACGAAGCTCGGCGGCCATGGTTATTGCGCCTTCCAGATAGCCACATCAAGGGCGTTCACCGCGTTGGGCAGCAAGCCTTCGGCGACAAAGGCGTCAGCAATTTTCTGCTGCTCCTTGAGGCTCTGCGGCTGCACCAAACGCACCTGATAGCTACGCCGAGCATTGGCCTGTTCGACGATGGCGGGGTCCAGACCGCCCCACAGCGGGCTAAGCACTTGCGCCGCAGCGCGCGGGTTGGCGCGCAGCCAATCACCGGTCTTCACCAGCTCGTCGAAGACCACCGCCAACACCTGCGGATTGTTTTTGGCAAACGCGGTACTGGTCAGGTAATAGCGCTGGTAATCGGCCAGCTGCTGGCCATCGGCCAAGGTGCGCGTCGGCAACTGCTGCTGGGCACCGCTGAGAAAGGGTTCCCAGGTGACCCAGGCATCGACTTTGCGGTTTTCGAATGCGGCGCGGCCGTCAGCCGGAGTCAGATAGGCAGGCTCAATGTCACTGAATTTAAGGCCGGCTTTGGCCAATGCTGCGAGCAACAGGTAATGGCTGCCAGCCGCCTTGGTGACCGCGACTTTCTTACCTTTGAGTTGCCCTACGCTGCGCAGCGGCGAATCATCACGCACGATAATCGCCTGAGCCGATGGCGACGGCGCTTCCTGGGCGAAATAGGTCAGCTGCGCACCGGCGGCCTGGGCAAATACTGGCACGGTATCGGCGACATCGGCAGATACGTCGATATTGCCGACGTTCAGCGCCTCCAATAGCGGTTGGCCGTTGGGGAATTCATGCCAGCTGATACTGACATCCTGCTTGGCCAGGGCCTTCTCAAGATCCCCGTTGCTTTTCAATAAGCTGATTAAGGTCGAAGACTTCTGGTAACCAATGCGCAGTTGCGTGGCGGCATCAGCGGGCAGCACGCTGGCCAGTGCCAGGCTTAGGGACAAGCCCACGCTCAGCAAGGGACGACGTTTGAATAGGGAGCGGCTAGGCATGGCAGACCTCGTCAAGGACGTGCCGGCCTTTGAATAAGCCGGATCACGACAAACTTCAGGGATGAACAGGAAGTCCGGTGATCCGGTGGAGACAAGCTAAATGATCTAAAAAAGGCGATGCAAATAATTTTTAAGCATTAGCTTATGGGCTTCACGACTAAGCATCGCTTATTCTTTTTAGTTACTACAAAGTGAAAATAAATTCTTTTTAGGGATTACGAATAATCCCTACAGTGCGCCCAAGCCGACAGCGGACCACCGCATCGGGCCCATAACAGGGGCTCCTTGATACCGCTAAGACAGGTGCAACGCACACCGTCCGCTCGAGCCCCTTCTGCAGTGCCAAACACATTCCGCACAGACCTGCATTTGGAGCATCGAGCATGAACAAGTCCACACTGGCCCTGGCCGTTACCCTCGCCGCCCTCGCCAACCAGGCCACCGCCGCCGGCTTTATCGAAGACAGCAAAGCCACCCTCGGCCTGCGTAATTTCTATTTCGACCGCGATGATAAAAACACCGCCAACAGCAACAACGAAGCCAGTGAATGGGGCCAGGGGTTTATCTTTAACTACCAGTCCGGCTACACCGAAGGCACCGTAGGTTTTGGCCTGGACGCCATCGGTCTGGTGGGTATCAAGCTAGACTCCGGCGGCGATAGCAGCACGCCACGTAGCCGCGCCCCTGGCGCATTGTTCCCCCTGGAAAGCGACGGCAGTGCGGTGGACAACTACGGCAAGGCCGGTGTCACCGCCAAAGCGCGCCTGTCCAAGACCGAACTGCGCATCGGCACCCTGCAGCCCAAGCTGCCGGTGATCAACTTCAACGATGGCCGTCTACTGCCGCAAACCTTTGAGGGCGCACAAGTCACCTCCGCCGAGATCGACGGCCTGACCCTCACTGCCGGCCAGTTGGAAAGCACCAAGACCCGCAGTTCCACTGACGATATCGCCCTGCGCATTGGTGGCGCGGCCAGCTTCCAGGGCAAAGCTGCCGACTCCAATGAATTCATCTACGCCGGTGGCGATTACAAGATCACCAAGGACCTCACCGCACAGTATTACTACGGCAACCTGGAAGACTTCTACAAACAGCACTTCCTCGGCCTGACCCACAATCTGGCTTTGCCGGTCGGCGCGCTGAAAACTGACCTGCGCTATTTCAACAGCGGCTCAGACGGCAAGAACGGCAACCTGGCTGGCCGCACCGAAGGCTACAAAAGCAGTGGTTTCTGGCGTGCAGGCGACAGCAAAAACGGTGAAGTGGATAACAACACCTGGAGCGCCCTGTTCACTTACAGCCTGAGCGGCCACGCCCTCAGCGCCGGTTACCAGCAAGTTTCCGGCAACAGCGCCTTCCCGTTTGTCAGCCAGGGCGACGGTGCCACCGCGTACCTGATCACCGACCGGCAGATCGGCAAGTTCGCCAGCGCTGGTGAGCGCACCTGGCTGGCCGAATACGGTTATGACTTTGCCAGCGCCGGCATTCCCGGCCTGAAAGCCACCGTGACCTACCTGTCGGGCAGCAACATTGACGCCGCCGACAGCGACCGCAAGGAATGGGAGCGCGACTTCCGCGTGGATTACACCTTGCAGGAAGGTGCACTGAAAGGCCTGGGTCTGTCCTGGCGTAACGCCACCTTCCGTGGCAACACCAGTGCTGCAGATCAGGACGAAAACCGCCTGATCGTCAGCTACAGCCTGCCGCTGCTCTAAGGCCAGCCGGCAACAACACACCCCAATGTGTACCGGCCTGACCACAGGCCGGTTTTAACCCCGCAATAGCTCTGACCTGAAGTGCCCGTCCACGGGTCGACAGGCGACAACCCTAACCAGAGGAAACGACCATGAGTCTGTTCAATCTGCGTCGGGGGCTGACCGCCCTGTTTGTGGCGATTCTGCCTGCCGGCGCCTATGCCGAAACACCCAAAGAAGTCCGTCTGGACTACGCCTATTACGCCCCCACCAGCCTGGTGCTCAAGCAACAAGGGCTGCTTGAAAAAGCCCTTGCGCCGCAAGGCATCAGCGTCAAATGGGTATTCAGCCAGGGCAGCAACCGCTCGCTGGAATACCTCAATGGCGGCAGCACTGATTTTGCCTCCACTGCGGGCCTGGCCGCCGTACTCAGCCGCGCCAATGGCAGCCCGATCAACACCATCTACGTGGCCAGCCGTCCGGAATGGACCGCTCTGGTCGTGCCCAAGGATTCGCCGATCAACAGCCTGGCCGATCTGAAAGGCAAGAAAATCGCCGCCACCAAAGGCACCGATCCATTCCTGTTCCTCCTGCAGAGCCTGCAGAAAGCCGGGCTGGACAAGAACGCCGTGGAAATTGTCCACCTGCAGCACCCCGATGGCCGCACGGCACTTGAGCGTGGCGATGTCGACGCCTGGGCCGGGCTTGATCCACTGATGGCCTCCAGCCAACTGCAAGCCGGTTCGCGCCAGCTGTACCGCAACCTCGATTTCAACAGCTACGGCGTGCTCAGCGTCACCGAGAAATTCGCCGCCACTCAGCCTGAGCTGATCAAGCAGGTGATCGGCGCCTACGAACAGGCCCGCGAGTGGGCGATTGCCAACCCGGATGCATTGGCACAGCTGCTCGCCGACGAAGCCAAGCTGCCGCTGGAAGTGGCCAAGCTGCAACTGTCGCGTACCGACTTCAGCAACTCGCAGCCGGGCGCCGAGCATATCGCCGCGCTGAAAGCCGCCGCGCCGATCCTGCTGGATGAGCAACTGGTTCGCCCAGGCACTGACGTGGCCAAGGTGGTGGAGCAACTGATCAGCCCGCAACTGGCTGCCAGCGTGATCAAGCAATCCCTAGCCAAGGCGAGCAACTAAGTCATGGGTACCCTCAACCTCAGGCTTAGCCGTTGGGCCGAGCGCTTACCCAGCCTGCGTCCATCGCTGGCCAATCTGCGTGGTTGGGCGGTACCTCTGGCGCTGCTGCTGGGTCTGGAAGCGCTGGTGCGTTTCGGCGTGTTGCCCGCGCACCAGATGCCTGCGCCGACTCAGGTGGCGCAAACCCTGTTCAACCTGGCGGTCAGTGGCGAGTTGCTGCGGCATATCAATGCCAGCCTGCTACGGGTGGCTGCCGGCTTTCTGATCGGTGCCGGACTGGCGATCGTGATCGGCACCTGGGTCGGCCTTAGCCGCCGCGCAGAGGCCTACCTTGAGCCGACCTTTCAGGCCTTGCGGGCCATTCCCAGCCTGGCTTGGGTTCCCCTGCTGCTGCTCTGGCTGGGGATTGATGAAACGCCCAAGGTGGTGCTGATTGCCCTTGGCGCATTCTTTCCGGTGTACCTGGCGCTGCTGGCCGGTATCCGCAATATCGACCGCAAGCTGGTCGAGGTCGGCCAGCTGTATCAGCTCAGCCGCTTCGCCCTGGTGCGGCGGATTCTTCTGCCGGCCGCCCTGCCCAACCTGTTTACCGGGCTGCGCGGCGCACTGAGCCTGAGCTGGATGTTCCTCGTGGCGGCCGAGCTGATTGCCGCCACCCGTGGCCTTGGCTACCTGCTAAGCGATGGTCGGGAAACCTCACGGCCCGACCTGGTGATTGCCGCCATTGTGCTGCTGGCGGTGCTCGGCAAGCTCAGCGACAGCCTGCTCAAATACTGGGAAACCCGCGCCCTGAGCTGGCGCGACAGTTATCAGGGTGGGGAGAACTGAACATGAGCGCACTCCTGCAACTGCAGAACATTCATAAAGCCTACGACGGCCTGCGCGTACTCGACGATGTCAGCCTGAGCCTGGCGCCTGGCGAGATCGTCAGCCTGCTCGGCCCCAGTGGTTGCGGCAAAAGCACCCTGCTACGCATCGCCGCCGGGCTCGATCAGGACTTCAGCGGCGCGCTGGAATTCAACCCACTGCTGCAGTTCGGCCGTGGCACCGGCATCGGCGTGGTGTTTCAGGAACCACGACTGATGCCCTGGCTGAATGTGGCGCAGAACGTCAGCTTCGCCGATGGCTGGATTGCCAACGACAAATGGGTGCAGCAACTGCTGCACGATGTCGGCCTCAGCGGCCATGCCAATGCCCTGCCCAAACAGCTTTCCGGCGGCCAGGCGCAACGCGCGGCGATTGCCCGCGGGCTGTATGGCAAACCCCATGTGCTGCTGCTCGACGAGCCGTTCAGCGCGGTGGATGCCTTCACCCGCATGAAACTGCAGGACCTGCTCAGCGAGCTAGCCGAGCGCTATGAAATCGCCGTGCTGCTGGTCACCCATGATCTGGACGAGGCGTTCTACCTGAGCGACCGCGTACTGATTCTCGGCGGCACACCCAGCCGCCTGCAGCGCGAACTGGCGGTGCCGCTGGCGCGGCCACGGGACCGTCGCTCGGCAGAACTGGCTTACCTGCGTGGCGAGGCCCTGACTGAGCTGTACCAGTCCCACGCGATCTAAGCGAATTCCTCAAGGTGGAATCTTTACCGGGCACATGGCCCGGTTTTTTTATGGGCGTTACGTACGCGGGTTACACCTGCCCTACACGGTCGTAATTGCTTAGGCCTTCCCGGTCGTAGGGCGGGTGAAACCCGCGGACCGTTACTCGCCCACCTGCATTCCCTCGTCTGCCGAACCACCCCAATCTGCTGGATAAATGCCCTGGCGCACATAGCGATGAAACGACGACCACGGCCAATCTTTCACGTGCCCGACAAGCCCATGCTTCAGCGGGTTGCCATGCAGGTAGTCGAGATGCTGGTGCAAGTCGCGCTCATCACGAATCAGGTGCTCCCAGAAACGCGGCTGCCACAACGTGCCGCAGCCCTTACTCAAAAGCCGTTCATTCAGATACTCGGGTCGCCTATAGGCGGGGCCACAGCTGCGGGTGACATGACGCTTTATCAGCTGCCAGCGTGTGGAAAAGTCCGCGTCGCCTTCCGGCAGAGTCCAGATCGCATGCAGATGGTCAGGTAGCAGCACCCAGCCGTCGATACGAAAGGGCAAGGTCTGCCGCACCTGCGAGATCCCCTCGCGCAGCGCGCTACGAATATCGGAGTTGATCAGGATCGGTTGGCGGTGTGCGGTCACTACTGTGAAGAAGTAGGTGCCGCCAGGAACGGCGGCGCGACGGTAATAAGGCATCACAACATCCGTGTTGTGGTGGGCGGATCAGCGCAGTGTAGGTCAGCACGCGGGTTTCACCCGCCCTACGATTTAGTCTGCCGTAGGACGGGTGAAACCCGCGAATCGCTAACAAGAAGCCCGGCACATGGCCGGGCTTTTTTATTTCAGGTACGCCTTATTGCGCGGTGTATATCTGGTCGAACAGGCCACCGTCCTTAAAGTGGGTGTTCTGGATCACCGGCCAGTCGCCGAAGGTCTTCACCACGTTGAAGAAGGTGACTTTCGGGAAGCGGTCGGCGAACTCGGCGAGGATGACCGGGTTGCGTGGACGCAGGTAGTTGTTGGCGGCGATGCGCTGGGCTTCGTCGGACCACAGGTATTTCAAGTAGGCCTCGGCTTCCTTACGAGTACCTTTTTTGTCGACCACCTTGTCGACCACCGCAACCGGTGGTTCAGCCTCGGCGGAGACGCTCGGGTAGACCACTTCGAAGCTGCCACGGCCGAACTCGCGGGCGATCATCTCGGCTTCGTTCTCGAAGGTCACCAGCACGTCACCGATCTGGTTCTGGATAAAGGTGGTGGTGGCGGCGCGGCCGCCGGTGTCGAGGACCGGAGCCTGCTTGAACAGCTTGCCGACAAACTCCTTGGCGGCTTTCTCGTCGCCGCCTTTTTCCAGCACATAGCCCCAGGCAGACAGGTAGGTGTAGCGGCCGTTACCAGAGGTCTTCGGGTTGGGTACCACCACCTGCACGCCGTCCTTGAGAAGGTCCGGCCAATCCTTCAGACCTTTGGGGTTGCCTTTGCGCACGATAAATACGGTAGCCGAGGTAAACGGCGCGCTGCTGTTCGGTAGGCGTTCGGCCCAGTTTTTCGGGACCAGGCCGCCATTGTCGGCCAACGCATTAATGTCGGTGGCCATGTTCATGGTGATCACGTCGGCGGGCAGGCCGTCGATTACCGCGCGGGCCTGTTTGCTAGAGCCGCCGTGAGACATCTGCAGCACCAACGGCTTACCACCCTCAGCCTGCCAGTGTTTCTGGAAGGCGGTGTTGTAGTCCTTGTAGAAGTCACGCATTACGTCATAGGAGACGTTGAGCAGGGTCGTCGCCTGGGCGCTGGAGCCGAAGATCAGGCCGGCGGCCAGCAACGAGAAAGGTAAGAGTCGTTTCATTACGCATCCTTTGAATGAGGTGTGCGGCGACTATAAAAGCGGTTTTTTATTCTTAGAAAGAATAGTTAGTTACTTGCTTATGCATTTACCTGCTTTTCAACAGCTGCGGTTGATTTGATGGTGGCATCACCCTCAAAGACCTAAAAGTTATAAATAAATCGTTATTTATTCTTTTTACTATTTTTTGTTCCTGAGCATAGTGAGCGCCACGCAACGGACTTTACCAAGGAGAATACGCATGACCATCCGACTCGGCGATATCGCCCCCGACTTCGAACAGGACTCCAGTGAAGGCCGCATTCGCTTCCACGAATGGCTGGGCAATAGCTGGGGCGTGCTGTTCTCTCACCCCGCCGACTTCACCCCGGTGTGCACCACCGAGCTGGGCTTTACCGCCAAGCTGAAAGAGCAGTTCGCCGAGCGCGGCGTTAAGGCCATCGCCCTGTCGGTTGACCCGGTGGACTCGCACCTGAAGTGGATCGACGACATCAACGAAACGCAGAACACCAAGGTCAATTTCCCGATCCTGGCTGACGCTGATCGCAAGGTCTCCGACCTTTACGACCTGATCCACCCGAACGCCAACGACACCCTGACCGTGCGTTCGCTGTTCATCATCGACCCGAACAAAAAGGTGCGCCTGACCATCACCTACCCGGCCAGCACCGGGCGCAACTTCCACGAGATTCTGCGGGTGATTGATTCGCTGCAACTGACCGACAACCACAAGGTCGCCACCCCAGCCAACTGGGTAGATGGTGATGAGGTGGTGATCGTGCCGTCGCTCAAGGACGAGGAAGAAATCAAGCAGCGCTTCCCCAAAGGCTACCGCGCCGTCAAACCTTACCTGCGTCTGACCCCGCAGCCGAACCGCTAAGGACTGAAGATGCTTGTCGTATCCCTGGGCGGCAGCCCGAGCCTGAAGTCACGCAGCAATATCCTGCTTGATCGCGCCAAACACTGGTTACAACTGCGCGGTGTTGAAGTGATCAGCTACCAGGTGCGTGATTTCAATGCCGAAGACCTGCTGTTTGCCAATTTCGGCAGCCCGGCCGTGCAGCAACTGATCGAACAGGTCAGCCGTGCCGACGGCGTGATAGTGGCAACCCCGGTGTACAAGGCGTCGTTTTCCGGCGCACTGAAGACCCTGCTCGATGTGCTGCCCGAGCGCGCGTTGAACCACAAGGTGGTGCTGCCCATCGCTACCGGTGGCAGCAGCGCACACATGCTGGCCGTGGACTACGCGCTCAAGCCGGTACTGGCGGCGCTGAAAGCCCAGGAAATGCTGCACGCCATCTTTGCTGACGACAGCCAGATTGCCTACGGCGAGAACGGCGCTGCTGCGCAACTGGCACCGGCCCTGGAACAGCGTTTTGATGATGCCTTACAGCACTTCCAGCAGGCCCTGGCCCGCCGTCCGGCACCGATTGATCCGGGTGTGCTGAATGATCGGTTGATCAACGCCCGCTGGAGTATTTGAACCAACGCGGGTTTCACCCGCCCTACGGATCGCTGATGCGTAGGGCGGGTGAAACCCGCGAGACACAGCAATACCCCACCTTACTCGCCCGCCAACGGGCAAGCAGGTCGCAACCCAATAACCCCAACAGCAAAGGAGAGCGCTATGCGCACTAGCACTTTGCGTCGGAGTCTGGTCGCCCTGTTTGCCGCGGCCATTTCTTTCGGCGCCATCACCCAAGCACAAGCTACTTCTCAGGATAAGAGCGTCTTGCGAATCGGCTATCAGAAATACGGCACCCTGGTACTGCTCAAAGCCAAGGGCACCCTGGAAAAACGCCTGGCCGACAAAGGCATCGAGGTTAAATGGACTGAGTTCCCCGGCGGCCCGCAGCTGCTCGAAGGGCTGAACGTCGGCTCGGTGGACTTCGGCACCACCGGCGAAACCCCACCGGTATTTGCCCAGGCCGCAGGCGCGGATCTGCTGTATGTCGCCTATGAGCCACCGGCACCGACCAGCGAAGCCATTCTGGTGCAGAAAGACTCGCCGCTGAAATCGGTCGCCGATCTTAAGGGCAAGAAAATCGCCCTGAACAAAGGCTCCAACGTGCACTACCTGCTGGTACGCGCCCTGGAAGACGCCGGTCTGAAATACAGCGACATTCAACCGGTGTACCTACCGCCCGCCGATGCCCGCGCCGCCTTCGAGCGTGGCAGCGTCGACGCCTGGGTCATCTGGGACCCCTTCCAGGCCGCCGCCGAGAACCAGCTGCAAGCACGCACCCTGCGTGATGGCCAAGGCCTGGTGAACAACCACCAGTTCTACCTGGCAACCAAGCCCTACGCCGAGAAAAACCCGGAAGTGGTTGAAGTGTTGATCGACGAAATTCGCGGCATTGGCGAATGGACCAAAAACAACAGCGCTGCAGCCACCGCCCAGGTCGCTCCACTGCTGGGTCTGTCGGCAGAAATCACCCGCGTCGCAGTCGAGCGCCAGAGCTACGGCGCGCAGTTGATCAGCCCAGAGGTCATCCAGGCCCAGCAGAAGATCGCGGACACCTTTACCGACCTGAAACTGATTCCCAAACGCCTGGTGATCAAGGACGTGATCTGGAACGCCCCGACTAAGGCGTCCCCGGCCAAGGTCGCAACAGCCCAATAACCATTCGCGACAGCTGCATCACCGTAGCCCGGAGCCATCCGGGCTACGCCCACGATTTCGTAAGAGGAGACCACTCCATGAGCTTGAATATTTTCTGGTTCCTGCCCACCCATGGCGACGGCAAATACCTGGGCACCGCCGAGGGCGCACGCGCCGTCGATCACGGTTACCTGCAGCAGATTGCCCAAGCAGCCGACCGCCTCGGTTTTGGTGGCGTACTGATTCCTACCGGGCGTTCCTGCGAGGACTCCTGGCTGGTGGCCGCATCGCTGATCCCGGTGACCCAGCGCCTGAAATTCCTCGTAGCCCTGCGCCCCGGGATCATTTCCCCAACGGTCGCCGCGCGTCAGGCAGCAACCCTTGATCGCCTGTCCAATGGCCGCGCGCTTTTCAACCTGGTGACCGGTGGCGACCCGGATGAGCTGGCCGGCGATGGCCTCAACCTGTCCCACGCCGAACGCTACGAAGCCTCGGTGGAATTCACCCGCATCTGGCGCCGCGTGCTGGAAGGTGAAGTGGTCGACTACGACGGCAAACATATTCAAGTCAAAGGCGCCAAACTGCTCTACCCACCTATTCAACAGCCGCGTCCGCCGCTGTATTTCGGCGGCTCGTCAGAAGCCGCGCAGGACCTGGCCGCCGAGCAGGTCGAGCTCTACCTGACCTGGGGCGAGCCACCGGCTGCAGTAGCCGAGAAAATCGCCCAGGTGCGCGAGAAGGCCGCCGCTCAAGGCCGTGAAGTGCGCTTCGGCATCCGCCTGCATGTGATCGTGCGCGAAACCAATGCCGAGGCCTGGGCTGCCGCCGACAAGCTGATCAGCCATGTCGACGACGACACCATCGCCAGCGCTCAAGCCTCCCTGGCGCGCTTCGACTCGGTTGGTCAGCAGCGTATGGCCGCCCTGCACGGCGGCAGCAAAGACAACCTGGAAGTGTCCCCCAACCTCTGGGCCGGGGTCGGCCTGGTGCGCGGCGGTGCCGGCACGGCACTGGTTGGCGATGGCCCGACCGTGGCCGCACGGGTCAAGGAATACGCCGAGTTGGGCATCGACACGTTCATCTTCTCCGGCTATCCGCACCTGGAAGAGTCTTACCGGGTTGCCGAGCTGCTGTTCCCGCACCTGGACGTCAATCGCCCAGAGGTACCCAGCGGGGCCAGCTATGTCAGCCCGTTTGGGGAAATGATCTCCAGCGACATTCTGCCCAAGGCGGCCTCGGCCAGTTGATGCAATGCCGTAGGAGCGGGCCATGCCCGCGAACCTTAGAAACATCGCGGGAATGGGACTAGGCGTGCCTCCCGCTCCTACAAAGACCTGATGGGGTTTGCAATGAGCAATACAGCCTTACACAACCTGGCCCTGCGCCTGGCCCCCTGGGCCTTGCCGGTGGCGTTGCTGACAGCCTGGCAACTGGCGGTGGTCAGCGGCCTGCTGTCTACGCGCATTCTGCCGGCACCGAGCGCAGTGATCAGCGCCGGTTGGGAGCTGCTGCGTAGCGGTGAAATCTGGACCCACCTGGCCATCAGCGGCTGGCGCGCCGGCATCGGTTTTGCCATCGGTGGCGGCCTCGGCTTGCTGCTGGGCTTCATCACCGGCCTGTCGAAATGGGGCGAGCGCTTTCTCGACAGTTCGGTGCAAATGATCCGCAACGTGCCGCACCTGGCGCTGATTCCGCTGGTGATCCTCTGGTTCGGCATCGACGAGAGCGCAAAGATCTTTCTGGTCGCCCTCGGCACGCTGTTCCCGATCTACCTGAACACCTACCACGGCATCCGTAACGTCGACCCGGCGCTGGTGGAAATGGCGCGCAGCTATGGCCTGTCCGGTTTCAGCCTGTTCCGTCAGGTAATCCTGCCCGGTGCCCTGCCCTCGATCCTGGTCGGCGTGCGTTTCGCCCTGGGCTTTATGTGGCTGACGCTGATCGTCGCGGAAACCATCTCCGCCAGCTCCGGCATCGGCTACCTGGCAATGAATGCCCGCGAATTCCTGCAAACCGACGTGGTGGTACTGGCCATTCTGCTCTACGCCGTGCTCGGCAAGCTGGCGGATGTGGCGGCGCGCACGCTTGAGCGCATCTGGCTGCGCTGGCACCCGGCCTACCAGACCAAGGGAGAGGGACAATGACTGCGCTGCACACCTTAAAACGTGGCCTGCCGCTGGCGATCAACGGCATTCACAAGGCCTTCGGCGAACGCGAAGTGCTGAAGAATGTTCAGCTGAATATTCCCGCCGGGCAGTTTGTCGCCGTCGTCGGTCGCAGCGGCTGCGGCAAGAGCACCCTGCTGCGCCTGTTGGCGGGTCTGGATGTGCCCACCCAGGGCGAACTGCAGGCCGGTAATGGCTCGCTGGCCGCCTCACGCGAAGACATTCGCCTGATGTTCCAGGACTCGCGTCTGCTGCCCTGGAAGCGAGTGATCGACAACGTCGGCCTGGGCCTGTCCGGCAACTGGCGACCGCAAGCGCAACAGGCGCTGGAAGCCGTCGGCCTGGCGGATCGCGCCAATGAATGGCCTGCCGCTTTATCTGGCGGACAGAAGCAGCGCGTAGCCCTGGCCCGTGCGCTGATCCACCAACCGCGCCTGCTACTGCTCGACGAGCCGCTCGGCGCACTGGATGCCCTGACCCGCATCGAAATGCAGCAACTGATCGAACGCCTGTGGCAACAGCATGGCTTCACCGTACTGCTGGTAACTCACGATGTCAGCGAAGCGGTGGCGATTGCCGACCGAGTGATCCTGATCGAGAACGGCCAGGTCGGCCTGGATATCAACGTCGACCTGCCCCGCCCGCGTCAACGCGCCTCGGCGCGCCTGGCGGCTGTTGAGGAACAGGTGCTTAACCGCGTGCTATCGCTACCGGAACTGCCACCGCAACCCGAACCCATTTCACCCTTGCCCACGCAGTTGCGCTGGGCGCTTTAACCCGCATGACCACTCTTAAAACCAAGGAGCATCACCATGACCATTAAAGCCATCAACGTACGCAACCAGTTCAAAGGCACCATCAAGGAAATCGTCCTGGGCGACGTACTCTCGGAAATCGACGTACAGACCGCCTCCGGCATCGTCACCTCGGTGATCACCACCCGCTCGGTAAAAGAGCTGGAACTGGGCGTGGGCAGCGAAGTGATTGCCTTCGTCAAATCCACTGAGGTGTCGATCGCCAAGCTGTGAGCAACAGTGAAGTGGGCGGGCTACCGCCCACACTCACATAGCCGCGCAGCCTGCCGAGCAGCGTCCGGGCATCAGCGTTGGGAACAGGGCTTTGCGTCCCTGTATCGCCTGAGGCCAAGCATCGGTTAAACCCCAGGCCCCTTGGCCAGTTCGGCCTGCAGCCAATCGACAAATACCTGGGTCAAACGCTGGCGACGTTTGCGCTCAGGCAGCACCAGGTAGTAGCCCATATCCGAATGCGCGACTTCATCGCCCACGCGGCACAGCAGGTTCTGCGTCAGCAGTTCATCAACCAGATGCCGCCAGCCGATGGCCACGCCCTGCCCGGCAATCGCCGCCTGAATCAGCAGGGTGTAGTTATCGAAGCGTAGGCTGCCTGGACTCGGCGTTTGCTGCAGGCCAAACGCGCGAAACAGCCCGGCCCAGTCGAACCAGCGCGAACGATTTTCCGGGCGCAGGTGCAGCAGCGGCAGGCTGGCCAGCGCAGTAGCCGGTAGCGGTAACTCACGACCCTTGAGCAGCTGCGGGCTGCACACCGGGAACACCTCTTCGCGAAACATCAGCTGCGCCTCGGCATGCTTGAAGCGCCCGTCGCCGAAGTTGATCGCCACATCGATTTCCGCCGGCAACGCACCCTGATCGCGCTCGCTGGTGATCAGGCTGACATCCACCTCCGGGTGCAGCTGATGGAAGCGCTGCAAGCGCGGCATCAACCAGTAGGCGGCAAAGGCAAAGTCGGTGGCCACCTGCAGCACCTCATGCTGCTGTTGCGCGGTGACCGCCAACAGACCGGCATCCAGGCTCTGCAGACCATCCTGCACATAGCGCAGCAATAGCTCGCCGGCATCGGTGAGGACGATACCGCGGTAAACCCGATCAAACAGGCGCGTGGCCAATTGCTGCTCCAGGCGTTTGATCTGCTGGCTGATCGCCGGCTGGCTGGTGCCCAGCTCACTGGCTGCGGCGGTAAAGCTCAGCTGACGGGCGGCGGACTCGAATACCCGCAGCACATCCAGCGACACGCCATCGATGCGTTCAAACATAAGCCCAGGTTATCCAATGCATCTACTGACGGCAGGTTTACCCAGCTTTTACTTAGCCGGATGATCAAGCCAGCACTGTCGCATAAATCTTTTATATGGAATACCGGCTGCCATGAAACGCCCTAACATCCTCTTTATCATGGCCGATCAGATGGCCGCGCCGATTCTGCCGCTGCACGATGCCGCCTCACCGATCCAGATGCCCAACCTGATGCGCCTGGCTAAAGATGCCGTGGTGTTCGATGCCGCCTATTGCAACAGTCCACTTTGCGCGCCCTCGCGCTTTACCCTGGTCAGCGGCCAGTTGCCCTCGAAGATCGGTGCCTACGACAACGCCGCCGACTTTCCCGCCGATGTACCGACCTACGCCCATTACCTGCGCCGCCTGGGCTACCGCACCGCGCTGTCGGGCAAGATGCATTTCTGCGGCCCGGACCAGTTGCATGGCTATGAAGAGCGCCTGACCAGCGACATCTACCCCGCCGATTACGGCTGGGCGGTGAACTGGGATGAGCCGGACGTGCGCGCCAGCTGGTACCACAACATGTCCTCGGTGCTGCAGGCCGGGCCGTGCGTGCGCACCAACCAGCTGGATTTCGATGAAGAGGTGGTGTTCAAGGCACAGCAGTATCTGTATGACCACGTGCGCCGCGACGGTGATCAGCCCTTCTGCCTGACCGTTTCCATGACTCACCCACATGACCCCTACACCATCCCGGCCGAGTTCTGGGACCTCTACCGCGACGAGGACATCCCGCTGCCGCGCCAGCACATCGATCAGGCCGAGCAGGACCCGCACTCGCAGCGCCTGATGAAAGTCATCGACCTGTGGGACAAGCCGCTGCCCGAGCAGAAGATCAAGGACGCCCGCCGCGCCTACTTCGGCGCCTGCAGCTACATCGACAGCAATATCGGCAAGCTGCTGAAAACCCTCAAGGACTGCAACCTGAGCGACAACACCATCATCGTGTTCTCCGGCGACCACGGCGACATGCTGGGTGAGCGTGGCCTCTGGTACAAAATGCATTGGTTTGAAATGGCCGCCCGAGTGCCGTTGCTGGTGCATGCACCCAAGCAGTTTGCTGCGCGCCGGGTAAGCCAGAACGTCTCCACCATGGACCTGCTGCCGACCCTGGTGGAACTGGCCGGCGGCACGCTGCAAAACGACCTGCCGCTGGATGGCCGCTCATTGCTGGCGCACCTCGAAGGTCGCCAGGGCCACGATGAAGTGATTGGCGAATATATGGCCGAAGGCAGCATCAGCCCGCTGATGATGATTCGCCAGGGCGAGTGGAAATTTATCTATTCGGAACACGACCCCCTGCTGCTGTTCAACCTGCGCCACGACCCGCAAGAGCGCGAAAACCTGGCAGAGTCCGCCGAGCACCAAAGCCGGCTGGCTGACTTTATCAACCAGGCCCAGGCGCGCTGGGACATGCAGGCGATTCATCAGGCCACCCTGGCCAGTCAGCGTCGCCGGCGTTTTGTTGCCAGCGCCCTGACCCACGGCCGCCTGACCAGTTGGGACCATCAACCCATGGTCGATGCCAGCCAGCAGTACATGCGCAACCACATTGATCTCGACGACCTCGAACGTCGCGCCCGTTTCCCGCAACCTTGATTGCAAGCCACTGCCGCGTTGAAAAACTAATAACTAAAGAGGACATTGCCATGCACAGATTCAGCACAGCACTTATCGGCGGCCTGTTACTGGCCGCCAGCAGCTACAGCTTCGCCGAAGACGCCAGTTGCGCCACGGTGAAACTGGGCGATCCGGGCTGGAGTGATATTGCCGTAACCAACGGCATCGCCAGTTTTCTGCTCGACGGCCTGGGCTACAAGGCGCAGCCGCAGACCCTGGCCGTGCCGATCATTTTTGCCGGGCTGCAGAAAGGTCAGGTGGATGTATTCCTCGGCAACTGGATGCCGGCGCAGCAGAGCAACTACGACAAGTTCGTCAGCACCGGCGAAGTCGAGCAGGTGGTGGAAAACCTCAGCGGCACCGAGTACACCCTGGCGGTGCCCACCTACGCCTACGAGGCTGGGGTGAAAACCTTTGCCGACCTCAACCAGCATGCCGACAAGTTCAGCCGCAAGATCTACGGCATCGGCTCCGGCGCACCGGCCAACGAATCCATCCAGAAGATGATTGCTGCCAACGAATTCGACCTCAAGGACTGGAGCCTGGTCGAATCCAGCGAGCAGGCCATGTTGGTGCAGGTCGGCCGCGCGGTGAAACGCGAGCAGTTTGTGGTGTTCCTGGGCTGGACCCCGCACCCGATGAACGTGCAGTACGACATGCGCTACCTCAAGGGCGGCGAGAAGTACTTCGGCGCCAGCGGCAGTGTTAACACCCTGGCCCGCAAAGGCTACGCCGCGCAGTGCCCGAATGTCGGCAAGCTGCTGAGCAACCTGAAATTCACCCAGGAGATGGAGAACGCCATCATGGATCAGGTGCTGAGCAAACAGGCCAGCAACGATGAGGCAATCAAGGCCTGGCTCAAGGCTAATCCGGCGGTGGTTGCCAGCTGGCTTGAGGGCGTTACCAGCCGCAGCGGCGGTGATGGTCTGGCGGCAGTTAACGGCAAGCTTTGAACCGGCTGGCTTGATTCCCTAAAGTAGACGGGCCGCTGCCCTGCAGCGGCTTTGTCCATCGTTTGCACAAGAAGCCCACGCATGCCACTGCTCCGCCTTCAGTCCCTACTGCCCTTTCTGCGCTGGCTGCCGCATTGCAGCAAACGCAGCCTCGGTAAAGACCTGCTGGTGGGGCTCAACGGCGCCATCCTCGCGCTGCCGCAGTCCATCGCCTATGCCCTGATCGCCGGGCTACCGCCGCAATACGGCTTGTACGCGGCCATCGTGCCGGTGCTGATCGCCTGCCTGTGGGGCTCCTCCAGTTTTCTGATCTGCGGCCCCACCGCCGCGATCTCCATCGTGCTGTTCAGCAGTGTCAGCCCGATGGCGACACCTGGCAGCGACCACTTTATTGCCCTGATTCTGCTGCTGACCCTGCTAGCCGGTGTGTGCCAATGGCTGCTCGGGTTGCTGCGCTTCGGCGCGCTGGTGAATTTCGTGTCGCATTCGGTGGTGCTCGGCTTCACCCTGGGCGCGGCATTGGTGATCGGCATCGGCCAGCTGCCCAACCTGCTCGGCCTGACGGTTACCAGCCAGGCCACGGCGCTGATGAGCCTGCTCAGCCTCGGCGAGCACCTGGCCGAGAGTGACTGGCGCACCCTGGCCGTCGCATTGTTCACCTTGAGCATCAGCCTGATAAGCAGGCGTTTGTGGCCGCGGGCGCCGGCCTTACTGATCGGCATTGTTGCTGCCAGCCTGCTGGTTATGGCCTGGCCTGAACAGCTGGGTGCAATCGCATTAGTCAGCCGTTTCGAAGGCAGCCTGCCGCCCTTCGCCCTGCTGGAGTTCAACCTCAGCCATATCCTGCAATTGCTGCCTGCCGCCGTGGCCTGCGGTTTGCTCGGCCTGGTCACCAGCCTGTCGATTGCCCGCGCCCTGGCGGATAAATCTCAGCAACTGTTCGATGCCAATCAGGAAGTCCGCGCCCAGGGCCTGTCGAATATCATCGGGCCCTGGTTCAGTGGCTCGCTGTCAGCCGGTTCCTTCACCCGCTCGGCGCTCAACCAGCAAGCCGGTGCCTGCTCGCCCATGGCCGGGGTGTTTGCCGCTCTGCTGGTGGCGTTGTTTGCCCTGTATGGCAGCCGCCTGTTCGCCTATGTGCCGATCCCGGCCATGGCGGCGAGCATTCTGCTGATCTGCTGGGGGCTGTTCGATATCAGCGCCGTCAAGGCCTTGAAGCGCGTGAGCCGTAGCGAATTTCTGGTGATGCTGCTGACCGTGCTGGCGACCCTGGTGCTGGAGCTGCAAAGCGCCATCTATGCTGGCGTGCTGGCTTCACTGATCGTCTACCTCAAGCGCACTTCGCAGCCGCGCGTACGCCAGTGGCAGGACGGCGAGCAGGAATGGTTGTGTATCGAGGGGTCGATCTTCTTCGGCGCCTGCCACTACCTGCAGCAACGCCTGCAACGCAGTTGCGCGCCCTGGGTGATGATCGATGCGCGGCATATCAACTTTATCGACTACGCCGGTATCACCATGCTGCACCAGGAAGCGCGCCGCCTGCACAGCCAGCAGCGCCATCTGGTGCTGCACCACGCACGGCCGCAGGTGGTCGATGAAATTCGCAAACTGGAAGGCGCAGAGCGCTGCCCGGTGCAGTTCGCCTAAACGCCTAAAGCGCCACCACATAGCGGGCGGCTGCGCAGATCGGAAGGGTTCCGACCTGCGTTGGCTGCTTTTTACAAGAGCAGTAAAAGCAGCAGATCAGCTAGCGAGCATCAGCGTTGCGAGGCCATGTCCTGGCTGATGATGATTTCCACCCGCCGATTCATCTGCCGACCTGAAGCCGATTCATTACCAGCAACCGGCATGCTCTCGCCTTTGCCTGATGCGCCCAGACGGGTTGGGGAAACACCCTGGCTGGTCAGGTAATGCATCACCGAATCGGCGCGGCGCTGCGACAGGCTCAGGTTCATTTCTTCGCTGCCGACGCTGTCGGTATGCCCTTCAATCAGCACCTGACGCTCAGGGTTCTGATTGAGGAAAGCCGCCAGTTTGCCCAGGTTATTCGCCGTGCCTGCACGCAACTCGGCACGCCCCGTAGCGAACAGCAGATCGCCCAGAGTCATAACCAGGCCACGCTCGGTTTGCTTGGCATTGAGTTCGTCAATCTGTTGCTGCAGCTTGCTGTTCTGCCGCTGCGCCTGATCGGCCTCGCGGGTGCGCGAATCCAGCCGTGCGCCTTCGCGCTGTTCGCTGAGAATCTTGCGCTGGTCTTCATAGAAGCGCGTTTGCGCCAGGGCCGTGGCGATTTCCACCTTGCGGTCGGCCATCACTACCAGATGCTGGCCCAGGGCCTGCTCCTCGGCCTGATCCTTGCGCGGTTGCTCGGCAACGATTACCGCATCTTCGGCGGCCTTGAGTGCTACTGGCGCGCGGGTGTTGAGCTGTGGATCGGCTTGCAAGCGGGTGAGCTTGCCGCGCACATCGGCGGCGCCTTGCGGCATGCTCGGTTGCGCAGCGCAACCGGCCAAGGCCAGGCTGATTGCGCTGACCAGCAGCAGGTGCTTGGCGTTATGAGCAAGGTTCATTGTTGAGCTCCCGTGTTGCGTTGCATTTCCTGTTTCAGGCTGTTGGTGCTTTTCTGCATTTCGTCATTGACCACCTTGGCCTTGGTCGCCTGCGACTTGGCCAGGGCCAGCTCGGCCTCAACCCGCGACTGATCGGCCAGACGCTCGGCCAGCAGCATCTCCTCACGCACTACCGCAGCATTGGCGGCGGTGAGTTTCTCCCGCGCAGTGCCCAGCTCCGGCGAGGCGTAATCCGCCACGCGCGCCTGTTCGGCATTGCTGATTGCCGACTCGGCAGCTTGCAGCGCCTGGCTAGGTGGCAGCGGTGGTGAAGCACAGGCGCTGAGCATCAGCAGCCCGGCGCAGAGGCCGGCAAAACGCAACGCAGCCATGCCATCAACGATGGATGAAGTCCTGTTCATAGGAATGTCCTCAAAAACAATTACGGATAAGCACGCCGCAGCGTTCGCCGCGTACGCGCCCAGGTGAGCTAAGCCACAGCGCTCTATCAGCGCGGCAGACAGCATTCTCGGGGGCCATGATCTAAGGCGCGGCGCTCTGCGCCAGGTTCATGGCAATCAGCAGGCTGCCCACGGCCAGCCCGGCATAAGCAATGGCAAATGCCAGCAAGAGCGGGCGGTAGTGAATTTTCATCACGCATCTCCAAAAGCCGTTTCAGGCGATACATGCGCAGGCAGGCCATAAGCAACCCAGGTAGCAGGTCGATCAGTCAGGCCGAACAGGTCATGCAGGCTGAGCTGCAGAGTTAACCGCTGCTCTTACGCCATGCATGCAGCTCGCAGAGAGAAGCTTCGCAGCGCGGCCCAGGCCTGTCGGTACGCTGGCGCGCATAAGCGGCGAAACAGCCACTTGCTATGCGTGCGCGGACGCACAGACACGCCCAACCGCGCTACTTAGGCTGCAAGTTCAGTTATCAACGACAGCTCACAATCAGGAGCAGCACGATGGACCTCTATCGCCACCACGTTTCGGGCTTCTTTAGCCAACGCAGCACCGCCGAACAGGCGCTGGCCCAGCTGCTGCAGCGCGGCATGCACAACGAGCAACTGCAAATAGTCGCCAGCAACGCCGATGCCCCGCCCGCTCCTGCACCGCAGGCGAAAAGCAACAAGGTGCTGAAGGACATGCTGGTGGATATCGCCATTGGTACCGGCATGGGCATCGGCATTGGCGCCTTGCTCGCGGTGGCGCTGATCGTCAGTGAAGTCAGCCTGTTCCACGCCAGCCCCATGCTTGCGCCCTTCTCCCTGATGGGCATGGGCGGCTTTATCGGCGGCTTTCTCGGCAGTGTGATCGGCGCCTCATCGGCCGCTGGCCAGCATCACGGACGCTTCGCCACGCTGGTGAGCAAGGCGATTACCCACGGTGATGTGGTGCTGGTGGCACAGACCCACAACGAGCAGGAAACCCGCATGGCCCGCGAGTTGATCAGGGCCACGTCCGGCCTGGTCAAGGACATCAACATGGCCCCGGCCCTCGAGCCGCAAACGCAACGTTGAGCCCAGGGCCTTATTGAGTCAGGGTCAGCAGAATATCGGCATACCAGGTGCAGTTGAGCCCCAGGGCCTCGTCCACTTCGACATCCCGACTACCCAGATCGAGCCGCGCCGAATGCACGCCCAGCAACACCCATGGCAACTCATCCGTCTCACTGTCCGCTATGCGCATAACCACTGGCGCGCCACTGGTGCCACGATGGGTGCGGGCATCGGTAAGAAAGTAGCCCTGGCCCTGAAAACGCAGGCCGAATGACGACGCCACCACGGCATGCCGCACCACCGCGATATGGTGCAGGGTGTCGTGAAAACCCAGGGGGAAACCCACCACCAGCAACGAGGTGCCGACCTCGACCGGGGTTTGTGGCTGCAGCAGGTGCTCCGGGGTAAAAGCGTGATAGACCATGCCCTCAGGCAGCGCCGCACGCTCGATCTCCAGCACCGCCACATCCACCTCACCGGCGCCATCGCAGCCCTGCCGCCAAAGGCTCTGGCCATCGCGATAGAGCGGCATGGAGAAGCCGGTGGTCTGCGCCACATTGTGCAGATCGGTGTGCACTTCGATCTCGATGCGATCAGGAAAATGCTGGCTCGGCTCATCGATCATCACGTGCCGACTGGTCACCAGAAACAGGCGTTCATCGCGGGCGAAGTAAAAACCGCTGGCGTTGGTCAACAGCTGCCCACCGGCAAAGGTACAGACGCGTGCGGCAGTCAGCAGCACAGGTTCGATCATCGACATTGCGGCATATCCTTGAGGGGCGAAAGGCGTCCAGAACAGGCCCATGTGGCTCTAAACAGAGCAATTGCCACGCCACATCAGCTACGGCGCGGCAAGCAGGCTAGCGGCGCCGTGCCATGGCGTCGGTACGCAAGCACGCATAAGCGCTGTAGCGCACCGACTGGCCAGGCCCGTTTTGACAGACTGCCCTGAGTACAACGCCGCTCTGACCGCGCAACCGGCCCAGACCGGCCACCTCGGGAGCACCGAACATGAGCAGACCCCTTGCCGAAATCATCCAGAAAAACTGGCGCAAACTGGCCGGCCTGGCCCTGATCGTCTGGGACGAGCTGACCCTGGATGAACTGATCAAATCCGAAGGCGATGAACAAAAACTGACCAACCTGGTGCAGCAGCGCTACGACATGCCCCGCGAGGACGCCAGCAAGCAGGTCATCAGCTTCTTCGAAAGACACCGCACCAGCTGACAGCGCGCCGCCTCACTTCAAGCGGTAGCGCGCCAACTCAGCCGGCGTCAGCACACGCATGCGCCGTGGCTCGGTGCTGTTGATTGCCTCCAGCAGCTCCGGTGGGATCTGCATTTCCTTGAAGTAAGCCGCCTGAGTCGCCCGGCTCGGCCCATAGGCGGACGCCGAATGCACCGAATCACTGCCCGCATAATATGGCCGGTGAATACCCACATAGCCGCGCACGGTTTTAGCGTGCCCCGCCGCCAGCAGGTACACGCAACTGCCCTGGCATACCCCGGTGGACGGCACCAGGGCATCGAAGCCGGTCTCACGCAACAAGCGCCCCATACGAATGGCCTCGGATACGCTGCCGCCGATGCTGTCGAGCATGACGATCTTCTTCGCGTACTTGCCCGGGTTAGCCTTGATGCCCTTGAGCAGCGCCTCGTAATCGCCCGGCGCAATATCCTCGGAGACCTTGGCGACGAGAATCCGCCCAAGGCTCTTATGCTGCCCGGCCTGCACCTCGACCTTGGCCAACGCGGCGCCCGCACACAGCGCTAGCGCGCAGAAAATCACAGCCTGAAACACAGTACGCCTCATAAACCCGGTAAATCCTTAAGCGATGCAGTCAACGGATGGGCGAAGATACCTGTTGCCGGGCAATCGCGCATAATTTGCAGCGTTTGGCAGGCCGTTGAAAAACGTAGGCGAGGCAGGCAAGACAAGGCAAAAACAGGCGAGGAAGCGGAGTTTACTGGTGTAAATGAGCATTCCGAGCCTGTTTTTAACGCAGTATTGCCAACGCAGGTAGTTTTTCAACGGTCTGCTAGCGCATGCCTCAGCAAACCCGCATGCCCTTAAGCAACGCCGCTACCACCCGCACAAGTGAGAATTACCGTGGCCCCGATGTTCGAAATCCAGCAGCGCACTCCTGAAACCTACCGCCAGCAAACCCGCCGCAGCACCCTGACCATCGCCGCAATCTTCGTCGCCCTGGCCATGCTGCTGTCGAGCAGCGCGGTGCTGCTGTTTGGCACACCGGGTGGCGACAACTTCCGCTGGAACCTCGGCGGGGTTATCGCCGCACTAGCGCTGACCGCAGTCCTGGTGCGCGTGGTGCTGTGGCCACAGCCCTTTATGGCCGCCGCCGTATACGGCTGGCGCCTGAAACGCAGCCTGATGCGCGTGACCAACCTGATGCACCACGTCAAAGCCGGTGTCGCCGCCCGCGACCCAGCCGCCATGCAACTGCTGCGCTTCTACCACCTGGGCCTGACCCAAATGCACCAACTGGACGGCAACACCAGCGCCCTCAGTGAAGCGGTGGCGGAAATCAATAAACACAAGGAGCGCATGGAAGAACTGGGTATGCAGACCGACCAGCCGCGACTCAATCCGGACTGGCTTGAGGCTGTGAAAAAGATCCAGCCCCTGCCCCACTAAAGTTGATATCGGTCGGCATGCGCTGCACGGAAGCACTTTTTGCTGAGACACATCATGAAGCCACTCATAAACCCACCACACGGCCGCCTCACTCACTCCTGGCAACGCGCATGGCACAACCTGAACCTGCCGGCACAAGTCGGTTTGTTCGAGCGCCTGCTGGCCGCGTATAACGAGCCGCATCGCCACTACCACACGCAACAACATCTCGCTGAATGCCTCGAGCATTTCGACGCGGCGCTCGCCCTTGCGGCCGAACCGGGTGAAGTGGAAATCGCCCTGTGGTTTCACGATGCAATCTACGCACTGCGCGGATCAGACAACGAACTGCGCAGCGCCGACTGGGCCGTGCAGGCATTGGCGGCAAGCGGAGCCACAACGCAGGTGCAGACGCGGGTTCACAGCCTGATAATGGCCACCCGCCACAACGCCACACCCAGCGACGCCGATCAGCAACTGCTCGTCGACATTGACCTGGCCATACTCGGCGCCGCCCCTGAGCGCTTTAACGAATACGACCGCCAGGTACGCGCGGAATACAGCTGGGTGCCTGGCCTGCTCTACCGCATCAAACGCAAGGCAGTGCTCAAGCACTTCCTCACACGCGACCACCTCTACAGCACAAGCCATTTTCGGGATCGATACGAGCTGCAGGCCAGGGCCAATCTGCAGGCGGCGATTGGATAAGCGCAAGCAAAGGGTTGCTTCATTACCCACAAACAAAAGGCCCTGAAACCTTTAAGGATGGTCTGAAGTAGCCATGTATTTCCCCGGCATACCACCTAGCGCAACTTTTAAACTCGCCAAATGATCAAAAAACAATCAATTCGACGAGTATTTCTTACGTTTTCGCCACCCGGACCCCACTCCGGTGGCCATT
>NZ_JAUYGD010000032.1 GCF_030690725.1 Pseudomonas sp. | reverse complement strand
CGCCGGCGTGCTGCTGCGTTATGTGCCGCTGACCGCCAAGCGGGTCACCGGCATCGTCAGCCGTGGCGGCTCGATCATGGCCAAGTGGTGCCTGGCGCATCACAAAGAAAATTTTCTGTACACTCATTTTGAAGAGATCTGCGAGATCATGAAACAATACGATATCTCTTTTTCGCTCGGTGACGGCCTGCGCCCGGGAAGTATCGCCGATGCCAATGACGAGGCCCAGTTCGGGGAGCTGGAGACATTAGGAGAGTTGACCAAGATCGCCTGGAAACATGACGTGCAAACCATGATCGAAGGCCCTGGCCATGTGCCGATGCAGCTGATCAAGGAGAACATGGACAAGCAGCTGGAGTGCTGTGACGAGGCGCCGTTCTACACCCTCGGCCCGCTGACCACTGACATCGCGCCGGGTTACGACCACATCACCAGCGGCATCGGTGCGGCGATGATCGGCTGGTTCGGTTGCGCCATGCTTTGCTACGTCACGCCCAAGGAGCACCTGGGTCTGCCGAACAAGGATGACGTGAAGACCGGCATCATCACCTACAAGATTGCCGCCCATGCCGCTGACCTGGCCAAAGGTCACCCCGGCGCGCAGATTCGTGACAACGCGCTGAGCAAGGCGCGCTTCGAATTCCGCTGGGAAGATCAGTTCAACCTTGGTCTCGATCCCGATACCGCGCGCAGTTATCACGACGAAACGCTGCCCAAGGACTCGGCGAAGGTGGCACACTTCTGCTCCATGTGCGGGCCGAAGTTCTGCTCGATGAAGATCACCCAGGAAGTTCGCGTCTATGCTGAAGAGCAGCGCATCGCCGCACTCGACCTGGACGCTGAGGCGGGCATGCAAGCCAAGGCAGAGGAGTTTAAGGCGCAAGGTGCGCAGCTCTACCACAAGGTCTGATAGAGATATCCAATTACGATCAGCTGCGCGTCAGCCTTGCTGCGTTGAAAACAGGTTCGGAATGCTCATGTACAGCTCGTACACTCCGCTTCCTCACCCGTTTTCGCCTTGCATGGCTCTAGCTCGCAAGCTCGTAACCGGACTCTAGAGCTTTTGCTGCGCCATGTTTCGGCGCAGCATAGGATGCAACTAGGACGGGCCTTCGGGCCCGTTTCTGTTAATCAGGGGGCGTTATGCAACGAGAAGATGTCGAAGTGATCGAGCGCGAGGCCTGCTTTAGCGGCTTCTACAAGCTTGATCGGCTGCGTTTGCGCCATCGTCAGTTTGCCGGTGGCATGGGTCCTACGCTTACCCGCGAGCTGTTTGTGCGCCACGATGCGGTGTGCGTGCTGCCCTACGATCCGCAGCGCGACTGCGTGGTGCTGATCGAACAGTTCCGCGTCGGTGCGCTGGATAAAAGCACCAATCCCTGGCTGCTGGAGCTGGTCGCCGGCTTGATCGACAAGGACGAACAGCCGGAGGAAGTGGCCCGCCGTGAGGCGCTGGAGGAGGCCAATCTGCCGTTGACTTCGCTGTGGCCGATTGCCCAGTACTACCCGTCCCCCGGTGGTTCGGATGAGCGTGTGCACCTGTTTGTCGGCCGTTGCGACAGTGAAGGCGCCGGCGGCGTGCATGGCCTGGCGGAAGAGGGCGAGGACATTCGCGTGCACGTCTGGCCACTGGAAGATGCCCTGGATGCGCTGAAAGATGGGCGGATCGACAATGCTGCCAGCATCATTGCCCTGCAGTGGCTGGCGCTGAACCGCGCTGAAGTGCGGGGGTTGTGGTCGTGAACCTGCTGCGCGAGCGTTATCGGGTCGACCTGGTCGAGCTGCAGACCGCTTGCGAACTCAACTATGTGCGCCTGCTGCAGCTGCTGCCGGACATGCGCGGGGATGGCCGGCAGCAGGTTCGTCGTGTGGCTCTCAGTCAGGGCGAACACCTGCTCGGCGTGCTGGCCCTGGAGGTGCTGGAAACCTGCCCCTATACCTCGACCATCGAGGTGCGCCAGGAACACAGCCTGTCCTGGCTGCCGGTGCCGCGTCTGGAAGTGCGGGTCTATCACGATGCGCGCATGGCCGAGGTCGTCGGCACGCAGAGTGCGCGGCGCTTTCACGGCATTTATCCCTACCCCAACGCCGCCATGCATCAGCCGGATGAGAAGACCCAACTCAACCTGTTTCTCGGTGAGTGGCTGAGCCACTGCCTGGCCTGCGGTCACGAACTGGCGCCCGTGCGTTAGGTTTTTTCACGTTCTGCCGATAATCAGTCGCAGGCGCATTATTCCGATACGCGCTAGCCTTAGGGTGGGCGTTGGATTTACAGCAGGCGTTCTGTGATCTATTCCCCTTTCGCGGGTTTACCGCCCGCAGGGCTAGCCAGCATAATTCACGCATTCCGCTCAAGGAGAAGGTCTTGCCGGGCGCGCCGACTAAAACCACTGCTGTTGATCGCTCGGTACTGCTGGTGCAGTTATCCGACAGTCACCTGTTTGCCGACGGGGCAGGCAAGCTATTGGGCATGGATACCCAGGACAGCTTGCAGCGGGTGATCGAGCGTGTGCTGCAGGAGCAACCGCAGATCGACCTGATCCTGGCCAGTGGCGACCTCTCGCAGGACGGTAGCGCTGAGTCCTACCAGCGCTTCCGCGAGATGACCGCTGCCATCCCCGCGCCCGCGCGCTGGTTCCCCGGTAACCATGATGAAGTGCCTGCCATGCAGGCCGCCTGCGTTGGCAGTGATCTGCTGGAGCCGGTAATCGATCTGGGCAACTGGCGCGTGATTCTGCTCGATTCCTCAATCCCCGGTGCCGTGCCCGGTTACCTCAACGAACAGCAGCTTGCCTTGCTGGAACGCGCACTCAGCGAAGAACCGGATCGTCATCACCTGATCTGCCTGCATCACCACCCGGTGTCCATCGGTTGCAAATGGATGGAGCCCATCGGTCTGCGCAACCCGGATGCCCTGTTTGCCGTGCTGGAGCGTTTCAGCCAGGTGCGTGCGGTGCTCTGGGGGCATATTCATCAGGAGCTTGATCAGCAGCGCGGTCCGATCCGTTTGCTGGCGTCGCCTTCGACCTGCGTGCAGTTCGCCCCGGGTAGCGAGGAGTTTCAGGTGGATAAAACCGCGCCGGGCTATCGCTGGCTGCGCCTGTTTGACGACGGTCGCCTGGAAACTGGTGTATCGCGGGTGACCGGGATCAAGTTCGAAATCGATTACACCATCAAAGGCTATTAAGCCGCTTGGCTAACCGGTTGCAGCCGGTCGCCGCAACCGGTTAGCCTCCCGCCCCATGACCACATCCATTCTCTATATCCACGGGCTTAACAGCTCGCCGGCATCGCTCAAGGCCAGCCAGCTGCAGCGCGCCATGGCGCAGCTGGGCCTGGCCGCGCAGCTGCGGGTGCCGGCCCTGCATCACCATCCACGCCAGGCGATGGCCCAGCTCGAAGCGCGGATTGCCGAGCTTGGTCGGCCCGTGCTGGTTGGCAGCTCGCTGGGCGGCTACTATGCGACCCACTTGGCCGAACGCCACGGGTTGCCTGCGCTGTTGATCAACCCAGCCGTGCGCCCGCACCTGCGTTTCGACGGCTACCTGGGCCCGCAGAAGAACTATTACAGCGATGAAACCTGGGAGCTGACGGCCGATCATGTAGCGGCCTTGGCCGAACTTGATGTGGCAGTGCTGCAAGATCCGGCGCGCTATCAGGTGTGGCTGCAGACCGCCGATGAAACCCTCGATTACCGCGATGCCCAGAGCTATTACCGCACCTGCGCGCTGCGTATCCAGGCCGGTGGCGATCACGGCTTTCAGGGTTTTGCCCAGCGTTTGCCGATGCTTTTCGCTTTCGCCGGTATTCCTCGCCATCTGTGGCAGGATATCGACTTTTCCGCTCTCAATTGACGAACAAGAGACCCCATGGCCCAGCAAGGTTCTAGCTCTTACAACGCCGATGCCATCGAAGTCCTTTCCGGCCTCGACCCGGTGCGCAAACGCCCGGGTATGTACACCGACACCAGCCGGCCCAACCACCTGGCCCAGGAAGTTATCGACAACAGCGTCGACGAAGCGCTGGCCGGGCATGCCAAATCGATTCAGGTGATCCTGCACGAGGACAACTCCCTGGAAGTGCTCGACGACGGTCGCGGCATGCCAGTGGACATTCACCCGGAAGAGGGCGTGCCAGGGGTCGAGCTGATCCTCACCAAGCTGCATGCCGGCGGCAAGTTCAGCAACAAGAACTACCAGTTCTCCGGCGGCCTGCACGGTGTGGGCATCTCGGTGGTCAACGCGCTGTCGACCAGCGTGATCGTCACGGTCAAACGCGACGGCAATGAATACCAGATGAGCTTCGCCGACGGCTACAAGGCCAGTGACCTGGCCGTGGTCGGCACGGTGGGCAAGCGCAACACCGGCACCAGCGTGCATTTCTGGCCGGACGCCAAGTATTTCGACTCCTTCAAATTCTCGGTCAGCCGCCTCAAGCACGTACTGAAAGCCAAGGCGGTGTTGTGCCCGGGGCTTGCGGTCAGTTTCGAGGACAAGGCCAGCGGCGAGAAAGTCGAGTGGCTGTATGAAGACGGCCTGCGTTCCTATCTGGTGGATGCGGTCAGCGAATTTGAACGGCTACCCAATGAACCCTTCTGCGGCAGCCTGGCGGGTAATAAGGAAGCGGTGGATTGGGCGCTGCTGTGGCTGCCGGAAGGCGGCGACGCGGTGCAGGAAAGCTACGTCAACCTGATCCCCACCGCTCAGGGTGGCACCCATGTGAATGGCCTGCGTCAGGGCCTCTTGGATGCCATGCGCGAGTTCTGCGAGTTCCGCAGCCTGCTGCCGCGCGGGGTCAAGCTGGCCCCGGAAGATATCTGGGAGCGCATCGCCTTCGTCCTGTCGATGAAAATGCAGGACGCGCAGTTCTCCGGGCAGACCAAGGAGCGCCTGTCGTCCCGTGAGGCGGCTGCCTTCGTTTCTGGCGTGGTGAAAGATGCCTTCAGCCTGTGGCTTAACGGTCACCCCGAACTCGGTCAGCAGCTCGCAGAGTTGGCGATCAGCAACGCCAACCGCCGCCTCAAAGCCGGCAAAAAGGTCGAGCGCAAACGCATCACTCAAGGCCCGGCGCTGCCTGGCAAGCTGGCTGACTGCGCTGGGCAGGACCCGATGCGCTCCGAACTGTTTCTGGTGGAAGGTGATTCCGCTGGCGGCTCGGCCAAGCAGGCGCGCGATAAAGAATTTCAGGCGATCCTGCCGCTGCGCGGGAAGATTCTGAACACCTGGGAAGTCGATGGCAGCGAAGTGCTGGCCAGCCAGGAAGTCCACAACATCGCCGTGGCGGTTGGTCTCGATCCGGGTTCCAGCGACCTCAGCCAGCTGCGCTACGGCAAGATCTGCATCCTCGCCGACGCCGACTCCGACGGCCTGCATATCGCCACCTTGCTTTGCGCGCTATTCGTCCAGCATTTCCGCCCACTGGTGGATGCGGGGCACGTCTATGTGGCCATGCCCCCGCTGTACCGCATCGACCTGGGCAAGGAGATTTTCTACGCCCTGGATGAAGCCGAGCGCGACGGCATTCTCGACCGCCTGGTGGCCGAGAAGCGCCGTGGCAAGCCGCAGGTCACCCGCTTTAAAGGCCTGGGTGAAATGAACCCGCCGCAGCTGCGCGAAACCACTATGGACCCCAACACCCGGCGCCTGGTGCAGCTGACCCTGGACGACTACCCCGGCACCCAGGAGATGATGGACATGCTGCTGGCGAAGAAGCGCGCCGGCGACCGTAAATCCTGGCTGGAGTCCAAGGGCAACCTGGCCGAGGTGTTGCTCTGATGCAGCGGCTGTTGGCTGTCTGCCTATTGCTTTGCTCACCCTTGCTGGCGAGCGCGACGGCGTTGGAAGAGCTGAAACTGCTCAACGAGCAAGCGGTCAGTGGCGTCACTGGCGGCAACTTGTCCGGGTTGGCCTGGTGCGATAACGCGTTGTGGGCGGTTTCCGACCGCGATGATCAGCAGCTCTATCGCCTGGAATCCGACGAGTCGCAGTGGCAGGCCACGGCCGAGACCTTTGTCGCGCCGCCTGCGCCGGATGCGCGTTTACCCTGGGGGCTGCGTATGCGCAGCTGGGCTGCCGGCCTGGTGCGCGGGGGCGAGCTGGATTTCGAGGGCATCAGTTGTGACGCCGCCGGCAACCGCTACCTGGTCAGTGAGGCCAAGGCGGCCGTGCTGCAGTTACCGGTTATGGGTGAGCCCAATTGGCTGAAACTGCCTCAGGGGCTGCTACGCCAGGCGCGCGCCAGTGGCATGTTGTTGCACTACAACTCGCTGTTTGAAGGCATTGCCGTCGATCCGGCTGGCGAGCGCCTGTACCTGGCGGCCGAGCGCATGCGCCGTGGTTTGCTGGTGGTGCACAAGCAGCGCGCCATCTGGCGTTGCACCGGTGGCTGCGTGTTGTTCAGTGAGGCGGGCACCGAGCCCGCGCCCGAGCAGCTGGGCGCGAAAGAGCAGCCACGGGACTTCTCCGGTCTGGCCTTCCATAACGAAAAGCTCTTCACCCTTGAGCGCCAGGCGCACCGCATCTGTCGACGCAGCCTGAGCAATGGTCAGGTCGAGAAGTGCTGGTCGTTTGCCGCCGAAGCGCTGACCCCGGAGCGTCTCTATCCGCCGTCCTATGGTCTGGCCGAGGCGTTGTGGGTGGATCAGGACGGCGCTTGGGTCGGCGTTGATAATGGTCGTTTCAGCCGCGCCGACGGTGAATCACGGCCGATTATCTGGCGCTTTACCGCACCCAAAGGCGGCTGGGGTAGCAAGCCGTGAGCGAGCAGCCTGCGGGCAAGCGTGCCGGGCGAGTGATGCTGGTGCTGGCCTGGGGCGCGGCTTTGCTGCTGGCGACCAAGTTCTTCGGCGACTGGGAAGACGCTCAGCGCAATCCCAATCGCACGCCTGAGTCGCTGCATGGCAGCGGCTATGTCGAAGTGCACCTGGCCAGCAGTCGCCAGGGCCACTATATGGCCGGCGGCAAGATCAATGGCGAGGAGGTGACCTTCCTTCTCGACACCGGTGCGACGCAGGTCGCGGTGCCGACCGAGGTGGCGCAGCGCCTGGGTTTGCAAGCCGGCGCGGCAATCACCATCAGCACCGCCAATGGCCGCGCCACGGCCCATCGCACGCGGCTTGAGCGCCTACAGCTGGGCGATATCGTGCTGACCGACGTAGAGGCTTTGATTGCCCCCGGCATGGGCGGCGATGACGTATTGCTGGGCATGAGTGCCCTGAAACAACTCGAATTTACCCAGCGCGGCGGCACCTTGATGCTGCGCCAATCCACCTTGCAATGAGGCACGCATGAGCGAATCCCTCGATTTGAGCCTGGACGGTGTTGAACGCCGTTCCCTTGCCGATTTTACCGAGCAGGCTTACCTCAATTACTCCATGTACGTGATCATGGACCGCGCGCTGCCGCATATCGGCGACGGCTTGAAGCCGGTGCAGCGGCGCATTGTCTACGCCATGAGCGAGCTGGGCCTGGACGCCGACTCCAAGCACAAGAAGTCGGCGCGTACTGTCGGTGACGTGCTCGGCAAGTTCCACCCGCACGGCGACAGCGCCTGCTACGAAGCCATGGTGCTGATGGCGCAACCGTTCAGCTACCGCTACACCCTGGTCGACGGCCAGGGCAACTGGGGTGCGCCGGATGATCCAAAGTCCTTCGCCGCCATGCGTTACACCGAGGCGCGCCTGTCGCGTTATTCCGAGGTGCTGCTTACCGAGTTGGGCCAGGGCACCGTGGACTGGGTGCCGAACTTCGACGGCACCATGAATGAACCGGCGACCCTGCCGGCGCGCCTGCCGAATATTCTGCTCAACGGCACCACCGGTATTGCCGTGGGCATGGCCACCGACGTGCCGCCGCATAACCTGCGTGAGGTTGCGACGGCCTGTATTCGCCTGCTGGACGAGCCGAACGCCACCGTCGAGCAGCTCTGTGAGCACATTCTCGGCCCGGATTATCCGACCGAAGCGGAAATCATCACCCCGCGCAGCGACCTGCTGAAAATCTACGAAACCGGCAAAGGCTCGGTGCGTATGCGCGCCGTGTACCGCGTCGAGGACGGCGATGTTGTGGTCACCGCGCTGCCGCATCAGGTCTCCGGGGCCAAGGTGCTGGAGCAGATTGCCGCGCAGATGCAGGCGAAGAAGCTGCCGATGGTTGCCGACCTGCGCGATGAATCGGATCACGAGCACCCGTGCCGTATCGTCATCATCCCGCGTTCCAACCGCGTGGATGCCGATGAGCTGATGCAGCACCTGTTCGCCACCACCGAGTTGGAGTCCAGCTACCGGGTCAACACCAACGTTATTGGCCTGGACGGTAAACCGTCGGTAAAAGACCTGCGCACCCTGCTCACCGAGTGGCTGCAGTACCGCGTCGGCACCGTACGCCGCCGTTTGCAGTTCCGTCTGGACAAGGTTGAGCATCGCCTGCACCTGTTGGAAGGACGCTTGATTGCCTTCCTCAACCTCGACGAAGTGATCCGCATTATCCGCACCGAGGACTCGCCCAAACCGGTGCTGATGGAGCGCTTCGGCCTGACTGAGATTCAGGCCGAGTACATCCTTGAGACCCGCCTGCGCCAGCTCGCGCGGCTTGAGGAAATGCAGATCCGTGGCGAGCAGGAAGAGCTGGCCAAGGAGCGCGACAAGCTGCTGGCCCTGCTTGGCAGCGAGACCAAGCTGAAGAAGCTGGTGCGTCAGGAAATTCTGGCCGACGCCGAGAAATACGGCGACGACCGCCGCTCGCCGATCGTTGCCCGCGCCGAAGCCAAGGCACTGAGCGAAACCGAGCTGATGCCGACTGAGCCGGTTACCGTGGTGATCTCGGAAAAAGGCTGGGTACGCTGCGCCAAGGGCCACGATATCGACGCCACCGGCCTCTCGTACAAGGCCGGTGATGGCTTCAAGACCGCTGCGCCGGGCCGCTCGAATCAGTACGCGGTATTTATCGACTCCACCGGGCGCAGCTACTCGCTGGCCGCGCATTTGCTGCCATCTGCCCGGGGGCAGGGCGAGCCGCTGACCGGGCGCCTGACGCCGCCACCGGGGGCGACCTTCGAGTGCGTGCTGCTGCCAGATGACAATGCGTTGTATGTGATTGCCTCCGATGCCGGCTACGGCTTTGTGGTCAAGGGTGAAGACCTACAAGCGAAGAACAAGGCCGGCAAGGCGTTGCTCAGCCTGCCAACTGGCGCCCTGGTGGTGCCGCCCAAACCGCTGGGTAACCGTGAGGAAGACTGGCTGGCGGCGGTGACCACCGAAGGCCGCCTGCTGCTGTTCCCGGTACGCGATCTGCCCCAGCTGGGCAAAGGCAAGGGTAACAAGATCATCGGTATCCCCGGTGAGCGGGTCGCTTCACGCGAGGAATACCTCACCGATCTGGCCGTACTGCCGGTTGGCAGCACCCTGGTCTTGCAGGCCGGCAAGCGTACGCTGTCGCTCAAGGCCGATGATCTGGAACACTACAAAGGTGAGCGCGGCCGGCGCGGTAACAAGCTGCCGCGCGGATTCCAGCGAGTCGACAGTCTGTTGGTTGAAATCCAGGGTTAAGCTTCAGGGCTTGGGCTCGGATGCATGCCGCTAGAGTGCCGCGCTGGAGTCGCGGGCGGCTTTCAAGGATGATACGCAGCCGCAGGGTGGGTCGCGCAAGCGGCCCACTGGCACCTAATTTGGTATGCACGCCGGCAACCTGGCCGGCTGGATGAGTGAGATGACTGTTCTGCGTTTTCCCGGAATTCTGCTGCTGGCCGGCGTGCTTGGCCTGGCGGGTTGTACGCGCTATCAACAAGCGCCGCTGTACCAGCTCGATAGCGGCGATATTCGTGTACCCGCTGCCGAGCAGGGCATTGCCGTGTTGCTTGGGCCGGTGGCGATTGCTGATTACCTGCAGCGTGAGGCGCTATTACAGCGTCAGACCGACGGTAGCCTGACCGCTGCCGAAGATGCGCGCTGGGCCGGCAGCCTGGCTGCCGATATTGATCAGCAGCTGCTGCGTCAGCTGGCCTCGCGTCTGGACAGCCAGCGCTTGGTGCTGGCGCCGGCCACCGTCGGCTTTGTGCCGCAGGTGCGCCTGGGGCTGTCGATTACCCGTCTGGACTCCGGTCCGCAGCGCCCGGCCGTGCTGGAAGCGCAGTGGCGTCTGGCGGGTGCCGACGGCAAGCTGCTCGATGGGCGTCTGGTGCGTCTGGAGCAAGCCCACAGCGGCACCATCGTCGATCAGGTACGGGCGCAGAGCCTGGTGGTACAGCAGCTGGTTGAGCAGCTGGCGGTAGCCGTTGAAACCCACGGCAAGCCTGTACCGGTGGTGGCCGAGCCGCCGCGCAAGCCGGCGCCGGTAAAGCCCGCGCCGCCTGCGCCACCGCGTATCCCGGTGGTTGAGCCAATGCGTGATGAAGGCGAGGTGTTCCGCTTCTAAGCGCCGCCAAGAAAAAGCCCGCCAATCAGGCGGGCTTTTTCTTGGGTCGGCTTAATGGTTTTCGTGCATGCGCGCCAGCTGGCGTTCCAGCAGTGATGGGTAGGGCTCCAGCAGGCGTTCCACGCAGCAGGCGCCTTGCGGGCTGGCGATGGCGCGAATGCGCGCACGCTGGCTGACCAGGGCATCGTCGGCAATGCTGCGCTCGACCAGCAGCAGGTTGCGGCTGTGCTGTGACAGCGCCAGGGCGCTCTGTGCCGTTTCACTGAGCAACAGGTCGCCCTGGCTGAGGTCGCTGAGGTTTTCACCCAGGGTCAGGCCAAGCTGCAGTTGCAGGGTGATGCCGCTGTCCGCCACCTCGATCTGCAGGGCATGACCGAGGGCGCGCATCAGTTCGCCGCAGCAGATGGCGTGGGTCAGGTAGTCCTCACCAATATCTAGCTGGTGAAACAGCATCAGGCTGCTACCGTCGCTCAAGGTATGCAGCTCGCCCTGATACAGGTTGGCGGCGCGATCCAGACAGTCACGGTAACGCTGCAGCAACTCCATCAGGCGGCTGCGCGGCAGGCGGCGCAGCTGCTCTTGCGCGCCCAGCTGGATTGCCAGTACGGCACTGGGCAGCGGCTGCTGTATCACGGGTGCAAGTGTTGTTGCAGGCTCGTGTTCGGATTGATCGCGCAGTTCGGAAAATGGGTCGTCGACTGCACTGCCCGCGTAGTGCTCGGCGTCGGTGGTATGCAGGGATTCTACTGGCTCGTCCTGCTCATCGAAGCGCTCATCGTGCAGGTCGCGAACTTCGAAGTCCGGCTCATCCTCGAACGACTCCGGCAGATAGTCGTCATCGTCCTGGGCGACTGGCTCGTCGTCGTAGAACGGCTCTTCCTCTTCTTCTGGTAGCGCAGGCTTCTCGGGCACCAGGCGCGCTTGCAGCTGGCGCGCCAGGTCGCCGATTTCATCCTGGCGGCCGGCGCCTGGCGCAGGGTCATCCGGGTCACGCAGCCATACCCGCAGTTGCAGCAGCGGCGTGGAGATATGCCGGCCTAAGCGCATGCTCAAGGACAGGGTCAGGGCCAGCAGAATCAGGCTGAGAATGCCCATGCTCTGCAGGCTGATGGTCATCGGTTGTTGGAATTGCTGCATATCCAAGCTGATACGTAGCTGCCCGGCAATCACCTCCTGGAAGGTGATCGGCGTCGAATACAGCCCCTCGGTTTCACCGAGCATGCTTTTGCTTGGGCGCGAACCTGCCTCGGCGAGGATGCGGTTGTCCACGCTGTAGATGGCGGCGTGGGCCACCAGCGGGTTCTTCACTAGATTGTTGAGCAGCACGTTGAGGCTGAGGATGTCGTTGGACACCAGCAGCTCGGTCGCCGAGGCCGCAGTCTGGGTAATCAGGCTGGTGCCCAGGGCTTCGGCCTGTTGCTGCATGGCGTGCTTGAACTGCATGCCGATCACCCAGCCATAGATCACCAGGGCCAAGGCCACCAGCAACAGGCTATGGCTGACAATGCGCAGCGCCAGGGGGATGCGCCGTTGGCGCAGGGCCTGGAACAGCAGCAGAAAGAAATTATCGGGTTTTACGGGGGGGGGCCGGTTCACAGAGCTCGGCTCATGTCGACTGTAGTTGGCGCGCAGTATAGCGGCGCCCCTGCGGTGGGCAAAGCGCCGTGCGTGGCTGTTTGCCGCTGAAAATGGGTAGAATGTGCGCCTTTTCCACGGCTTGTGACCTGTTCAGCAAGCCGCTGCCCCTGACGCTGTACTGGAGACCGAGCCTTGCGCGAAATCGTCCTGATCAATATCACCGGCGAAGATCGCCCCGGTTTGACTGCCGCCATCACCGGCGTGCTGGCCCAGGGCGGGGTGAATATCCTCGATATTGGCCAGGCGGTGATCCATGACACCCTGTCGTTCGGCATTCTGGTGGAAATCCCGGATACCGAGCGCGCCTCGTCGGTGCTCAAGGACATTCTGTTTACCGCTTACAAGCTCGATCAGCAGGTGCGCTTCACGCCGGTATCCGAGGCGGATTACCAGCAGTGGGTCAGTGGCCAGGGCAAAGCCCGGCATATCGTCACCCTGCTGACGCGCAAGGTCACCGCCGAGCAGTTGCAGCGGGTCAGCGCGATTACCGCGCGTTATGACCTGAATATCGACCATATCGACCGCCTGTCCGGGCGCATGCCGCTGGATATGCCGGCCGAGCAGGGCAAGGGCTGTATCGAGTTTTCCGTGCGTGGCGAGCCGGCCGATCCAGCTGCCTTACGTGCCGAGTTCCTTAGCGTGGCGCAGGAATTGAATGTTGATATCGCCTTCCAGCGCGATTCGCTGTTCCGCCGTAATCGCCGCCTGGCGGTGTTCGACATGGATTCGACACTGATCGAGGCCGAGGTGATCGACGAGCTGGCCAAGGCCGCCGGTGTTGGTGAGCAAGTCTCGGAAATCACCGAGCGGGCGATGCGTGGCGAGCTGGATTTTGCCGCCAGCTTCCGCGAGCGTTTGGCGCTGCTCAAGGGTTTGCCGGAAACCGTACTGGCCGATATCGGCGCCTCCCTGCGTCTGACCGAGGGCGCCGAGACGCTGTTCAGCGAGTTGCGCCGTCTGGGCTACAAGACTGCGATCCTCTCCGGCGGCTTTACCTACTTTGCCAAGCAGTTGCAGGCCAAACTGGGTATCGATTATGTGTTCGCCAACGAACTGCAGATCGTCGATGGCCTGGTTACCGGTGTGGCGGTTGAGCCGATTGTCGATGCCCAGCGCAAAGCCGATCTGCTGCGCGAACTGGCGGCCAAGGAAGGCTTGCGTCTGGAGCAGACCATCGCCGTGGGCGATGGCGCCAATGACCTGCCAATGCTGGCCATCGCCGGGCTGGGCGTGGCGTTCCGCGCCAAGCCGCTGGTCAAACAGTCGGCCAAGCAGGCGATCTCAACCCTGGGGCTGGACGGTATTCTCTATTTGCTCGGCTTTCGCGACCGCGACGGCCTGGAGTAAATAGTAGGCAAACAAAAGCCGCCCGAGGGCGGCTTTTTGCTGCCTGTACTGCTTACTCGTCGCCGGCCGAGAAGTCGTAGTCCATCGACTGGCTCGGGCCCTGCAGGTAATGCCCCTGGATATAGTTGACCCCGGCCTGCCAGAGGGTGGCCAGCACGCTGGCGCTCTCGACGAAGGGCACGATGGTCAGCTTGGCCTGGGAGTGCAGGCTGGCCAGCAGGGTTTTCAATGCTTCCTGGTTTTCCGCCTTGCTCAGGTCCTGGGAGAAGGAGCTGTCAACTTTGACGAAGTCGATATGCAGGTGCTTGAGCGTGTTGAACGGATTCAGCGAGCAGCCGAACTGAGTCAGCGCGGTTTTGCAGTGCAGCTCGTTGAGGCCCTGGGTGATGGCCTTGGCCTGCTTCAGGTAGGCAATCGCATCCGGCTCGCTGAACTGGAACACCAGTGAATCTGAGGGCAGGCGTGCGGCTTTCAGGGCCACGCTGAGCCACGGCAGCAGGGTCTGATCCTGCACGCTGGCAGTCGACAGGTGCACAAACAGGCGGGTGTTGTGGCCTTTGCTGCGGTGGTCGGCGAGCAGTTTGATCGAATTGAGGATTACCCAGCGGTCGATCTTTTCAGCAAGGCCGGCATCTTTTGCCGCGTTGAACAGTTCGGTCGGCGGAATTTCCTCGCCCTGTGGGCCGATCAGGCGCAGCAGCGCTTCATAGTGCTCAAAGCTGTCGCCGCGCAGGCTGATGATCGGCTGGAACAGCAGGCGGAAGCTGTTCTTCTCCAGCGCCTGTTGGATCATCGCGACAATGTTGCCACGGCTCGCGGCTGCGGCCAGCTCATCGGCCGGGTTGAACACTTTGATGGCGTTGCCATCGCTCAGCTCGTCGGCGCAGCGATGGGCGCGGTCGACCACTTCCTGGGCCTTGGCGGTCTTCTCGTTGAGCCCGGCTACGCCAATCGACAGGGTGCTTTGCACGGTGCGGCCGCTGACGTCGAACAGATGGCTTTCGACTTTTTTCAGCAGGCTGTCCAGCTGCTCGCGGGTGCTTTCCGGGCTGACGCCGGGTTGCAGTACGGCAAATACGTCATCGCCGAAGCGCGCCAGTTGCGCGTCGGCGCTGAAGTGCGCGCGCAGCAGGTTGGCCAGGTCGGTGAGAAGAATATCGATGCCCGCCAGGCCGATGTCGGCGAGCAGGCTGGCGTAGCGGTCGACGCGAATGTAAGCGAGGCTGGACGGTTGCCCGGCATTCACTGCGCGCTCGGCGGCGTTGTCCATCAGTTCGAGGAAGTGGGTACGGTTGAACAGGCCGGTGACCAGATCCTGGCTGCTGATTTCGCGCAGTTTTTCTTCCAGTTCGGCGTTGCCAGTTTCGGCGCGAATCACCACCTGTATGCAGGGCTCGCCATCGTAGGTGGCCGGGGAGAAGCTCATCTGCGCCGGGAAACTCTGGCCGTTGGCCTTGATGCCGGCACAGTTGAGTTCGGCGCTGCCTTCGGCACTTTGATAATTCTTCAGGAAGTCCTTGAAGCTGGACTGGTCGCTGCTGCCGATGAGATCGATCATCGGCATGCCTTCCAACTCGTCGGCATCTTCGTAGGCAAACAGCTCCAGATAGGCGCGGTTGGCGTAGATGTGCATGCCGTCGTGTACGTAGGTGATGGCGTCAACGGAGCTGTCGAGCAGCAGCTGGCAGCGTTTCTCCGCTTCGCGCAGAGCCACTTCAGAGGCGCGGCGCGCGCGGCGTTCTTCCAGGTTGGCCAGCTCGCGCTTGGCGACTAAGACCAGGCGCTCATCTTCACCTTGCGGCAATGCGTCCTGAGCGCCGAGCATCAGGGCTTCGGTGATGCTGTCGGAGTCATTGTCGGCGAGCAGCTGGATGACTGGAATATCCTTGGCCTGGCGACGGATTGCGCCAATCGCCTCACTCGGCGCCAGCTGTTCACTGCTCGGCGCGCAGATCAACAGATCCCAGCTTTGCTGCAGTGCCTCGTTGAGGTCATCGCTGGAGGTCAGGCGGTGCACACGGGTTGCCCGCCCCGCATTACGGAACAGGCTGACCAGGCGCTCGGCCTCGTTCTGCGAGTCTTCGAGTATCAGTAGCCGAATGGTTTTTTTTTCAATGGCCATGGTGTGGTATCAAATCTGCGCCGAACGGGCGCGAAAAGGCGACAAAAGGGAGTGCGTCGGCAATCTACAGCGACTTCCAGAGTGAGTCAAAGTCTTCCTCCCCGCCTGGCGTGCGGCTTTTCGGCGCTGTGACAGGCTTCCCGTGCTCACTGCTGATCTGCTCGACGCCACGGTACTCGAACTGGTTGAAACTGCCGGTGCTGGTTTGCCGACGGCTGAGCACTGCGCGATGTTCGTTGCCATTCAGATTGATGCTGACCTTGTTGCCTTCCTGAAACGGCAGGCGTGCAGTAATCAAGCTGGCCGGTCGCGAGATGGCGCTGATTTCCGGCAGCAGCAGGGCGCGCAGGTACTGGCTGTTCTGTTCGGCCTTGCGCACCAGCTGCAGGCCGCAGGCTTGCGCGTGCGGAGCGATCAGCTCGATACCCATCTGCGTGCCACCGCCGCGTACCTGGCGAATCCAGCGCACCACGGCAATGCTCCAGCCTTGTTGCGGCAGGCCTTGTACGCCGAGCAGTTCACCGGCCTGGAGTTGGCTGGGTACGTCCTTCGGCCATGACAGGCAGTAGCCACCGGGACTGATATTGACGATGGTCACTTCGTAGGTCGGATAGCTTTCTTGGCTGCTAGTCTCGGCCGACTCGTTGGGCTGGTGCGGCTTGTTGTACTGGATCTCCTCGAAAGGCAGGCCGTTTTCCCACTGGTTGCTCTTCTGCGCATCGAAGGCGTTTGACCAGACATCCGGTGCGCCGGTGTCGGCTTTGAATACCGCCGCATTGGTTGTCACCGGGACTTGCAGCACTTCGTTGAACGGGCGTTTGCCGGCCAGGTAGAAATGCAGTGCGCTCATGCCGATGCACAGGGTCAGTGCGCCTTGGCCCTGGCTGCGCTGGAAGGTGCGCTCGGCGATATCGCCCCAGGCGGCTGCCAGGTGTTGCAGCATGTCGTGGCTGAAACCTTCGGGCACCGTCAGGCGTGACTGGGCAAGGCTCTCGGCTGGCAGCAGCAGGTGTTCCTTGATCGCATCCACCAACTGGCTGGGATCGATCCCTAGTGCTTTGTGCAGCTCGTTTTGCTGGAACAGCGAGATATAGCGGGGCGGGCCATCCAGCTGCGGCGCAACGGCGAACAGGCTGGAAGGCTCGTCGCCGGCCTGCAGGGTGGCCAGTGCGCTCCAGGGCTCGAGCACTTCGGCCAGGCGGGCAATGGCGCTCTGGCGCATCTGGTTGCAGCGTGCGCAACCAAGCAGCAGGGCAACCAGGTAGCTTTGCTCGGTACTCAGGCCTTGGGTGTGTAGCGCCTGGGTGTCACGAATCATGGTCTTGTGCAGGCCGCGCGCCAGGGCCATCTGGTACAGCTGGTGCAGCTCCAGCCAGAGGCCTTCCGGTACCGGGCAGTACAGCTGGCTGGCACGAATCAGTGGGCCGCACAGGCTGTGGCTGGCGCGTTGCAGGGCGACGGCAAGCAGTTGGTGGCGTTCGCGGCCGGGCTGGGCGGCCAGGCGGGCAACGATCAGCTTGTAGCCAATGGCCAGGTGGTTCTGCAGGGCCTGGCAGAGGTTGGCAACCTTGCGCGGCCGTTCATCAAGGACGATGGCCTGGTTGAGGAAGTGCTTTTCCAGTTGCTTACAGACGAAATAGATTTCCGGGCGGAGGATTTCCAGCAGTTGCAGGCGGTTTTCCGAGGGCGTCAGCAGCTGATTAAGCTCGACCAGCGCCTGGTAAAGCTGGCGCGCGGTTTCACCGATATTGGCCTTTGGCAGGCCATCGACCCATTTTTTCAGATCACGAGGACTGGCTTCGCAGAATGACAGGCTTTGCTTATCCGGCGTGGTGACGCGCAGTAGCAAGTGAGAATTCTGTTTATCCATCTAAATCGGATACTCCAGCGCACGGGCAAGGCAGGTGAGTCTAGGAATTATGTTTCGACTCTAGCAGCATCTCGCGCGCCCCGCAGCCATGTCCTTGGCTGGGTTGCCAAGTTGGCGCGACACGCAAATCATCTGGAAGTCATTGTTGTGACTGGTTTTCGTACCCAGAGGTTCACGCTGGGTAGTCGCTGCGGCACTGTCTGCATGGGCTGACAGTGCCGGCTGTGGCGGGTTAGCCGCGTGGTGCGGCGAGGCGCTGGCCCATCTGTACCGGGCTGTTGGCGGCCAGTTCTGCGGCCCATTGCACCTGTTCCGGGCCAAACAGCACGATGGCTGTAGAGCCGAGCTTGAAACGTCCGAGCTCTGCGCCTTTCTCCAGAACGATTGGCGCACGCGATGCCTCGTCGTAACTGAATGTTTTCAACGTGCGTTTTGGCGGCGTGACCAGGCCCGCCCAGACGGTTTCGATCGAGGCCACGATCATCGCGCCGACCAGTACCACGGCCATCGGGCCGCGCTCGGTATCGAACAGGCAGACCACGCGCTCGTTGCGGGCAAACAGTTCAGGGACGTTTTCCGCGGTGGTCTGGTTGACCGAGAACAGCCGGCCCGGCACGTAGACCATTTCTTTCAGCGTGCCGGCCAGTGGCATGTGCACGCGGTGGTAGTCCTTGGGCGAGAGGTAGATGGTGGCGAAATCGCCGCCCATAAAGGCCGCGGCGCGCTCAGTGTCGCCGCCGAGCAGCTCGATCACGCTGAAGCTGTGGCCCTTGGCCTGGAATACCCTGCCTTGCTCGATTTTGCCCAGCTGGCTGACCGCGCCGTCGGCCGGGCAGAGCACTGCGCCAGGGCTGCTGTCGAGCGGGCGGGCGCCGTCTTTCAAGGCACGGGTAAAGAAGTCATTGAAGTGGGCAAAAGCCGTCAGGTCTTCGACCTGGGCCTCGCTCATGTTGACCTGGTACTGCTTGGCGAACCAGCCGATCAGGCGATTCTTGAACCAGCCCGCGCGGCATTCGGCGGCGCAGCCAATCAGGCGCGACAGCAGGTGGTGCGGCAGCAGGTACTGGCTGAGGATAAACAGACGATCTTTCATTGGCGTTCCTTAAAAGTGACTGGCGGTCTGCGGGCGCTTAGCGCTCGACCGGGGTATCCGGGTGGTTGCCCCACTCGCCCCAGGAGCCGGCGTAGGCTTTTACCCGTGGGTAGCCGAGCAGCTTGGCGACCAGGTAGGTAAAGCCGGAGCGGTGATGGGTCTGGCAGTGGGTGATGATTTCTTTGTCGGCCGTGATGCCGAGGCTATTGAGCTGCGCCTGGATATCCTCGCGGATGCGCAGTGCTCGGGCAGGGTCCATGCCCGCAGTCCACTCGAAGTTGATGGCGCCGGGGATGTGCCCGGCTTTCTGCGCCAGGGCTTTTTCGCCGCTGTATTCACTGGGGGCGCGGGCATCCCAGATCGCCAGATCGGCGGCGCCGAGGCGGCTTTGCAGGTATTCGCGGGTGGCGGTCGGCGCAGCGTGCAGCTGCAGGGCAACAGTCTGCGCGCCGGCTTGCGGCACACCTGTGCTGAGCTCGCGCTCTTCTGCCAGCCAGGCCGGCAGGCCGCCGTTGAGGTAGTGATAGCGCGCGTGGCCAATCACATCCAGCAGCCAGATAAAGCGTCCGGCCCAGCCGCCGCCTTCATCGTCATACACCACGTAGACGGCGTCGGGGTTATGCCCCAGTTCGCCAAACAGTTGCTCAAGCTGCGCCTGCTCAGGCAGCAAACCGGGCGCTGGCGGCTGGCCCAGTTGGGTGCGCTTGGGGTCGACAAAGCGCGCACCAGGGATGTGGCCGGCGGCGTAACGGGCGTTGCTGGTCAGGTCGACCAGAATCAGCTCGGGCGCATTCAGGCGGCTGGCCAGTTGCGCGGGTTCGATCAGCAAGGGCAACTCAGCGAAGGCGGTCATGCCGGGCCTCTTTTGACAGGAAAGGGACGGATTGTAGCGGAAAGCCTAGCGCCCGCGGTTGGCAAAGCTGGCCAGAGCGCGCTCAATGCATTGCACGGTTTTGCCGAAGCCCTGCACGCTGGCATCGCTCAGCGCCCGGCCACCCTGGTCGGCGAAGATCAGCATGACCACGCGGTTGTTGCTGGCAATTGAGCGAATCAGCAGGTGTTCGCTGGGAAACAGGCTTTTCAGCGAGCCGGGCAGCATGGCGGAGAACTGCGCGATGTTGGCCGGGCTCAGTTTGAGTTGTGCCGGCGCGCTGAGCAGGCGGCGCAGCACCTGGCTTTGCTGTGGGTCAAGGCTGAGGCTGGCGGCGGCCTTGTCCAGGCCGCTCTGCTGCTGGGCGATCAAGCGGGTGTGGTTGCGGTCGGCGAGCAGGATCAATACACGTTGCATGCCGCAGGCCTGGATTGCCTGATTGGCGCAGGCGGTGAGCTGTAGCACATTGGTAAATGCGCTGGGTTGAGCGAGCAATTGTGCGCATTGCTGGCGCCACTCGCTGACGACTGCGGGCTTGGGCTGTTCGACTGTGGCTTTAAGGTGCCTTGCCTGCCACGGCCAGAGCAGCGCTTCGGCCGGGTGCCAGAGGTCGCTGCCGGGCATCTGTCGGGCGCTGCTGACGGCGTTTTGGTGCAGTAACTGCTGCACGTTATCGAGCGGCAGTTGCAGAAATAAACCGGTCAGGCGCTGCCAGCGCAGGCTGTGCGGACTGTTCCAGGCGTAGTGCGCGGACAGCGCCAGGCCGTTGGCCAGCAGGATGCTGTTGGCCGGCTGAGTCAGCCAGCGGCGCAGGTTGCTGTCGGCATCGAGGATTTGTTGCTGGTGCAGTGGATGTTCATTGTCGCGGGCGATATGCAGCGCCTTGACCAGCAGGCGGCGGTCGCTGACCAGTAGCCGGTAGCCCTGGATGACCCATTCCGGCAAATGCCACTGCTCGCTCAGGGCCAGGCACAGCTTCAGCAGCGGCACGCCCAGCAGCTCTTGTTCAACCTTGCTTGCGGCTTCGCCCTTGACCAAAACGCGCTGCTCCCACACCTCGAACAGCTCAGGGTGAGCGGCAAGCAAAGTCCATATTGGCGCCAGGAACAGCAGGCTGCCCCAGTGCACTTCCTGCCACAACCGCGCCAGGCGGCCGGCGAACAGGCCGTTGGCCTGGTGGCTGGCGTGCTGGCTGATCAGCTGAATCTGCCGCAGCGCTTTGGGTAATTCCTGCTCGGGGAGGGCGGGCAGGGCGTTGAGCAGGTCTTCGGTGCGTTTGATGCCGAGGCGGCTGATGGCGGCTTCGAGGCTTTCGGTTTGCTCGCTCAGTCCGCTGCTTTTACGGTTGGCTTCGCGCAGGACGCTGAGCGCCAGCGCTGGGCAGCCCTGCATCAAGTCCGCCAACTCACGCATCGAGCGATTACTGTCTGCCAGGGCGCGGCGCAGCGTCTGCTGACTGTTGATGGAGGCAGGCAATAGCTGGCTGTCCAGCTGCTTGAGCCAGTCTGTCAGGGTGCGCGGATAGTGGACGGGCTTTGGCATGCGGGTTGAGACAAGCTGGCTTTTGACCTTAACTGGCTATAGTCTCGCGCAAAACTTCCGATAAATAGAAGGGTTGTTTTGCAAAGCCCCTTTCTACCCTCTCTGGCAAGTCTCTTTCTATGGCAAAAATCATCGGCATCATTGTTGTACTCGCCAGTGTGCTGGGCGGGTTTATCCTCTCCGGTGGCCAGTTTATGGCGTTGGTTCACCCCTTTGAGATCTTGATCATCGGTGGTGCAGCGTTGGGGGCTTTTCTGCAGGCCAACCCTGGCAGCGCCTTTATGCATGTGTTCAAGAAGTCGCTGAGCATGTTCAGCTCGCGCTTTACCCATGCCTATTACCTTGATGTGCTCAAGCTGCTTTACGAGATTCTCAACAAGAGCCGCCGCGAAGGCATGATGGCCATCGAGGCCGATGTCGAAGACCCGGCCGCCAGCCCGATTTTCAGCAAGTACCCCGGCATTCTCAAAGATCAGCAGATGACCGCCTTTATCTGCGATTACCTGCGCATCATGTCCTCCGGCAACATGGCCCCGCATGAGCTGGAAGGACTGTTCGATATGGAGATATCCAGCCTCAAGGAAGAAATTGAGCACCCCGCGCATGCTGTAGCCAAGGTGGCCGACGGTATGCCGGCCATGGGTATCGTGGCGGCGGTGTTGGGCATTGTGATCACCATGTCGATTCTGGCCGAGGCGGATAACGCTGAGATCGGCCAGAAGGTCGGTACTGCGCTGGTCGGTACCTTCTTCGGGATTCTCGCGTCCTACGGCTTTTTTGGCCCCCTGGCTGCAGCTCTCGAGCATGATGCCAAGGAAGAGTTGAACGTCTATGAGGCGATCAAGGCCGGTCTGGTGGCTTCGGCCTCCGGGATGCCGCCATCGCTGGCTGTGGAGTTTTCCCGCAAGGTGCTGTTGCCTGCGCATCGCCCAAGCTTTACCGAGCTTGAGCAGGCCATGCGTGGGGGCTAAGGCGCAGCATGGAAAATAATCAGCCGATTATCGTCAAGCGGGTCAAAAAGGTTGCCGGTGGCCATCATGGTGGCGCCTGGAAAATTGCCTTTGCCGACTTTGCCACGGCGATGATGGCGTTCTTTCTGGTGATGTGGCTGATGACGGTGGCCACACCCGAGCAGAAGAAGCTGATTTCCGGCTACTTCCAGGACCCCGTGGGGTTTTCGGAAAGTGCCAGCCCCTATGTGATTGACTTGGGCGGTACGCCGACGCCGGCCCCTGATCGCACTCTGAACCCGGAACCGCAGGACGAAAAGAGCCCGGCCGAGGATGCGCAGGCGGATGTGGACAAGCTGCAGGCCGAGTCGATAGCCGAAGAAGTCGAGCGCGAGCGCCTGGAATTGCTGCTGCAGGAATTGCAGAACAAGGTTGAGGAAAACCCTCAGCTGCAGAACTTCAAGGATCAGATTCTTTTCGAGATCACCCAGGACGGCCTGCGTATCCAGATCATGGATGCCGAGAACCGGCCGATGTTCGCTTCCGGCAGCGCGCGTCTGCAGCCCTATTTCGAAGACATTCTGCTGGCCATGACCGACACCATCGCTGCGGTGCCGAACAAGATCAGCGTCAGTGGCCATACCGATGCCGCGCCCTTTGTCGGCCGTGGTGGCTATGGCAACTGGGAGCTGTCCTCTGACCGTGCCAATGCGGCGCGGCGTGTGCTGATTGCTGGCGGCTATGATGACGAGCAGGTGGCGCGGGTAGTGGGTTACGCGTCGTCGGCCTTGTTTGATCGGGAGAAGCCGCTCAATCCAGTCAATCGGCGTATCGACATTGTGGTGCTGACCAAGAAGGCTCAGCGCGCCATCGAGGGTGGGCAAAGTGATGCGGCTGAGCCGCCTGCCGATGCGGGTAGTCCGCCGGCTGCGCCGGCCATCGCGCCACCCGCCACGCCAGCGGAGCCGTTGCCTGGCGGGCAGTTACGCGAACGGCTGAATATCTTCGAGGAAGGCGTGTTGCAGTTCGATCAGCCCGCTGAGTGAGCTGCAGCTAAATGCCAAAAGGCCGCGACATGTCGCGGCCTTTTTATCTTGAATGGCTTGCCATCCCTGGCGGCCACCCTGCGGGCCGTCGCGGCGCGACGTTAAAAATCGCACCCGGCGATTTTTTTCAGTACTCGGCTTCTGGCAGGCTCGCCAGGATTTGCCGGTAACTGGCCATGCGCTGTGGGTGCAGGCGACCGTCTTCCAGGGCCTTAAGGAGGGCGCAGCCCGGCTCACGGTCGTGTTTGCAGTCGCGAAAGCGGCATTGCCCGATCAGCTCGCTAAACTCGATAAAGCCAGCTTCGACGTCATCACGGCTGACATGCACCAGGCCGAATTCACGAATCCCTGGGGAGTCAATCAGCTCGCCGCCGCCAGGAAAGTGAAACAGCCGTGCGGTCGTCGTGGTGTGAGTGCCTAGGCCGGACTGCTCCGAAAGCGGCCCAACGCGGGTGTCGACATCGGGTAGCAGGCTGTTTACCAGCGAGGATTTACCCACGCCGGATTGCCCCACAAACACACTGATATGCCCGTCAAGCTGCTGCTTGAGCTGCTCCATGCCATCACCTTGATGCGCAGATACCTCGAGCAGCTGATAACCCAGCTGGCGGTAAACGCTGAGCATGGCGTTGAGTGCCACGCCGTTTTGCTCATCAATCAGGTCGGCTTTGTTCAACAGCAACAGCGGGCGGATACCCGCATGCTCAGCCGCCACCAGATAGCGGTCGATCAGGTTGGCGTGGGGCTCGGGTAGCGGCGCGAAGACGATCACGATCAGGTCGACGTTGGCCGCGACTGGTTTGAGCTGGCCACGGGTGTCCGGGCGACAGAGTTCGGTGCTGCGCGGCAGTTGCGCGACGATTACGCCAATGCCCTGGTTGCCGGCGCGCCATACCACCTGGTCACCGGTGACCATGGTCGGCAGGTTGGCGCGCAGGTGGCAACGGAATACCTGGCCGGCCAGTTCACCATCCAGTGCTTCAACTTCGATCTGCACGCCGAAGTGAGCGATCACCAAGCCGGTCTGCTCCGGGCCGAGGTCACCGCCTTCAAGAATCTGTACAGCCTGCGACTCGCGCTTGGCGGCGCGGGCGGCACGCTCGCCCTGGATTTTTTCGATACGCCAGTTTTGCCGGCGGTTGAGTTGGCGTTTGGCCATGGGTCTTCCGAGAGTTGAATTGCGCAATAAACGGTCGCGAGTCTAGCACGGGCTGCCTATTGAGCTGCTGGCGCGGCTAAACTGCGGCACATCATCGGTCGGACGGTTGAGGAATCTGCATGCTGCGCGTTGTCCGCCACTATCCGGCGCTACTGGCCTTGTCTGCCCAGGTGGGCGCGACCGTGCTGATCGGCCTGGCGCTGTACTTGACGGCACAACTGTCGCCCTGGCGGCCGACCTGGCTGGCGGCCGGCCTGCTGCAAGGCTTGTTGGCTGCCACGCTGGCGCGTTATCTGGGGTTGTCGCGTTGGTGGTGCGGATTGAATTTGCTGTTCGTTCCTGCGCTGTTGCTGGCCAGTGGTGCGCCGCTGCCGTCCTGGGTGTTTCTCGGTGGTTTTTTCCTGTTACTGCTGCTGAACTGGAACAGCTTTGGCGAGCGGGTGCCGCTGTACCTGACAGCTGCCGGTACGCGTCAGTATCTGCGTGCGGTGCTTGATCAGCAGCCCGCGCAGTTTCGCTTTATCGATCTGGGCTGTGGCCCGGCCGGCACGCTGCTGAGCTTGGCCCGCCACTATCCACAGGCGCAGTTTGTCGGCGTGGAGACCGCTCCGCTGTCCTTTGCCATCGCCTGGTTGCGCGCCTTGTTGCAGGGCAATTGCCAGATCCGCTATGAAAACCTCTGGCGCAGCGACCTGTCGGCGTTTGATGTGGTGTATTGCTTTCTTTCGCCTGCGCCGATGCCGGAACTGTGGGCCAAGGCCTGTGCACAGATGCCGGCCGGTAGCCTACTGATCAGCAACACCTTCGAGGTGCCGGGGCAGCCGGCGAATCAGCAGATCGAACTGCATGACTGGCGTAAGTCGCGGCTATTGTTGTGGCGCATGCGCGGCGCGGCTTAAGCGCAATGCTGTCGGTCGAACGCAGTAGTTTTTCGGCGGCCTGTTAAACTGTCGGCCTTAGCCGAGGAGCCCCGCATGCAGAACCCGCAGAATCTGATCTGGATCGACCTGGAAATGACCGGTCTGGAGCCCGAAACAGACGTCATCATTGAAATGGCTACCATCGTCACCGACAGCGACCTGAATATCCTCGCGGAAGGCCCGGTGATTGCCGTGCACCAGAGTGATGAGCTGCTCGCCGGCATGGATGAGTGGAATACCCGTACCCATGGCCAGAGTGGCCTGACCCAGCGCGTACGGGAAAGCACCATCGGCCCGGCGGAAGCAGAAGCCATGACCATCGCCTTTTTGGAGCAGTGGGTGCCGAAGGGCAAGTCGCCGATCTGCGGCAACAGCATCGGCCAGGATCGGCGCTTTCTTTATAAGTACATGCAGAACCTGGAAGCCTACTTCCACTACCGCTATCTGGATGTCTCCACCCTGAAAATCCTCGCCGGCCTGTGGGCGCCGCAGGTCAAGGAGTCGTTCCAGAAGCAGGGCACGCACCAGGCGCTGGACGATATCCGTGAGTCCATTGCCGAGCTGAAGCATTACCGTCAGCACTTTCTTAAAGTCTGACGCAGGTAAAAGCCCGCTACAGCGGGCTTTTTTCTGTGCGTTCAGTAAAAGAAAGATGCGTAGGATGGATGACAACCCATCAGCCAATTGATGGGTTATCACCCATCCTACGACCTGCGAGCACAGCTGTATTCGTTACAGGCCGTGACGCGCCAGGGCCCACTCGACATGCTCGCGCACCAGTTCTGATGGGTGCTCGCGGCGCGCCTTGAGCGCTTCCAGCACCGGGATGCTGGAGGGCGCATTGCCCAGACCGACGGCCAGGTTACGCAGCCAGCGTTCGTAGCCGGCGCGGCGCAGTGGCGAGCCCTCGGTGCGGCTGAGGAACTCCTCTTCGCTCCAGCAGAACAGTTCGGCCAGCTCAGCGTTATCCAGGCTGTGGCGCGGTTGGAAGTCGCTCTGCGTGCTGGGTTTGGCAAAACGGTTCCACGGGCAGACCATCTGGCAGTCGTCGCAGCCGAACACCCGGTTGCCGATCGGTGCCCGCAGTTCTTCTGGAATCGAGCCTTTGAGTTCGATGGTCAGGTAGGAGATGCAGCGCCGCGCGTCCAGCACATAGGGCCCGACAAAGGCGGCGGTCGGGCAAATATCCATACAGGCGGTGCAGCGCCCGCAATGCTCGCTGGCGTGGGGCGGGTCCACCGGCAGTGGCAGGTCGACAAACAGCTCGCCGAGGAAGAAGTAGCTGCCGGCCTTGCGGTTGAGTACCAGGGTGTTCTTGCCGATCCAGCCGAGCCCGGCCTGTTCGGCGATAGCCTTTTCCAGCACTGGAGCGCTGTCGACAAAGGCGCGATAGCCGAACGGGCCGATCTGCTGCTGGATGCGCTCGGCCAGCTGCTGCAGGCGTTTGCGGATCAGCTTGTGATAATCGCGGCCCAAGGCATAGCGCGACACGTAGGCCTTCTCTGGCTGGGCGAGGCGCTGAGCCATCTGCGTGTCGCCGGGCAGGTAGTCCATGCGCAGCGACACCACGCGCAGGGTGCCGGGTACCAGTTCCTCCGGGTGCGAGCGTTTGCTGCCGTGGGCGGCCATATAGTCCATCTCGCCCTGGTAGCCGGCGTCCAGCCAGCGCTGCAGGTGCGCCTCGTGCTCGCCCAGTTGCACATCGGCAATCCCGACCTGCTGAAAGCCCAGCTCACGGCCCCAGTCTTTGATCGACTGGGCGAGGACGGCAAGGTCAAGGGTGTCAGTGTTCATATGAGGGCGGGTAACCGGGGCGCAGGTGCGTATAATTCTGCCAGACATCGGAGCCGACGCATGCTGCATTCGCCTGACAATCTTCCTCTGCCGCTCTACAGCGCCGCCCAGGTGCGCGAGCTGGATGCGCGATTGATCTCTGCCGGCACGCCGGGTTTCGAGCTGATGAGTCGCGCCGCGCATGCCATCTGGCGTGCCCTGCGCCGTCGTTGGCCGGATGCAGGCGTGCTGACGGTACTGGCCGGGCGCGGCAACAACGCCGGTGACGGTTACCTGGTGGCGGCGCTGGCGCTGCGTGCGGGCTGGCGGGTGCAGGCGCTGGCGGTCGGTGATGCGGCGCAGCTGCAGGGCGATGCCGCCCTGGCTCGTGATCAGGCGCTGGCCGCTGGTGTGGCGGTGCAGCCCTGGAGCGAATGCACCGAGCTGCACGGCGTGGTGCTTGATGCTTTGCTTGGCACGGGTTTGCAGGGAGCGGTGCGCGAGCCTTATGCCCAGGCCATTCGTCTGTTGAATGCCAGCGGTCTGCCAGTGCTGGCGGTGGATATTCCGTCCGGGCTCTGTGCCGATACGGGGCAAGTGCTGGGCGTCGCCGTGTGTGCGCAACTGACGGTCACCCTGATCGGTCTGAAGCTGGGCCTATTTACCGGGCAGTCGGCGGATTATCTGGGTGAATTGCAGTTTGATGATCTGCAGGCTGACTCGGCCCTGGTCGCGGCTCAGGCCTTTAGCGCGCAGCGCCTGGCGCCGGCCAGTTTGCCGCAGTTGCCGGCGCGTTCGCGAAGTGTGCACAAGGGCCAGTTGGGCCATGTGCTGGTGGTGGGCGGCGATCGTGGCTTTGCCGGCGCCGGGCTGTTGGCGGCGCAAAGCGCGCTGCGCGCCGGTGCCGGGTTGGTCAGTCTGGCGACCCGCAGTGAACATCTGCCGGCAGCGCAGGCGCGTTTGCCCGAGGTGATGGCCGTCGGCGTGGCTTCGGCCAATCAGCTGCTGACGCTGGGCGCCAATGCCAGCGTCTGGGTGGTTGGCCCGGGATTGGGGCAGGGCGCCTGGGGGCGCAGTCTGTTATCGGCGGCTGCGGCCAGTCGTGCTGTGCAGGTGTGGGATGCCGATGCGCTGAACCTGTTGGCGCAAGCGCAGGTCCAGTTTCCAGCGGATGCTGTGCTTACACCGCACCCCGGCGAGGCGGCGCGCTTGCTGGGGCTCAGCACGGCCGAGGTGCAGGCGGATCGTCCGGCGGCGGCCCGCGCTTTGGCCCAGCGCTACCAGGCGGTGTGCGTGCTGAAAGGCGCGGGCAGCCTGATTGCCGCGCCGGATGGCGGCTTGTGGCTGTGTGATCGCGGCCACCCGGTTATGGCCGGCGCCGGCTTGGGCGATGTGTTGGCCGGGTTAATCGGTGCGCTGCTGGCCCAGGGGCTGCCTGGGCTGGCGGCGGCCCAGCTGGCGGTTTATCTGCATGCCTGCGCCGGCGAGCAGCTGGCGAAGCAAGGCCGTGGCCTGGCGGCCAGTGATTTGTGTGTGGTTATTCGTGAATTGTTGCAGGAGCAGTCTGCGTGTCTGAATTAGAACTGTTGGCCACCGACGAAGAGGCGATGCTGGCGCTGGGCGCACGTATTGCCGAGGCGACCGGCGGTGTTGGCGTGATCTATCTGCATGGCGACCTTGGCGCCGGCAAAACCACCCTGTCGCGCGGCATTATTCGTGGCCTGGGCCATGTTGGCGCGGTTAAAAGCCCGACCTTTACCCTGGTGGAGCCCTACGAGATTGGCTCTTTGCGCGCCTTTCACTTTGACCTCTATCGTCTGGTTGATGCTGAGGAGCTGGAGTACCTGGGCATTCGTGATTACTTCGAAGGCGATGCGCTGTGCTTGGTCGAGTGGCCGCAGCGCGGTGCAGGCGTTTTGCCAAAGGCTGACCTGGACATTACCATTAGCCCGCATGGGGCCGGCCGGGCGCTGCGTTTGCAGGCGCAAGGCGCACGTGGCACCGCCTGGTGCGCCGCTTTGGCCGTCGGGGCATGAATTTATTATGGGGTTGGTTATGCGCATAAGCGCGCGTTTCATCGCAATTGGAGTGGCATTGGTAGCCCTGGCCGCCGATGTAATGGCCGCTTCGGATGTGCGCAGTGTGCGGCTGTGGCGTGCGCCGGATAACACCCGCCTGGTGTTTGACCTGTCCGGCCCGGTGCAGCACAGCGTATTTCTGCTGTCGTCGCCCAATCGCATCGTCATTGATGTCAGCGGCGCCAAGCTGGCCACCAACTTCGATCAGCTGACCCTGAGCAACACGCCAATCACCGGCGTACGCTCGGCGCAGCGCACCCCGAATGACCTGCGCGTGGTGATTGACCTGTCGGCAGCGGTCACGCCTAAGAGCTTTACCCTGGCCCCCAATCAGCAGTATGGCCATCGCCTGGTTGTCGATCTGTTTGATCAGGAAAGCGGCGCCGCACCTAGCCTGCCTACTACTGTGGCTACCGCACCGCAAGTACCTGTGACACCAACCCAGGCCCCGCCTAAGCTGACGCCAATACCCAACGGCAAGCGCGATATCGTGATTGCCATCGACGCCGGGCACGGCGGTGAAGACCCAGGTGCGCTGTCGCCGGTCAAAGGCCAGTATGAAAAGCATGTGACCCTGGCGATTTCCAAGGAATTGCAGCGGCAGATCAATGCCGAGAAGGGTTTCCGCGCCGAGCTGGTGCGCACCGGTGACTACTTTATTCCGCTGCGCAAGCGCACCGAGATCGCCCGCAAGAAGGGCGCCGACCTGTTTGTCTCCATCCATGCCGATGCCGCACCGCGCGCCGCTGCATTCGGTGCCTCGGTGTATGCCCTGTCGGATCGCGGCGCCACCTCGGAAACTGCGCGCTGGCTGGCGGATGCGGAGAACCAGTCGGACCTGATCGGCGGCGCCGGTAATGTCAGCCTGGACGACAAGGACAAGATGCTCGCCGGGGTGCTGCTCGACCTGTCGATGACCGCCTCGCTGTCATCCAGCCTGAACGTCGGCAACAAGGTGCTGGGCAATATGGGCCGGGTGACGCCGCTGCATAAGCGGCGGGTAGAGCAGGCCGGCTTTATGGTGCTGAAATCGCCGGATATTCCGTCGATCCTGGTGGAGACCGGGTTTATCTCCAACCCCAATGAGGCCAAGAAGCTCGCTTCGGCCAGCCACCAGCAGGCCTTGGCCCGCTCGATTGTTACGGGCGTACGGCAGTTCTTCCATGAAAATCCACCGCCTGGCACTCACGTGGCCTGGTTGCGTGATAACGGCAAGATTACCCTCGGCCCGCGCGAACATGTGGTCAGTTCCGGCGAAAGCCTGGCGCTGATCGCCCAGCGTTACCAGGTCAGCCTGGTCGTGCTGCGCAGTGCCAATTCGCTGAAAAGCGATGTGATCAAGGTTGGTCAACGTTTGCAGATCCCGGCGACTGCTCTGGCTGCGCAGCCATGAGTGAAGCTGCGCGTATCCAGCTGCTCAGCCCGCGGCTGGCGAACCAGATTGCTGCCGGTGAGGTGGTTGAGCGTCCAGCCTCGGTAATCAAGGAGCTGTTGGAAAACAGCCTGGACTCCGGCGCCAAGCGTATCGAAGTGGATGTCGAGCAGGGCGGCGTCAAGCTGCTCAAAGTACGCGATAACGGCAGCGGTATCTCCCCGGACGATCTGCCCCTGGCGTTGGCCCGGCACGCCACCAGCAAGATCCGCGAACTGGAAGACCTTGAACAGGTAATGAGCCTGGGCTTTCGCGGCGAGGCGCTGGCGTCGATCAGCTCTGTAGCGCGCCTGACCCTGACTTCGCGTACGGCAGATGCCGAACAGGCCTGGCAGGTGGAAACCGAAGGTCGCGATATGCAGCCGCGGGTACAACCTGCGGCGCATCCGGTTGGCACCTCGGTGGAAGTGCGCGACCTGTTCTTCAACACCCCGGCGCGGCGCAAGTTTCTCAAGACCGAAAAGACCGAATTCGATCACCTGCAGGAAGTGATCAAGCGCCTGGCGCTGGCGCGTTTCGACGTGGCTTTCCATCTGCGCCACAACGGCAAGACCGTTCTCGGTCTGCATGAGGCTCCGGATGAACAGAGCCGCGCGCGGCGGGTCGCTTCGGTTTGCGGTCCGGCGTTTCTCGAGCAGGCGCTGCCCATTGATATCGAGCGCAACGGCCTGCACCTGTGGGGCTGGGTGGGCTTGCCGACTTTCTCCCGTAGTCAGGCCGATCTGCAGTATTTCTATGTGAACGGGCGCATGGTGCGCGACAAGCTGGTTGCCCACGCGGTGCGCCAAGCCTACCGCGATGTACTGTTCAACGGCCGTCATCCGACCTTTGTGCTGTTTCTGGAAATCGACCCCTCGGTGGTCGATGTCAACGTGCACCCGACCAAGCACGAAGTGCGCTTCCGTGATGGGCGCATGGTGCATGACTTCCTCTACGGCACCCTGCACCGTGCGCTGGGTGAGGTGCGCCCGGAAGATCAGCTGGCGGCTCCGGCAACTGTCAACGAGATGCTACGGCCGACCGGTCAGGCTGCCGGCGAGTTTGGGCCGCAGGGTGAAATCGGTCTAGCTGCCAGCTTGCTGCAACCGGCGCCCAGTAACTCGGTGTGGCGTTCGCCGGGCGCCGGTTATCAGGGCGCTCGCCCCGAGGCGGCCTTGCCGGCCGCCGAAGCCCAGGGCGCCTATCGCGAGTTTTTCTCGCCGATGGCCACTGCGCCGGCTCCAGCAGGCCTGCCGGATGCGCAAGGCGATATTCCGCCCCTGGGTTATGCCATCGCCCAGCTCAAGGGCATCTATATCCTTGCCGAGAACGTCCAGGGGCTGGTGGTGGTGGATATGCACGCCGCCCATGAGCGCATTACCTATGAGCGGCTTAAAGTTGCCATGGCCAGTGAAGGCCTGCGCGGCCAGCCACTGCTGGTGCCGGAGTCGATTGCCGTCAGTCAGCGTGAAGCGGACTGCGCCGAAGAGCATGCCGAGTGGTTCCAGCGGCTGGGTTTCGAGTTGCAGCGTTTGGGCCCGGAAACCCTGGCGATTCGCCAGATTCCCGCGTTGCTCAAGCAGGCCGAGGCCACTCGCCTGGTGCAAGATGTGCTCGGTGATCTGCTCGAATACGGCACCACCGACCGCATTCAGGCGCACCTCAATGAGCTGCTTGGCACCATGGCCTGCCACGGTGCGGTGCGCGCCAATCGGCGTCTGACCCTGCCGGAAATGAACGCCTTGCTGCGCGATATGGAACACACCGAGCGCAGCGGTCAGTGCAACCATGGCCGTCCGACCTGGACGCAGATGGGTATGGATGACCTGGACAAGCTGTTCCTGCGCGGCCGCTAGCCGGCCGTTGAAAACTACCTGCGTTGCCGATACGGCGTTAAAAACAGGCTCAAAATGCTCATTTACAGCAGTAAACTCCGCTTTTTCGCCTGTTTTTGCCTTGCCTCGGCCGCCTCGCCTACATTTTCAACGGCCTGCTAAGCCGCCGCGCCATTTAGAGAGTTATAAGCATGTCCGAGCGCCTGCCTCCGGCGATTTTTCTCATGGGGCCGACTGCGGCCGGCAAGACCGATCTGGCCATCGAGCTGGCGCGAGTGCTGCCGTGCGAGTTGATCAGCGTCGATTCCGCGCTGATTTACCGTGATATGGACATCGGCACGGCCAAGCCGGATAAGGCCACGCTGGCCGAGTTCCCGCATCGGCTAGTCGATATTCGCGACCCGGCCGAGAGCTATTCGGCGGCCGAGTTCCGTGCTGATGCCCTGGCGGCTATGGCGGAGATCACTGCGCGCGGACGTATTCCGCTGCTGGTGGGCGGCACCATGTTGTATTTCAAAGCATTGCTCGAAGGTCTGGCCGAAATGCCCAGTGCCGATGCAGCGTTGCGCGCCGAGTTGGAGGCGCGCGCCCAGGCCGAAGGTTGGGAGGTGCTGCATGCCGAGCTGCGCGCGGTCGATCCAGAGTCGGCGGCACGTATCCACCCCAATGACCCGCAGCGCTTGATTCGTGCCCTTGAGGTCTATCACTTGAGCGGGCACAGCATGACCGTTCATCGCCAGCGCCAGGCGACAGAAAATACTGCCGGTGGCGCATCGGCAGCGCGGCAATTCCCCTATACTGTGGCGCAATTGGCCATTGCCCCGGCACAAAGGCAGCTGTTGCATGAGCGAATTGCCCTGCGATTTCGCTTGATGTTGGAACAGGGGCTGGTTGCCGAGGTCGAACGCCTGCGTCAGCGAAGTGACTTGCACGTTGGGCTACCGTCTATACGGGCGGTGGGTTATCGCCAAGTCTGGGATTATCTGGACGGCAACCTCGACGCTGAACAGATGCAGGGGCGCGGCGTTATCGCCACGCGCCAGCTGGCCAAGCGACAGTTCACCTGGTTACGTGGTTGGCAGCAGGATGTGCACTGGCTCGATAGCGTCGATTGCGACAATCTGCCGCGTGCCTTGAAATACCTGGCAGCGGTCTCCATATTGACCTGAGACCTTGCCGTTGGCCGTCTATCCTTGGGGGTATGACGGCTTTAAGCCGTTCGTTGGTTTACTAAAATTATTGAAAATTGATCCTTAAAGGAGTGCGGCACATGTCAAAAGGGCATTCGCTACAAGACCCTTACCTGAATACCTTGCGTAAGGAACGCGTCCCGGTTTCTATTTATTTGGTTAACGGCATCAAGCTGCAAGGCCAGATCGAATCTTTCGACCAGTTCGTGATTTTGCTGAAAAACACTGTCAGCCAGATGGTCTATAAACACGCCATTTCCACTGTAGTGCCTAGCCGTCCGGTGCGTCTGCCGAGCGCCAGCGAAACCGAGCAAGCTGAAGCTGAGCCTGGTAACGCCTGATTTAGGAGGCTGCATTGTTCTTCGAGCGCCATGAAGGTGGAGAGCGGGCCATTCTGGTACATCTGGACGGCCAAAATTCCGAGGCGCGCGAGGACCCGCAAGAGTTTCAGGAGCTGGCCATCTCGGCCGGTGCTGAAACTGTCGCGTTCCTCAGTGTTCCGAGCAATCGGCTGACGGCCAAGTACCTGATCGGCAGTGGCAAAGTTGAAGAGCTGCGTGATCAGGTCAAGGCCGCTGAGGCTGATCTGGTCATCTTCAATCACGTCCTCACGCCCAGTCAGGAACGTAACCTTGAGCGTGCTTTCGAGTGTCGGGTATTGGACCGTACCGGTCTGATCCTCGACATTTTTGCTCAGCGCGCGCGTACCCATGAAGGCAAACTGCAGGTTGAGCTGGCCCAGCTCGACCACATGAGTACGCGTCTGGTGCGCGGCTGGACCCACCTTGAGCGGCAGAAGGGTGGTATCGGTCTGCGCGGCCCGGGTGAAACCCAGTTGGAAACCGACCGCCGCCTGCTGCGCGTGCGGATTCGTCAGATCAAGCAGAAGCTGGAAAAGGTGCGCAGCCAGCGTGAGCAGGCTAGGCGCGGCCGTCAGCGTGCGGACATTCCTTCGGTATCGCTGGTGGGCTACACCAACGCCGGCAAGTCGACCCTGTTCAATACCCTGACCACCTCGGACGTATACGCAGCCGATCAGCTGTTCGCCACCCTCGACCCCACTCTGCGTCGTCTTGAGTTGGATGATCTGGGGCCGATCGTGCTGGCTGATACTGTGGGCTTTATCCGGCATTTGCCGCACAAGCTGGTTGAGGCGTTCCGTGCGACCCTTGAGGAGTCGAGCAACTCCGATCTGTTGTTGCACGTAATTGATTCCCACGAGCCCGAGCGCGATCAGCAGATTGAGCAAGTGTTGGCGGTGCTGAGTGAGATCGGTGCCCATGAGCTGCCGATGCTTGAGGTGTATAACAAGCTCGACCTGCTTGAGGGCGTGGAGCCGCAGATTCAACGCGATGCCGATGGCAAGCCGCAGCGGGTCTGGTTGTCTGCGCGGGACGGGCGTGGTTTGCCGTTGCTGCGTCAGGCCATTGCCGAGTTGTTGGGCGATGATCTGTTTATCGCGACATTGCAGTTGCCGCAGCGCCTTGGGCGTTTGCGTGCGCAGTTCTTCGCCTTGGGCGCAGTACAGAGCGAATCGCATGCCGAGGACGGTAGCAGTCTTCTGGCCGTGCGTTTGCCGCGCATTGAGCTGAATCGGCTGGTCAGCCGTGAAGGGCTGAAGCCGCAGGAATTTATCGAGCAACACACTTTGCAATAAAGCCTGCATCAGCGACTTTGCCGCTGGTTGCATGCATTCTGTAGCATTGGCGGGCGCGCCGTGGGCGCGTCTTTGCTTTATCAGATGGAGAGCGCTATGGCTTGGAATGAGCCGGGTGGCAACTCGAATAATCAGGACCCATGGGGTGGCCGTAAGAACGGTGATCGCAAGGGGCCGCCGGATATCGATGAGGCCTTCCGCAAGCTGCAGGAGAGCCTGAATGGGCTGTTCGGTGGCGGCAAGAAACGAGGCAGCGAGACGGGCTCGGGCAATAGCGGCGGCTTCGGTCTGCTGTTCGTGGGTCTGGGGTTGTTGGCTGCGGTCTGGCTGTACAGCGCGATCTATGTCGTTGATGAGCAGGAGCAGGCCGTGGTGCTGCGCTTCGGCAAATACTACGAGACGGTCGGCCCGGGCCTGAATATCTATTTCCCGCCGATTGATCGCAAGTTCCAGGAAAACGTCACCCGCGAGCGTGCTTATAGCAAGCAGGGGCAGATGTTGACCGAGGATGAGAACATCATCGAAGTGCCGCTGACCGTGCAGTACAAAATCAGCAACTTGCAGGATTTCGTGCTCAACGTCGATCAGCCGGAAGTCAGCTTGCAGCATGCAACTGACAGTGCCGTGCGTCACGTGGTGGGTTCCACCGAGATGGACCAGGTGCTGACCGAAGGTCGCGAACTGATGGCCAGTGAGGTCAAGGACCGCTTGCAGCGCTTCCTTGATAACTACCGCACCGGTATCGCCGTGACCCAGGTCAACCTGCAGAGCGCAGCTGCACCGCGCGAAGTGCAGGAAGCCTTCGATGACGTGATCCGTGCCCGTGAAGACGAGCAGCGTGAGAAGAATCAGGCGGAAACCTACGCCAATGGCGTGGTGCCGGAAGCTCGTGGTCAGGCGCAGCGCCTGATTGAGGATGCCAACGGTTACCGTGATGAAGTGGTTTCCCGCGCACAGGGTGAGGCGGATCGCTTTACTGCATTGGTGACCGAATACCGCAAGGCGCCTGAGGTGACTCGCGAGCGTCTGTATCTGGACACCATGCAAGAGCTGATGACCAATACCAGCAAGGTGCTGGTGACCGGCGATAAGGGGCAGAACAACCTGCTTTACCTGCCGCTGGACAAAATGATCGATGGTCGTAGTTCGTCTGCGCCTAGCTCGATATCCGGTGCTGCGAGTAGCGCGGATACTGGTTCGCGGCTAACTATTGATCCGCGTCAGGTTGAGCTGCGTACAAGGGAGAGCCGTTGATGAGCAATAAATCGCTGATCGCCCTTATTGTTGGCGTGGTGCTGGCGCTGGTCGCCTGGAACAGCTTCTACATCGTGGCGCAGACTGAGCGTGCGGTGCTGTTGCAGTTCGGTCGTATCGTCCAGCCGGACGTACAGCCGGGCCTGCATGTGAAGATTCCGTACGTCAATCAGGTGCGCAAGTTTGATGCTCGCCTGCTGACGCTGGACTCAACCAGCTCGCGTTTCCTCACTCTGGAAAAGAAAGCGTTGATGGTTGACGCCTTCGCCAAATGGCGGGTGCTGGATGCCGAGCGTTACTACACCGCAACTTCCGGTATGAAGCAGATTGCTGACGAGCGCCTGGCGCGTCGTCTGGAAGCGTCGCTGCGTGACCAGTTCGGTAAGCGCACCCTGCATGAGTCGGTGTCCGGTGAGCGTGATGCGCTGATGGCTGATGTAACCGCATCGCTTAACCGTGCCGCACAGCGTGAGCTGGGTATCGAAGTGGTAGACGTGCGCGTCAAGGCCATCGACCTGCCGAAGGAAGTTAACCGCAGCGTGTTTGATCGCATGAGCTCCGAGCGTGAGCGTGAGGCTCGTGAGCACCGTGCCAAGGGTAAGGAGCTGGCCGAAGGTATTCGTGCCGACGCCGACCGTCAGCGTCGTGTGTTGCTGGCCGATGCCTACCGTCAGGCTGAAGAGCTGCGCGGTGAGGGTGATGCCCAGGCTGCGGCGATCTATTCCAAGGCCTACGGCATGGATCAGGAGTTCTATTCGTTCTATCGCAGCCTGAGGGCTTATCGCGAGAGCTTCGCCGATAAGCGTGACGTGCTGGTGCTGGATCCGAAGAGCGACTTCTTCCGCTATCTGGAGAAGTCCAAGCCTTAAGTCATCACCCCGGCGGGCAGCCGCCGGGGTGATCCTTGTGGAAAACGTGGTATCATGCGGCAGCCGGGAAAATCCCGGCTTTTTTGCGTCTGTGGGAAGCATGTGGCAGGAATTAGGCATCGCGTTGTGTCTCGTGCTGGTGCTGGAAGGCATCCTGCCCTTCCTATGTCCGCGCCATTGGCGTGACACGCTTTTACAACTGACGCAGTTGTCTGACAGGCAGCTGCGTCTGCTGGGGTTGGCCAGCATGTTGCTGGGAACAACCGTCCTTTATTGGCTTCACTGAAGGCTTGTGCCGCCCGGTTCAAGAGGGGAATGGCGAAATGGCAACGGTAGACCGCTGGCTGCTGCCAGATGGCATCGAAGAAGTACTGCCACCGTACGCAGGGCGTATTGAAGTGGCGCGCCGCCAGGTGCTGGATCTGTTCCAGCGCTGGGGCTATGAATTTGTGGTCACCCCGCATATCGAGTACCTGGAATCGCTGCTGACTGGCGCTGGCCAGGACCTGGATCTGCGCACCTTCAAAGTGACCGACCCGCTGTCCGGCCGGCAGATGGGCTTTCGTGCTGACATCACGCCGCAGGTGGCGCGCATCGATGCGCATACCCTGCGCCGCGAGGGGCCGAGCCGTCTGTGCTACGCCGGCAGCGTGGTGCATGCCCAGCCGCGTGCGCTGACCACTTCGCGCAGCCCGATTCAATTGGGTGCCGAGCTGTATGGCGACGCCAGCCCGGCCAGCGATGTGGAAGTGATCAGCCTGCTGGTCAACACCCTTGAGCTGGCGGCGGTGCCGGATGTCCACATGGACCTTGGTCATGTCGGCATCTATCGCGGCCTGGCGCGCGCCGCCGAGCTGTCTGGCGAGGTCGAGCAGCAGCTGTTTGACGCGCTGCAGCGCAAGGCGATGGATGAGGTGGTCGAGCTGACCGAAAGCCTGCCGGATGACCTGCGCAAGATGTTGCGCGCGCTCAGCGAGCTATGTGGTGGTCGTGAAGTATTGGACCTGGCTCAGGCTTGCCTGGTCGATGCGCCGGACGATGTGCATGCCGCGCTGGATGACCTGATGGCGATTGCCGATGCGCTGAGCTTGCGCTACCCGGAATTGCCGCTGTACTTCGATCTGGGCGAGCTGCGCGGCTATCACTACCACACCGGTGTGGTGTTCGCGGCCTTCGTTCCGGGTGTGGGGTATGCCATCGCCCAGGGCGGTCGTTATGACGACATCGGCGCCGACTTCGGTCGCGCCCGTCCGGCGACAGGTTTTTCCACCGACCTGAAAACCCTGGTAAGCCTGGGGCAGATGCAGTTGGGTGAAGAGCCTGCCGGTATCTGGGCGCCGGATAACCATGATGTGTTTTTGTGGCAGGCGATTGTGCGCTTGCGCCAGGACGGTCAGCGCGTGGTTCAGGCATTGCCTGGCCAGGTCGCGGCTGACGCCGAGGCTGCAGGCTGTGATCGTCAGCTGCTGTTGCGTGATGGCCGCTGGCAGTTGGCTGCACTGACAGCCTAAGCGGTCGTGCGAAAAGTTTCCGTCGGCTATGGCCGGCATCAAGTTTGCGAAGAGGGTTAGTGTTATGGGTAAGAATGTCGTAGTCCTGGGCACCCAGTGGGGCGATGAAGGCAAGGGCAAGATCGTCGACCTGCTGACCGAACAGGCTGCAGCTGTTGTGCGTTACCAGGGCGGTCACAATGCTGGCCATACCTTGGTGATCGACGGCGAAAAAACCGTTCTGCACCTGATCCCCTCCGGCATCCTGCGCGAAAACGTGCAGTGCCTGATCGGCAACGGCGTGGTGGTTGCCCCTGACGCGTTGATGCGTGAAATCATCAAGCTGGAAGAGAAGGGTGTGCCGGTGCGTGAGCGTCTGCGTATCAGTCCGTCCTGCCCGCTGATCCTGCCGTACCACGTGGCCCTTGATCAGGCCCGTGAGAAAGCTCGTGGTGATGCCAAAATTGGCACCACCGGTCGTGGTATTGGTCCGGCTTACGAAGATAAGGTGGCGCGCCGCGGTCTGCGCATTGGTGATCTGTTCCACCGTGAGCGTTTCGCTGCCAAGCTCGGTGAGCTGCTGGATTATCACAACTTCGTACTGGTCAATTACTACAAAGAGCCGGCCATCGACTTCCAGAAGACGCTCGACGAGTGCATGGAATACGCCGAGCTGCTCAAGCCGATGATGACCGACGTGACCGCTGTGCTGCACGACATGCGTCGTGAGGGCAAGGACATCATGTTCGAAGGCGCCCAGGGTTCGCTGCTGGATATCGACCACGGCACCTACCCCTACGTCACCAGCTCCAACACCACCGCGGGCGGCATCGCCACCGGTTCCGGTTTTGGTCCGATGTACCTGGATTACATCCTCGGTATCACCAAGGCCTATACCACCCGTGTTGGCTCCGGTCCGTTCCCGACTGAGCTGTTCGACGAAACCGGCGCGTTCCTCGCCAAGCGTGGTCACGAATTCGGCTCTACCACAGGTCGTGCGCGTCGTTGCGGTTGGTTTGATGCCGTGATCCTGCGTCGCGCCATCGAGATCAACAGCATCTCCGGTCTGTGCCTGACCAAGCTGGACGTGCTCGACGGTCTGGAAACCATCCGCATCTGTGTTGGCTACAAAGACCAGAATGGCGACGTGCTGGTTGATGCGCCGACTGATGCCGACAGCTACCTGGGTCTGCAGCCGGTTTACGAGGAGTTGCCAGGCTGGAGCGAATCGACCCTGGGTGCCAAGACTCTGGAAGAGCTGCCAGCGGCTGCGCGTACTTACATCAAGCGTGTGGAAGAGTTGGTTGGTGCGCCGATTGATATCGTCTCCACCGGCCCGGACCGCAACGAGACTATTGTGTTGCGTCATCCGTTTGCCTGATAGTCACAGGCAGTGCACAAAGGGTCGCCAATTGGCGGCCCTTTGTCGTTTCTGGTCCGCGTAAAAATATCCGAGCTAGCCTTTATAAATCAGCTTCCCCGCCGTTATAGGCATTACCGCTGTTAGGAGTGTCTGCCGTGTTTGCCATTATTTCTGTGCTGCGCAGTCGTTTGTTGTTGCCGGTGTTTCTGGCGCTGGGTGTGGCCTTGCTGGTTCAGGTTGTCGTGGCGGTGGCGTTGACCCGTACCACGGTGGCAACGCTTGAGGCCGATCTGGCCAAGGGCATGCAGGCTGATACGGCGCGTCTGGTGGATGAGCTGGCCAAGGCCGGCGATGAAGTGCGCGGCGGGCTGGACAGTCTGTCTGCCAGCACTCAGGCGCAGTTGGCCAAAGGCCTTTCCGCGCGGCTGGCTGAGGAGCAGGCGCAGATTCGCGGCGTGCTGGACAGCAACCTTAAGCGTTCCGCTGATGAGTTGGCGCAGCTGTTATCGGCTGTTGCGCCCAAGGCAATCTGGGATGCCGATGTACCGGCGCTGACTGAGTTGGCGCGTGGCGCGCATCGCAATCCTGCGGTGTTGTTTGCGGTGTACCTCGATGCACAAGGCGCGCGGCTGACGCGGCACCTCAATCGGCAGGACTCTCGCGTGCGTGCGCTGATGGCCAAAGGCGAGGGCGATGGCGCGCTGGATAAGGTGTTGCAGGCCGCTGCCAGTGATCCGGGTGTGTATATCGCCGAGGCGACGATCAGCCCGATGGGTTCGGATATCGGCAAGGTTCTTTTGGGGGTTTCCACGGCGTCAGTGGATGAGGAATTGGCGAAGCTGGATCAGCGTTTCGTCAGCCTGATCGACAGCAGTGGGCAGTTGGTTTCCGACAGTTTGAGTGGTGCCGCCACCAGCAGTGCGGACGCCCTGGCGGCGCGGTTGAGCGTGGCGCGTGAGGCAGCCGGCGGCATGGAGCAGAGCAGTCGCGAGGTGGTGCAGCAAGCTGCAGCCGGTTTGCGCTGGAATATCAGCATGGGCCTGGTGGTGGTTGCGGTGGTGATTCTGCTGGTGTTGGCGCTGGTGCTGGGGCGGCGAGTGGTCAGCAAGCTGCATACATTGATTGCGGTACTGAATGACTGGGCTGCGGGCGAGGGGGATTTGACTCGCCGGGTCGAGCTCAATAGTCGTGATGAAATTGGCGATATGGCGGCGGCGGTCAATCGCTTCGTCGCCAAGTTGCAGCCGATTGTGCGCGAGGCGGGTGAGGTGGCATCGCTCACCGGGCAGGAAATCGGCAATCTGGCCTCGCGCAGTGCGGCGGCCGAGTCGGCTGCCGAGCGTCAGCGCGATGAGGTGGCGGGCAGTCTGCAGGCGCTGGCGGAAATGGCGGGTGAGGCGCAGGCGGAAAGTCACGCCATGCGCGAGGCGTTACAGCGCGTCGGGGCGATTCGTCAGGCCGCGGATGACAATGCCGCGATTGCGCTGCGTGTGGGTGGCTCGATTGAGGAGTTGGTGCGGCGTGTGGAAACCGGCTCGGCAGTCATCGAGCGGCTGGCCAAGCAGAGTGAGCAGATTGAGGTAGTGCTGACGGTGATTCGCTCTATCGCCGAACAGACCAACCTGCTCGCTCTGAATGCGGCGATTGAAGCGGCGCGAGCGGGTGAAAGCGGTCGCGGTTTTGCTGTGGTGGCGGATGAGGTGCGCGCGCTGGCGAGCAAGACGCAGCAGTCCACCGGCGATATCCAGACCCATATCGGCGCGCTGCAGCAGGGCGCGCGCGAAGCGGTTGAGGCTATTGGTCAGGCGGGCAAGCAGGCGGATCAGGGCTTGGCGGCATTGCGCGAAAGTGCGCGGGTGCAGCAGTCGGTGCGTGAGGCGGTGGAAGAGGTGCATGGTGCAATCAACGCCGCGACCGAGGCGGCCGCGCACCAGGCGGAGGGCGCGGATGCTGTGCGTGGGCGTGTCGAGGTGATTCATCGCGAGGCGCAGCGGGCGGCGGAGGCTGTGGCGGCGACGGCGAATAGCGGTCGGGTGCTGGATGGTTTGGCGAAGAAACTCAAGGCCAGTCTGGGGCAGTTTCGCGTTTAAGCTGGATCAGGGTGGGCATGCGTAAGTGCCCGCCGAATTGATTGCGCTGTGATGGGTTAAATCGCAGGCAATAAAAAACCGAGCCAGTGGCTCGGTTTTTTGAATTGGTGCCCAGGAGAAGACTCGAACTTCCACGACCGTAAGGTCACCAGCACCTGAAGCTGGCGTGTCTACCAATTTCACCACCTGGGCATTGATTGCAAAACTTGCTTATTTGCTATCAACTACAACTCGGTTAACTTCGTTTCCCGTCGTTGTGGCGCGCATAATACGGACCGAGTTTTTACTTGTAAACCCCTGTTGTTAAAAAATTTTATTCTGTGTGCCGGGCTGACCTGGACAGTGGTTTCGCGCTTCAATAGGCACATGGCAAACCGAATTTGTGTAGATAAGGTGAATTACCTCTAATGGCCGATTGGCAATCCCTCGATCCCGAGGCCGCTCGTGAAGCGGAAAAATACGAAAACCCCATTCCAAGTCGCGAGCTGATCCTGCAGCACTTGTCTGACCGTGGCTCCCCGGCGAGCCGTGAAGAGCTGGCTGATGAATTTGGCATGGCCACTGAAGAGCAGCTCGAAGCGCTGCGTCGTCGTTTACGCGCTATGGAGCGCGATGGTCAACTGATCTATACCCGTCGCGGCACCTATGCCCCGGTCGACAAGCTTGACCTGATTCTGGGTCGTGTCAGCGGTCATCGCGATGGCTTTGGCTTTCTGGTGCCGGATGACGGCAGCGATGACCTGTTCCTGAGCCCTGCGCAAATGCGCCTGGTGTTCGATGGTGACCGTGCGTTGGCGCGGGTTTCCGGCCTTGACCGTCGTGGTCGTCGTGAAGGTGCCGTGGTTGAGGTCATCTCCCGCGCCCACGAAAGCATCGTTGGTCGTTATTACGAAGAAAGCGGTGTCGGCTTTGTAGTCGCCGACAACCCGAAGATTCAGCAGGAGGTTCTGGTTACGCCAGGGCGTAATGCCGGCGCCAAGCAGGGTCAGTTCGTTGAGGTGAAAATCACCCACTGGCCGACGACGCGCTTCCAGCCCCAGGGTGATGTGGTTGAAGTGGTTGGCAACTATATGGCGCCGGGCATGGAAATCGACGTTGCCCTGCGCAGCTACGACATTCCCCACGTCTGGCCCGAAGCTGTAGTGAAAGAAGCGCGCAAGCTCAAGCCGGAAGTCGAAGAGAAGGACAAAGAGAAGCGCATCGATCTGCGCCATCTGCCGTTCGTCACCATCGACGGTGAAGATGCCCGCGACTTTGATGACGCTGTGTACTGCGAAAAGAACGGCAGCAACTGGCGGTTGTTCTCCGGCGGCTGGAAGCTCTATGTCGCCATCGCCGACGTTTCCCATTATGTGAAGATCGATTCGGCGCTGGATGCCGAGGCTCAGGTGCGTGGCAACTCGGTGTACTTCCCCGAGCGGGTTATCCCGATGCTGCCGGAAGAGCTGTCCAACGGCCTGTGCTCGCTGAACCCGCATGTCGATCGCCTGGCCATGGTCTGCGAGATCAGTATCTCGAAGACCGGCAAGATGACCGATTACCAGTTTTACGAAGCGGTCATCCATTCCCACGCGCGCCTGACCTACAACAAAGTTAGTGCCATGCTTGAGCAGCCCAAGGGTAGCGAAGGCAAAGCTCTGCGTGGTGAATACAAAGAAGTGCTGCCGCACCTCAAGCAGTTGTATTCGCTGTATCAGGTGCTGTTGGCTGCGCGCCATGAGCGCGGCGCCATCGATTTTGAAACCCAGGAAACTCGGATCATCTTCGGTGCTGGTCGCAAGATCGCCGAGATTCGCCCAACCCAGCGCAATGATGCGCACAAGTTGATCGAAGAATGCATGCTGGCCGCCAACGTAGCCACCGCCGCCTTTATGCAGAAGCATGAAATTCCGGCCCTGTATCGCGTGCATGATTGCCCGCCGCCGGAGCGCGTAGAGAAACTCAAAGCGTTCCTCACCGAGCTGGGCCTGTCGCTGCACCGTGGCAAGTCCAAGGACGGTCCGTCGCCCAAGGACTACCAGCTGCTGCTGGAAAGCATTCGTGAACGTCCGGATTACCACCTGATCCAGACCGTGATGCTGCGCTCGCTCAGCCAGGCGGTGTACAGCGCTGACAACCAGGGTCACTTCGGTCTGAATTACGAGGCCTATGCGCACTTCACCTCGCCAATTCGTCGCTACCCGGATCTGTTGATCCATAGGGCGATTCGCAGCGTGGTCCGTTCCAAGCTCGATACCCCGCACGTCAAGCGTGCCGGTGCGGCGATCATGCCGCGTGCGCGGATCTACCCATACGACGATGCGATTCTCGAGCAGCTCGGCGAGCAGTGCTCGATGTCCGAGCGCCGCGCCGATGAGGCGACTCGCGATGTAGTGAACTGGCTCAAGTGCGAGTTTATGAAGGATCGCGTCGGTGAAACCTTCCCGGGTGTGATCACGGCTGTGACGGGCTTTGGTCTGTTCGTCGAGCTGAAGGACATCTACGTCGAGGGCCTGGTGCACGTCACCGCCTTGCCGGGCGATTACTACCACTTTGACCCCGTGCATCACCGTTTGGCGGGCGAGCGCAGTGGCCGCAGTTTCCGCCTGGGCGATAGCGTCGAGGTCAAGGTCATGCGCGTTGATCTGGACGAGCGCAAGATCGATTTCGAGCTGGCTGAAGGCAAAACGGCAGTGCCGGCCGGTCAGCGCCGTGGTGGTTTTGAATCGGCTGCGGGTAAAACCGGGCGTCGCGGTGAGCGTACCGCGCCAGGTAATACCGACGTAGAAAAGAGCCGTGCGCTGAAAAAATCGCTGCTCAGTGATTCGAAGAGCAAGGCCGGTAAAGGCGCGGCCAAGGGTGAGTCGGCCAAGCCGGCCAGCAAAGCGGGCAAGCCGGGCGCGCATCGCAAGGGTGCGCCTGCAGGTGGTGCGCCGGCTTCTGGTGGTGCACGCAAGCGTAAGGCGAAGTCATGAGTCAGCTGGAAAAAATCTATGGCGTGCATGCTGTAGAGGCGTTGCTGCGTCATCATCCGAAACGGGTCAAGCAGATCTGGCTGGCCGAAGGGCGTAATGATCCGCGGGTTCAGGTGCTTCTGGCGCTAGCTGCGGATGCGCGGGTCGCGGTTGGCCAGTGCGAGCGCCGCGAGATGGATGCCTGGGTCGAGGGTGGTGTGCATCAGGGCGTAGTCGCCGATGTCAGCCCCAGCCAGGTCTGGGGCGAGGCGATGCTCGACGAGCTGCTTGACCGTACCGAGGGCGCCCCTTTGTTGCTGGTGCTCGACGGCGTGACCGACCCACACAACCTCGGTGCCTGTCTGCGTACCGCCGATGCGGCCGGTGCGCTGGCCGTAATTGTGCCGAAGGACAAATCCGCAACGCTTAACGCTACCGTGCGTAAAGTCGCCTGCGGTGCGGCTGAAGTGATTCCGCAGGTGGCGGTGACCAACCTGGCGCGCAGCTTGGAGAAACTCCAGCAGCGCGGCCTGTGGGTTGTTGGTACTGCTGGCGAGGCTGAGATGGAGTTGTACGAGCATGATCTGACCGGGCCAACCGTGCTGATCATGGGCGCTGAAGGCAAAGGCATGCGCCGGCTGACTCGCGAGCACTGTGATTACCTGGTCAAACTACCGATGGCGGGCAGCGTCAGCAGCCTCAACGTATCGGTGGCCACTGGGGTGTGCCTGTTTGAGGCGTTGCGTCAGCGCAAGGCTGGCAGCAAGAAGTAACCCGCAGCTATTGAGTCGTAAGTAGCGTCTTCCTGCTCGTGCAATCGCATTGAGTTGTTCAAATAATCACCAGTTCACCTTGCGTGTGGCGGGGGGCTTCACTAGAATGTCGCCCCTTGCCGCGACGGCAGGCGCTTTTGCGCCTTTCTGTTTCAGCAAGACAAACAAGTGAAATTCACTCCTTGCCTGACCGCATTTGGCGGCAGGCTACAACCCGTAAGGAGCATTTATGCGTCATTACGAAATCATCTTTCTGGTTCACCCGGACCAGAGCGAGCAAGTCGGCGGCATGGTTGAGCGTTACACCAAGCTGATCGAAGAAGACGGCGGCAAGATTCACCGCCTGGAAGATTGGGGCCGTCGTCAGCTGGCTTACGCCATCAACAACGTCCACAAAGCTCACTACGTGATGCTTAACGTTGAGTGCACCGGTAAAGCCCTGGCTGAGCTGGAAGACAACTTCCGTTACAACGATGCCGTGATCCGTAACCTGGTCATCCGTCGCGACGAGGCCGTTACTGACCAGTCCGAGATGCTCAAGGCCGAAGAAAACCGCAGTGAGCGCCGTGAGCGTCGTGACCGTCCTGATAACGCCGATTCTGTTGATGGCGATGACAGCGACAACAACGACAGCGACAACGCTGACGAGTAATCCACGGATCTATTGAGGAGCCACTCTCATGGCACGTTTCTTCCGTCGTCGTAAATTCTGCCGTTTTACTGCAGAAGAAGTGAAAGAGATCGATTTCAAAGATCTCAACACGCTGAAAGCTTACATCTCGGAAACCGGCAAGATCGTTCCTAGCCGTATCACCGGTACTAAGGCTCGTTATCAGCGTCAGCTGGCTACCGCTATCAAGCGCGCCCGCTTCCTGGCCCTGCTGCCTTACACCGACAGCCACGGCCGCTGAGACCGGATGTTCGACAAGAAGTAAGGGATAGATCGCATGCGCGCCATAGCTGAATTCATTATGCGCGGCCGTATGCAGGCCACTCTCGTAGTGGTGGTTTCTGCGGCGTTGCCGCTGTTGTTCTGGTTAAGTGCTGCCGCTGGAAGCCTGGTGCTTCTGCGGCGCGGTTGGAGTGATGCCTTTGGCATCCTCGCCTGGGCCCTGCTACCGGCCATTGGCTGGTGGTATTTCGGTGAGCCGCGCACCCTGTTGGTGTTGCTCGGTGCGCTGGGATTGGCGTTGTTGTTACGCGCCAACCTGTCCTGGAATCGTGTGCTGCTGTGCAGCGTGGCATTGGGCCTGGTGTATGGGCTGGTCTTGGGTGCGGTGTTCCGCGAACCCATCGAGGCAATGGCGCTTGAGCTGCAAAAGCTTATGCCGCAAATGCTTGATGGGGTTCACCAACAGATGTCGGTGGATGAGCGAGCGCGTCTGGATAGCCTGGTTGCACCGGTACTGACCGGATTGATCGCGGCGTTGTTGCAGATAGTCAGCCTGTTGAGCCTGATGCTTGGGCGCTTCTGGCAGGCGCAGTTGTATAACCCGGGTGGTTTTGGCCGCGAGTTTCGCGCGCTACGCCTTCCGACCCCGCTGGCGATGTTGCTGCTGGTAGGCATGCTGTTGGGGCCCAATCTGGGTCCGCAAATGGCCATGCTGACTCCGTTGTGCAGTGTGCCGTTAGCGTTTGCGGGCATCGCCCTGTTGCATGGGATGGTGGCGCAAGGTCGGCTAGGTAAGTTCTGGCTGGTCGGGTTGTACATCACGCTGTTGCTGTTTATGCAGCTGACTTATCCGTTACTGGTGGTTTTGGCCATTGTCGACAGTCTGCTTGATTTTCGTGGTCGCTTTGAGCGCAAACAAGGCTCGGGCCCCGCGAACGGTGAAGGTTAAAAGTTAAGAGGTTATTACCAAATGGAACTGATCCTGCTGGAAAAAATCGCCAACCTGGGCAACCTGGGCGATAAAGTGAATGTTAAGTCCGGTTACGGTCGTAACTTCCTGCTGCCGCAAGGCAAAGCCACCGCCGCTACTCCTGCAAACGTTGCTGCGTTTGAAGCGCGTCGCGCCGAGCTGGAAAAACTGGCTGCCGAGAAGAAAGCGTACGCTGAATCCCGCGCTGCTCAGTTGGCTGAACTGGAAGTCACCATCACCGCTACCGCGGGCGATGAAGGCAAACTGTTCGGCTCCATCGGTACTCACGACATCGCTGAAGCCCTGACCGCCTCCGGCGTTGAAGTGGCTAAAGCTGAAGTGCGTCTGCCGAACGGCACCATTCGTCAACTCGGCGAATACGACGTAGCCGTGCACCTGCACAGCGACGTTGAAGCAACCGTTAAGGTTGTCGTAGTAGCAGCCTAATAGGCTCGCGACTAAGTGGACTTGCACTCAGGTGCCGGGCCGCTAACAATCAGGCACGACATTGCGCAAGCGGTGTCGTGCCTTTTGTTTTGTGAACACCGAATTTTGCCTAGAGCCTTATGAACGACATCAGCCTGCCCGAACAGTACGACCTGCAAACCTCCGCCCTGAAGGTGCCGCCGCACTCGATCGAGGCGGAGCAGGCCGTACTTGGCGGCCTGATGCTCGACAACAATGCCTGGGAGCGGGTGCTCGATGCGGTGTCCGATGGCGACTTTTATCGGCATGACCATCGCCTGATCTTCCGCGCGATCTTCAAGCTGGCCGAGCGTAACCACCCCTTCGACGTGGTGACCGTATCCGAGCAGCTGGACCAGGAAGGGCAGCTGTCGCAAGTCGGCGGCCTGGCCTATCTCGGTGAGCTGGCAAAGAACACGCCCTCGGTGGCCAACATCAAGGCCTATGCGCAGATCATTCGTGAGCGTGCCACGCTGCGCCAGTTGATCGGCATCAGCGGAGAAATCGCCGACAGCGCCTATATGCCGCAAGGTCGTACCGGCGCCGAGATTCTCGACGAGGCCGAGCGCCTGATCTTTCAGATCGCCGAAGCGCGGCCGAAGACCGGTGGCCCTGTGGGGATCAACGATATTCTGGTCAAGGCCATCGACCGCATCGACACCCTGTTCAATGCCGGCGACGCGATCACCGGCCTGTCCACTGGCTTTACCGATCTGGACAACCTGACCAGCGGCTTGCAGCCGGCTGACCTGATCATCGTCGCCGGTCGACCGTCGATGGGTAAGACCACCTTCGCCATGAACCTGGTAGAAAACGCGCTGATGCGCAGCGACAAGGTGGTGATGGTCTACTCCCTGGAGATGCCGTCCGACTCCATCGTCATGCGTATGCTGGCGTCCCTTGGGCGCATCGACCAGACCAAGGTGCGTGCCGGTCGCCTGGACGACGATGATTGGCCGCGCCTGACCTCGGCGGTCAACCTGCTCAACGACCGCAAGCTGTTTATCGACGACACCGCCGGTATCTCTCCCTCGGAGATGCGCGCACGTACTCGCCGTCTGGCTCGTGAGCACGGCGAGATCGGCCTGATCATGGTCGACTACCTGCAGCTGATGCAGATTCCCGGCTCCAGCGGCGACAGCCGAGTCAACGAGATTTCCGAAATCTCCCGCTCGCTGAAGGCTCTGGCCAAGGAATTCAACTGCCCAGTGATCGCCCTGTCGCAGCTTAACCGTGGCCTTGAACAGCGCCCGAACAAACGCCCGATCAACTCCGACTTGCGTGAATCCGGGGCGATCGAGCAGGACGCCGACATCATCATGTTCGTTTACCGCGACGAGGTGTATCACCCTGAAACCGAGTACAAGGGCGTGGCCGAAATCATTATCGGCAAGCAGCGTAATGGTCCATTGGGTACGGCGCGGCTGGCGTTTCTCGGCAAGTTCTCGCGTTTCGAAAACCTCGCGCCGGGTAGCTATCAGTTCGACGACGAGTAATCCGGCTTGCTCTAAGCCGCGCTCATCAGGCGTTAGCTTTTGTACAGCGGTGCGGTGGCGTGCTCGCCTAGATAGGGTTTGAGGTAGTCCTCCAGGCGTTGGCCCTCCACCGCTGCAAAGGTCTCCGCGCGGTCCTGCAGCTGTTCGACGCGGTCGATGCGGAAGTTGCGAAAGTCGTTGCGCAGCTCACACCAGCTGCACAGGGTCCAGGTTTGCCCCCAGAAGAACAGCCCTAGCGGCCAGACGCAGCGTTGACTGGTGTCTCCGCGCTCATCGCGGTAGCTGATCAGCAGTTTGTGGCGCTGGCGTATGGCCTGGCGCAGCTGGCCGAGCCAGTGCACGGGGTACGGATTGGTTTCAGGGGCAAACAGCTGGTTGCGATTGAGCTCATCGCGCAGCTCGTTGGGCAGCACGCTGTGGATCTTCGCCAGTGCCGATTCGGCGGCCCGTTGCAGTTGTGGGTCCGCCCAGGCCTTGACCATGCGCGCGCCCACCAGCAACGCCTCAATCTCCTCGCGCTCGAACATTAAGGGCGGCAAATCCATCGGTTGGCGCAGCACGTAGCCGACGCCGGCTTCACCTTCCAGGGGCACTCCGGAAAGGGAGAGGTCCTGGATATCGCGATAAATAGTGCGCACCGAGACTTGCAGGCGCTCGGCCAGCCACTGGGCGGTGGTCAGGCGACGACTGCGCAGGAACTGCACGATTTGAAATAGACGGTCGGCGCGTCTCATGTTGTCTCAGCTGTTCTCGCTCTGGATTACCGGGCGCGCTGATACACGCCCGGAATGCTGGGTTTAGGACATGCTGTGCAGGCCCACTTCATTACCTTCGCTGTCTTTTATCACAGCGATAAAGCCATGCGGCGCGATGGACATCTTGCTGTGGATAATCACACCGCCTGCCGAGGGCACCCGGTTTACCACGGCATCCAGTTGGCCCTCGACATTGAGGTAGACGCGGGTGCCGCCAATGCCACTCTGTTGCTCGGCAGACTCGCTCAGGCAGCCGCCGACACCGCTTTCCAGTGCGTGGGGGAACATTGCCATACGTCCGCCCATGCCCTCCATGACCTCCAGCGGTGTGGCCAGGGCGCGTTCATAGAAGCCACGGGCACGCTCGAAGTTGCTGACAAATAGCTCGAACCAGTTGATCGCATTCATGTTCTCTCTCCTTGAAGGTTGGGGTGCGACAGGCAACGGCAGTATCTGACGGCGCGCTTTAGCCTGTGGAACCCACTCTAGGTGAGTGCTACTGACAGCTTAATGTCAGTAGCTTTTGCCTCGCTGCGATTAAATTTGCGTCGCTCGCAGCGCCATCGCAGGTGTATGGCTTGTGCTGGGCTACCTGGCGCTTGCAGCCCAAGAGCTGAGGGTTAAGATGCTCGGCTTTAGCCTGCCGTGGAGCCCTGTCATGCGTCCTCTTGTTGCCACCATCGATCTGTCAGCCATTGCCCATAACTACGCGGTGGCCAAGCGCTGTGCGCCTGGGCGGCAGGCGTTTGCGGTGGTCAAGGCGAATGCCTATGGGCATGGCGTGCGTGAGGTGGTGACGGCGTTGCACGATGTGGCCGACGGCTTTGCCGTGGCCAGCCTGGAGGAGGCCGCCGAGGTGCGCGCGCTGCATGGTGAGGCGCGGATTCTATTGCTCGAGGGCTGCTTCGAGGCGGACGAGTACTCGTTTGCCGCGCAGCTGGGTCTGGATGTGGTGCTGCACAGCGAGCAGCAGGCGCAGCAGTTGCTCGCCGCCAGCCTGGCGCGGCCGGTGAATGTCTGGCTGAAGCTGGACAGCGGCATGCATCGCCTTGGGTTTAGCGCCGCAGCAGTGCGTGAATGGCACGGCCGTTTGCAAGGTGCGGCGCAGGTAGCCGAGCTAAATCTGCTGAGCCATTTTGCCTGCGCCGATGAGCGCGGCAGCGAGACCACCGAGCTGCAGCTGGAGCAGTTTCTCGATCTGCTGGATCTGGATTTCGCCCAGCGCTCGCTGGCCAACTCGGCGGCGATTCTGACCATTCCGGCGGCGCATATGGATTGGCTGCGTCCCGGCATCATGCTCTACGGCGCCACGCCTATTGCTGATCTGGGCGTCGCTGAGCTGGGCCTGCGCCCAGCCATGAGCCTGACCGCGCAGCTGATTGCCTGTCGCGAGGTGGCGGTGGGGGAAACGGTTGGCTATGGTGGCACCTGGCGCGCCGAGCGGCCGTCGCGTATCGGCACGGTGAGTTGTGGTTATGCCGATGGTTACCCGCGCCATGCGCCGGCAGGCACGCCGGTTATCGTCCGTGGTCAGCGAGTGGTGCTGGTTGGGCGGGTGTCGATGGATATGTTGACTGTCGACCTGACGGATCTGCCCGATGCCGCCGTGGGTGATGCAGTCGAACTGTGGGGCGCACAATTACCGGTGGATGAAGTGGCTCAGGCCGCCGGCACCATTGGTTACGAGCTGCTTAGCAAGGTTACTGCACGGGTGCCACGGCGCTATCGCAACAGCTGAGTCAGAGCAGGCCGCTGGGCACGCTGAGCACATCCAGGTGCAGGCGCGCGCTGTTGCTCAGCTCGCCGTCTTCGCCGCATACCGCCGAGCCTGAGCGGCCGCGAGTCTTGACCCGATAGAGCATCTCGTCGGCTGCCTTGTACAGCGCGGTAAAGGTGCCGGCGTGTTGCGGATACAGCGCCACGCCAATGCTGATGGTCACGGTCAGCCGTTCGGCGCCGTACATCACCGGTTTGGCCAGCTCGGCGAGCAGGCGATTGGCGATTTCCCTGGCGTGTTCTTCGGCATCGGCACCGCACACCAGTACGGCAAACTCGTCGCCGCCCAGGCGCGCCACGGTATCTCCGGCGCGCACATGTTCACGCAGGCGTAGAGCGATCTGCTGCAGCATCAGGTCGCCGGCATCGTGGCCGTGTTTGTCGTTGATTGGTTTGAAGTGGTCGAGGTCGATCAGCAGCAGGGCAATCGCTTCGCTATGCCGACGGGCGTTGGCCAGCGCGGTTTCGCAGCGCTCGACCAGATAACGGCGGTTCGGCAGCTCGGTCAGCGGGTCGTGAAATGCGGCGTGTTGCAGCGCCTGTTCACGTTGGCGCAGGCGCTCATTGGTGGCGGCCAGTTCAGCGGTGCGCAGCTCAACCGAGCGCTGCAGGTCAGCGGCATTGGCCTGAGCCAGAGCCAGGCGCGCAGTTTTTTCGCGGTCGGCCTGGAGGATCGCATCGGCCTTCTCCTGCTTGAGAATCTGGATGCGGTAGGCCAGGGCGAAGGAAAACAGGATCGCTTCAGCCGCGACGGCCAGTGGGAACAGGTAAGCGGTGGACTCGCCCGGCTGCACCACGCCAGCGGCGCGCAGCACCAGAATCACAAAGCTCAACAGTACGCTGCCGTAGCCCAGCAGATAGAACAGCGCCGGGGTAAAGCCCTGTTTCCAGCGGATGGCGGCACTGAGCAGCAAGGTCGGCACGGTAATAACCGGGATCAGCCCGATCAGCAGGCCCGTTTCACTGCGATAACCGGCCAGGTTGACCGCCAGGGCCAGCAGGTAGACCGCGACACAACCATTGAGGAGGTGGTGGGCAATGCGCAGGGTGGTGCGGGTGGACAGCAGTTCCTGGGCAAAGCGCAGGATGCCGAGGCTGACCAGGATGGGCAGGGTGATGCGATCCAGCCAGCTGGGCACCGGGCCATCAGGCCAGAGGTACTGGAAGCCGTGGCCGCTCATGCTGGCGATAAATACCAGCGAGGCCGCCATGGTCAGCACATACCAGAGGTAAGCCCGATCGCGCAGGGCCAGCAGGATAAACAGGTTGTACAGCAGCAGGGCGAGGATCACCCCGTAGATCAGCCCGAGCACCAGGTGCTCGCGCTTGGCCAGTTGTTCGAGGTCATGCAGCTGCCAGATGCGCAGCGGGAAGGAGTTGCCGGCCGGATCAAAGGTGCGCAGGTAAAAGGTTTGCGGTTGCTCGCTCAGCGGCGGCAGGCTGAATACCGCGCGGCGGTAATCGTGGTCGCGGCCTTCGGCAAAACCGACGCGCTCACCGGCCTGGCGCAGCTGCCATTGGCCCGTGGCGCTGGGCAGGAAGATCTGCAGGTCGAGCAGGGTGACTGCGCCGACTTCCAGCCACCACTGGCTGGGCGCGTTACTGGCGCGTTGCAGGCTCAGTTTGATCCACCAGGGGTTGCTGCTCTGGCCTACGCTGGTACGCCCGGCGGCCGGCTGAAAGCGGCTTTGCACGGCAGGGTCGGCCATGTCGGCGATGCTCAGTTGGCCGCCGACATCTTCCAATAGTTCGATTTGTCCGTTGAGCACGCTGCCGCTGCTTGGCGCGCTCAGCACTACCGGGCTGGCAACACTCAGGCCGCTAAACAGGCTCAGCAAGAGGAGGGTGGCTAAGGTTAGGCGCTGCACTGCAGACTTCCCGATGTCGAGTGGCGTTTGCGCGAGTATAGGCACAGCTGCCTGATCGTTCACAGAAGTTGCCAGCACGACGTTGGTTTGGTGATAACTGGACGGTGAGCGGTGCTCGCGGCTTGCGCCTAATCAGCTCAAACCACTGGGTACATTCAGCACATCCAGTTGCAGGCGGGCGCTGCTGCTCAACTCTCCATCTTCCCCGCAAACGGCCGAACCCGAGCGGCCACGGCTCTTGACCTTGTAGAGCATTTCATCGGCAGCCTTGTACAGCGTGGTGAAGTTGCTGGCGTGGCGCGGGTACAGCGCCACACCGATGCTGATGGTTACGGTAAGGCGGTCAGCGCCGTAGGCCACTGGCTTGGCTAGCTCGTCCAGCAGGCGGCGGGCAATATCGCGGGCATGCTGCTCGGCATCTTCACCGCAGATCAGCACGGCAAACTCATCACCGCCCAGGCGCGCCACCGCATCCCCCGAGCGCACATGCTCGCGCAGGCGCTGGGCGATGCTTTGCAGCATCAGGTCGCCGGCGTCGTGGCCGTATTTGTCGTTGATTGGTTTGAAATGATCGAGGTCGATCAGCAACAGGGCGGTGGCTTCACTGTGCCGGCGGGCGTTAGCCAGCGCCGCTTCACAGCGTTCGACCAGAAAACGCCGGTTAGGCAGTTCAGTGAGTGGGTCGTGGAAGGCGGCGTGTTGTAGCTCGCTTTCGCGCTGCAGTAAGCGTTCATTGGTGGCTGCAAGCTCGGCTGTGCGTTGTTCGACCGAGTGCTTAAGTTCTGCTGCATTGGCTTGCGCTTGGGCCAGGCGTGCTGTTTTCTCGCGGTCGGCCTGCTGCAGAGCTTCGGCTTTTTCCAGCTTGAGCATCTGAATGCGATAAGCCAGTGCGAAGGAGAACAGGATGGTTTCGGCAGCGACCGAAATCGGGAATAGATAGGCGGTGAAATTGCTGGGCTCAATCAGGCCAGCGGCGCGCATTACCAGCACCACGGTGCTGGCGAGTACCGCGCCGTAGCCGAGTAGATAAAAGCGCGCGGGGATAAAGCCCTGGTAGCAACGCACGCCAGCGCTGAACAGGGCTGTGGGTACGGTGACGATGGGGGTTAGGGCGATCATCAGCGCGCCCTCTGCTCGGTAGCCGAAGGCGTTGATCACGATGGCGATCACATAGAGTGCGCAGCCCGCGTTGAGTAAGCGATGCGGCCAGATAAGCCCGCGCTTGGTGTAGAGCAGCTCCTGGGTGAAGCGCATAACAAAAATGCCCCACAGCGAAGGCAACGTGATGCGATCCAGCCAGAAGGGCACTGGGTTGTCCGGCCAAAGGTATTGGGCGCCATGACCGGTCATGCTGAGGATAAAGATCAGTACGCAAGCGGTCGCCATCACGTACCAGAAATAGGCGCGGTCACGCAGGGCGACCAGAATAAATAGGTTGTAAAGAAGCAGGGCGAGGATCACCCCGTAGATCAGGCCAAAACCAATGTTCTCGTTGCCGGCTAACTCTGCCAGATCAGGCAGTTGCCAGATTTTCAGTGGGAAGGAGTTTCCGGCAGGGTCAAGGCTGCGGAAGTAGAGCGTCAGTGGTTGCTCGCCGATCTCCGGTAATTGGAACACCATGCGTCGGTAGGCATAGTCTCGGCCGTCCAGATAAGGCACCGCTTCGCCGGTTTCGCGAACCGTCCAGCCACCTTTGCCATCTGGCAGATAAAGCTGCAGATTGAAAATGGTGATGCCGGCATTTTCCAGCCACCACTGAGACGGGGCGCCGGGCGCTCGTCGTAAAGTAACCTTGATCCACCAGGGATTACGGCTTTGGCCTACGGTGGCGCGTCCAGCTGCAGGTTGGAAACGGCTTTGTACGGCCGGATCGGCCATATCGGCAATGCTCAGTTGCCCGCCGATATCTTCGAGAAGTTCGATCTGCTCATTCAGCGAGGCGCCGCTGCTGGCTGTTGTCAGCTCGATAGTTGCGTGCGCCAAGCCGCTAGCAAGTGCCAGGCTCAGCGTGAAGAAGATCGAGAAGGCTAAGCGTTGCACCACGGTTACCCCTTGCCCCGGCTGTCAGCGACCGATGTTGTGGGCTGGAGTATAGCCGTAAGCCACTACCGCAACGCTACAACTGCAAAGGGCTATTTCGGCGGTTAAACCTAGCGTCTAAGTCGGGTTTGGTTAAAATTTGTGCTATATTCCGCGCCCGCGATTTTCCATCCCTGTTCGCCTACGCCGGTCACTTTCCATGTCCATGCAAGCCGCCAAGCCGTTATTCGATTATCCAAAATACTGGGCCGAGTGTTTCGGGCCGGCGCCTTTTCTGCCGATGAGCCGGGAAGAGATGGATCAGCTTGGCTGGGACAGCTGCGACATCATCATCGTGACCGGTGATGCCTATGTGGATCACCCCTCGTTTGGCATGGCGATTATCGGTCGCCTGCTGGAGTCGCAGGGCTTTCGCGTGGGCATCATCGCCCAGCCGAACTGGCAGTCGAAAGACGACTTTATGAAGCTCGGCGAGCCGAACCTGTTCTTCGGCGTCGCGGCCGGCAACATGGATTCGATGATCAACCGCTACACCGCCGACAAGAAAATCCGCTCCGACGACGCCTACACCCCAGGTGGCATGGCCGGCAAACGCCCGGACCGCGCCAGCCTGGTGTACAGCCAGCGCTGCAAAGAAGCCTATAAGAATGTGCCGATCGTCCTCGGCGGTATCGAAGCCTCGCTGCGCCGCATCGCCCACTACGACTACTGGCAGGACCGCGTGCGCAACTCGATCCTGATCGACGCCAGCGCCGACATTCTGCTGTACGGCAACGCCGAGCGCGCCATCGTCGAAGTGGCGCAGCGCCTGTCCTACGGTCACAAGATCGAAGACATCACCGACGTGCGCGGCACCGCTTTTATCCGCCGTGACACGCCGCAGGGCTGGTATGAGGTGGATTCCACGCGTATCGACCGGCCGGGCAAGATCGACAAGATCATCAACCCGTACGTGAACACCCAGGACACCCAGGCCTGCGCTATCGAGCAGGAAAAGGGGTCGCAGGAGGACCCGAACGAGCCGAAGGTGGTGCAGATTCTCGCCAGCCCACGGATGACTCGTGACAAGACGGTGATCCGCTTGCCGTCCATGGAAAAAGTGCGTAACGACCCGGTGCTGTACGCCCACGCCAACCGCGTGCTGCACCTGGAAACCAACCCGGGCAACGCCCGCGCGCTGGTGCAGAAGCATGGGGAAGTAGACGTGTGGTTCAACCCGCCACCCATCCCGATGACTACCGAGGAAATGGACTACGTGTTCGGCATGCCCTATGCGCGTATCCCGCACCCGGCGTACGGCAAGGAAAAAATCCCGGCCTACGACATGATTCGTTTCTCGGTAAACATCATGCGTGGCTGCTTCGGCGGCTGCACCTTCTGCTCGATCACTGAGCACGAGGGACGGATCATCCAGAACCGTTCGGAAGAGTCGATCATTCGCGAGATTGAAGAGATCCGTGACAAGGTGCCAGGCTTTACTGGGGTGATTTCCGACCTCGGCGGGCCGACCGCCAACATGTACCGCATCGCCTGCAAGAGCCCGGAAATCGAATCCGCGTGCCGCAAGCCATCCTGCGTGTTCCCCGGCATCTGCCCGAACCTGAACACCGATCACTCGGCCTTGATTCAGCTGTACCGCAGCGCCCGTGCGCTGCCGGGGGTGAAGAAGATTCTGATTGCCTCGGGGCTGCGTTACGACCTGGCTGTAGAGTCGCCGGAGTATGTGAAGGAGCTGGTCACCCACCACGTCGGTGGCTACCTGAAGATCGCCCCGGAGCACACCGAGGAAGGCCCGCTGAATCAGATGATGAAGCCGGGCATTGGCAGCTACGACAAGTTCAAGCGCATGTTCGAGAAGTACTCGAAAGAGGCGGGTAAAGAGCAGTATCTGATCCCGTACTTTATCGCGGCGCACCCGGGCACCACCGACGAGGACATGATGAACCTCGCGCTGTGGCTCAAGGGCAATGGCTTCCGCGCCGACCAGGTGCAGGCCTTCTACCCCTCGCCAATGGCGACCGCCACGGCCATGTACCACTCAGGCAAGAACCCGCTGCGCAAGGTCAGCTACAAGAGCGACGGCGTGACCATCGTCAAGAGCGAAGAGCAGCGCCGCCTGCACAAAGCCTTCCTGCGTTATCACGACCCGAAAGGCTGGCCGATGCTGCGCGAAGCGTTGACCCGCATGGGCCGCGCCGACCTGATCGGGCCGGGTAAGAATCAGCTGATCCCGCTGCACCAGCCGGCGACCGACAGCTACCAGAGCGCACGTCGCAAGAACTCGACGCCGGCCGGCAGCCACAAGGTCGCCAAGGACACCAGCAAGAGCAAGCCGATGCTGACCCAGCACACCGGCTTGCCGCCGCGTGACACCGGTGCTGCAGGTGGTAACCCCTGGGACAAGCGTGAGCAGGCCAAGGCGGCTGCGCAGGTGCGTAACCAGCAGGCGGCCAAGGAGCGCGCCGACGCGGCCAAGGGCAAAGGCAAGAAACCGGTGAAGAAGCCGGCCGTGCCGCGCTGATTCTGCAGCCATAAAAAACGCCAGCTTCGAGCTGGCGTTTTTTATGGTGGAGGCAGGGGGCTAATTAGCTGCGTAGGGTGGATGACGCCTTTCTTATCCACCACCGCTGTAGGATGGGTATCGCTTTGCTCAACCCATCCTACGGCTGTGCCGTTGTAGCCCGGATGCAATCCGGGAGCGATTAGACCTTATCCCCGGATTTCATCCGGGCTACAGATCAGCCGTAACGCTTCTGTGCTTCGATGGCCAGGCCGCTGCCGATGCTGCCGAAGGTATTGCCTTCCACATGCTGGGCGTTGGGCAGCATCGCCGCGACGCTCTGGCGCAACGCCGGAATGCCGCTGGAACCGCCGGTAAAGAACACTGTGTCGACCTGCTCAACAGTAACGCCGGCATCGCTGAGCAGCTGGGTGACGCTGGCGCGCACGCGCTCCAGCAGCGGCTCGATGGCATCCTCGAACAGTGTGCGGGTCAGCTCGGCGACCAGGCCGTCTTCCAGGCGGCTGAGGTCGATGGGCCGTGCATCCTGTTCGGTCAGGGCGATTTTGCTTTCCTCCACCTGCATGGCCAGCCAGTGGCCGTCACGGCGCTCGATCAGCTGGAACAGGCGGTCAATGCCGGTCGGGTCGACGATGTCGTAGCGCATGCTCTGCAGCTGGCGCTGCGACTGCGCCGAGTACACCGCGTTGATGGTGTGCCAGGTGGCTAGGTTGAGGTGGGTGCTGGTGGGCATCGGCGCGTCGCTCTTCATCCGGCTGCCGTAGCCAAACAGTGGCATCACCCCAGCCAGAGAAAGCTGCTTGTCGAAGTCCGTACCGCCGATGTGCACGCCGCCAGTGGCGAGGATGTCGCTATGCCGGTCGGCCACTGCGCGGCGTTCGGGCGCCAGGCGCACCAGGGAAAAGTCCGAGGTGCCGCCACCAATATCGACGATCAGCACCAGCTCTTCGCGGCTGATGCCCGACTCGTAGTCAAAGGCCGCGGCAATTGGTTCGTACTGGAACGACACGTCCTTGAAGCCGAGCTTGTGCGCCACGGCCACCAGGGTGTTCTCCGCTTCCAGGTCGGCCACCGGGTCATCGTCGACGAAGAACACCGGGCGGCCCAACACCACTTCCTCAAAGGGCCGGCCGGCGGTGGCCTCGGCGCGGTTTTTCAGCTCGCCGATAAAGAAGCCGAGCAGGTCTTTGAACGGCAGAGCACTGCCCAGCACGGTGGTTTCGCTTTTCAGCAGCTTGCTGCCCAGCAGGCTTTTCAGCGAGCGCATCAGGCGGCCTTCGTAGCCTTCCAGGTATTCCTGCAGCGCCAGGCGGCCATAGACCGGGCGGCGCTCTTCAAGGTTGAAGAACACCACCGAGGGCAGGGTGATCTTGCCGTCTTCCAGGGGAATCAGGGTTTCGGCGTCGGGGCGCAGCCAGCCGACGGTGGAGTTGGAGGTGCCGAAGTCGATGCCGCAGGCGCGGGCGGGTGTAGAGAAAGTCATGCGGCGCGCTGTTCCTGAATAAGTACCGGGAGGTTTCTGGGCATCCTGTCACGACAGCCGGCGAGTGGCGGTCATGACGGTGGGCCGCAAAAACGGCCGCGCATTCTATGCGAGTGTGCGGCGCAATGCTGCCCCCGGTTATCCGGTGTTGGTTCGGCTCAGGGGAGTGGTGGATTATCTGGGGTGGTGCGGCGGCTCTGCCACTGTGTCCATTCGAACCCCAGCACTACTAGCAGCGACAGGGCGAACGGCAACAGCAGGTAGAAACAGCGGAACACAATCAGTGCAGCGAGTACGTCAGCGGCCGGTAACTCCGGCATCGCCGCGAGGAAGGTCACCTCCAGTACGCCCAGGCCGCCAGGGGCGTGAGACAGCAACGCCAGCGAGAACGAGGCGAGGAACACGCCGAACACCACCAGATAGCCTGGGTTGTGCTCCGCCGGCAGGGCGAAGTAGATGATCGCTGCCGCGCAAGCCAGCTCCAGCGGGCCGGCCAGCAGCTGGCGGCCGACAATCCCCAGACGCGGGTATTCGATATGCAGCTTGCCCCAGTGCCAGGGTTTGAAATGGCGCCAGGAGCCGAGCACATAGAGCGCAACCAATAGCAGCAGGAGCCCGCCGATAATCTCGGAGACCAGCGGCGTGACCTTGGCCACGCGGTGGATCAGGTCCGGCTCCAGCAGCAGTACACAGCCGCTGGCCAGGAGGGTGCCGAGGATGAAGGTGAAGGAGCAGAAGACGATCAGGATGCCGATTTCCTGCGGCGTCATACCTTTGCTGCGGTAAGCGCGATAACGCACCAGGGCGCCTGAGAACACGGAGGCGCCGATGTTGTGGGCCAGCGCATAGGTGGTGAAGGAACACAGGCTGATAAAGCGCCAGGAAATCTTTTTGCCCAGATGCGCCAGGGCGATGCGGTCGTACCAGGCCAGGGCGCTATAGGCGCCAAGGGTGGCCGCTGCGGCCAGCAGCCAATCCAGGCGCGGAATGGCGCACAGGCTGTCAGCGATTTCATTCAGGGAAATAGTGCGAACTTGGTGATAGAGCAAGTAACACGACAACAGCACGGCACCGAGCCCCACGAGGGTCCAGACCAGATCGCTCCTTTTCATCACGGATGCAGCTCCACTGAGATCACTCCTTCGTACTGCGACTGTCCCCGCGCACGCCTGTGCGAAGGCTGCGCAGTATCACGGAGGCATGGCCGCTGCTCAACCGCAGACTTGCTGTTGGCGTTACGGCGTGTGTCGCATGCGACTCAACTCCAGCCAAGGGTCAGGGCTGCCAATACAGCATAGCGGGCGGTTTTCGCCAGGCTGACGATCAGCAGGAACACCCACAGGCGTTCGCGCATTACCCCGGCCACCAGGGTCAGTGGGTCGCCGATGATCGGCATCCAGCTCAGCAGCAGTGACCAGCGGCCATAACGGGCATAACCGCGTTGCGCCTGCTGCAGGCGCGCGTCGCTGACCGGGAACCAGGACTTGTGGCGAAAGTGTTCGAGGTAGCGGCCGAGCAGCCAGTTGAGCAGCGCGCCGAGGATATTGCCGACACTGGCCACCGCCAGCAGGGCCCAGGGCGAATAGGCGCCGCTGAGCAGCAGCGCCACCAGCACGCTTTCCGATTGCAGCGGCAGCAGGGTGGCGGCGCCCAGGGCCGAAATAAACAGGCCCAGGTAGGCGGAGAGCGTCAGCATTCGTGGCGCGCCGGGCCGAGTGGCTTAGGGCTGCTTGTCCTGCTCGGCATTGGCCATCACGTCTTCCAGCTTGAGGCCGGTAAGACCGTGGATGGTGCGCCACAGGTAATAGAAGATGGCCATCAGCATGATCATCGAGGGAATCGCGATCATCGGGTAGCTGAGCAGGTTCATCCGCCCCAGCTCGGCGTTGAAGGCTTCGCTGCCGGCCGGGCTGATCACGATCCACTTGGCCAGCACGTAGTTCATCGCCGAGGAGAAGAAGAAGGTGCCGCTTAGCCAGTAAGTGGCGCGAAGCAGGCGCGCTTCGAACAGCTCGGTGTTGCCGGCCTGCTCCAGGCGCTCATGGATTTTGTCGACGTTGAGTACGGTCTTGTTAAACAGCATGGTGCGGATCAACGGGAAGCGGGTGCGGGTCGAGACCAGCACAGCGATGCCGATGATGCCGGGGATCGCCGCTTCCTTGATCGCCAGCCACTGGTTATCCAGTTTGAGCAGGCCAATGCCGCCGGTAAGCAGCACGCTGACCAGGCCGAGCAGGGCGATAAAGTTGAATTTGCGGTACTTGAGCAGCTCGAAACTGCCCCAGCCCAGCGGGAAGGCCAGCGCCAGCATCAGCGCACCGTCGGCACCCAGGCGGCTCTCGCCACTGAGTTTCATCAGAATCAGGGAGGGAATCAGGATACTGACCAGCAAATCGATCAGTGGGCGGGGTTTGTGCGTGGCCTGAGTGCTTTGCGTGGTATCGGTCATGTCATTCAAGGTGCAGGAAAGAGACGCGATCATCGCCTGCCTGAGCGGCGGCTACCAGCCCAGCCGTCGCTTGGAGTGTGAAAAAGTGTGAGGCGCAAGTGTATGGCACGGTTTTCTGGCGGATGACCGGTAACCCCGCGCCCGGCGAGGCTAATCGCCTGATGCTAAAGTGATAGCAGTAACTCTACGGTGACGCCTGAGCGCTGTTAGGTGTTGTGCATGCTGCTGTGCATGGCGTCGCCAGGTTTTGGGAGTGATGCAGATGTACAGCCGATGCCAGTCGAGATATGTGCTGCTATTCGTTGTGTTGACCAGTTGGGCCACTCAGGCGTTGGCAAAGGACTGTATCGGTGTGGTGGCGGCGGGGGCTACGCCCTTTTGGGGGCAAGTAGAGGTCGGCGCGCGGCAGGCTGCCAAAGAGTACGGCCTGGATATGCATTTTCGCGGGCCCAGCCACGAAGGGCGCGTGGAAACCCAGCTACAGATGATCAATTGGGTGCTGGAGCGTGGTTGCAGGGCGCTGGTTATCGCCCCCAGCGGCCCGGAGATCGCCTCGCGTGTGCAGCAATTGGCGGGCAGCGGCATCAATACTGTGTATTTCGACCGTGACCTGCCCGGTAGTGCAGTGCGCGGTGTGGTCGCCACCGATAACTTCCGCGCTGGTATGCAGGCCGGCCAGGCCTTGGCTGCGGCGCTTGGTGGCCAGGGCCAGGTGGCGCTGTTGCGTTTGAAAGCCGGTGTGCCCTCGACCAGCGAGCGCGAGCGTGGTTTTCGTCAGGGCGCAGAGCAGGGCGGCCTGAGTATCCTGGTGGATACCTACATCGGTGACGACAGCCAGGCGGCTGTGAATGCCTTGCGTGAGCGCTTGCCGCAGCTGGCGGGCGTGTTTACGCCCAACAGCACCAGTTCACGCGCCGCACTGGCAGCGCTGCGGCGGCTCGGCAAGGTCGGAGAGTTACTGCATGTCGGCTTCGATGCCGACCCTCTGCTGATTGAGGCACTGAGCAAGGGCGAGGTGCACAGCCTGATGATCCAGCAAGCCCATGCCATTGGTTTTCAGGCCGTGCAATTGGCCGCGCGAAGTATGCGCGGCGAACTATCGCCGCAACCGGTGAATATCGCGTTGCAGGTGCAGCAGGTAAGTCGCGAGAACCTGGCGCAGTGGCAGCGGGCACGGGAGGTGGAACTGACGGCCAATCCATAGCCCCTCGCGCTGATTTGCCGCAGAACTCTGCTGGTTGCTGAGCCAATGGCTGTTTATCATTCGGCGTTTCGGCCCATTGTTCGTATGTTTTTGCAGGTATTGCCCAATGCGGTTGAAGTCCTGGCTGGTTGTGTTGTTGCTTGGCTGCTGTGCATCGGCGCTGGCGGCCGAGCTGCGCCTGTATACCGAGGAATACCGGCCGCTGAGCTATATCGAAGATGGCAAGCTGACCGGCATGGCCGTGGAAGTGGCCGAGCTGCTGATCCAGCGTACCGGGCAGGACACCCGCATCGAGCTGGTGCCCTGGACCCGCGGTTACCATCAGGTGCAGCACGAGGCCAACAGCGGCTTGTTCTCCACGGTGCGTACCGCCCGGCGCGAGGCGCTGTTCCAGTGGGTCGGGCCGATTGCCCTGGGGCATACCAGCTTCTATGCGCGGCGCGGTGCCGGGCTGAATGTGCGTACGCTGCAGGATGTTGAACGCTTCAACACCCTGGCCGTGCCCAAGCAGTGGTACTCCTATGAATACCTCAGCGACCGTGGCCTGAAAAATCTCTACGGTGTACCAACGCCCCAGCACATGATGAAGATGTTCAAGCACGGCCGTATCGAGCTGCTGGTGGCCAACAACCTGGCGCTGGATGACATGCTCGCGCAGCAAGGCATGCGTCGTGATGAGGTGGAGTTACAGTTCACCTTTATGGGTAACAACTCTTATATCGCCTTTTCGAACAACACTGATCCTGCGCTGGTCCGGCAATGGCAGCTGGCCCTTGATGAGTTACTGCGCGACGGCAGTCTGGAGCGGATTCATAAGCGCTGGTTTACCCAGCCGTTCAGCATGCCCGCCGCACCTTCCTTGCCATAACGCGACTTGCCCGGCTCTGAGCTAGTCTGAAGCCAGTGCCGGGAGAACCCACTTTGCTCAAACCACGCTGCGCGCTGATGATCTGGCTGCTGCTTTGTCTGGCCGGGCCTGCGTGTGCTGAATTGCAGTTGTTCACTGAGGAAGCGCCACCGACCAGCTTTAGCCGTGACGGTGAGCTGCACGGTCTGGCCGTAGAGGTGGTGCGCGCGCTGATTGAGCGCACCGGCGACCCCGGCAAGATCGAGCTGCTGCCCTGGACGCGCGGCTATCACCTGGCTCAGCACGAGCCGAATACGGCGATCTTCTCCACCGTGCGCACGCCGGAGCGTGAGGCCAAGTTTCAGTGGGTTGGCCCGCTGCTGATCGGCACTACCAGCTTCTACTCGCTGAAATCGCGCAACCTGCGTTTCGACAATCTGCAGCAGGCCGCCGAGAGTGGGCCGCTGGCTGTGCCGAAGCAGTGGTACACCTTTGAAACCCTGACTGCGCGCGGCTTCAAGAACCTCTACGGGGTCCCTAGCGCGAAGAATATGGTGACCATGCTCAAGCATGGGCGGGTGCAGTTGATTGCCACTGAAGACCTGACCCTCAAGGACGAACTAGCCAGCGGCGGTTTGCGCCCGGAGCAGGTGCAAGCGCACCTGCCCTTTATGCGTTCGGCCTACTACATTGCCTTCTCCCCGCAAACCGATACGGCGCTGGTCGAACGCTGGCGGCGCGCCCTGGATGCAATGCATCAGGACGGCAGCTTTGCGCTGATCTTTCGCCGCTGGCTGCCGCATGCCGAGTTGCCGACGGCCACTGAATAGCCCACTGTTCTGCGCTACGCGGCCTGCTAACCTGGCGCCTGTTGTGTCGTTCCCACCTCGCTGAGCCTGCCTATGCCCACGCCACGTCCTGCCCTGCTTGATCTTGCTGCGCGCGCCCAGTTGTTCGGCCATCTGGCGGCGATGGAGAAAGCCGGCGTGCCGGTCGAGCGGGCGCTGCTCAGCCTGCAAGTGCCGGCGCGCGCCAAGGCTGCGCTGGCCAGCCTGCAAACGCAGATTGCTGGTGGTAGCGATATGGCCAGTGCCGGGCTGCGCAGTGGCGTGTTCACCCAGCTGGACAGCTCCCTGTTGCGCGCCGCCCAGGCCAGTGGCTGTCTGGCGGCGGTTTACCAGCGCCTGGCCGAGCGTTACAACCACCGGGCGCAACAGGCCGCTGCAGTCAAATCACGCTTGCTGATGCCGGCGGCGGTGCTGGTGCTGGCGCTGTTTATCCAGCCGCTGCCGGCGTTGGTCGGCGGCCAGCTGAGCATCGTCGGTTATCTATGGGACGTACTCTGGCCGTTGCTGCTGCTGGGCGCTCTGTATGGCCTGGGCCGTGGGCTTTATCTGCAGCGTGAGCACGCGCCTGCTGGTGCGGCTTCGCCGCTCGATGGCCTGTGGGCGAGTGTGCCGCTCCTCGGCCCGGCGTTGCTGCGGCGTAATCTGCGCGACTTTTTCGACAGCCTGGGGCTGATGCTGGAGGCTGGCATGCCCATGCTGGATGCTTTACCCAAGGCCTGCGCGGTGATCCGCCATGCGCCGCTGCGCAAACGTTTCAGCGCTGTGCAACTGGCTGTGCAGCGTGGCCAAAGCCTGGCGCAGGCGCTGGCGTCTGTCGACTTTCCCGGCCACGGGCTGGCCCTTGGCCTGATTCGTACAGGGGAGGCTAGCGGCACCTTGCCGGCCAGCCTGCTCAACTACGCCGGGGTGGAAACCCAGAAACTGGATAGCCTGACCGAACAGCTGGCCACCTGGCTGCCACGCTTGCTGTATGCCGGGGTGATGCTGTGGATGGCCTATGGACTGCTGACTGGCGCCGGCTTTGGCCCACGTTTACCGGCGGACTTGGGTTAGTGCGCTGGATGGCTGGGTAGACTGAAAGGCGGGTGCAAGGTTGTTGGTCGACTATGTAGTTTTACTACATGACGGGTTTTGTAGTTTTGCTACATAATCCCTCGCTCAGAATCGACTATGAACGATGGTGCACCCCATGCAAAGAGCCTCGCATCACGACCTTCGCGCACAATTTCGTGCGCTTCTTGCTTCGAATAGCTGCTATCACACGGCTTCCGTGTTCGATCCCATGGCCGCGCGGATTGCCGCTGACCTGGGTTTTGAAGTCGGCATTCTGGGTGGTTCTGTAGCTTCACTACAAGTTCTGGCCGCGCCGGATTTCGCCCTGATCACCCTTAGCGAATTTGTCGAGCAGGCCACGCGGATCGGCCGCGTCAGCCGCCTGCCGGTAATCGCCGATGCTGACCACGGCTATGGCAATGCGCTCAATGTGATGCGTACCGTAGTGGAGCTGGAGCGCGCAGGGATTGCTGCGCTGACCATCGAAGACACCCTGCTGCCCGCGCAGTTCGGCCGCAAGTCCACCGACCTGATCAGCATCGACGAAGGTGTCGGTAAGATTCGTGCGGCCTTGGAAGCACGGGTTGACCCTGACCTGGCGATCATCGCCCGCACCCATGCCGGTGTGCTGGATGTCAGCGAGGTGATTCGTCGTACCCAGGCTTATCAGGCGGCCGGTGCCGATGCCATCTGCCTGGTCGGTGTCGAGGATTTTGCTCACCTGGAACAGATCGCCGCCGCCCTGAATATCCCGCTGATGCTGGTCACCTACGGCAACCCCAAGCTGCGCGACAACGCGCGCCTGGCCAGCCTCGGCGTGCGCATCGTGGTCAACGGTCACGCTGCCTATTTCGCCGCGATCAAGGCCACCTACGACTGCCTGCGCGAACAGCGCGGCGTCGATGCCTGCGACCTTAGCGCCACCGAACTGACCCACACCTACACCCAGCCCGAGGACTATATCGTCTGGGCGCGTGAGTTTATGGAGGTCAAGGAGTAGGGCGACCGCGTGCGCTTGAGATTCGCCCGCAGACGGCGCATATCTAGAGGCATACACAGCGGAGGACAATTGCGATGGCCGGTGGTTGGGCGAATGACGGCGCGGTACAGGAGCAGATCGACAGCAGCATCGAGGACGCTATTCAGCGCGCCCGCAGCCAGCTGCCGCGCGGCGAAAGCCTGAGGCACTGTGAAGAGTGCGACGCGGCAATCCCCGAAGCCCGGCGCAAAGCCATCCCCGGCGTGCACCTGTGCGTGGCCTGCCAGACCGAGCACGACAAGGAGCAGGCCAAATTCAGCGGTTACAACCGCCGGGCTAGCAAGGACAGTCAGCTGCGCTAGTCTTGATGGCGGGCCGCACCGGCCGGCGAATGATCGTAGGGCGGGTGCAACCCGCCAAGATGCGATATCGCAACAAGGATGTTGTCATGCCCGATTACCGACGCGCCGCCGTTCCTGGTGGCACCTATTTCTTTACGCTCGTCACTGAGCGGCGCCGGCCGATTCTTACCCGTCCCGATATCCGCCAGGCTTTACGCGAGTCGATCGAGACGGTTCGCCTGACCCAGCCCTTTGCCATCGATGCCTGGGTATTGTTGCCCGATCACTTGCATGCCATCTGGCGCCTGCCGCCTGGAGATGCGGATTTTTCCAATCGCTGGCGGCTGATCAAGCGACACGTCACTCATGCCTGTCGCGACTACAACCGCATCGACCTGATGAGCGAGCGACGCCAGGCAAAAGGCCATGGCACGCTCTGGCAGCAACGATTCTGGGAACACCTGATTCGTGACGAGCAAGACTATGCCCGGCACTTCGATTACTTGCATGGCAATCCACTGAAACATGGGTTGGTTTCACGTGTACAGGATTGGCCCTTGTCATCGTTTCATCGCTGGGTGAGGCAGGGCGTCTATCCCAACGATTGGGGCGGGGACACAAGCGTCAATGATCTGGGGGCCGGAGAATGAATTGGCGGGTTGCACCCGCCCTACAGGTTTGTGCAGGCGGGGCAATCACCTATCCCGTAGGGCGGGTGAAACCCGCCATTGTCGTCTCAGTCGGGGATGTCAGAACAGGAAATAACGCTGCGCCATCGGCAGCACATCCGCCGGCTCGCACCAGAGCAACTGGCCATCGGCCTTGACCTGATAGTTCTGCGCGTCCACTTCGATATTCGGTAGGTAGTCGTTGTGGATCAGGTCGGTTTTCTGCACCTCGCGGCAGCCTTTGACTACGCCGATCTTCTTCTTCAGCCCCAGTTGTTCGGGTACGCCGGCCTCGAACGCCGCTTGGCTGATAAAGGTGATGCTGGTGGCGTGGCGGCTGCCGTCGTAGCTGGCGAACATCGGCCGGTAGTGCACCGGCTGTGGCGTCGGGATCGAGGCATTGGCGTCGCCCATTAGGCTGGCGGCAATCGCCCCGCCTTTGAGAATCAGCGTCGGTTTAACGCCGAAAAACGCCGGCCGCCAGAGCACCAGGTCGGCCCATTTGCCCACTTCGATCGAGCCCACCTCATGGCTGATGCCGTGGGTGATCGCCGGGTTGATGGTGTATTTGGCGATATAACGTTTGACCCGGAAGTTGCTGTTGCCGGGGCCGTCGCCTTCCAGCGGGCCGCGCTGTTTGTGCATCTTGTCGGCGGTCTGCCAGGTGCGGGTGATCACTTCGCCAACGCGGCCCATAGCCTGGCTGTCGGAGCTGATCATGCTGAAGGCGCCGAGGTCATGCAGGATATCTTCGGCGGCAATGGTCTCGCGGCGAATACGGCTTTCGGCGAAGGCCACGTCTTCGGCGATGCTTGGGTCGAGGTGGTGGCAGACCATAAGCATGTCCAGGTGTTCGTCGATGGTATTGCGGGTAAACGGGCGAGTCGGGTTGGTCGAACTCGGCAGCACATTGGGGAAGCCACAGGCCTTGATGATATCCGGCGCATGGCCACCGCCGGCACCCTCGGTGTGGTAGGTGTGAATGGTGCGGCCCTTGAACGCGGCCAGGGTGGTTTCGACAAAGCCGGACTCGTTGAGGGTGTCGGTATGGATCGCCACCTGCACATCAAACTGGTCGGCCACGCTCAGGCAGTTGTCGATGGCCGCCGGGGTGGTGCCCCAGTCTTCATGCAGCTTGAGACCGATGGCGCCGGCCTTGACCTGTTCGATCAACGGCTCCGGCAAGGAGGCGTTGCCCTTGCCGGTAAAGCCCAGGTTCATCGGGAAGGCGTCGGCGGCTTGGAGCATGCGCGCCATGTGCCAGGGCCCGGAGGTGCAGGTGGTGGCGTTGGTGCCGGTGGCCGGCCCGGTGCCGCCGCCGATCATGGTGGTGACGCCACTCATCAACGCCTCTTCGATCTGCTGCGGGCAGATAAAGTGGATATGCGTGTCGATGCCACCGGCGGTGAGGATCATGCCCTCGCCGGCGATCACCTCGGTACCCGCGCCGATGGCGATGGTTACGTCGGGCTGGATGTCCGGGTTGCCGGCCTTGCCGATGGCTGCAATACGCCCGTCCTTCAAGCCGACGTCGGCCTTGACGATGCCCCAGTGATCGATGATCAGCGCATTGGTGATCAGCGTATCGACCACGTCCGCCGCACACAGCTGGCCCTGGCCCATGCCGTCGCGGATCACCTTGCCGCCGCCGAATTTCACTTCTTCGCCGTAGGTGGTGAAATCCTGCTCCACTTCGATCCACAGCTCGGTATCGGCCAGGCGCACCTTGTCGCCGACGGTGGGGCCGAACATATCGGCATAGGCTTGGCGGGAGATTTTCATCAATCAAAGTCCTGAACAGTACGTTCGGTTTAGTGCTGTGGGTGGGGATTTAGCCGCGATACCGCAGGTGTCGCGGCTAAAGCCCCTCCCACAGGCCCTGATAAGTGCCCTTAATCCAGCTCGCCCATCACCCGCCCGGCAAAGCCGAATACGCGGCGATGGCCGGCCAGGTCGACCAGTTCGACTTCGCGGCTCTGCCCTGGCTCGAAGCGCACCGCAGTACCGGCCGGGATATTCAGGCGCATACCGCGCGCGGCAGCGCGGTCGAAGGTCAAGGCGTCATTGGTTTCAAAGAAGTGGTAGTGCGAGCCGACCTGTATCGGCCGGTCGCCGCTATTGGCCACGGTTACGCGCAGGGTACGGCGGCCGGCGTTGAGTTCGATCTCGCCGTCCTGGATCTGGTATTCGCCGGGAATCATGGCTGTGGCCTCGACAAGGTTTTGTAGTAGATGGCGTTTGCTCGGTACTGCCCGTCAGGGCCGCAGGCGTAGTCAGGCAGGCCACCGATGCAGGCGTAGCCAAGTGCCTGGTAAAAGGCTTCGGCGTCGCTGCCGGCTTCGGTGTCCAGGTACAGCAAGCCGCGTTGCAGCTCGGCCGCTTCGCCTTCCAGGCGCTGCATCAGGCTGTTGGCGATGCCACGGCGGCGGGCGTTGCTGTGTACCAGGAGTTTCTGCACTTCGGCGCGGTTGAGGCCGTTAGGCTTCTGGCAGAGCACCAGTTGCACGCTGCCCAGCACCTGGCCCTGCTCACTGGCCAGCCAGAGCAGGTGAGTGCCCTCGCGTATGCCGGCCAGGACCTGCTCGAAATAGAGGTTGGCCGTGTCAGCATCGAGATCGGCGAGAAATCCCACCGAGGCGCCATGTGCCACGGAGTCGAGCAGCAGGGACAGCAAGCCTTGGCGATAAGACTCAAAGTTTGCCGCGTCGAGGCGCTCGATGCTCAGCATCAGGGCGCCCTCCTTTCGGGGCTAAGTATCAGTTGCATAAAGGTGAGGTCCAGCCAGCGGCCGAACTTGCGGCCGACTTGGGGCATTTGCCCGGTGATGCTGAAACCGAAACGCTGGTGCAGGCCGATCGAGGCGAGGTTGCCGCTCTCGATGGCGGCGACCATCACGTGTTTGCCGCCGGCCTTGCCGCGTTCGATCAGTGCGCCGAGCAGCAGCACGCCGAGGCCACGGCCGCGCTGGTCGGCGCGCACGTACAGGGAGTTTTCCACGGTGTTGCAGAAGCCGTCGAAGGGCCGCCAATCGCCGTAGGCGGCGTAGCCGAGCACGCTATCCTCGGCGTCTACCGCGACCAATACTGGGTAGCCTTGCTGGCGGCGTGCGGCCAACCAGGCCTGGCGGTTGGCCAGGTCAACGACGTCGTCCATCCAGATCGCCGTGGTGTTGAGCACGGCGTCATTGAAGATGGCGCGGATGGCTTCCAGGTCGTCGTCGCGGGCGTCGCGAATTGAAATGCTCATGGCGTCAGGCGATCGGCTGATGGACGGTGACCAGCTTGGTGCCATCCGGGAAGGTGGCCTCGACCTGGATTTCCGGGATCATTTCCGGGATGCCTTCCATCACCTGATCGCGGCTCAGCAGGGTGGTGCCGAAGTGCATCAGCTCGGCCACGGTCTGGCCGTCACGGGCGCCTTCCAGCAGGGCGGCGGAGATGTAGGCCATGGCTTCCGGGTAGTTGAGTTTTACCCCACGGGCCAGGCGCCGCTCGGCGACCAGGCCGGCGGTGAAGATCAGCAGTTTGTCTTTTTCTCTCGGGGTCAGGTCCATCAGGTGCTCCAGATACGTGGGGGCACGGCGGTGCGGCCGAGCAGGGCCGGGCGCAGCAGGTGCCAGAGTTCGATCAGCCAGGCGCGGGCGTGCAGGGTCTCGCTGGCCAGGCAGCGGGCCACCAGCAGGCCGGGTAATTGGGTCAGGTCACCGCGAACCGGTGTGCTCAGGTTGCGGCAGTGCTCCAGCAGGTCGCTGTCGATTTCACCGCTGATCAGCAGGGTGGCGAACACCGGTTTGCCAGCCAGGCCGATGGGCGAGTCGAGCAGGCCATCGCCACCCACGACGCGCTGACGTTCGTGCCAGAGCAGCTGGCCGTCGCGGCGGATATTCAGCTGCGCTTGAAAGTGACCGGCGTCGAAGCGTTCACCACTGGCCGGGCGGCCGAGGGCGACGATGTCCCAGTAGAGCAGCTTGGCATCGCCGAGCAGCTCGATATCGGTGGTCAGTTCAGCCTGGGCGGCGGCGTAGACGATGGTTTCCTGCGGCAGCCATTCCAGGGTGGCACCGGCTTCCACGCGCAGTTTCAGGCTCTGGTAAGCCGGGCCGGCAGCGCGGTACCACTTGGCCGCGCCGGGACTGGTCAACTGTGCCCACGCACCGCTGCCAACGCTGGCCGAGATATCCAGGCGATCACCGCCGGCGATGCCTCCTGGAGGGTGCACGATGATGTGCTGACACACCTCGGGCCCTTCGGCATACAGGTGCTTCTGCACCCGCAGCGGGCCTTTATGCCGGCGCAGTGTCGGCCGCGTGCAATCGCCATCGCGTCCATAACCCAGCTCCAGCTCGGCGTGCCAACTGGGGGTAAATACCGCGGCCGGTGCGTTCACGCCGCTACCCCGGCACGGCGTTGCCGCCAGGCCTGAGCTGCGGAGTAAACGCTCAGTAGGATCAGCCCCAGGCTGACCGCCAGCCACCATTGCAGGTGCATGCCGTAGTAGGGCGGTGCATGCAGCGCACCTTGCAGCCAGAACAGCGCCAGGCCGATGGCCAGCAGGCAGGCACACAGCGCGCGGCCCCAGGAACGGCAATAGGAACGCGGACGCAGCACCGCCAGCAGCACGCTGCATTCGGCCAGGACGATGGCGCAGAAAATCAGCACCGGCTTGAGCGGATAGACCGCTTCGCTGCCAACCGGCATTGCGCGCAGCATCCAGTAATCCGGCAGGCTGCCGGCCCAGATCAGCAGTGCCATACCGACCAGTGCGGTAAGCGGGAGAAGAAGCGTGCGCAGGGGTGGCATCGAGGCCTCGAGTCCATGAGCGAAAGCCTGATTATGCGCAAAGTGCAGTGCCAGCGTCGCCATTCAGATTGCGACCAGTCCGCGCACGCCATCCGCTTCCATGGTCTCGCCACGGCCCTGTTGGACGATTTCTCCACGGCTCATTACCAGGTACTGATCGGCCAGTTCGGCGGCAAAGTCATAAAACTGCTCGACCAGCAGGATGGCCATATCGCCACGTTCGGCGAGCTTCTTGATCACCACGCCGATTTCCTTGATCACCGAGGGCTGGATGCCTTCGGTGGGTTCATCGAGGATCAGCAGGCGCGGCTTGCTGGCCAGCGCGCGGCCGATGGCCAGCTGTTGCTGCTGGCCGCCGGAGAGGTCGCCGCCGCGGCGTTGCTTCATCTCGCGCAGCACCGGGAATAGCTCGTAGATAAACTCCGGCACCACCTTGGCTTCGCTGCCAGGGAAGCGTGACAGGCCCATCAGCAGGTTTTCTTCCACCGTCAGGCGGCCGAAAATTTCCCGGCCCTGGGGCACATAGGCGATGCCTGCATGCACGCGTTGGTGCGGCTTGAATGCGGTGATCGGCTGGCCTTCCCAGTTGACTGCGCCTTGCTTGGCCGGGATCAGGCCCATCAGGCATTTCAGCAGGGTGGTTTTGCCCACGCCGTTGCGGCCGAGCAGGCAGGTGACCTCGCCGACCTTCACGTCGAACGACAGGCCTCGGAGGATATGGCTGCCGCCGTAGTACTGATGCAGTTGCTCAACTTGCAGCATGTCTTGCTCCCTTGATCGTTCCCACGCTCTGCGTGGGGATGCAGTTGGCGACGCTCTGCGTCGCAGGGACGCGGAGCGTCCCGGGAGGGGTTCCCACGCAGACGGTGCGACGCCTCGACGTGGGAACCATAATCCGCGGTATTTACCGGCCCAGATAAACCTCAATTACCCGCTCATCGTTCTGCACCTGCTCCAGCGAGCCTTCGGCCAGCACGCTGCCCTGGTGCAGCACGGTGACGTGGTCGGCGATGGAGCCGACAAAGCCCATGTCGTGCTCGACCACCATCAGCGAGTGCTTGCGCGCGAGCGACTTGAACAGCTCGGCGGTGAACTCGGTTTCGGCGTCGGTCATGCCCGCCACCGGTTCATCCAGCAGCAACAGTTGTGGGTCCTGCACCAGCAGCATGCCGATCTCGAGGAACTGCTTCTGCCCGTGGGACAACAGCCCGGCCGGGCGATTGCGCGAGGTGTCGAGTTTGATGGTGTGCAGCACTTCATCGATGCGGTCTTTCTGCTCGCCGCTGAGTTTGGCGCGCAGGCTGGCCCATACCGACTTGTTGGTTTTCTGCGCCAGTTCGAGGTTCTCGAACACGCTCAGCGCCTCGAATACTGTCGGTTTCTGGAACTTGCGACCGATACCGGATTGGGCGATTTCCACTTCGCTCATCTGCGTCAGGTCGAGGGTTTCGCCGAAGTAGGCGACGCCGTTGTCCGGGCGGGTCTTGCCTGTGATCACGTCCATCATGGTGGTCTTGCCGGCGCCGTTGGGGCCGATGATGCAGCGCAGTTCGCCGACGCCGATATACAGGGTCAGGTTGGTCAGCGCCTTGAAGCCATCGAAGCTGACGTTGATGTCTTCCAACGTCAGGATGGTGCCATGACGAACGTTCAGGCCCTTGCTCGCCAGGGTGCTGGCACCAATCGCATCGCGACTGCTGCCGGCAGGGTCAAAGGCGGGTTCGAGCATAAATTCGGGAACTGGAGTGGCACGCATCATTGCTCTCCTTTCTTGCGTAACAAGCCGATCACGCCTTTCGGTAAGAACAGGGTTACGACAATGAAAAGGAAGCCCAGGGCGAACAGCCAATACTCGGGGAAGGCCACGGTAAACCAGCTCTTCATGCCGTTGACCAAACCGGCGCCAAGCAGTGGACCGATCAGCGTGCCACGCCCGCCTAAGGCGACCCAGACGGCGGCTTCGATGGAGTTGGTGGGCGACATTTCGCTTGGGTTGATGATGCCTACTTGCGGCACATACAAAGCACCAGCCAGGCCGCACAGCACGGCGCTGAGCACCCAGATAAACAGCTTGTAGCCACGCGGGTCGTAGCCGCAGAACATCAGGCGGTTTTCCGCGTCACGTAGTGCGGTGAGTACTCGGCCGAACTTACTGCGTGCCAGCGTCCAGCCCAGGTACAGGCTGGCAACCAGCAGCGCCACGGTGGCGAGGAACAGCACCGCGCGGGTGTGCGCCGAGGTGATGTCGAAGCCGAGAATGGTCTTGAAGTTGGTAAAGCCGTTGTTGCCGCCAAAGCCGGTCTCGTTTCGAAAGAACAGCAGCATGCCGGCAAAGGTCAGCGCCTGGGTCATGATCGAGAAATACACGCCCTTGATCCGCGAGCGAAAGGCGAAAAAGCCGAACACCAGGGCCAGCAAACCCGGGGCCAGCACCACCAGGCACAGCGCCCAGAGGAAGTTGCTGGTGCCGTACCAGTACCAGGGCAGCTCGGTCCAGGCCAGGAAGCTCATAAATGCCGGCAGGCCGTCGCCGGCCGCTTCGCGCATCAGGTACATACCCATGGCGTAACCGCCGAGAGCGAAGAACAGGCCGTGGCCGAGCGACAGCAGGCCGGCGTAACCCCAGACCAGATCGAGCGCCAGGGCGACGATGCAGTAGCAGAGGATTTTGCCAACCAGGGTCAGGGTATAGGCCGAGACGTGCAGGGCGTTGTCCGCAGGCAGCAAGTGCAGCAGCGGCATGGCGATCAGCAGGGCCAGCACCAGCAGGCCGATGGCAATGGAGACTTGCGGGCCGAGCTTGGCGCTGGCACGCGCCAGCAGCGTTTGGTTGAGTGGCATAGTCATCAGTCGATCACCCGTCCTTTCAAAGCAAACAGACCTTGCGGGCGTTTCTGAATAAACAGAATGATCAGCGCGAGGATAAGGATCTTGCCGAGCACGGCACCGATCTGCGGTTCGAGAATCTTGTTGGCGATGCCCAGACCAAAGGCTGCCATCACGCTACCGGCCAGTTGACCGACGCCGCCGAGTACCACCACCAGGAAGGAGTCGATGATGTAGCTCTGCCCCAGGTCCGGGCCGACGTTGCCGATCTGGCTAAGCGCTACGCCGCCGAGGCCAGCGATCCCTGAGCCCAAACCGAACGCCATCATGTCCACCCGGCCGGTTGGCACACCGCAGCAGGCCGCCATGTTGCGGTTCTGCGTGACGGCACGAACGTTAAGGCCCAGGCGGGTCTTGTTCAGCAGCAGCCAGGTCAGCACCACCACAAACAGGGCGAAGCCGATGATCACGATGCGGTTGTATGGCAGCACCAGATTTGGCAGCACTTGAATGCCGCCAGACAGCCAGTAAGGGTTGGCCACTTCAACGTTCTGCGCGCCGAAGATCACCCGCACCAGTTGGATCAGAATCAGGCTGATGCCCCAGGTGGCCAGCAGGGTTTCCAGCGGACGACCGTAGAGGTGGCGAATCACCGTGCGTTCCAGCGCCATGCCGATAGCGGCGGTGACGAAGAACGCCACCGGCAGCGCCACCAGCGGATAAAGCGCCAGGGCTTCCGGGGCGAAACGCTGGAACATCACCTGCACCATATAGGTGGAGTAGGCGCCGAGCATCAGCATCTCGCCGTGGGCCATATTGATCACCCCGAGCAGGCCGAAGGTGATGGCCAGGCCCAGCGCCGCCAGCAGCAGAATCGAGCCGAGTGAAAGGCCACTAAACGCTTGGCCGAGCAGCTCGCCAATCAGCAGTTTACGTTTGACCTGGGCCAGGCTGGTTTCGGCAGCAGTGCGAACTGTCGGGTCACTTTCCACGGCTGGGTCGAGCAGGGTTTCCAGGCGGGTGCGGGCCAGCGGGTCGCCGGTTTCACCGAGCAGGCGCACGGCAGCCAGGCGCACGGAGATGTCATTGTCGACCAGTTGAAGGTTGGCCAGGGCCAACGTCAGTGCATCGCGCACGCCATCATCGGTTTCGCTGGCCACCTGGGCGTTAAGCAATTCTAACTGCGCCGGTTTGGCGCTCTTCTGCAGTTGTTGGGCGGCGGCCAGGCGCAGTGCCGGGTCTTCAGCCAATAACTGGTGGCTTGCCATGGCGGTGCTGATCAGCCCGCGTAGGCGATTGTTCAGGCGCAGTTTGCGCGGTGTTTCAGTGGGCACTGCATCGCCTTCGGCGGCCTGGTAGTTACCAGCTGTTTCGATAAAGGCGGTCTTTGTGCTGTCGGCGGCCACGCGGCCTTGTTGCAGGGCTTCGAGCAGCGGCAGGCGCGCGGCATCCGGCGCGGCGGCCCAGCGTTCCAGCAGGCTGGCCTGCTTGGCCGGGTTGGCGGCGACAAAGTCCTGTGCGTCACCTGCGTGCGCGGCCATAGGCAGCAGCAACAGCAGGCTCAGCAGAATTCGGGTAAGGGCAATGGGCATGGGGCTTCCTTGGCGTAGCCCGGATGTAATCCGGGAGCGGTCTTCCCGGATTACATCCGGGCTACAGCGACCCTCTCCCCAATCCTCTGCCCCCTCTTCATGAAAGAAAAAGGGCGAGGGGCTGACCGCGTCATGCTGCAGATGCGTGGTCGTCAGCTCCCCTCTCCCGCGTGCGGGAGAGGGGTTGGGGGAGAGGGGCTTTTGCCTTAGTTCGACTTGACCGCGTAATCCGGCTTCTTGTCGTTGCCTTCGATGTACGGGCTCCACGGCTGGGCGCGGACTGGGCTGCTGGTTTCCCAGACCACGGAGAACTGACCGTCTTCCTGGATTTCACCGATCATCACCGGCTTGTGCAGGTGGTGGTTGGTCTTGTCCATGGTCAAGGTGTAGCCACTCGGCGCGGCGAAGGTTTGGCCGTAGAGCGCGGTGCGCACTTTGTCGACGTCGGTGGTGCCGGCTTTTTCCACAGCCTGGGCCCACATATGGATGCCGACGTAGGTGGCTTCCATCGGGTCGTTGGTTACGGCCTTGTCGGCGCCTGGCAGGTTCTTGGCTTTGGCGTAAGCCTTCCACTTGGCGACGAACTCGGTGTTGACCGGATTCTCCACGGACTGGAAGTAGTTCCATGCGGCCAGGTGGCCGACCAATGGCTTGGTGTCGATGCCGCGCAGTTCTTCTTCACCCACGGAGAAGGCCACCACCGGTACGTCGGTGGCTTCCAGGCCCTGGTTGGCCAGCTCTTTATAGAACGGCACGTTGGAGTCGCCGTTAACGGTGGAGATCACAGCAGTCTTGCCGCCAGCGGAGAACTTCTTGATGTTGGCAACGATGGTTTGATAGTCGCTATGGCCGAACGGGGTGTAGACCTCTTCGATGTCTTTTTCGGCCACACCTTTGCTGATCAGGAACGCGCGCAGGATCTTGTTGGTGGTGCGCGGGTAAACATAGTCAGTGCCAAGCAGGAAGTAGCGCTTGGCGGCGCCGCCGTCTTCGCTCATCAGGTACTCGACCGCTGGAATGGCCTGCTGGTTTGGCGCGGCGCCGGTGTAGAAGACGTTCGGCGACATTTCTTCGCCTTCGTACTGCACCGGGTAGAACAGCAGGCCGTTGAGTTCTTCATAGACCGGCAGTACGGATTTGCGCGACACCGAAGTCCAGCAGCCGAAAGTGACGTCGACCTTGTCCTGGGTCAGCAGCTGGCGACCGCGTTCGGCGAACAGCGGCCAGTTCGAGGCTGGGTCGACCACGACCGGTTCGAGTTGCTTGCCGAGTACGCCGCCCTTGGCGTTGATTTCGTCGATGGTCATCAACGCCATGTCTTTCAGCGAGGTTTCCGAGATGGCCATGGTGCCGGACAGCGAGTGGAGGATGCCGACCTTGATGGTCTCGGCGGCTTGCACGGTCCAGGTCATGCCCATGGCGGCGATGGACGCGGATAGGGTAAAGGCCTTGATCAGATTGCGACGTTGCATGGTGCGATCTCCATTCACGAACTTAAGTGTTTGAGCTGCTGGTTTTTAGTTGTTTGTCTGGCAGTTGAAACAGGGCCTGGCCCCGGGTCTTCACTTCAGGTCTTCACCTCTGGTGCCGGCATGGTGCGCTGACGCGCGCTATGCAGCATGTGCAGGGTGATCTTGCGCACTTCCGCCTTGCTGACCTCTATATGGGTCTTGAGCAATAGCTGTGCCTCTTCGCATCGGCGCGACAGAATCGCCGCGAGAATTTGTCCGTGTTCGTCGTAAGTGGCCGTCACGCGCGGGCCCTGGGTGAAGTCCAAGCGCCTGATAATGCGGATTTTCTCGCTCACCTCGGCGTGCAGGCGGGCCATCTCGCGGTTGCCGGTGGCTTCCACCAACAGGCAATGAAAACGCTCATCCAGGTGCGAAACCTCGCGACCGTCCTGCAAACGCTGCTCGGGTTGCACCAACCAGGTGCGCTTGAGTTGCTCCAGTGCGGCGGATTGCTCGTCTTGGGGGCGTTCACACAAACGCCGCACAGCTTCCATTTCGAGGACGATGCGCACCTCGTACAGCTCCTCGAAATGCGCAAAGTCGAACGGCTTGACCTGCCAGCCGCTGCGGAAATACACCTGCAGGTAATCCTCGCGCTGTAGCCGATACAGCGCCTGGCGCACCGGCGTACGGCTGACCGCCATGCGCTCGGCGATCTCACCCTCGGAGAAGCGATCACCGGGCAGCAGGCGGAACTCGAAGATGTCGTCCTTGAGCTGCTGGTAGATGCGCTCGGCGAGATTCTCCGGGCGCTCCTTGCCAGGTGCGGACGCGCTGACCAGTTGCATCTCAGGCCGCCTCGGTGGGGGCGAGCAACAGCAGCGCATCGCCAGGGGTAACCGCCTTGCCGGGGGTGCAGCGCACCGACTTGACCATGCCGGCGAACGGCGCGGTGACCGCCAGCTCCATCTTCATCGCCTCAACCACCAGCAGCGGCGTACCGGCTTCCACCTGCTGGCCGGGCTCGACCAGCACCTTCCACACGCTGCCGCTCATCTCGGCGTTGACCATATGGCCGTCGTTGTCGCCATCCTCATCCGGGCTGCTGATCAGTGCGGCGACCTCGCTGGGGTCATCGTCGCGCCACAGTTGTACTTCGGCGTCGAAGGCAGCCTTCTGCTGGTTCTGGAAGGCTTGAATGCTGCCTGCGTTGGCGGCGAGGAAGCGCTGGTACTCGGCAAAGTCGAACTCGCTGTGCTCGATGCGCACCTGCGCACGGCCTTCGCGGAAGGCTTCGCGGAACTCATCCAGCTCGGCCTCGCTGACCGGGTAGAACTTCACCTGATCGAAGAACTGCAGCAGCCACGGCTGACCATTCTCGAACTGCGGGTTCTTCACGTACTTGTTCCAGATCGGCAGGGTGCGGCCGACCAGTTGATAGCCGCCGGGCGAGTCCATGCCGTAGATGCACATGTACATGCCGCCGATGCCCACGGTGCCTTCGGCGGTGTAGGTGCGCGCCGGGTTGTACTTGGAGCTGAGCAGGCGGTGGCGCGGGTCCAGCGGCACGGCGCAGGGCGCGTCGAGGTAGACGTCGCCGAGGCCGAGGATCAGGTAGCTGGCATCAAACAGGATGTCTTTGACCTCATCGCGGCTGGCCAGGCCATTGGCGCGCTGGATAAAGTCGACGTTGTTCGGCAGCCAGGGCGCCTCGCTGCGCACGGTTTCCCGGTAGCGCTGCACGGCGGCGAGGGTGGCGCTGTCTTCGAAGGCCATGGGCAGGTGGACGATGCGCGTCGGCACCTTGAGGGTGGCCACGTCGCCAAGCTGTGCTTCCAGGCGCAGCAGGTGTTCAAGCAGCGCGCGCTGGTGCAGCACTCGGCTGTCGTAGCGCAGCTGCAGTGAGCGCACGCCGGGGGCGAGTTCTTCCAGGCCAGCCAACGGCTCGGCCTTGAGTGCCTCCATCAGCAGGTGCACGCGCAGACGCAGGGCCAGGTCGAGCACGTTGTCGCCGTACTCCAGCAGGATGTAGGCATCCCCTGCCTGGCGGTAGACCACATGCGGACGCTTGGCCGTGGCTGGCAGTTCGGCCAATACCGTGGCGGAAACAGTGTTCGATGGCAGCAAGGATGGCGCCGGCAGGCTGACCGCGCTGATCGCCGCCAGTGCGGCGATGCTGCCCAGCTGCGCTTGCTCCAGGCTCTGCGCCTGTTGAAAGCTGATGGGGTGAAAACGCAGTGTATCGCCGGGTTTGACCTGGCCGATCTTCCACAGCTCGGCCTTGGCGATGGTCACCGGGCAGACGAAACCACCGAGGCTGGGGCCGTCCTTGGTCAGGATTACCGGGAAGTCACCGGTGAAGTTGATCGCGCCAATGGCGTATTCGCAGTCGTGCACGTTGGACGGGTGCAGGCCGGCTTCGCCACCGTCGGCGCGCGCCCAGCTTGGCTTCGGGCCACTGAGACGCACGCCGAGGCGGTTGGAGTTGTAGTGCACCTGCCATTCGGCGGCGAAGAACTCTTCGATGGACTGCGCGGTGAAGAAATCCGGTGCGCCGTGCGGGCCATAGAGCACGCCGATATTCCAGATGCTGCCGTAGTTGGGAATCAGGCTGGCATCCAGCGCCTGCGGCGCGCTGATCGGCGCTGGGGTGGTGCAGGCGGCAAGCTCGGGTTGCGAGATGGCCAGCATATCCGCCGGGCGCAGGGTGCGGCCGGCATGCCCACCAAACTGGCCAAGGGCAAAGGTCGAGCGGCTGCCCAGGTACAGCGGTACGTCCAGGCCATTGCGTACGGCCAGGTAAGTGCGGCAACCGCTGCTGGCGCGGCCGAGCTTGAGCGTTTGCCCGGCGCTGACGCGGATCGGCGCCCAGTAGGCAACCGCTTCGCCGTCCAGCTCGGCTGGGCAGTCTGCGCCGGTCAGGGCGATCAATGCGTCACTGTGAAAGCGCAGGGTTGGGCCTTGCAGGGTGAATTCCAGGGCGGCGGCATCGTTATGGTTGCCGACAATCCGGTTGGCCAGGCGGAAGGCCAGGTCATCCATCGGCCCGGAGGGCGGCACGCCGACATCCCAGTAGCCGAGGCGGCCGGGGTAGTCCTGCACGCTGGAGTAGGTGCCGGGCTCCAGCACCTCAATCACGCTGGCCTTGAATTGGAAGCTGTCGAGCAGACGCGTCCACACCGCGCCGGCATGAAAGCGCGGCTCGGCCACCACCTGGCGCAGGTAGTCGAGGTTGCTGGCGATGCCATGCAGGCGGGTTTCGCCCAGGGCCTTCTGCAGCTTGGCGATGGCCTCCGCGCGGGTGTCGGCATGCACGATCAGCTTGGCGATCATTGGGTCGTAAAAGGCCGAGACCTCGCTGCCGGTGCTGACCCAGCCATCCAGGCGCACATCCGCCGGGAAGTGCACATCGGTAAGCACGCCGGGGCTGGGCTGGAAGTTCTTCAGTGGGTCTTCGGCGTAGATCCGTACCTCGATGGCGGCGCCTTGCGGGGCGCGATTCAGCGCGGTCCAGTCCAGGCTATCGGCGGCAGCCACGCGCAGCATGCATTCGATCAGATCAAGGCCGGTGACCAGCTCGGTAACCGGGTGCTCGACCTGCAGGCGGGTATTCACCTCAAGGAAGTAAAAGGCATCGCGGGCGCCGTCGTAGATAAATTCCACGGTGCCGGCGCTGCGGTAGTTGACCGACTCGCCCAGCTGCACGGCGGCGGCATGCAGCCTTTCGCGGGTGGCTTGCGGCAGGTTGGGCGCCGGGGTTTCCTCGACCACTTTCTGGTTGCGCCGCTGCAGCGAGCAGTCGCGCTCTCCGAGGGCGGCGACGCGGCCTGCGCCGTCGCCGAAAATCTGCACTTCGATATGCCGCGCCTGGTCAACAAAGCATTCGAGAAACACCCCGGCATCGCTGAAGAACTGCTCGCCCATGCGCTTGACGCTGTCGTAGGCGGCGCTCAGGGCCGCTGCATCGTCGCAACGGGTCAGGCCGATGCCGCCACCGCCTGCGGTGGTCTTGAGCATCACCGGGTAGCCGATGCGTGCGGCAGATTCCAGCGCCTGTTCCAGGCTGTCGAGCAGACCGGTGCCGGGGGCCATGGGCACGCCGGCTGCACCTGCCAGCTCACGGGCGCGGTGCTTGAGGCCGAACTCGCGGATCTGCTCGCCGGTCGGGCCGACAAAGGCGATGCCCACGGCCTCGCAGGCATCGGCGAACTCAGCGCTTTCCGAGAGAAAGCCGTAACCGGGGTAGATCGCCTGGGCGCCGGTTTCCTTGGCAGCGGCAAGAATCTTGTCGATCCGCAGGTAGCTGTCGGCCGGCTTGTCACCGCCCAGGGCGATGGCGATATCGGCATCGCGCACATGCTGGGCATTGCGGTCGGCGTCGGAGTAGACGGCGACGCTCTTCACCCCAAGACGCTTGAGGGTGCGCATGGCGCGGACGGCGATCTCGCCACGGTTTGCAATCAGTACGGTATGAAACATTGCCTGCCTCCTGGCTGGCCTGCACAAATGATGTGGCAGGCACTGATCGGGTTCCCTCTCCCCTCGGGGAGAGGGCTAGGGAGAGGGGGTTATGTGCACCACCCTCTCCCCCAGCCCCTCTCCCGCAAGCGGGTGAGGGGAGTTATTCACTTGCGGGTTTCAGCGATAAAGGCCCGCCAGCCGCCAAAGCTGGTGATATCGCGGGCGCCATCCAGGGCGTAGGGCTCGCAGATAAAGCCTTTGACCCAGCGACCATCGGCCAGCTGCAGGTTGCCGATACCCAGTGGCGTGGGGATTTCTGCGACAAACTCACCAAAGCGCGCCTGGGGGATATCCCACAGCTCGACGATGATTGCCGCGCCGTCCTCGCTCACCCGCGCCAGCCCGGGTTTGGGCGGCACGGTGCCGGGCAGGGCATACAGGCGATAGGTGGCGGCGCTGGTGGTTTGCTCCACCAGCACGGCGTCGCGGCTGGTCAGCTGGAAGTTCAGCGGCATGCCCGTCAGGTGTGCGCCGACCACGGCGACGCGCACGCTGCCGGGTGCTGGCGTGCTGCTCGGCGCCTGCTCGGGCAATGCTTTACCCGTGGCGCCCAGCGGTAGCTTGAGCGCTTGCTGCCAGCGCTGACCGAAGGCGGCCAGCGCCTGGTCATGCCAGGCTGGGGCGATCAGGGTGATGCCGGCCGGCAAACCGTCGCCACGCAAACCCGCCGGTACGGCCAGCGCGGCGAGGTCGGCGAGGTTGGTGAAGTTGGTGTAGGTGCCGAACTGGCTGTTGAACAGCACGGGTTCTGCGTCCATCTCAGCGAGGCTGCGAAGGGTCGGCGAGGTCGGTACGACTAGAGCATCGAAGCCGGCCAGGATGTCGTTGATCTTCCGGCTCAGCTCGGCGCGGATATATTCAGCCTTGTAGGCATCGCAGGCGCTGTACTTGTGACCGTTGTCGACGATGCCGCGCACCACTGGGTTGATATGGTCGGGATTAACGCCTTCCACTGCCACCGTGCGCTCGGCAACCCAGCTGCCGTAATAGAGCTGCGCGGCCAGTTGCTGGAAGGGCGCAAAGTCGATTTCCACCAGCTGCACATCCAGCTCGCGCAGTTTACCCAGGGCCTGCTCAAACACCGCCTGGTTTTGCGTATCGCCAAAGAACTCGGGGTTGCTCGGCACCGCCAGACGCGGCTTGGCCGGCATACCGACCTTAGCGCTATTAGGGTTCTTGCGGCTGTAGGGATCGGCTGCGTCATAGCCGCCGGCGATCTGCGCCACGCTCAGGGCATCGCTTACGGTCAGGGCAAATACCGAAATGCAATCGAGGGTCTTACAGGCTGGCACCAGGCCGCTGTTGGACAGCCAGCCCTTGCTCGGCTTGAGCCCGACAATATTGTTGAAGCCAGCCGGCACGCGGCCGGAGCCGGCGGTGTCGGTGCCCAGCGCGAAGGGCACCAGGCCGCGCGCGACCACACTGGCCGAGCCGGAGCTGGAACCGCCGCTGACGTAATCCGGGTTAAAGCTGTTGCACACCGCACCGTGGGGTGAGCGGGTGCCGACCAGGCCGGTGGCGAACTGGTCGAGGTTGGTCTTGCCGATCAGGATGGCGCCAGCCGCACGCAGCTTGGCCACCACCGTGGCGTCGGCTGCCGCGCTGTAGGCGAATTCGGGGCAGGCGGCTGTGGTGAGCCAGCCGGCGGCGTCGATATTGTCCTTGATGGCAAAGGGCACGCCGTACAGCGGCAGCTTGCTTAGCTCGCCGTTGGCCGCGTCGAGCAGTGCTGACAAAGCATCGAGTTGGCTGTTGAGCTGGGCTTCGCTGGCCAGAGCAATCCAGGCGTTATCTGCGCTGCTCAGTGCCAGGCGCAGGCTATGCAGCAGCTCGGCGGGCGATTGGCCGTCGCGGTAGGTCTGTTGCCAGTCGGCGAGGGTGAAGGCGATAGGGGTGTTGGACATGCTCTGAAATTCCATCTTGTATCCAAGTGATGGGATGCCTACAGCAATGTCGGTGCCAGTTCTATTAAGTGCTTTATTTTCAAATGGTTAGATGAATTTTGCGGGCGCTTCGAGGATTTTTGCACGCCATCGTGCACCGCAGCAGGGCTGCGCTGCATGCGGATGGTGCAAGGTTATGGGTATTACACGGGAGGGGCGTAGCCCGGATGGAATCCGGGAGCAGTCGTGCAAGCCGGAGCGGCCCCCGGATTTCATCCGGGCTACGCAGTTGCATCTAGCGAACTACGGGTCAGAGGGCGAGGTAGTTCTTTACCCCTGTAAAGATGATCTGCGCGGCCAGAGCGCAGACAAACAGGCCCATCAGACGGCTGACGATCTGCAGGCCTTGATCGCCAAGCAGGCGCTCGAACTGGTTGGACATATACAGCACCACGCCCACCGTCAGGCTGGCCAGGGCGATGCCCAGCACGGCCACGGCCTTGTCGCCCCAGTCCGGCTGGCTGGCGCCCATCAGCAGCAGCGCACCGATGGTGCCGGGGCCGACGGTGAGCGGAATGGTCAGCGGCACGATGGTCACGTCCTGCTGCACGTTGTCGCTCTGCACCGCCGACTTGCCCTGGGCCATGCCGAGGGCCGAGATAAACAGCACGCTGCCCGCACCGATGCGGAAGGCGTCGATGGTGATGCCGAACAGGGTGAAGATGTGTTTGCCGAACAGGTAAAGCAGCACGCTGGCGATCAGCACGCCGAGGGCGACTTTCCAGGCCAGGCGCTTGCGCTCCTTGACGGTGTAGCCACGGCTCAGGCCGATAAAGCACGACAGCACGAAGAACGGGCTATAAAGCACCAGCAGTTTCAAATACAGGCTGAACAGCGCGGACGCCATGGAAAGGACTCGTCTCGATAAAGAAGGGTGGCAGGGTAAGAGTGTAGCGGTTGCCGGGCAATCCCGGCCGTCTCCTCAGGAAGGCAGGGCGTCGCGTTGGCGGCGGATTTCCCGTTCGGCGACCCAGTGTTCGATCAGCTCACGCAGTTGCGACATTTCCACTGGCTTGGACATATGCCCGTCCATGCCAACCTGGCGCGCACGCTCTTTGTGTTCATTGAGGATATGTGCGGTGAGCGCCACCACCGGGGTGCGTGCGCGCTGTTCGGCGGCTTCCCAGGCGCGCAGCTGCTCGGTGGCGGAGAAACCGTCGAGCACGGGCATTTCGCAGTCCATCAGCACCAGATCGTACTGCTGGGCTTTCATCGCACTGAGGGCCTCTTCTCCATTGCTGGCAGTGTCGGGCTGCAGGTTGAGCTTGCCGAGCATGCCGCGGATCACCTTGGTGGAGATGGTGTTGTCCTCGGCCACCAGAATGCGGAAGTCGCCGGGCACGTTCAGCGGCGTGCTCTGCGGCGCCGGGCTGAACATAGGCGAGTCGCCTTTGCCGCGCTGCGCCAGCTCATCGGCCAGGGTAGTTTTCAGGGTGTAACCGGCTACCGGCTTGGCCAGGATGCGTTTGATCCCGGCGTTGCGCGCAATGATCTTGCTCGGCGCATTGCTGATGCCGGTGAGCATGATCACCAGAATGTCGTGATTAAGGTTGGCGTCTTCCTTGATCCGCGCGGCCAGCTGCATGCCGGTCATGCCGGGCATGTCCTGATCCAGCAGTACCGCGTCGAAATACTCGTGCAGATGCGCCTTGGTGCGCAGCAGGGCCATGGCTTCCTTGCCCGACGGCACGGCGCTGACGTGCATGCCCCAGGCGCTGCATTGCTGCACCAGGACCTTGCGGCAGGTGTCGTTATCGTCCACCACCAGCAGGCGTGCACCTTGTAACGAGGCGTCGAGGTCGGCGGTGGGCTGTTCCAGGCGCGTGGCGTCCAGCGGCAGGGTCAGCCACAGGGTGGAACCCTGGCTGCCACCGCTCTGGATGCCGAATTCGCCTTCCATCAGGCGTACCAGCTGGCGGGCGATGATCAGGCCGAGGCGGCCGCCGAGTTTGGTGGCGGCGAGGAAGTCTTTACTGTGCAATTCAGCATTTAGCAGCGCATCGCGTTCGCTGGCGTCCAGCGGTTTGCCGCTATCCTGCACGGCAATGCGCAGGCGCGGTTGCTCGGTGTTGGTGTCGAGTGCGACTACCAGGAGGATTTCGCCTTCGTCGGTCTGTTTGAAGGCGTTGTCCAGCAGGCTCAGCAAGGTCTGGCGCAGGCGTGTGGGGTCACCGCTGATCACCCGAGGCACTTGCGGCTGCATAAAGCTGATCAGCTCGACCTTCTGTTGCTCGGCTTTGGCGCGGAAGATATCCAGGCAGTCTTCGATCAGCGCATTGAGGTCGAATTGCACGTCATCCAGCTCGATCTGCCCGGATTCGAGCTTGGAGATATCGAGGATTTCGTTGATCAGGGTAAGCAGCTCATTGCCCGAGCTGTGGATGGTCTGCACGTAGTCGCGCTGTTTGGCGGACAGCGGGGTGCCGAGCAGCAGTTCGGTCATGCCCAGCACGCCGTTCATCGGGGTGCGGATTTCATGGCTGATCTTGGCGAGAAATTCCGCCTTGGCCTTGAGTTCGGCGGAGCTGGCGGCGAGGGCGCGGCTGGTGCTGAAGTGGTCCTGCATGATGCGTCGCTGTCGCTCGCTCAGCGCCATGCTGAGGATAAAACCGCTGACCGCAGTGACGGCGAGCAGGCCGTAGGCCATCCACTCGCTCTGCACCGCCCAGTAGCCGAAGAGGATCGGCAGGGCACAGATAAAGGCTGCGCAGAACAGCAGCACGGCCAGGCTGAACAGCCGCGCCGGTTGGTAGCCATGCCGCCAATGGCTCAGCGCCACCAGCAGAATGCTCAGGCCGGCGACGGCGTTAAGCAAATAGACCAACTGATTGAACTGCAGATTGGTCGCCACCAGCAGGGCCACGCAGACCAGGCTGATCACCACCACTTCACCGGTGAGCAGATGGTTCAGTGGTGTGCTCGGGCAGACCTTGTGGAAGAAGCTGGCGGTAAAACACAGGGCGCAGAGCGCGGCCAGCAGCATCGCCAGGTTGGCGATCTGCGGCTGCAGGCTTTGCCATTCGCTAAGCCAGGGCGTGCTGATCCCCAGCAGGCTGACCACCGCGATCAGCTGGCAGACCTGGGTGGCCGCCAGCCACAGGCCACTGACGGCGCGGGTGTAGGCAAAGCGCACGAGGTTATAGGCCACCAGCATGCCAAGGCAGCCGAGCAGCAGGCCGAACAGCAGCGGGCGGTCGTCATCGGCGACCATCGCCTGCGCGCTTTGCAGGGTAATGCTGGGGCGCAGCGAATGTTCCGAGGCCAGGCGCAGGTAGATATCCAGCGGCTGTTCAGCTTTGGGCAGCGGCAGCAGGAAATCACGGCTGGCCAGCGGCCGGCTGGAAAACGGCAGGTTGCTGCCGGTATGCGCCTGCTCGATCAGCGTGTCGCCTTGCAGCACATACAGATCGAGATAGGCCAGGTAGGGGGCAAACACCCGCAGCATCTGCGCATCGGTGTTGGCTGGCATGCGGTGATGCAGCCATAGCGCGCTGTTGCCGCCGGGGGTGTAGAGCTGGGTGAGATCGGTGGAACGGAACTGCGCCTGGCGTTCGGGGCTGCTTACATCATTGAATTGCAGCGCGGCGCTTGGGTCGGTGAGACTGGACCAGGATGCCTGCGCCCCTGCCTGAGCCGACGCTGCAGTGAGCGCCATCAGCAGCGTGCTGAGTAGCAGGTAGGTGGCAATCCTCAGCCGGCGCACAGTGAAGTCCCTTCAGAAATAAGTGGTCGGATTATAGCCAAGCTGTTCGCGAGGGAAATATGACAAAGGTGGCCAATTGGCCACCTTTGTCGTTAATTACCTTCACTTTTCCCCGCGTTCGCGGGCAATGGCGCGGTAACCGATATCGTTGCGGTAAAAACTACCGTTCCAGCGGATCTTCTCGGCCAGGCGATAAGCCTGCTGCTGGGCTTCCTCAACGGTGCGACCGATAGCAGTAGCGCAGAGTACGCGGCCGCCAGCGGTGACGATCTGACCGTCCTTCAGCGCAGTGCCGGCATGGAATACTTTACCTTCCAGCTGTGCGGCAGCATCCAGACCCTCGATCACATCGCCCTTGGCGTAATCGGCAGGGTAACCACCAGCGGCGATCACCACGCCGACCGTCGGGCGCGGGTCCCAGGTGGCTTCGACCTTGTCCAGCGCCTTGGCCAGTGCGGCTTCGACCAGCAGCACCAGGGAAGATTCCAGGCGGCACATGATCGGCTGGGTTTCCGGGTCGCCGAAGCGGCAATTGAACTCGATGACCTTGGGCTTGCCGGCCTTGTCGATCATCAGCCCGGCGTAAAGGAAGCCGGTGTAGACGTTGCCTTCGCTGGCCATGCCGCGCACGGTCGGGTAGATCACTTCGTCCATCACCCGCTGATGCACCTCGGCGGTGACCACCGGAGCTGGCGAGTAAGCGCCCATGCCGCCGGTGTTGGGGCCGGTATCGGCGTCGCCAACGCGCTTATGGTCCTGACTGGTGGCCATCGGCAGCACGTTCTCACCGTCGACCATGACGATGAACGAAGCCTCTTCGCCATCCAGAAACTCTTCAATGACCACACGCGAACCGGCGTCACCGAACGCGTTGCCAGCGAGCATATCGCGCACGGCGTCTTCGGCTTCCTGCAGGGTCATGGCGACGATCACACCTTTACCGGCGGCCAGGCCATCGGCCTTGATCACGATCGGTGCACCGACTTTTTGCAGGTAGGCCAGGGCTGGCTCGACTTCGGTGAAGTTCTGGTAATCGGCCGTTGGGATGTTCTGGCGTGCCAGGAAATCCTTGGTAAAAGCCTTGGAGCCTTCCAGCTGCGCGGCGGCAGCGGTGGGGCCGAAGATATCCAGCTTGCGCGAGCGGAATAGGTCAACCACGCCTTTTACCAGCGGCGCTTCCGGGCCGACGATGGTCAGCTGCACGTTCTTCTCGGCAAAATCAGCCAGCTGCTCGATGGCCAGCACGTCGATGGCGACGTTCTCGCACTTGGGCTCGACGGCGGTGCCGGCGTTACCGGGGGCGACGAAGACTTTGTTGACGCGCTTATCTTGCGCGACTTTCCAGGCCAGGGCGTGTTCGCGACCGCCGCTGCCAATGATCAATACGTTCATATTTGTCTCCTTGTGGAGGCGGGCCGGAGGCCCGGTTGGTGGATAAGCAAAGCGTTATCCACCCTACGAAATCGGTGCGAGGTAGGGTGGATGGCCGCAGCCATCCACCACGCCATCAATGACGGAAATGGCGCATACCGGTAAACACCATGGCGATGCCCGCTTCGTCTGCCGCCGCGATAACTTCCGCATCGCGCATCGAACCACCCGGCTGAATCACGGCGGTGATGCCGTTGGCAGCCGCGTTGTCCAGGCCGTCGCGGAACGGGAAGAAGGCGTCGCTGGCCATTACCGAACCGGCGACCTGCAGGCCGGCGTGTTCGGCCTTGATCGCGGCAATACGCGCGGAGTTCACACGGCTCATCTGGCCGGCGCCGACGCCGATGGTCTGGCGGCCCTTGGCATAGACGATGGCGTTGGATTTAACGAACTTGGCCACTTTCCAGGCGAAGATCAGGTCGTGGATTTCCTGCTCGCTCGGGGCGCGCTGGGTGACGATCTTCAGGTCTTCTGCCTTGATCATGCCGATATCGCGGCTCTGCACCAGCAGGCCACCGTTGACGCGCTTGAAGTCCCAGCCAGCGCTACGCTCGGCCGGCCATTCGCCGCACTCGAGCAGGCGCACGTTGGCCTTGGCGGCGACTACGGCGCGGGCTTCGGCGCTGATTTTCGGGGCGATAATTACTTCGACGAACTGACGCTCGACGATGGCCTGGGCGGTGGCGCCATCCAGCTCACGGTTGAAGGCGATGATGCCGCCGAAGGCCGACTCGGTGTCAGTAGCGTAGGCCAGCTCATAGGCCTGGCGGATGCCGCCTTCGCTGTCCAGGGCCACGGCCACGCCGCACGGGTTGGCATGCTTGACGATGACGCAGGCCGGTTTGACGAAACTCTTCACGCATTCCAGCGCGGCGTCGGTGTCGGCCACGTTGTTGAACGACAGCTCTTTGCCTTGCAGCTGGATGGCGCTGGCGACGCTGGCCTCGCCTTTCTGCGCTTCTACGTAGAACGCCGCGCTCTGGTGCGGGTTCTCGCCGTAGCGCATTTCCTGGGCCTTGATGAACTGGCTGTTGAAGGTGCGCGGGAAGGCGCCGCGTTCTTCAGTGGAGAGAGTGTCGCGGCTCTGGTCGATGGTGCCCAGGTAGTTGGCGATCATGCCGTCGTAGGCAGCGGTGTGCTCGAACGCTTTCAGGGCCAGGTCGAAGCGCTGGGCGTAGCTCAGGCCACCGGCTTTCAGCGATTCAAGGATGCCCGCGTAGTCGCCAGCGTTGACCACGATGGCCACGTCTTTGTGGTTCTTCGCCGCAGAACGGACCATGGTCGGGCCGCCGATGTCGATGTTCTCGATGGCGTCGGCCAGGTCACAACCTGGCTTGGCTACGGTGGCGGCGAAGGGGTAGAGGTTGACTGCGACCAGGTCGATTGGCTTGATGCCGTGCTCGTCCATTACCGCGCCGTCGATGGCGCGACGGCCGAGGATGCCACCGTGGATCTTCGGGTGCAGGGTCTTGACGCGACCGTCCATCATTTCAGGGAAGCCGGTGTAGTCGGCCACTTCCACAGCAGCGATGCCGTTGTCCTTGAGCAGCTTGTAAGTGCCGCCGGTGGAGAGGATTTCCACATTCAGGGCGACGAGCTCGCGGGCAAACTCAAGGATGCCGGTCTTGTCGGAAACACTGATCAAGGCGCGGCGAACGGGGAGGCGGGTGGTCTGGTCGGTCATTTCAGAATCCATCAGAGCAGAAGTATTGGCAAAGGCGTTATCAGCAAAAAAGGCGGCTCATGTGGGCCGCCCTTTTCGGGAGTTCGGGGTTACAGCAGGTCGTATTGCTTGAGCTTCTTGCGCAGGGTGCCGCGATTCAGGCCGAGCAGCTCGGAGGCCTTGGTCTGGTTGCCCTTGACGTAGTTCATCACGGTTTCCAGCAGTGGCGCTTCCACTTCGGTGAGCACCAGGTTGTACACGTCACTGACGTCGGCGCCCTCAAGATGGGCAAAATAATTGTGCAGGGCCTTCTCAACGCTGCCGCGCAGGGTTTGCCCCTCTTCGCTTGGCGTATTGAGATGCTGCTTCAAACTGCTGTTGTCACTCACGGGAGCCATTCCACTCTCTAAGGTCTCAGTCAACATCGTCATGCGGCCACCCCTTCTCCATTGTTATGACGTTCGCTGAAAAACTCGCGAACGTTGGTGTACTGCGCGTCCGTACTGTCCAGACGATTGAATTGGGCGCGGAACTCCCTGGCGCCCGGCAAGGTTGCGAGATACCAACTGACATGCTTGCGGGCAATGCGAACGCCCATTACATCGCCGTAGAAGGCGTGCAGTGCAGCCAGATGTTCAAGCAGAATGCGTTCCACTTCGAGCAGACCGGGTGCCGGGAGCTGTTCACCGGTACGCAGGTAATGCTCGATCTCACGGAATATCCACGGCCGGCCCTGAGCCGCGCGACCGATAAGCAGGCCATCAGCGCCAGTGGCGGCCAGTACGGTTTTGGCCTTCTGCGGCGAATCGATATCGCCATTGGCGAATACCGGAATCGACACCGCCTGCTTGATTGCGGCGATGGTGTCGTACTCGGCTTCGCCCATATACAGGTCGGCGCGGGTGCGGCCATGCACGGCCAGCGCGACAATGCCGGCGTCTTCGGCGATCTTCGCCACGGCAATGCCGTTCTTGTTCTCACGGTCCCAGCCGGTGCGGATCTTCAGGGTCACCGGCACATCCACGGCAGCGACCACAGCCTGAAGAATCTCGCGGACCAGCGTTTCGTCTTTCAACAGGGCGGAGCCGGCGGCCTTGTTACAGACCTTCTTGGCCGGGCAGCCCATGTTGATGTCGATAATCTGTGCGCCCATTTCCACGTTGCGCCGGGCGGCTTCAGCGAGCATCTCGGGATCACCACCGGCGATCTGCACCGAGCGTGGCTCGGGATCACCGCTGTGCATCATGCGCAGGCTCGACTTGCGGGTGTTCCACAGGCGCACATCGCTGGTGACCATTTCCGACACCACCAGACCCGCACCCATACGCTTGCACAGCTGTCGAAACGGCTGGTCAGTGACCCCCGCCATGGGGGCGAGAATCAGCGAATTTGGCAATGTGTAGGGGCCGATGCGTAGCGCCGACATAGGGCTTCCCTGCTCAAGAGACCTGCTGTTGAACAAATAGGAGAGTGCGAAAAAGGGTGGGCATGATACCCGCTCTGGATGACCGGAGAAAGGCTGTTTTGAACAAATTCTGAACAGCTCTGGGCTTATCGCGAAGGGTTTGGTTGCGGTGGATTCTCAAGCAATCCGCTGCGTGCAGCCTATTCCGGCGAGTGGAAGCTCAGGCTGTAGTTCACCGCCTGGGTGCCTGGGTCGAGGATGTCCAGGGAGATGTGAATAGGCGTCTGCGGCGGCATTTCCGCGTTGCCGGCCAGCTCGCCAGCGAGGTATTCGCTGGGCTTGAAACGGCGGCTGGCGAGCAGTTGGCCGTTGATGTCGGCAAAGCGCATTTCCAGCAGCGGGAAGGGTTGCGAAAACGCCGCGCGGTTGTAGAGGATGGCATCGACCACCAGCGCGCCGCTGAATTCCGGGTGGCTGCGCACCACCAGGTTGCTGCTCTTGACCTGGGTAATATCGACCTTGGATGGCAGCTGGCAGCCGACTGCCGGGCAGAGTTGCTCGAACCAGGGACGGTACTGATCCTGGCGCGCCAGTTCATTGAAGTGGTACATCACGTACTGCCCGGCCAGCGCGGCAGCGCCGAGAAAATTCAGCAGGCCCCAGCCAATCCAGCGGCCCCAGGGCTTCTTCGGCTGTTGCCAGTCCAGTTGCAACGGCTCGTCATCCAGCTCGAACAGGTGCTCGTCACGCAGCTCGGGCTCGCTGCGCGCGGCCTTCTTTGGCGCCACTGCGGTGGGTTCGTCATCAGTCGGGCTGTCTGCCAGCGCGCCAAAGGGCTCGCGCTCGGCATGCAGTTCAATGTGCTCGATTTCCGGCTCGGGGTGGCGCCGGTCAAGGGCGTTGAGGTCGAGCGGTGGCTCGTCATCGGGCTCGTTGACTGGCTCTGGCGCTATGGGGGCAGGTGGAAACTGCGGAGTAGGCCGCACAGGTGGCGTCAGCGGCTGAGGTTTGACGCTCAGGCTGGCCCCCGGTTTGCTCAGCTCGTCCTGCAGCAGGGCTTCGGCCCAGCGTTCGTCGTGCGGGTCGTGCTCAATTGGTTCGGGCGCCAGAAAGTTTTCGGCGTATTTGGGCGCGCTATCAATCGCCAGGAACTGCTTGGACAGCTGCTGTTCCTGGGCTTCGAGCTTGGCCAGCTCTTCATCCAAATCGAGGCTGTCGAGGTCCAGGTCGTCATGAATCCACAGCGTATCGCCGGCTTTGCTGCTGGCAGGCTTTGCCGGTATTGCGGGCGCGGCGCTGGGCATAGCTGGGCGTGGCGCGGGCGGTACGGGCGGTTTGCTGGGTTGTGGCGCCGGCGTGGGTGCCGCTATTGGCGCCGCAGGACCAGGCAATTGCTGGCCCTGCTCACGCAGCTGTTGCGCGGCATTGAACACATGCAGGCAGGCTCCGCAGCGCACGGCACCATGGGCGGCACCCAGCTGCGTGAGGTTCACGCGAAAGCTGGTGCGGCAATGGGGGCACTGGGTGACGAAGCTCTGGGTCATGCGGCGATCCGGCTAAACAAGGCGGCTAGTCTAACGCAAGTGCTTGGCAATGCAGCAGCTGTGCGCGCTGGGGCAGTTAGCGGCGTACGCCGCTGATACGCACCCAGCCGTCTTTATCAGCGGTCGGGTCGAGGATAAAGGCGTCGTTGTAGGCGGCGCGTACCTCTTCGGCCTGCTCGGCAAGGATGCCGGACAGCGCGAGGCGCCCGCCGGGCTTGACCAGGCGGGTGATTTGCGGCGCCAGCGCTACCAGCGGGCCGGCGAGAATATTGGCCACCACCACGTCAGCTGGCTGTTGCGGCATGTCGTCTGGCAGGTAGAGCGGGAAGCGCGCCGGGTCGATACCGTTGCGCCCAGCGTTATCGCGCGAGGCCTCGATGGCCTGAATATCGATATCAGTGCCCACCGCCTGCGGCGCGCCGAGCAGCAGGGCGGCAATCGCCAGGATGCCCGAGCCGCAACCGAAGTCGATCACGCTGCAATCCTGCAGGTTCTGGCCGTCCAGCCACTCCAGGCACAGTGCTGTGGTCGGGTGGGTGCCGGTGCCGAAGGCCAGGCCCGGATCGAGCAGCAGATTGACTGCGTCCGGCTCCGGTGCGGTGTGCCAGCTCGGCACGATCCACAGGCGCTGACCGAAGCGCATCGGCTGGAAACCGTCCATCCAGCTGCGTTCCCAGTCCTGATCGGCGATTACTTCGGCCTGGTGCTCCGGCAAGTCGGCACCGGTCAGCAGTTGCAGGTGGGCAAATACCGCGTTGGCATCGGTATCGGCTTCGAACAGGGCGAGCAGGTGGGTGTGCGACCACAGCGGTGTGGTGCCCAGGTCCGGCTCGAAAATTGGCTGGTCTTCGGCGTCCATAAAGGTCACCGAGACGGCGCCGACCTCCAGCAACGCATCTTCGTAGGTTTCCGCCTGCTCTGGGGTGATGGCGAGACGGACTTGTAACCAGGGCATGGCAAACCTCGTGAGCGTTGTGGCGGGATGGCGCAAATTGGCGCGCAGCTTACTTGAAGCGGTGGGGCGGCTGCCACCGCCGGTGGGCCGGAAGCGACAAGGGCCGCCCAATGGCAGCCCTTGTCTGTGCGCTACGCCGAAGCTTAGTGCTTATCCATACCCAGTTTTTTCTCCAGGTAATGGATATTCACGCCGCCTTTGCAGAAGCCTTTGTCGCGGACCAGCATGCGGTGCAGCGGTACGTTGGTCTTGATGCCGTCGACCACGATCTCGTCCAGGGCGTTGCGCATGCGGGCCAGGGCCTCGTCGCGGGTGGCGCCGTAGGTGATCAACTTGCCGATCAGCGAGTCGTAGTGCGGCGGCACGGTGTAGCCGCTGTACAGGTGCGAATCGACCCGTACGCCGTTACCGCCCGGGGCGTGGAAGTGTTTGACCTTGCCGGGGCAGGGCATGAAGTTGTCCGGGTCTTCGGCGTTGATTCGGCATTCCAGCGAATGGCCGCGAATCACAACGTCACTCTGCTTGAACGACAGCTTGTTGCCAGCGGCGATGCTGAGCATCTCCTTGACGATGTCGATGCCGGTGACCATTTCCGAAACCGGATGCTCAACCTGTACGCGGGTGTTCATCTCGATAAAGTAGAAATGCCCATCTTCGTAGAGGAACTCGAAGGTGCCAGCGCCGCGATAACCGATCTCGATGCAGGCATCGACGCAGCGTTGCAGTACTTCGGCGCGGGCTTTTTCATCAATGCCCGGCGCCGGGGCTTCTTCCAGTACCTTCTGGTGGCGGCGCTGCAGCGAGCAATCGCGATCACCCAGGTGGATGGCGTTGCCCTGGCCGTCGGAGATCACCTGGACTTCCACGTGACGTGGATTGCCGAGGAATTTCTCCAGATAGACCATCGGGTTGCCGAACACCGAACCGGCTTCGCTGCGGGTCAGCTTGGCCGATTTGATCAGGTCTTCTTCCTTGTACACCACGCGCATGCCGCGACCACCACCGCCGCCAGCGGCCTTGATGATCACCGGGTAACCGACTTCGCGAGCAATCTGCAGGGCAGTTTCCTCGTCTTCCGGCAGCGGGCCGTCAGAGCCAGGAACGACCGGTACACCGGCGCGCTTCATGGCGTCCTTAGCCGAGACTTTGTCGCCCATCAGGCGAATGGTCTCGGCTTTCGGGCCGATAAAGGCGAAGCCGGAGTTTTCCACCTGTTCGGCGAAATCGGCGTTTTCCGCAAGGAAGCCGTAGCCAGGGTGGATGGCGGTGGCGCCGGTGACTTCAGCTGCGCTGATGATCGCCGGAATATTCAGGTAGGACAGTGCGCCAGAGGCTGGGCCGATGCACACCGACTCGTCGGCCAGGCCCAGGTGCATCAGTTCGCGGTCAGCGGTGGAGTGCACCGCGACGGTCTTGATGCCCAGCTCTTTACAGGCGCGCAAGACGCGCAGGGCGATCTCGCCGCGGTTGGCGATCAGAACTTTTTCCAACATCGCTGGCTCTCCGTGGATCAAACGATGGTGAACAGAGGCTGGTCGTATTCCACCGGCTGGCCGTTCTCGCCCAGGATGGATTCGATCACGCCGCTGGTTTCGGCCTCGATGTGGTTCATCATCTTCATCGCTTCCACGATGCAGAGAATGTCGCCTTTCTTCACGCTCTGGCCGACTTCAACGAAGTTGCCCGACGTCGGGCCGGAAGCGCGGTAGAAGGTGCCGACCATCGGAGAGCGCACCACGGTGCCATTCAGCTTGGCGGCTGCAGGCGCAGCGGCTTCAGCGGCAACTGGTGCGGCAGCAACCGGGGCAGCTGCAGGCGCAGGTGCTTGGGCGTACATCGGCTGTTGCATAAAGGCCGGCTGCTTGCTGTGACGGCTGATCCGCACGGATTCTTCGCCTTCGCGAATCTCCAGCTCGTCGATACCGGATTCTTCCAGCAGCTCGATCAGTTTTTTGACTTTACGAATATCCATAGTTTTTCAACTCCCGGTGAGGTCAGGGGCGCTTAAGTTCAAGTTGTTCGAGTGCAGCCTCCAGGGCCAGTCGATAACCGCTGGCGCCAAGGCCGCAGATCACTCCCACCGCAACATCTGAAAAGTAGGAGTGATGGCGGAAAGCTTCGCGTTTGTGCACGTTGGACAAATGCACTTCGATGAATGGGATGCTCACTGCCAGCAATGCGTCACGTAATGCGACGCTGGTATGAGTAAAAGCGGCAGGATTGATCAGGATAAAGTCGACACCTTCGCCTTGTGCGGCGTGAATACGATCAATCAACTCGTACTCGGCATTGCTCTGCAGGGACAGCAGATGGTGGCCGGCCTCGCGGGCGCGGCGCTCCAGATCAAGGTTGATCTGCTCCAGGGTAACTGCGCCGTAGACCCCTGGTTCGCGGGTGCCGAGCAGGTTGAGGTTGGGTCCGTGCAATACCAATAAGGTCGCCATGAGCCTTAATCCTTGTTTTTCTACTGCGCAGGACTATGCCGCAGGCAGGGCAAGACTGTCCAGTTCTCAGCAGTAGCCGACACGATGACCGCAGATTGCGGCAAATATATGACTCGGGGCGTTAAAAACGTTCCCGCGCCGTGCTCAGGCGGGCAGCGAAGGTCGCCGCATCCACCTCACCTACGACACGCAAATCGAGCCATTCGTCACCCTTGGCGTCGAACAACAGAATGGCCGGCGGGCCGAACAGCTGGTAGCGGTCGAGCAGCGCGCGCTGGGCGGGGCTGCTCTCGGTGATGTCGAAACGCACCAGTTGATAGTCGCTCAGTTGGCGAGCAACTTCCGGGGCGTTGAGCACTTCACGTTCGATCACCTTGCAGCTGATGCACCAGTCGGCGTACCAGTCGAGCAGCAGTGGCTTGCCGTTGTTCTTTGCGGCAAGCAGAGCGGCATCCAGCTCGGCGGGTGTGCTGATGGTTTGCCACTGGCCGGATTGCACCTGAGTTGCCTCGGCACTGCTGACCATGCGGCCGAGTGGGCGCAGCGGATCATCCTGGCCCTGCAGTGCGCCAACCCAGGCCACCAGGGCGTAGACCAGCAGGGGCAGGCCGAGCAGTTGGGCGAACTTCTGGTGATGGGTTTTCGGCGTCAGCTCCAGCGCGCCGAGCCAGAGGGCCACGCCTGCGGCCAGCAAGCCCCACAGCGCCAGGCTGACTGGGCCGGGTACGACGCGTTCCAGCAGCCAGATCGCTACGGCCAGCAGCAGGGCGCCGAACAGGTTGCGCACCGTAAGCATCCAGGGGCCTGATTTCGGCAGCAAGGCGCCGCCACCGACGGCAAACAGCACCAGCGGCGCACCCATGCCCAGGCCCAGGGCCAGCAACTTAAGGCCACCGCCGAGAGCGTCACCGCTGGCGCTGATATACAGCAGCGCACCGGCCAGTGGCGCGGAGACGCAGGGTGAAACCAGCACGCTGGACAGCACGCCGAGCGCCGCTGCACTGAAAATCGTACCGCCGTGCAGGCGTTGGCTCAGGCGCTGCAGCGGGCCGTCGATTGCCGCCGGCAGGCGCAGTTCGAGAAAGCCCAGGCTGGCCGCGCCGAACAGCGCGAAGAAGATCGCAAACGGTACCAGCACCCAGGGCGATTGCAGGCGTGCCTGCAGATTGAGTTCCGCGCCGAACAGGCCCATCAGCGCGCCGAGGATGGCAAAGCTCAAGGCCATCGGCAGCACGTAGGCCAGCGACAGCACCAGGCTGCGCATGCCGCCCGGCTGGCCGCGCAGCACCACGCCGGTGAGGATCGGCAGCATCGGCAGTACGCAAGGGGTGAAGGTCAGCGCCAGGCCACCGAGGAAGAACAGCGCTAGGTCGGTCCAGCTCCACGGTGCTGCTACATCAGGTGTGGTGCTGCTGGTCGCTGCACCTCCGCCAATCACCAGCACTTCGGTTTCCGGCGGGTAGCACAGGCCTTTGTCGGCGCAGCCCTGGTAGTTGACGCTGAGGTTGAAGGGGCGATTGTCCGGGTTGTCGACCGGCACCTCGACATCCAGTACCTCGTAGTACACCTCGACATCGCCGAAGTACTCGTCGTGCTTGGCCTTTCCTGGAGGAAGTAGCGGCTGTCCTAGGCTGACACCCTCGCTGCTGCTGGTGAAACCAAAGCGGTGCTTATAGAGGTAATAACCCTCAGCAGCGACAAAACGCAGCTTCACAGACTCGCTGGAGCTGCTGATCAGGCTCAGCTTGAACGCCTCGCGTACCGGCAGGAAGTCCGCGCTGTTGTTCAGCGGCGCGCCGAGTTGCGCAGGGGCGGGCGGCTTATCGAACAGGCCGGCGCTGGCCGGCAGTACGACCAGAAGCAGAAGCAGGCTGAGTAGACGGTGCATGGCAGGCTCATGATGCGGGAATCGCCGCATCATAGCGGAGGCCGGCGGCTCAGGGCACGGCTCAGGCTGTAAGCGGTCTTGTCTACAGGCCGGATGGTGCGCGACAGATTGCCGCGCCAGCGGCTGTTAACCGTCTGTTAAACCCTGAACGCCTGCACGGCGGTATGCAGTTGACCGCCGAGTTGCAGCAGCTGTTCGCCCTGGTTACGGCCTTCGCCGATGCGTTGCAGGTTGTCGCCGCCGAGTTGATGGATGCGCTCGCTATGCCCGCGAATCTCGCTGACCGCGCCGCTCTGCTGCGCGGTGGCGTCGGCGATGCGCTCGGCCATGCTGGCAATGGTGCAGATCGCCGCGACGATTTCATCCAGCGCGCCATCGGCGGCCTCGGCCTGGCTGGCGGTGGCTTCGGCGTGCTCGACCTGAGTGCGCATGGCCTGTACCGATTGCAGTGCGGCCTGCTGCAGGCGGCCGATCAGTTCCTGAATCTGTGCGGTGGCGCCGCTGGTGCGTTGCGACAGCGAGCGCACTTCATCGGCGACCACGGCAAAGCCGCGGCCCATCTCGCCGGCCCGCGCCGCTTCGATGGCGGCATTCAGGGCGAGCAGGTTGGTTTGCTCGGCGATGCCGCGAATCACCGTCAGCACATTGCCAATGGTCGCGGTTTCTTCAGCCAGGCGCTCGATGGCCTGGGCGTTGCCCTGCACTTCATCAACCAGCGAGTGCAGGCCGGTCAGGCTGTGGCCGATCACCTGCTGGCCCTGTTCCAGGGCGCGGTTGGCATCGCGGCTGGCGTCTGCGGCCTGGCTGGCGTCGCCGGCCACCTGCTGGATGGTGGCCTGCAGCTCGCCGAGGGCATCGCGAATCTGCGCGGTGTCGCCGGCCTGGCGTTCGGCGCCGCTGTGCAGGCCGCCGCTAAGGTCGGCCAGGGTGCGGCTGGAGCCAACCACCTGTTCGGCATGCCGGCGAATGGTGCCGACCAGATCGACCAGATAGGCGCGCAGGCGGTTTAGCGACTCTTCGATATCGCGCAGTTCGCGGGTGCGTGAGTTGAGGTGGATGTCACTGGCGAAGTCGCCGGCGGCCCATGCCGATAGGGCTGGTACCAGGCGTTCAAGCACACGGGTGAGGCGGCGCTGGATGGTGTCGATGATCAGCGCAATCAGCAGAATCAGGCCGATCATCAGGCCGAGGATCAGCTGCACTTCGCCCTGGATACGCCCGTGCTCGGCGCGCACCAAGGGTTCCAGCGCGGCCAGCGCCTGCTGCACCTGATCGATCTGCGTGCGCGTGCTGTTGGCCAGGGTGCTGCGTTGTTCGATCAGGCTGCGGGTGCGTTGCAGCTCGGCCGGGTAGCGGCTGATCAGGTTGGCCAGGTCGCGTTTGAGGGCAATGCCACGATCTTCGGCTTGGCTGCTCTCGCTGCTGGCATCCAGCCCCAGAAGGTCGGCAAACGAATCGCTGGACGACTGGCTGGCGTCGGCCACGCCGAGCAGCGGCAAATCGCCAAGCGCCTGCGCTTGTTTGCTCAGGGCTGCCAGTTCGCGCTCAACCTCGCTGGCCAGCTCACTACGGCCGCTGCGCACCAGCTTGTCGCGGGCATGGGCCAGGCGGGTGAGATGGCGTGCCGCGCTAAACAACGGTCTACGGTAATTGGCTGCGGCATTGGCTTCGCCGCTGTCGGCGTATTGCGCGAGCTGCTCCAGCGCTGCGTCCATTTCCCGCTCGGCTTGTAGCAGCAGGCCTTGCGGGTCGGCGGAGAGTTTGCCTGCGGCCAGCAGCTCGTTGGCACTAAAGGCTTTGAGTTCGGCGAGGCTGGGGCGCAGGTTGGCCGCCAGTTGCGTGGGCAGTTCGGCCATGGCCTGTTCGAGGCTGTCCAGCGATTGCAGGGCGGCGCTGTGGCGCAGGGCGTCGCCGCTTTCCAAATAGGCGCTGATGTTTTGCGCGGCTTCGCCCTGGAATTGCTGGGACAGGCTCAGGTAGCGCGCCATCAGCAGATAAGGGCGTTCCAGGGCGCGTTGCGACCACCAGAGGGTAACGGCCAGGGCCACGCAAACGGTGACCAGCAGCAGGGTATTGAGGTTGGTAAGGGATTTCAGGCGCATAGGGCTCGACCGACTACGAACGGTTCCGGCCGCCGACAGATGCGTCAGGGCGGCAGCTAAGCCTCAGAATTTATTGCTTTTTCGTGACCGTAATATGACGACGCGGACTGCGTCACAGTTTTCTGCCGGGTGGCTGGTGATGACGCAGGTGCTTCAGGGCGAGCGCGCTCAGTCGCCCTGGTAGATCGCCACCTGGTTGCGCCCGCCGTGCTTGGCCACATACAGGGCCTGGTCGGCCTGTTGCGAGAGCAGTTTGCCGTCCAGTTGCGGCGCCAGTTGGGCGATGCCGCAGCTGAAGGTGCAGGACAGGTCATGGGGCTGCGCCGAATATTGGATTTCGGCGAAACGCTGGCGGATTTCGTCGAGCACTCGGCGCGCCGATTCGGCGTCGGTGTCGGGCATCACCACGGCAAATTCTTCACCGCCGTAACGGCCGATATGGTCGCTTTTGCGCAGGCGCTGTTTGAGAAACAGCGCCAGGCTTTTGATCACCCGGTCGCCCATGGGGTGGCCGTAGGTGTCGTTGACCTTCTTGAAGAAGTCGATGTCGATCATCGCAAAGCTCAGCGGCTGGCCGTCGCGCTCGGCGCGAAAGCGTGCGTCTTCGAGCAATTGCAGGGTGTGGGTGTGGTTGTACAGCCCGGTCAGGCTGTCACGCACCATGCGCGCCTTGAGGCTGCGCGCGCGGGCAGCGCGGTTGCGCACGGTGGCGATCAGATGACGTGGCTTGATCGGTTTGGTTAGGAAGTCGTCACCGCCTTCGCTCATGGCGTCGAGCTGCTTGTCCAGGTCGTCTTCGGCGGACAGGTAGATGATCGGCACGCTGACATAGCGGTCATTGTGGCGGATCACCTGGGCCAGTTCCGGGCCGTTGCATTCGGGCATGTACATGTCGAGGATGATCAGGTCCGGCTGAAAATCGGCCAGATGGCTCATGGCCTGGATCGGCTCGATCAGGGTGCGGGTGACGATGCCGGCGCTGTTGAGCACGCGCTCGGTGTGCGTGGCCTGGGCCCGCGAGTCGTCAATGATCAGCACCTTGTAGGGTTCGTACTGCGACACGTTGGTCAGCACTTCGATGCGCTCGAACAGGTTCGAGGCGTCCAGGCTGCCGGTGAAGAACTCCTGGCCACCGGCGCGCACCGCAGACAGGCGGGTCATGGTGTCGGTGTCTTCAGGGCTGAAGAACAGCAGCGGGATCTGGTGTTCCAGACCTTCCTGCACACTTTTCGCCAGGAGCAGGCCGCAACCTGGGCCGGAGAAGTCGACTTCCATCAGAATCGCCGCCGGGTGGCGCTCGCGCATGGCGTTGCGAAACGCATTGGCGCTGTCCAGAGCGATGGCGTTCATGCCGAAGAATTCCAGGCGCTGCACCAGCTGTTCGGCGCGCTCCAGATGCTGCAGCGCCAAGTACACCGGTTTGCGCAGCGGCGGCAGCACGGTTTGCTCAAAACGGTCGCCGTGGCGCAGGCCGGTGCGTGACAGGCGCTGCAGCAGCTGGTTGAGCTGGCTGATCAGTTCGCTATTGAGGCGGCCACGGTTGTCGGCCACCAGTTGCAGGCAGTTGTCGATTTCCTGGGCCAGCTGGCTGTGCTCGGCCTGATCGAAGCGCTCGGCATAGCGCTGTAGCAATTCCGTTGCCTCGCGCAGTTCACCCATGCCGGCTTCGTTCCACTCACTGCGCTGCAGGCGCTGCCAGACTTCCAATACCTGACGCGCCTGATTGATCACGCGCTGGGCGAAGTGCTGCTTGAGTCGGTCGCGGCTGGGGTCTTCTTGCTCGATCATGGCCCGGTTTCGATTGGCGCAGCGCAGGGCTGCGGATGATGGCTTAGTGCTAGCAATGCTAACACTCGTTTGAAATATTGCGAGTGCCGTCGATCTATTGGCGTCGGCCTTCTGTCTATGGCATCACAGATACGTAATCGGCTTAACCGGCGCTAAGTTTGCCGTTCGCCGCTGCGCAGTCGGTCGCGCTTCCCTTATAGTGCAAGGCAGTTGCGCAACCCTGCTTGAGGGTTGTGGTCGAACCAACAGCCACCGGGTTGTGCAGTCCGGTCGCGAGCTTGCTACTTGGGTAACAAAAGGACATTGCCATGCTGGATTGGAAGAATCGAACTGCCGAAACGCGTGATAGCGCGGCAGGTGCCGCTACCGCCTCACAGAGTAAATCGACGGGAAACCTGGCTGTCCGTACGGCTGCTGGTCTACTCGGGCTTTACCTGGTTGTGGCGCTGGTGGTCGGTTGGTACTGGAGTCAGGAACCGGCGCAATTCTCCGTGCAGCAGCGCGCCGAGGCGGCTTCCCAGGCCCGCGGACACAAGCTGGTGAATGGTTACACCACTGCGGAAACCCTCAAGCAAGTGGCCAACACTTTGCTCGACAAACCGGGCGGTTACCTGTCCAACGACCTCGCGCCGCCGGGCCTGTGGCTCGACAATATGCCGAGCTGGGAGTTTGGCGTGCTGGTGCAGGTGCGTGATATGTCGCGCGCGCTGCGCAAGGACTTCACCCGCTCGCAGTCGCAATCCACTGAAGACCCTGACTTGGCTAAAGCTGAGCCGCGCTTTCACTTCGACAACAAGAGTTGGGCGCTGCCGGCCTCCGAGGCCGAATACGCCGAAGGCATCAAGTCCTTGGATCGCTACCTGGCTCGCCTTGCCGATCCGAGTCAGTCCAATGCGCAGTTCTATACCCGCGCCGACAACCTGAACAACTGGCTGGGCGATGCCGCCACGCGTCTGGGTTCGCTGTCGCAGCGTCTGTCGGCGAGTGTCGGTCAGGTGCGTCTGAATACTGCAGTGGTTGATCCAGCGCTGGCCGAGAGCGTGGCGCAAGCCGACTTTATCGAAGGCGTGAACTACGAGACGCCATGGCTGCAGATCGACAACGTGTTCTACGAAGCCCGCGGCCAGGCCTGGGCGCTGGCCCATTTGCTGCGCGCCATCGAGGTGGATTTTGCCGATGTGCTGGCGAAGAAGAACGCCACCGTCAGCGTGCGCCAGATCATTCGTGAGCTGGAGGCCGCGCAGGAGCCGCTGTGGAGCCCGATGATCCTCAACGGCAGCGGTTATGGCCTGCTGGCCAACCACTCGTTGGTGATGGCCAACTACATCTCGCGCGCCAATGCCGGGCTGATCGACCTGCGCCAACTGCTGTCGCAGGGTTAAGCGGTGGCCTGGTCCGAAGCCGAGGTGGCGCACCGCGCTGCCTCCGATGCTGAGCGCATCGCCTGGGTCGACGAGGAGGATCGTCCGCTGGGCGGTGTGTTGCGCAGCGAGCTGCGCGCGCGGCATCTGCTCGGGCGCGGCACCTATATTCTGCTGTTCAACAGTGCTGGCCTACTCTGCGTGCACCGCCGCACCCTGAGCAAGGCGCTGTATCCGGGTTATTGGGATGTGGCGGCCGGCGGCATGGTGCTGGAAGGCGAAAGCTATGCCGAATCCGCCGCGCGCGAACTGGCTGAAGAGCTGGGTATCGAAGATGCGCCGCTGGTCGAGCATGCGCATTTCCTCTACGACGCACCAGAAAGCCGCCTGTGGTGTATGGCCTACTCGGCGGTGTCCGATGCACCGCTGCGCTTGCAGCCCGAGGAAGTGTTGGAGGCGCGCTTTATCTCCATCGACGAGGCATTGGCCGAGACGCAGCACCTGCCGTATTGCCCCGACTCGTTGGCCGCCTTGCAGCGCTATTTGGCAGCCACTCGCTAAGCCCTTAATAACGGCCAAATCCCGCGTCAGCCCTGGCTTTGTGCAGGATATCTGGACGTTTTGTTCGGCATCCTGAACAACGTCGCCAATCCGCCGATTAATGGCGCATTTTTACACTTAGCAGCTGCGTTTTTTGCCGTTACACTGCGCGGCCTTCAAGCCCTGGCCGTGTATCGCCAGGGTGCGCTGCCCCTGCCAGAGTGGGGCTTCGCGGTCGACACGCCAAACAGGTGTCGACCAGTCGCTATCCTGACCCCTTCGAGGACAAACCGGTGGTCAAGAAAGCTTCCTCATTTGCCGCGCTCAGCGGCCTTGTGTATTCCACCGACAGCGGCCGGCATTGCCCGGACTGCAGCCAGCCGGTGGACGCCTGCATCTGCAAACAGACCCTGATCCCCGAAGGTGATGGCATCGCCCGCGTGCGCCGTGAGACCAAAGGTCGCGGCGGCAAGACGGTGACCACCATCAGTGGCGTGCCATTGGCCGAAGAGCCGCTCAAGGATCTGGTCAGCGCTTTGAAGAAACGCTGCGGCTGCGGCGGTTCGCTCAAGGATGGAGTGATCGAGATTCAGGGCGACCACGTCGAGCTGCTGATTGCAGAGCTGGTCAAGCACGGTTTTAAAGCCAAGAAGTCCGGCGGCTGATCCCGTCTTTTCTAAACTTACTCAGCGGGCTACAGGTCACAGCTGAGTAATCGTCATTTCCAGACTTTAATCTGTACGCGTCTTGGCTGTGCCAAGGCCACTATCGCCAGCAAGGGAGACATCGATGTCTGCACGACGCACACGTAAAGATGACGGCAGCCAGTGGACCGTAGCGGACAGCCGCAGCGTCTATGGCATTCGCCATTGGGGCGCGGGTTATTTCGCGATCAATGACAAGGGCCGTGTCGAGGTGCGCCCGAATGGTCCGCAAAGCACGCCGATTGACCTCTACGAGCAGATTGATGAGCTGCGTTCCAGCGGCCTGTCGCTGCCGCTGCTGGTGCGTTTTCCGGACATTCTGCAAGACCGCGTACGCCAGCTGACCGGCGCCTTCGACGCGAATATCGCGCGCCTGGAATACCAGAGCCCGTACACCGCGTTGTATCCGATCAAGGTCAACCAGCAGGAAGCGGTGGTGGAAAACATCATCGCCACGCAGAACGTTTCCATCGGCCTGGAAGCCGGCTCCAAGCCGGAGCTGATGGCCGTGCTGGCGCTGGCGCCGAAGGGCGGCACCATCGTCTGCAATGGTTATAAAGATCGCGAATTTATCAAGTTGGCGCTGATGGGGCAGAAGCTCGGCCACAACGTGTTTATCGTGATCGAGAAAGAATCCGAAGTGCAGCTGGTGATCGACGAGGCGGCCGAACTCAAGGTCGCGCCGCAGATCGGTCTGCGCGTGCGCCTGTCGTCGCTGGCATCGAGCAAGTGGGCTGACACCGGTGGTGAGAAGTCCAAATTCGGTCTGTCGGCGGCGCAGCTGCTGTCGGTGGTCGAGCGCTTCCGTGCGGCCAAGCTGGATCAGGGCATCCGCCTGCTGCACTTCCATATGGGTTCGCAGATCGCCAACCTGTCCGACTACCAGCACGGCTTCAAGGAAGCCATCCGCTATTACGGCGAGCTGCGTGGGCTGGGCCTGCCGGTTGACCATATCGATGTCGGCGGCGGCCTGGGTGTGGATTACGACGGCACCCACTCGCGTAACGCCAGCTCAATCAACTACGACATGGACGACTACGCCGGTGTCGTGGTCGGCATGCTCAAAGAGTTCTGCGATGCCCAGGAGCTGCCGCATCCCCACATCTTCTCGGAAAGCGGCCGCTCGCTGACTGCGCACCACGCCATGCTGGTGGTGCAGGTCACTGACGTGGAAAAGCACAACGACGAGATCCCCAAGATCGAAGACGTCACCAGCCTGCCGGAAACCGTGCGTTACCTGGTCGAGCTGCTTGGCCCGACCGATATCGAGATGGTCACCGAGACCTACTGGCGCGCCACCCACTATATGAGTGACGTGGCCACCCAGTACGCTGACGGCAAACTCAGCCTGACCGAAAAAGCCCTGGCCGAGCAGTGCTACTTCGCCGTCTGCCGTCGCCTGCACAACTCGCTCAAAGCCCGTCAGCGCTCGCACCGTCAGGTGCTCGATGAGCTCAACGACAAGCTGGCCGACAAGTACATCTGCAACTTCTCGGTATTCCAGAGCCTGCCGGACACCTGGGCCATCGGCCAGGTGCTGCCGATTCTGCCGCTCAATCGTCTCGACGAAGAGCCGCTGCGCCGCGCCGTGCTGCAGGACCTGACCTGCGACTCCGACGGCAAGATCCGTCAGTACGTCGACGAGCAGAGCATCGAGACCAGTCTGCCGGTGCACGAAGTGCGTGAGGGTGAGGACTACTTGCTGGGCATCTTCCTGGTTGGTGCCTACCAGGAAATTCTCGGCGATATGCACAACCTGTTCGGTGACACCGACTCGGTGAACATCTACCAGAACGCCGATGGCAGCGTGTACCACGCCGGTATCGAGACCCACGACACCATCGAGGACATGCTGCGCTACGTGCACCTGTCGCCGGAGGAATTGATGAACCACTACCGCGACAAGGTCGCCAGCGCCAAGATCAGCCCGCGCGAACGCACCCAGTTCCTCGACGCATTGCGTCTGGGGCTGACCCGTTCGTCCTACCTGTCGTCCTGATCGGTCAGGCGCTGTGCCCGTAGCCCGGATGTAATCCGGGAAAGGTTTTGACGGCAATACAGCGTCCCGGATTGCATCCGGGCTACCTTGGAATAGCAAAAGGCCCCGCACTGCGGGGCCTTTTGCTATCTGCTGACGGCGATTAGGCCCCAAGCAGGCTCTGCCCGCATACGCGCAGCACTTGCGCGGTAGCGGCGCCCGAGCCGGGTTGGGCGAACCAGGCCACGGCTTCGGCGACGTCCTGCGGCAGGCCGCCCTGGCCCATGGAGTTCATCCGCCGGCCGGCTTCGCGGATGGTCAATGGGATGGCGGCGGTCATCTGGGTTTCGATAAAGCCGGGCGCCACCGCGTTGATGCTGATGCCGCGCTTGGCCAGTGTCGGTGCCCAGGCTTGCGCCAGGCCGATTACCCCGGCCTTGCTCACCGCGTAGTTGGTCTGGCCCATATTGCCGGCGATGCCGCTGATCGAGGCGATCAGTACCACGCGACCGTTGTCGTGCAGCTTGCCAGCGTCCAGCAGCGCCTGGGTCAGCACCTGCGGGGCATTGAGGTTGACGTTGATCACCGAGTTCCAGAACGCATCGCTCATCTTCGCCAGGGTCTTGTCGCGGGTGATGCCGGCGTTGTGTACGACGATATCGATGCCGTCCGGCAGTGCCTCGACCAGCTGCGCGGCGGCGTCCTCGGCGCAGATGTCCAGGGCCAGGCCGCGCCCGCCCAAACGTGCGGCCAGGGCATCCAAGGCATCCTTGGCCGGCGGCACGTCCAGCAGCACCACCTCGGCACCGTCGCGGGCCAGGGTCTCGGCGATGGCCGCGCCGATGCCGCGCGAGGCACCAGTGACCAGGGCCTTTTTGCCGGCCAGTGGCCGAGTCCAGTCCTTGACCTGCTCGCCACAGGCATTCAGGCGCAGTACCTGGCCGGAGACATAGGCGCTTTTCGGCGAGAGGAAGAAGCGCAGCGCGCCTTCCAGTTGCGTCTCGCCGCCCTTGCCGACGTAGATCAGCTGCACATTACCGCCACGGCGGATTTCCTTGCCCAGTGAGCGGCTAAAGCCTTCCAGGGAGCGCTGCACGCTGGCGGCAATCGGGTCTTTCAACGATTCCGGGGCGCGGCCGAGGATTACCACACGCGGGCATTTATCCAGGCCCTTGAACGCCGGCTGGAAGAAATCGCGCAGCTCGATCAGCTGTTCGAAGCGGGTTAGCCCGCTGGCGTCGAACACCAGCGCCTTGAGCTTGGGGCCGTGCTCGGCAGTCCAGCGCGGTAGTTCGAGCTGGCCTTCGCGGGCGGCGAACAATGCGTCAGTCAGTTTGTTGGCAAAGGGCATTACGGCGCTGGTCAGGCTGCCTTCGCCGCCCAGAAGCAGGGCGCCGTCGACCGGTCGGCTGCGCCCGGCCATCCAGCGCTCCAGCAGCAACGGTGCCGGCAAGCCGAGTGCGCTCACCAGGCGGCGACCGGACGTGGAGTTGGCAAAGGCGAGATAACGGTCGGACATGGGGCAGCTCCTGCGCATGGATCAAAAGTGCGCCCACTCTACGCAGGCAGCAGAAATGCGCAATTGACCGCATCGCCTGCTGCACTGGCAAGGCGGCCAATGCCACACTGCTGCGACAGGTTAGCCTGTGCGCCATTCATTAAAAGTCTGCTGCGCGTCGGCCCTGCGGCGTTAAAAACAGGCTCGGAATGCTCATGTACAAAAGTACACTCCGCTTCCTCGCCTGTTTTTGCCTTGCAGGACTCTAGCTCGCGAGACTTTGAACAGATTCTCAGATCAATTCCTTGTTCAGGAGTCATCCATGACCCAGCCGCGCCGCGTCGCCATTGTCGGTGGCAACCGTATTCCGTTCGCCCGCTCCAATACCGTCTACGCCACCGCGAGCAACCAGGAGATGCTGATCAGCGCGCTGGATGGCCTGGTCGAGCGTTTCAACCTGCACGGCGAACGCCTCGGCGAGGTGGTGGCTGGCGCAGTGCTCAAGCATTCGCGCGACTTCAACCTGACCCGCGAGTGCGTGCTGGGCTCGCGTCTTGCTCCGGAAACCCCGGCCTATGATCTGCAACAGGCTTGCGGCACTGGCCTGGAAGCGGCGCTGCTGGTGGCCAACAAGATCGCCCTCGGGCAGATCGAGTGCGGCATCGCCGGTGGTGTTGACACCACCTCGGATGCGCCGATTGGGGTCAACGAGGGGCTGCGCAAGATTCTTCTGCAGGCCAATCGCGGCAAAAGCACTGGCGAGAAGATCAAGAGCTTGCTGCAGATTCGCCCGCGCCATCTGGCCCCGGCCATTCCGCGCAACGGCGAACCGCGTACCGGGCTGTCGATGGGTGAGCATTGCGAGTTGATGGCGCAGACCTGGGCCATCCCGCGTGACGAGCAGGACCAATTGGCCGTGGCCAGCCACCAGAAACTCGCTGCTGCCTATGCCGAAGGCTGGCACGATGATCTGCTCACGCCATTCCGTGGCCTGACCCGCGACCAGAACCTGCGCGCCGATATCAGCCTGGAAAAACTCGCCACCCTCAAACCCTGCTTCGAGCGCAGCCCGCGCGGCACCATGACCGCCGCCAACTCGACGCCACTGACCGATGGCGCGTCTCTGGTGCTGCTGGCCAGCGAAGACTGGGCCAAGGCCCGTGGTCTGCCGATTTTGGCTTACTGGAAGGACGGTGAAGCAGCGGCAGTGGATTTTGTCGGCGGCAAGGAGGGCTTGTTGATGGCCCCGGCCTATGCCGTGCCGCGGCTGCTGGCGCGCAACAAACTGAGCCTGCAGGACTTCGATTACTACGAAATCCACGAAGCCTTCGCCGCCCAGGTGCTCTGCACCCTCAAAGCCTGGGAAGACGCCGACTACTGCAAAACCCGCCTCGGCCTGGCTGCGCCGCTGGGTGCCATCGACCGCAGCAAGATGAACGTCAAGGGCAGCTCTCTGGCTGCTGGTCACCCGTTTGCTGCGACCGGCGGGCGCATCGTCGCCAACCTGGCCAAGCTGCTTTCGGTGGCGCAGGAAGGCCGTGGGTTGATCTCGATTTGCGCCGCCGGCGGTCAAGGTGTGACTGCAATCCTGGAAAAGTAATCAAACAGCGGTATTCGCACGTTGTGCGGGTACTGATGTATGCAACTCCGTGATTTGGAGCGGCACCACTCATAGTGGCGCCGCTCTTTTTTTATTCCGGTTTTTTATTGCTCGAGCGGGGGGCTGGCTTCCTGCTTAAGCAGCGCCGCCTTGCGTGCCAGGCCCCAGCGGTAGCCACTGAGGCTGCCGTTGCTGGCGATCACCCGATGGCAGGGCACCAGTAAGCCCAAAGGGTTGCTGGCGCAGGCGCGGGCGATGGCGCGTGGATGGCTGCCCAGTTGCGCGGCCAGTTCGGCGTAGTTGCGCGTCTGCCCCAGCGGAATCTGCTGCAGGGCGCGCCACACCTGTTGCTGAAACGCCGTGCCGCGAATATCCAGCGGCAGCTGGGCGGCGCGCTGCGGTTCGCTGATCTGCGCCAGCACCTGGCGCAAGCTATCGCCCAAGCCCGGGTTATCCACCTGCAGCTCGGCTGCAGCAAAGCGTTGCTGCAGTTCACTTTGCAGCGCAGCCGGGTCGTCGCCAAACAGCAGGGCGCAGATGCCCTTGGCGCTGCTGGCCAGCAGCAAGTGGCCGAGCGTGCAGGGCGCGATGCTGTAGCGCAGCCGTTCGCCGGCGGCCTGTTTGCGCCGTTGCGCCGGGCTCAGGGACGCCGGCTGCTGATACAGCGCGCGGGTACCGGAGTAGCCGGCGCTCAGTGCGGCATCCAGCACGCTATTTGCTGCCGGCAACTGTTGCTCCAGACGCGCGCGGCGTTGCGCCGCGCTCCAGGCTTTGGGTGTCAGCCCGGTACGCGCCTTGAAGGCGCGCGCCAGGTGCGAAGGAGACAGGCCAATGCGCGCGGCCAGCTGGGCGAGGGTCAGCGGTTGCTCACTGTTATCGAGCAGCTCACAGGCCGCCACCACCAGCGTATCCAGTTGTTCGGCCGGGCTCTGGCCCTGCGGCGAGCAGCGTTTGCATGGGCGAAAGCCCGCAACTGCAGCTGCCTCAGCATCGGCATGGAAACTGACGTTCTCGCGCCGGGGCCGCCGCGCCGGGCAACTGGGCCGGCAATAGATACCGGTGCTGCGCACGGCAAATACAAAGCGGCCATCCTGCGCGGCATCACGTTCGCATACGGCTTGCCAGCAGCGCTCGGCATCAAGCATGGCGCGATCCTCAATAGACATGGGCTGATTGTCGGCTGCGGTTGGCGGTCTGCCAATCCACATCTGACTTTCAAAGCGGTCGCAAGCTGGCGCACGGCGACTTAGCCAAGCTGGCCTAGACTCCTTGCATCCGCCACGGCGCACACGCAAGGAGAGGGCAATGATCAGACTGCGCCATATGGGGCTGCTGCTGGTGCTGGCCAGCGTCTGCGCCGCGGCGCAACCGCCGGTGCCGGTGCGCCTCGACACCAGTTTTGAAGAGCCCTACCAAGTGGTGGTCGATGGCCAGCTTGGCGGGCTGTCGGTCACGGTGCTCGAATGCATCTTTAACCGCATGCAGCAGCCCTATCAGATTCAGCTGACTTCACTGCAGCGCGCCCGGCTCAACGTCAGCCGACAGATCGCCGATGGCTTCTTCAGCTCGGCACCCAATAGCCTGGTAGACGGCTATGCGGTGCTCTCGGCGCCGCTGCTGATCGAGAAATGGTACTGGTATGCGCTGGACCCCAGCCTGCTCAACCTGCCTATCTGGGACAAGCAGCTGAAAATCGGCAATGTCCTGGGTAGCAACAGCATGATCTGGCTGGAATCCCGCGGTATCCCGGTGGAACAGAAGGTGCCGCGCCTGGAGCAGCTGGTGGAAATGCTCCGCCATGGCCGCATCAATATGCTGTTGGCCGACAGCAACGCCATGCACAGCACCCTGCAGCAGATTCAGGACAAGCAGAAGCTGCATCAGCGCTTTGTCCGCTATTCACCGCTGGGGGTGTATTTTTCCAAGACCTTTGTCGATGAGCATCCGGATTTTCTCAAGGCTTTCAACCGCCAGGTGGAAAACTGCGCGCCCGCCAGCACCGAACTCAGCCAGGCCGAGCAGGCCTATCTGCACCAACTGGCCACGCAGCATGTGGCGCGTTGGGGGCTGCATGCGGACCTGCTCACCGCGTTGCGTGAGGCGCAGCAGCGCGACAACAGCCATGAGCGTATTCAGGAGCTGGACCGGCAATGGCGGCGCGAGCGCATCCTTGAGGAAAAACCGCTGATCCGCCGCACGCTCAACCTGCGCCCGTCACAGTTGTTGGCCGGTATCGCCAAACAATACTCGCCGCTGTTCAACGAGATTTTTATCAGCGATGCCAGTGGCCAACTGGTCGCCATTAGCGAAGTTACCAGCGATTACTGGCAGGCCGATGAAGTGGACTTTCAGCGTGCCGCGCTGCTGCCCAGCGGTGAGGTCCATGTGGGCGCGATTGAATATGACGGCTCGACGCAGAGCTTTCAGAGCAAGGTTTCGGCACCGCTTTACGACCCCGATACGGGCACGCTGTTGGGGGTAATCAGCCTGGGCATCAATATCGAAACGGCCTTCGGTGACAACCTGCCCTAAGCGCGGCTCGCGAGTCCCCGCGTAGGTTCTAAGCTGAAGAACACCTGATCGCCCGCAAGGATGCCGCCATGTCGCGCCTCTGCTGCCTGTTGCTGTTTTGCCTGCTGCCCACCTCGGTGGTGGCGGCGCTGTCGCTGAACCAACAGCAGCGCGCCTGGATCGCCGAGCACGGGGTGATCCGGGTGGGCATCGAGCGCAGCGGCTGGCCACCCTTTGATGTGCTGGACAAACACGGCCAGCATCGCGGCATCAGTGGCGACTACCTGGCGCTGCTCGGTCAACGCCTGGGCCTGCGTTTTGAGCCGGTGCTGATGGACGACTGGGAGGGCGCGCTGCAAGCCCTGCGCAGTGGCCAGGTCGACCTGCTGCCCTCGGTGGCCAAAACCGCCGAGCGCGAAGCCTTTATGGCCTTCAGCGAGCCTTATCTGACCAGCAGCAGCCTGATCTTTACCCGCAGCGAGCTGACGGTGCAGCGCCTGCGAGACCTGGCCGGCAAGCGCGTGGCCATCGAGCGCGGTTATGCGTTGCAGCAGGCGCTGCGTGAGCAGGTCGAGGGCGTGCAATTGCTTGAAGTCGGCGACACCGAGGCGGCGCTGCGCGCGGTGTCGTCCGGGCGCGCCGATGCCTATGTGGGCGATATGATCGTGGCCAGCTATCTGATCCGCGAGTTGAACCTGACCAACCTGGAACTGCGCGGCGAAACCGGCTTGTCCGCCAGCGAGTTTCGTTTTGCCGTGCGCCAGGACTGGCCACAGCTGGTCGGCCTGCTCAACCTGGCCATGAGTGACCTGAGCGATACCGAGCAGGAAGCGATCAAGGAGCGCTGGCTGCCGCCGCTGACCGTGTTCAACTGGCGGCGCCTGCTGGCCGTGGGCTGGCCTTATCTGCTTGGCCTGCTGGTGCTGGTGATTTTCGTGCTGGTATGGAACCGCCGCCTGGCCGTGCAGATCGCCGAGCGCCAACGCGCCGAGGCTGAAGCCAGCCGCCAGCGCAGCACCTTGTTGGCGTTGATCAACGCGATTCCCGATCCGATCTGGTTCAAGGATGTCGACGGCCGTTATGTCGGCATCAATCAGGCCTGCGCCACGCTGTTCGGCCGGCCCAGCGAGGCGGTGCAGGGCCAGCGTGACGAAGCGCTGCTCGATCCGGCCTGGGCTGCCTCGCGCGCCGAGCATGACCGCATCGCCAGAAGCCAGACGCAGCCGTTTGAAAGCGAGGGCTACTCGCTCTACCCGGATGGCCGGCGAGTGATCTTCGATACGTTGCGCACCACCTTCTATGACGAGCAGGGCCAGTTGCTCGGCCTGGTGGGCATCAGCCGCGACATCACCGCGCGCAAGCAGGCGGAGCAGGCCATGGCCGAGGCCAAGGAACTGGCCGAAGAGGCGGCGCGGCTGAAGTCGGACTTTCTCGCCAATATGAGCCACGAAATCCGCACACCGATGAATGCGATTATCGGCATGTCGCACCTGGCGCTGAAAACCGAGCTGAACCCGCGCCAGCGTGATTACCTGGGCAAAATTCAGCAATCCGGGCAGCACCTGCTGGGGATCATCAACGACATCCTCGACTTCTCGAAGATCGAGGCCGGCAAGCTGATCATCGAACGCATCGATTTCGGTCTGCAACAGGTGCTGGAAAACCTCGCCAACCTGATCGGCGACAAGGTCGCGGCCAAGGGCCTGGAGCTGGTGTTCAACCTCGATCCGCAGCTGCCGCAACAACTGGTCGGCGACCCGCTGCGCCTCGGGCAGATCCTGATCAACTACGCCAACAATGCGGTGAAGTTCACCGAGCAGGGCGAGGTCGAAGTGATCCTACGCGTCGAGCAGCGCGACGCCGAGCAGGTGCTGCTCTACCTCGGTGTGCGCGACACCGGCATCGGCCTGACGCCGGAGCAGATGGGCCGGTTGTTCGAGTCCTTCCAGCAGGCCGATACCTCAACCACACGCAAATACGGCGGTACCGGCCTTGGGCTGGCCATCTGTAAAAGCCTGGCCGAGGCCATGGGCGGCAGTGTTGGGGTCGAAAGTCAGCCGGGGCAGGGCAGTCTGTTCTGGTGCCGGGTGCCGCTGGGCATTGCCCGCGAGCAAACCCAACGGCTGCTGCCACAGGCAGATCTGCATGGGCGCAAGGTGCTGGTGGTGGATGACAACGACAGCGCGCGCCAGGTGCTGCACGACATGCTGGCAAGCATGAGCTTTCGCGTCGACGCCGTGGCCTCGGGCCTGGCTGCCTTGCAGCAGGTGCAACAGGCCAGTCTGCAGCGTGAGCCGTTCGAGGTGCTGCTGGTTGACTGGCAGATGCCCGGCATGGATGGCATCGAAACCCTGCGTCGGGTGCGTGAACTCAACCTGCAACCGCCGCCGCACCTGCTGATGGTCACCGCCCATTGCCGTGAGGAAGTGCTGCTGGGGGCGGAGAAGGTCGGTGTCGAGGATGTGTTGCTCAAGCCGCTCAACCCTTCGTTGCTGTTCGATGCGCTGATCCGCTGCCTGGCTGGCGCGGGGCCGGAGCAGGGGTTTGCGCGCTTGCCGGCGGGTGAGCAGATTCCCAATTTCAGCTCATTGCGCGTGCTGCTGGTGGAAGACAACGAGCTGAACCGCGAAGTGGCCTGCGGCTTGCTGCAGGAAAGCGGTTTGCAGATCGATCAGGCCGAGCACGGCGGTATCGCTCTGGAGCTGCTGCGCAGTCATGCCGACGGCTATTACGCCCTGGTGCTGATGGATATGCAGATGCCGGTGCTGGACGGCATCGCGACTACCGAGGCGATCCGCCGCGAGCCGCGCTTTGCTGAGCTGCCAATCGTCGCCATGACCGCCAATGCCATGCCCGCAGACCGCGAGCGCTGCCTGGCGGCGGGGATGAATGATCACCTGGGCAAACCGATTGAGCCGAACGAGCTGTGGCACAGCCTGTCGCGCTGGATGCCGATCCAGGCCGAGTCGCTGGCTGAGTCGCCCCGCGTAGCCGAGGCGGCCGTGGACTGGCAGCTGCCGGGGGTGGATATCGACAGCGGCCTGCGCCGGGTGCTGGGTAAGCGCGAGCTGTACCAGCGCCTGCTCGGTAAGTTTGTCGCCAGTCAGGGGGATTTCCCCGCGCAGTTGCGCGCCGCGCTGGCGGCCAATCAGCAGGAAAGCGCCGAGCGTCTGGCCCACAGCCTCAAGGGCTTGGCCGGTAACCTCGGGGCGACAGATTTGGCGGCCCAGGCGGCGGCTCTGGAGAGCGCGATCAAGGATGCCCGCCACGATGAACTGGATGGCCTGCTGGCCGAGTTGCAGCAGAGCCTGGAAGCCCTGGTGGCGGCGATCAACGCACAATTTCCTGCCGCGCCGCCGCACGAATTGCAGGCGGTGGATACCGAGCAGTTGCTGCAACTGTGTCGGCAGCTGCAGCGGCTGTTCGCCGAGGACGACCCGCGCGCCGGAAAACTCTTCGATGAGCAGGCCGAACTGCTGCGCAGCGCCTTTACTAGTGAATACGCGGCGCTGGCTGCAGCGGTGCGTGGGTTTGACTTCGAACAGGCGCTGGCGCTGCTGCAGGCCGCAGCCGGGCAACGGCAACTGACACTATGAGTGGGGAGTGGTGATGGACAACATACTCGACCGGCCGGATCAGGCCTTGGTGCTGGTGGTGGACGACACCCCGGAAAACCTCGAACTGATGAGCGGGCTGCTGCTCGGCAGCTACCGGGTCAAGGTCGCCAGCAGTGGCGTCAAGGCGTTGCGCATCGCCGCCGGCAGCCAGCAGCCGGACCTGATCCTGCTCGACATCATGATGCCGGAGATGGACGGTTACGAAGTCTGCCGCCTGCTCAAGCTCAACCCGGCCACGGCGGATATTCCGGTGGTGTTTCTCACCGCCAAGACCGAGGTGGCTGACGAGCAGCACGGCTTTGACCTCGGCGCGGTGGACTACATCACCAAGCCGATCAGCCCGCCCTTGGTGCTCGCCCGCGTACACGCGCATTTGCAGCTCAAGGCCAGCGCGGATTTTCTGCGCGACAAGAGTGAGTACCTGGAGCTGGAAGTACGCCGTCGCACCCGCGATATGCAGCGCCTGCAGGAGGTCACCATCGAGGCCATGGCCAGCCTTGCAGCCATGCGCGATAACCCCTGCGGCAAGCACCTGGCGCGTATCGAGCCCTATATGACCACCCTGGCCACGGCGCTGGCCCATCAGCAGCCGGCGCTGGTTGATGAGTTGAACCGCGAACGCATCACTCAACTGGGCAAGTCGGCATTGCTGCATGGCATCGGCAAACTGGTGCTACCGGATCGCATACTGCTCAATCCGAACCAGCAGCTGCAGGGCGAGGATCTGCAACTGCTGCACCGCCACACCGAAGCCGGGCGTGATGCCTTGCTGGCCGCTGAAGCCAAGCTGAGCAACAACGTCACCGATTTTCTGCGCGATGCCCGCGATATCGTCTATAGCCAGCATGAATGCTGGGACGGCAGCGGCTATCCGCAGGGCTTGCTGGGCGAACAGATTCCGCTGACGGCCAGGCTGATGGCGGTGGTCGGTGCCTATGAAGAGCTGACCAGCCACCACCTGTACCGGCCGTCATGTAGCCACGCCGACGCGCTCAAGCAGATCAGCGCGGCCAGCGGTACGCGCTTCGATCCCTCGGTGGTGCTGGCCTTTATTGAAGCCGCCGATGACTTCGCCAACATCGCCCAGCGCCTGGCCGACGACGCCGCGGCGATTCACGCCGAGCTGCAGCGCCTGGATGAATCACTGGGGGAAAGCATCGAGCTGACTCTGCCAGCGGATTGATCACTGCCAGTCGAGGCTTAGCTCGGCCTGCCAGGCAACGCGTTCGAAGTGGCTGGTGACTACCTTCTTCAGGCTTTCCAGGCCTTCACTGCTGGCGCTTTGCACGCTCAGGCGCAAACCCTCTGCCTCGGCCTGCAGCAGGGCCAGGCCGCTGTCGAACTCGATACGCCCCTGCTGCTCATCGAAACTCACTGGGATCTTGTGGGCGAAGTGTTTGCACAGCCGGCTGATATAGCGGGCCGGTGTGTCTGTAGCGACATAGGCGCTGGCGTTCAGTTGCATGGGTTTCTCCTCATTAATGCGTGGCTTAGTAGCCGACGGTAAAGCGCTGGCGCAGGTGTTGCGGGCGCTCCAGCTCATCGATGATGGCCACGGCCAGGTCAGCCACAGAGATCTGCGCCGGGGCATCGCCATTCATCAGCAGCTGCTCGCCGCCAATGCGGAACTGACCGCTGCGCGCACCGGGTTGCAACAGCGCGGGCGGCGAGATAAAGCTCCAGGCCAGAGCGGTTTCAGTCTTCAGCAGGTTGAGGGTCTGCCGCGCGCCTTCGGCACCTTCCTTGTATTCAGCGGGAAAGTCCGGGGTGTCGATCAGCTGCAGGCCCGGCGCCACATACAGGCTGCCCGCGCCGCCGACCACCAGCAGGCGCTGCACGCCGGCTTGTTTGCTGGCGGCGATGATCGCCTGGCTGCCCTGGATAAAACGCTCGCGAATATCCGCCGTGCCCCAACCCGGGTTGAAGGCGTGGATCACTGCGTCATGGCCCTTGAGTTGCTCGGCCAATGCCTCGGCGTTGTAGGCATCGCCGGCCACTGCGGTCAGTGCTGCGTGCTGCGGCAGTTTCGCGGGATCACGGACGATGCCGCTGATCTGGTGGTCACGGTCCAGGGCTTCTTGCAGAACAGCTGCGCCAACAAAGCCGCTGGCACCGATCAGAGCGAGTTTCATGGGTGTCTCCAGGTGGGATTAAGTGCGAGAGATAATCGCAGCTGGGTAAAGCTCAGAAAAATAGGCTAAAAAGGCTTTAACTATTAAGCAGGGCTTATGAATGGAGCAGTTAAAGCGCATGGCGGTGTTCGCCACCGTGGTCGATCGTGGCTCCATGGTGGCGGCGGCCGAGGTGCTCGGCATGACCGCCTCGGCGGTCAGCCAGCAGATTCGCAAACTGGAAGACAGCACCCAGGTCAGCTTGCTGCACCGAACTACGCGCAAGCTGACCCTGACCGAGGCAGGCGCGACCTTCTACCAGAGCTGCGCCCAGGTGCTGGCGCTGGCGCAGCAGGCCGAGCAGCGCCTGGCCGAATTGCGCGATGCGCCGGTGGGCGAGCTGCGCATTGCCGCGCCCGTGGGGTTTTCTGGGCGACGGCTCAGCGCGGCGCTGGCGCCGCTGTTGCAGGCGCATAGTGGCCTGAGCCTCAAGCTGTTTTTCCATGATGAGCAGGTCGATCTGGTCGAGCAGCGCATCGATCTGGCCATCCGGGTCGGCCATCTGGAGGATTCCAGCCTGGTGGCTCGGCATATCGGTGATACGCGCATGCTGCTGTGCGCTGCGCCGGCCTACCTGCTGCGCAAGCCGCCAATCAATCAGCCGCAGGATCTGATCGGCCTGGACTGGCTGATTCTGCATGTCGAGAGCGCGTTCAATGTGCTGGAGCTGCACGGGCCGCATGCCCAGGTGGAGAAGCTGCGGGTGGAAAGCCGGGTGGGCTGCAACAACATCCTTGCCGTGCGCCATTTCACCTTGGCCGGCATGGGCGTGTCGCTGCAGCCGGAGCAGGAAGTGCGCGAGGAGTTGGCCAATGGCAGCCTGCGCGAGCTGCTGCCGCACTGGCGTATGCCGCCATTCGGTATCTACCTGGTGACGCCGCGCCGCGATGCGCAACCGGCCAAGGTGCGCTATGCCATCGAAGCGCTACGCCAGCACCTGTTGGCGCCCTGACTGCTATTGCCAGTCGAGGCTCAGCTCCGCCTGCCAGGCAAAACGCTCGAAATGTGCGGCGATCAGGTGCTTGAGCTTGTCCAGGTCTTGCGGGTTATGACTCAAGGCGGTGATATGCAGGCCGGTTCGGTCGGCATGCAGATGCGAAAGGCCGAAGGCGAATTCGATGCGGCCGTGGTGCTCATCGAAACTGACCGGCAGCTTGTGGGCGAACTGGGTACACAGGCGGCTGATATAACGCGCCGGCGTGGTGGTGGCGACATAGCTGGAGGCAATGCACGGCGCGCTGATGCCGTTGCAGCGCTCAGGGTGGGCATGGCGCTGGGCGGCTAGGCTGTCCAGTGCGTCGCGCGGGTAGAGGGCAGGGTTCTGGGTCATGCTGCTGGTGCCAGATTGGGCGCGTTTCATGGTTATCTCCCCCAATCACTGCTGGCTCAGGCAAAGCGCCTTCGCGGGGTAAAGTCAGGTCCAGTGCGTTAATGCATGTGCGACTGGCAATTATGTAGCCTATGGGACAGTGCTTAATCCCTTTTGGTTGCATCGGGCGCTTGCTTGTAACGCCTGGTTTGCTTGGTTTGCCTGTCCATAAAGTACCGCCAGCCGGCGTGCTTGAGCGGTTTTTGCCACGCCAGGCAGGCGCGCGTAATACCCCACAATAGGGGCCGTGCTGACAGGAGGGTGGGCGCTGCGTAAAGATTGCCGTATAACGGGCGGCAGATACGACTTGGGCAACACAGGACCCCTGATTAAAGCTGATGAAGACGCCAAAACGTATTGAGCCCCTGGTCGAAGCCGGGCTGGTCGATGAAGTGATACGCCCGCTGATGAGCGGTAAAGAAGCCGCGGTCTATGTGGTGCGCTGCGGCGAAGAACTGCGCGTCGCCAAGGTTTATAAAGAAGCCAACAAACGCAGCTTCCGTCAGGCCGCCGAGTACCAGGAAGGCCGCAAGGTGCGCAACAGCCGTGATGCCCGGGCCATGGCCAAAGGCTCGAAGTACGGCCGCAAGGGCCAGGAAGACGCCTGGCAGAATGCCGAAGTTGCCGCCTTGTTCCGCCTGGCCAACGCCGGGGTGCGGGTGCCCAAGCCGTATGACTTCCTTGAAGGCGTGCTGCTGATGGAGCTGGTCGATGATGGCGAGGGCGATGCTGCGCCGCGTCTCAATGATGTCGACCTGCACCCGGATGATGCCCGCGAATTCCACGCCTTTATGATTCATGAAGTGGTGAAAATGCTCTGCGCCGGCCTGGTGCATGGCGACCTGTCGGAATTCAACGTACTGCTTGATCCAGATGGCCCGGTGATCATCGACCTGCCGCAGGCGGTGGACGCAGCCGGCAACAACCATGCGTTCAAGATGCTGGAACGTGATGTCGGCAACATGTCCGCTTACTTCGGTCAGTTCGCCCCGGAATTGAAGTTCACCAAGTACGCCAAGGAAATGTGGGCGCTGTACGAGGCCGGTGAACTGACTCCGGAAAGCCCGCTGACCGGTGAATTCGATGACCCGGAAGAAGAAGCCGATATCGACGCGGTGATGCGCGAAATCAAGGCCGCCCTGGCCGACGAAGCGCGCCGCCAGGCGCTGCTGAATGCCGAAGATGAACCCAAGGGCGAAGAACCGCCACCGCCTTGGGCGCAATAGGCCAGAGCGCTGCTAAGAAAAATGCCGCTTACCTGATCAGGTAAGCGGCATTTTTTATTTCCGTTATCCAGGCCTGCCAAGGTTCAGCCTGTAGGGTGGATCGGGGCGCGTAGCCGACGCTTTTTTCATTCCACCATCTGGATGCGGCGTGGTGGATGGGTGAGGCGACATCCACCCTACGTGTCGTGCTTAGGGTTACAGCCGTGTGGCCTTAAAGGTGTCACAACGGCCGACATCGCCACCGTCGAAACCGGTCTTGAACCAGCGCACGCGTTGCTCCGAGGTGCCGTGGGTGAAGGAGTCCGGCACCACCTGGCCGCGGGCCTGCTTCTGCAAACGGTCATCGCCAATGGCGTTGGCGGCGTTTAGCGCTTCTTCGATATCGCCTGGCTCCAGCCAGTCATGCCGGCGTTGGCCGTGGAAGGCCCATACGCCTGCCAGACAGTCGGCTTGCAGCTCCTGGCGTACCAGCAGGCCGGTGGCACCTTCTACCCGCTCGCCGCGCTGGCGGGCGGCATTGACCTTGGCCGAGACGCCGAGCAGGGTCTGCACGTGGTGGCCGACTTCATGGGCAATCACATAGGCCTGGGCAAAGTCGCCGGCCGCGCCAAAGCGTTGCTCCAGCTCGCGGAAGAACGCCAGGTCGATATACACCCGCTGATCACCGGGGCAATAGAAGGGCCCGACTGCCGAGTTGGCAAAGCCGCAGGCGGAGTTCACCCCGCCGCGAAACAGCACCAGGGTCGGGTCTTTGTACTGCCGATTGGCGCCCTGGAATATTTCCCGCCAGGTGTCCTCGGTATCGCCGAGCACGGCGCGAACGAATTCCGACTGCTCGTCATTGGTCGCCTGCGTTGAGCTTTGCGGTGCACTGACCGAGCCGCCCTGCATGGCTTGCCCGGCCAGCTGGCCGAGGATCTGCATCGGGTCCTGGCCGCTGAGCAGGCCGACGATCACCACAATAGCCACACCACCAAGGGTCAACCCCTTGCCGCCGCCCATGCGTGAGCCGCTGCCGCGCGCATCCACCACGTTGTCACTGCGTCTTCCGCGTTTCCAGCGCATCGCTATCGTCCTGTGTGTATGCCGAGCTTGAGTGTCGTCCGCTGGCGTGAGCTGCGCCAGTGCAGTCGTGCGCTATTTAGTTGGCGGGGTACTGGCTAATCACCCGCTCTGCGCCCTGTTTATCCAGGCCGATGACTTGATAGGCGTCGCGCACATTGCCGTATTCCATGCCCGGTGAGCCGGCCGGCATACCGGGCACGGCCGCGCCGAGCAGGTCGGGTTGTTTGCGCATTTTGAGGATGTCGGCCGCCGGTACATGGCCTTCGACAAACTGGCCGTTGATCACCCCGGTGTGGCAGGACGACAGGCGCGGCGGCACGCCCAGGCGCTGTTTGACCGCACTCATGTCGGCCTCGACATGATCGACCACGTTAAAACCGTTGTCCTGCAGGTGGCTGATCCAGGCCTTGCAGCAGCCGCAGTTGGCATCGCGGTGTACGTCGATGGTCAAGGGCTCGGTGGCAAAACTCAGGCTGCTGACAAACAGCCCGGCGAGAACAAGCAGCTGGCGCATCGGGTAACTCCTGGCAGGTGAAAGGCTGAGCATAGCGCCGGGCGGCCTTGGCTAACCACCGGCGATTTCCGAAAGGCGCGGCTGGGGCTTATGCTGCGTGCTCGATTTCGGGGCTCTAAAATTCCAAGAAAAGGATGCTGTCCATGTTGTTTGCACGCGTAGTACTGGTGATTCAACTGTTGGCATTGGCGGGGCTGGGGCTGGCCTATTTTGTTCGTCCCCATGAAATGGCCAACCTCAGCGGCATGCTGCTGATGTCGCCGGCGGCGGCCACTGATATGCGGGCCTTCTACGGCGGTCTGCAACTGGGCCTGGCGGCGTTTATCGGCCTGTCGCTGAGTCGGCTGGATCTGACCCGCGCCGCGCTGACCCTGCTGGTGCTGCTCTACAGCGCCCTGGCGTTGGCGCGGATTGGCGGCCTGTGGCTGGATGGCGGCGCGCAGCAGACGTTCAACCTCTACGCGCTGCTGCTGGAAGTGGTCTCGGTGGGGCTGTGCTTCTGGGCGCTGCGTGGTGTGCAGCGCCTCTAACCTTAACGGCGCTCCAGCAATACACCCGATTCCATATGGTGGGTGTAGGGGAACTGGTCGAACAGCGCGCAGCGCGTCACTTTATGGGTGTCGCTGAGCTGGGCGATGTTGGCGGCCAGGGTCTCCGGGTTGCAGGAGATATACAGAATGCGCTCGAAGCGCCGGGTCAGCTCGCAGGTGTCCGGGTCCATGCCAGCGCGCGGCGGGTCGACGAATACGCAGCCGAAGTCGTAGCTTTTCAGGTCGATGCCAGCCAGGCGCCGGAACGGCCGCACCTCGTTCAGGGCTTCGGTCAGCTCCTCGGCGGACAGGCGCACCAGAGTCACGTTATCCACGCCGTTGTCCTCCAGGTTGGCCAGGGCGGCATTCACCGAGGACTTGCTGATCTCGGTGGCCAGCACCTTGCGCACGCGGGTGGCCAGCGGCAGGGTGAAGTTGCCGTTGCCGCAATACAGCTCCAGCAGATCATCCTGGCGTTCGCCCAGCACCTCATAGGCCCAGGCGAGCATCTTCTGATTCACCTCACCGTTGGGCTGAGTGAACGCGCCCTCCGGCTGGCGATAGCTGAAGGTGCGCCCGGCGACCTGCAGTTTCTCCTCGACATAGTCCTTGCCGATAACCATGCGCTTGCCTTTGGAGCGGCCAATGATGCTCACCTGCAGTTCACTGGCGAGCTTCTCGGCCTCGGCCTGCCAGGCGTCATCCAGTGGGCGGTGATAGCACAGGGTGATCAGCCCATCGCCGGCCAGGGTGGTGAGAAACTCGACCTGGAATAGCTTGAAGCTCAGGGCGCTGCTGGCCTGCCATGCGGCCTTCAGGCGTGGCATCAGCGCATTGATCTGCACGCTGGCGATAGGGAAATCTTCAAAGAAAATCGGGTTGAGGTTATCGCCGGCCTCGAACATCGCGTAGTGGCGATCCTCACCTTCACGCCACAGGCGGAATTCGGCGCGCAGGCGATAGTGCTCGCGCGGCGACTCGAATACATCGGGGGCGGGCGCATCGAAGGGTGCCAACAGCTCGATCAGGCGCTGCTGCTTGTCCGCAAGCTGGGCGGCGTAGGTGGCGGGATCGAACTGGGAACGGCTCATGTGGGACTCTTTTCAAATTGGAGGCGGGTGAGCGATGGCTCACCCGCTAGGTCATCAGGCGAAGTACGCCAGTTTGATCGCAAACAGCACCGAGAGCACCACCAGCGCCGGGTTGAGTTCGCGCCAGCGGCCGGCCAGCAGCTTGATCAGGGTCCAGGCGATAAAGCCGAAGGCGATGCCATTGGCAATCGAGAAGGTCAGCGGCATGGCCAGGGCGGCGACTACCACCGGGGCTGCGACGGTGAGGTCGTCCCAGTCGATTTGCGCCAGGCTGCTCATCATCAGCACGGCGACAAACAGCAGCGCCGGTGCGGTGGCGTAGGCCGGTACGGCGCCGGCCAGTGGGGCGAAGAACAGCGCCAGGAGGAACAGGATGGCCACCACGCAGGCGGTCAGGCCGGTGCGCCCGCCGGCGCTGATGCCAGCGGCGGATTCGATATAGCTGGTGGTGGTCGAGGTGCCCAGCGCCGCGCCAGCCATGGTCGCGGTGCTGTCTGCCAGCAGGGCGCGGCCGAGCTTGGGCATCTTGCCGTCCTTGTCCAGCAGGTTGGCTTTCTGCGCCACACCGACCAGGGTGCCGGAGGTGTCGAACAGGTCAACGAAGAGGAAGGCGAAAATCACGCTGACCAGGCCGATATCCAGCGCGCCCATGATGTCCAGTTGCATCAGGGTTGGCATCACCGAAGGCGGCATGGATACCACGCCATCCAGCTTGGACAGGCCGAACAGAATGGACAGGGCGGTGATCAGCAGGATGCCGATCATCACCGCGCCGGTCACCCGGCGCTGCGCCAGCGCGGCGATCACGAAGAAGCCCAGGCAGGCCAGCAGGGCGCCGCCTTGGGTCATGTCGCCGAGAGTCACCAGGGTGGCGGGATGGTCGACCACGATGCCGGCGTTTTTCAGCGCGATAATCGCCAGGAACAGGCCGATACCTGCAGCGATGCCGGCGCGCAGGGCCAGGGGGATGCTGTTAATGATCCACTCGCGGATCTTGAAGATCGACAGCAGAAAGAAGATCACCCCGGAGAGGAACACCGCACCCAGCGCCACTTGCCAGGTGTGGCCCATGGTCATCACCACGGTGTAGGTGAAGAAGGCGTTGAGGCCCATGCCTGGCGCCAGGGCAATCGGGTAGTTGGCCCACAGGCCCATGATCAGCGAGCCGATGGCGGCGGCCAGGCAGGTGGCGACGAAGACCGCGCCATGGTCCATGCCGGTCTTGGCCAGCATCTCCGGGTTGACGAAGAGGATATAGGCCATGGTCAGAAAGGTGGTCAGCCCGGCGAGCATTTCGGTGCGCACCGTGGTGTTATGGGCTTTGAGTTGGAACAGTCTTTCCAGCATGCGGAACTCCCCGTAACGGCTTTTTTGCCGTGTTTATGCAAACCGAAAGCAAAGCACATCCACGCGTGGGTGCATGTTTTTACTGGCGATCTGGAAAAAGGCGCGCATCATATCAGCTCGTCCGGAACGGGTGAATTTATGACCGCTTGGACAGTTTATGCACGACCAGAACAAGGAGCGAAACGATGACTGCACGGGCCCTTATCAGCGTTGCCGATGGTGTTGAAGACCTCGAATGCGTGACCCTGATTGATGTACTGCGGCGTGCCGAGGTTGAGGTGGTGGTGGCCAGTATCGAAAGCCGGCGGATGATCACCTGCGCCCGTGGCACGCGCCTGACGGCCGACACCATGCTGGTAGACGTGCTGGCCCAGCCCTTTGACCTGATCGTGCTGCCCGGCGGCATGCCCGGTGCCCAGCACCTGGCCGAGCACGAGCCGCTGGCCGAACGGGTGCGCGAGCAGGCCAAGGCCGGCAAGCTGTTTGCCGCCATTTGCGCAGCGCCCGCGCTGGCCCTGCAGCAATACGGCGTGCTCAAGCAGCGGCGCATGACCTGCTACCCGGCCTTCAGTGATCGTCTGAGCGGTTGCGTGTTTGTCGATCAGCCGGTGGTGGTCGATGGCAACTGCATCACCAGCCAGGGCCCTGGCACCGCCCTGGCGTTTGCCCTGACCCTGGTCGAGCAGCTGTGTGGCAAAGCCGTGCGCAAGCAGGTCGCCGAGGCCATGTTGGTCAGCTAGTTGTTGCTTCGCTCAGGGCCTTGCGGGTGCATATGGTCACGCTTGGCCAGTTCGGGGAACAGGCGTATCCAGAGCCCGGTGACCAGAATCGCCCCCACGCCGCCGATCAGTACTGCCGGCACCGTACCGAACCAGGCGGCGCTGACCCCTGCGCGGAAATCCCCCAGCTGATTGGATGCGCCGATAAACAGACCGTTGACCGCGCCGACGCGGCCGCGCATCTCGTCCGGGGTTTGCAGCTGCACGAAGGCACCGCGAATCACCATGCTGATCATGTCCGCCGCGCCCAGCAGCACCAGCGCCGCCAGGCTGAACCACAGCGAGGTGGACAGGCCGAAGCCGATGGTCGCCACGCCGAAGATCGCCACCGAGCTAAACATCACCGGGCCGACCCGGCGCTCAATGGGAAAGCGCGCCAGCCACAACGACATCAACAGCGCGCCCACCGCCGGTGCTGAGCGCAGCAGGCCGAGGCCCCAGGGGCCGGTGAGCAGAATGTCCTTGGCAAACACCGGCAGCAGCGCGGTGGCGCCGCTGAGCAACACCGCCAGCATGTCCATCGACACCGCGCCGAACACGGCAGGGCGGCTGCGGATAAAGCGAAAGCCGGCCAGCAGCGAGTCCAGCGAGACCTTCTGCTTCAGCGGCAACTGGCGCGCCGGCAGGCTGAGCATCAGGCTCAGGGCGCAGCCATACAGCAGCACGGCCGGGCCATAGACCCACTGCGTGCCGAACGCATAGAGCACGCCGCCCAGCGCCGGTGCGACGATGGTAGCGGCTTGCATGGCCGAGGCTGACGCGGCTACGGCAGCGGGAAACAGTCCTGGCGGCACGATATTCGGTAGCAGCGCCTGGGTGGTGGGCATCTCGAAGGCGCGGGCGGTGCCGAGCAGAAAGGCAATCAGGAAGATCATCTCGCGGCTGATACCGCCAGCGCTGCTACCCAGCAGCAGGCATAGAGCAATCAGCCCCTGCGCGCCCTGGCAGAGCGCGGCCACTTTGCGCCGGTCAAAGCGGTCGGCGACATGTCCGGTGAGCAGGATAAACAGGATCTTCGGCAGAAACTCGATCAGCCCGACCAGGCCAAGGTCGAGCACGTTGCCGGTCAGCGCATACATCTGCCAGCCAATCGCCACGGTAATCATCTGGAAGCCGCTGGCGGTAAATACCCGGGCGAACCAGAAGGCCAGAAATGGACGCTGGTGACGTAAAAGCTGAGACATGGCCGAACAACTCGCACGGCTGGCGGGAGGCGCAGCCTAGCATGCGGCCGGGTGAGTGGCATGCTGAAGCCCGCTTTAGAGGCGCGGCGGCAAACTTATCTGACTTTAAAGGCAGGTTTTTATTCTGTTGTGGCAATGACTTGGGTAGAATTTGACTTTCAGGTCAATAAATCTGTCGTCTACGCTGATTCTGCTCCGTGCTTGTAAGCGGTGCGCCTGTCTCTCTTTTGTTCACGCAAATGGCCAGGCTGCTCTGGCCCCGAGGAACGGACATGTCCACTCCTGAGTTATCCCGCCGCGCCTTTCTGCAAGGCAGCGTCATCGCCGGTATCGGCATCAGCTTCGCCCCGTTGGGCAGCAAGGCGTTTGCCGCATTGTTCGAAGAGCGCGTCACGCGCATGCCGCAGCCCTGGTATGACGCCAGCGGCAAGGCGGTGGCGCGTATTGATGGGGTGTCCAAGGCCTGCGGGGCCAAGGTGTTTGCCCGCGACATTCGCGCCAAGGACATGCCCGGCTGGCCGCAGCAGCAAGGCCATGCGCTGTTGCTCAAGGCCACGCGCACCGAGCAGCTGTACCAGGGCTTCGATCTGTCGGTGCTGCCGACCGAGTTGCAGCCGCAACGTGTAGTGACCGCCAGTGATCTGGTCAAGGACGGCATCAGCTTCCCGGACGGCCACAACCTTGATCCGCTGCTGCCCGAAGGCCAGGTGCCGATGTTTATCGGCCACCCGGTGGCGCTGCTGATCTGGCATGACTTCGAGCGCTATCGTCAGGCCAAGAACATCCTCAAGTTCAACGACAAGGTGATCCGCTACGGCGAGCAAGCGCCGGCGTTCCAGAGCGACCCTTACGGCAGTTTCCGTTTCGTGCGCGTCGGCGGTAGCACGCCGTTCGAGCCCGACACCTTCTCCAGCCTCAAGGACAGCATGCTGTTCCCGCTGATCCACAACCGTAAACCGGCCTGGGGCGAAGGCAAGGTCAGTGGCGACCTGACTCAGCAGGGCCTGCATCACGCCGAACAGATGCTCAACCAGCTGCAGACCCCGCCGAGCGACTGGCTGGTGTTCGATGAGCGTTTCACCACCCAGTCCATCGAGCCGGCCGCGCTGGAAGCCGACAACGGCAACGGCTGGTTCGACGTGGCCAGCGGCACCCTGCATTTTGTGGTCGCCACCCAGTGCCCGTTTGAGGTGGCCGAGCAGACCGCGCATATGCTCGCGCCGTCGCGCTTTGGCGTGAAGAAACTCAGCATGCACCCCGGCTACACCGTCGGTTATGGCTCCAAGGACAACAACATCCACGTCTTCTACGCTGCCCTGGCCGCGATCTACGGCGACGGGGTGCCGGTGCGTCTGGCCAATGACCGCTACGAGCAGTTCCAGAGCGGCATTAAGCGTCACCCCTTCGACATGCACTACCAGTTGGCGGTGAACAAGCAGGACCACAGCTTCCAGATATTCCGTGCACACATGGATGTCGACGGCGGTGGTCGCGCCAATTACAGCTCCTCGGTGGCCGCAGTCGGCGCCACCGCAGCGCAATCGATCTATTACCTGCCGCGCAGCGATCTGGCCGCTACCGCCTACTATTCGCGCGGTGTGGAAGCCGGTTCGATGCGCGGTTACGGCACCCTGCAGACCATGGCCGCCACCGAGATGATGGTGGACGAAGTGGCCGGGCGGCTGAACCTCGATGCCATCGAGTTGCGCAAGAAAAACGTGTTTCAGTCCGGCATGAAGAACACCCAGGGCGCGATCCCGGCAGGTGCGCTGCGCCTCGACGAAATTCTCGACAAGGCGGCGCAGCACGACATCTGGAAGAACCGCGTTGCGCGTAAGCAGCGCTTTGATGCCGAAGACCCGGACAACCTCTATGGCGTCGGTTTCGCCATCTGCCAGAAGGACTTCGGCACCGGCTCCGAAGCGCCGATGGCCAGCCTGGAGTTCAGCGCCGACGGCCGCGTCAGCCTGCGCCAGATCGCCATCGACATGGGTACCGGCATGGCCACTTCGCAGGCCCTGCTGGTCGCCGACTACCTCGGTCAGCCCGCCGATGAAATCAAGACCGGCGAAACCGAGTGGAGCGAACTGGCCCTGACCACCAGTGGCAACCCCTACATCATCAGCCAGACCGAGCAGGACGCCGCGCTGCGCAACCCGCGCTGGGTCGGCAAGTTGGCCTCGCCTTCCTCGGCAACCAACTCGTCCTACTACACTGGGCACTCCACCCGCGAGGCGGCGCGGCTGCTGTTTATTCACGGCCTGTGGCCGGCGGCTCTGGCCATATGGGGCCGTGGCGAACACGGCGGGCTGGCCAACCCTTATGTGGTACGCCGCGAGAATGCGCATTGGGTCGAGGGCAAACTGACCGCTGACGGCATGCCGCCGATTCCGTTCAAGCTGCTGGCGCACAAGGCCCACGAACTAGGTTTGGTCACCGGCATCAGCGTGCACGGCTTCAACCGCTGGAGCTGGGCTGAGGGCGAGTTCGAGATCAACGGCCAGCGCGAGCGCGTGCCGCTGGATGCCCTGGCGGTGAAATACGGTGACGGTGCAACCGCCGCGCAGAAAGCGCAGATGACTCGCAACGGCTTCCACCTGCTTGACCGCGTCAGCATCAAGTACCCGGTGACCCAGCTGAACAACGCCATGGTCACCTACTACAGCCCGGTGGCCACGCTGGTCGAGGTCAAGGTCAACAAGGGCAACGGCGAGGCGCGGGTGATCAACCATCACTCCTGGCTCGAGTGCGGCCGGGTGATCGTCGAAGAACTTGTGCTAGGTCAGCTTGAAGGCGGCATCGCCATGGGCATTGGCCACGCGCTGCTGGAAGAAATGCCGCTGTACGAAGGCGGCCCCGGCGACGGCACGTGGAACTTCAACCGCTACCAGCTACCGCGCGCCAAGGACTGCGCGGTGTGGTCGCAAAGCGCGGAGATTCTGCCGCCGCTGTCGCCCAGTGACCCGGCCAAGGGCATCGCCGAAGTGGTGATGATTCCGGTGGTCGGCGCCATCGTCAACGCGGTGGCTCACGCCACCGGCAAGCGCCTGCGCGACCTTCCCCTGACTCCGGCCCGCATCAAGGAGGCCCTCCATGGCTAAGCGCCTGCTCAGCATGATTATCAACAGCCAGGCAGTCGGCCCGATGGAAGTGGCCGACGACCTGATGATGATCGACTTTCTCCATGAATACCTGAACCTCACCGGCTCGCGCCTGGGCTGCGGTCAGGGTGTGTGCCACGCCTGTGTGGCGATCCTCGACAAGCCCGACGGCACCAGCGAAGAAATCCGCACCTGCATCACCGGCGCACATTTCTTCGACGGCAAGCGCATCCGCACCATCGAGGGCCACGCCAAACGTGATGCCCAGGGCGAGGTCAGCCAGCTCAACCCGATCCAGCAGAAGTTCGTCGATCAGTTTGCCTTCCAGTGCAGCTACTGCACCCCTGGCTATGTCAACGCCGCGACCGTGCTGGTGGAAAAACTCCAGCGTCAGCCGGTCAAGCGCAGCGAACTGGAAGGCGAGATCGAAGACGCCCTGGGCAAGCATATCTGTCGCTGCACCGGCTACGTGCGCTACTACAACGCCGCGCGCGATGTGGTGGAGTCCCTCGGCCTGGTCAAGGAAGGTTAAGCATGAAGAACATTCTGATTGCTGCCGCCCTGTTGCTGCCGTTGGCTGCCCAGGCCGCCGATAAGCAACTGCTTGAGCGCGGCAAGTACCTGGCCCGCGCCGCCGACTGCGTGGCCTGCCACAGCGTCGAAGGTGGTGCCGAGTACGCCGGCGGCCTGCCGCTGGAGTCGCCGTTCGGCACCATCTATGGCACCAACATCACCCCGGATAAGCAGTACGGCATCGGCGAGTACAGCGCCGATGACTTCTACCGCGCGGTGGCCGAAGGTGAGCGGCGTGACGGCAGCAAGCTCTATCCGGCGATGCCCTACACCTCCTATCACCTGCTCAAACGCGAAGACTCCGACGCCATCTACGCCTACCTGATGAGCCTGGAGCCGATTGCCAAACCCAGCCCGCAAACCAGCCTGAGCTTCCCGTTCAATGTGCGTTTCGGCCTGAGCTTCTGGAACATGCTCTACAAGAACCGCGTGCAACTGCTGCCGGCCGAAGGCAAAAGCGAGACCTGGCAGCGCGGCCAGTACTTGGTCGAGGCGCTGGGCCACTGCGGCGAGTGCCACACGCCGCGCAATGCCCTCGGCGCGTTGCAGCAGGATCAGCGTCTGCAGGGCGGTGTACTGCTCGGTTACGAGGCCCCCAGCCTGCTCGCCGAGGACCTGGCCGAGCGCGGCTGGAGCACCGACGACCTGGCGACCTTCCTCAAACACGGCATCAGCGCCCAGGGCTCGATGTTCAACGAGATGTACCCGGTGCTGCACCACAGCACCCAGTACCTGCCGCTGGATGACCACAAGGCCATGGCCACCTATCTGCTTGGCGATCAGCCGCCGGCGCCGCGCAAGGTCAGCGCGGTGGCCTTCGAGCAGCTCGATGACAGCGCCCAGCAGGGCCGCCAGCACTACCTCAACCTCTGTGCCGGTTGCCATGGCGTGGCGGGCGAGGGTGTGCCGCATGTGGCCGTAGCCATGGATGGCAACACCACCCTGCGCCTGAACGAGGCGCGCAACCTGTTGCGGGTGATCGATGACGGCATCAAGGAGCAGCAGTTCACCGGTTTCGAGCGCATGCAGCCAATGCCGGGCTTCAGTGACAAGCTGGATGACGGGCAGATGCGCGACCTGCTGCATTACCTGCGGCAGACCTGGGGCGGCCAGAACGCTGAGCTGAGCCCGCAGCAGGTCAGCCAGTTGCGCAGCGAGAAGGGCCATTGAGGCCGGGTGAAGCCTGATGCAGCACCTTGATCTGCTGGTAGTGCGCCAGGCGCTGCAATGGTCGGCGGCGGGGCAGCGCGTGTGGCTGTGTACGGTGCTGAGCACCTACGGCTCGGCGCCGCGCGCGCCGGGTTCGCTGCTGGCCGCCACTACAAGCGGCGAGTGGATCGGCTCGTTGTCCGGTGGTTGCGTTGAGGATGAGTTTCTTGAACGCCTGGCCGCCGGCGCCTTTCCTGAACCTGTGCAACTGGTGCGCTACGGCGATGGCAGCGACCCGCGTTCGCAGATCAGCCTGCCCTGCGGTGGCGTGCTGGAAGTGCTGGTGGAAAACCTGCCAGCCGACTGCGCGGTGCAGGCGCATCTGCGTGAGTTGGAAAGCGCCTTGGCGGGCCAGCGCCGGCTGATCCGCGAAGTGGCATTACCTAGCGGCGAGCGCCGCTTGCTGGCCGATAACACGCAGGGGCCAAGAGTTGAACGTCAGCCGAATCTGCTGCGTTTGCGCGTCGGTGCGGCCCAGCGCTTGTTGCTGGCGGGCTACTCCTCGGTGGCGCAGGTGTGTGCGCAGTTCGCTCAGGGGTTGGGCTTCGAGGTAGTGCTCTGTGATCCGCGTGATGAAGTGCTGCAGGGCGTCGACTTGCCAGGAGTGGAAATCCGCCGCGAGCTGCCGTCCGAGGTGATCCGTCTCGGCGGCTGCCATGCCGACACCGCCGTGGTGGCGCTGACCCATGACCCGCGTATCGACGATCTGGCAATGATCGAAGCGGTGCGCACTCCAGCGTTCTATATCGGCGTGATGGGCTCCATGGTCACCAGCAGCAAACGCTTCGAACGCCTGCGCCGGGTAGGCGGCCTGGATGATGCCCAGCTGGCGCGGATTATCGCGCCGATTGGCCTGAACCTGGGCAGCAAGACCCCGGCGGAAATCGCTCTAGCGGTACTCGCCGACATCCTGCGGGTGCGCAACGGCCTGGCGCGGGATGCGCTCTAGTATGCCCAGGGTGCTCGCCTTGATGCTCGCTGCCGGTCGCGGCAAGCGTTTTGGCAGCGACAAGCGTCTGGCCCGTTTGTCGGACGGGCGCAGTCTGTTGGCCGCCAGTGTCGAGCAAGCGTTGCAGGTGTTCGCGCAGGTGCATGTGGTGCTGCGCGTGGACGATGATACGCAGGCACTGGGCTTGGCGGACGCCTGCCGGATTATCCGCTGCAGCGATGCCGACCAGGGCATGGGCCACAGCCTGACTGCCGGCATGCGCGCCCTGGCCGGGCAGGATGCCGAGGCTATCGCCGTGTTGCTCGGCGATATGCCCTGGGTCGCCGCAGGCAGCCTGCGCCAGCTCGCCAGCCAGGCGGCTGCCGAGCGCATCGTCTACCCGCTGCACGACGGCCAACGCGGCCACCCGGTACTGTTCGGCCGTGAATTCTGGCCGCAATTGCAGGACCTGCTCGGTGATGAAGGTGCGCGCGCGCTGTTGCAAACCAACCCAGCCGCTTGCCACGGCATCGTTGTAGATGATCCTGGCGTGCTGCGCGATGTTGATCGACCAGAAGCGCTGTTATAAGGCGCAAGCCCTTGTGACAGCCGGTCGCGCGACAATCGACCACAGCTGAACTTGCCCCGGCAAACGCTACTCTCTGTACATGCATTGACCCGCGTCAACACCTTCGGCGTGCGGTTGTGAGGGCTTTTGCCCTGCTCGCTAGTTGCCTCACCCAGAACAATAATCCCCCGACTGAATACCCGTGACTGGCATGCGCGCCCGTGGCCGTGCCCCGTATCACCTGACTGAGGAAACGCCATGTTTGGATTGGAGGCTCTCGACCTCGCTCGAATCCAGTTCGCTTTCACCATCTCCTTTCACATCATTTTTCCGGCCATCACCATCGGCCTGGCCAGTTACCTGGCGGTGCTCGAAGGGCTGTGGCTGAAGACCGGGGAGGAGGTTTACCGCGACCTGTACCACTTCTGGGCGAAGATATTTGCGGTCAACTTCGGCATGGGCGTGGTTTCCGGTCTGGTCATGGCTTACCAGTTCGGCACCAACTGGAGCGCCTTCTCCGACTTTGCCGGTGCGGTCACCGGGCCGCTGCTGACCTATGAAGTACTGACTGCGTTCTTTCTCGAAGCGGGCTTTCTTGGCGTCATGCTGTTTGGCTGGAACCGCGTCGGCCCGGGCCTGCACTTCTTCTCCACGGTGATGGTTGCGGTCGGCACGCTGATTTCGACTTTCTGGATTCTTGCTTCCAACAGCTGGATGCACACCCCGCAGGGCTTCGAGATCATCGACGGCCGGGTGATCCCGGTGGACTGGTTCGCCGTGGTGTTCAACCCGTCGTTCCCTTACCGCCTGGCGCATATGGCCACGGCGGCGTTCCTCGCCACCGCCTTCTTCGTCGGTGCGTCGGCGGCCTGGCACCTGCTGCGCGGCCGCGATAACCCGGCAATCCGCAAGATGCTGTCGATGGCCATGTGGATGGCGTTGCTCGTGGCGCCGATCCAGGCGGTAATTGGCGACTTCCATGGTCTGAATACCCTCAAGTATCAGCCAGCGAAGATCGCCGCCATCGAGGGCCACTGGGAAAACCACGGCGATGAGCCGACCCCGCTGATCCTGTTCGGCTGGCCGGATATGGAGCGCGAGGAAACCCGCTTCAAGATCGAAATTCCCGCCCTCGGCAGCCTGATCCTGACCCACAGCCTGGACAAGCAGGTGCCGGCGCTCAAAGAGTTCGCCAAGGAAGACCGGCCCAACTCAACCATCGTGTTCTGGACCTTCCGGATCATGGTCGGCCTGGGCATGCTGATGATCCTCACTGGTCTATGGGGCCTGTGGCTACGCAGCCGCGGCAAGCTGTTTCAAAGTCGGCCGTTCCTCCATCTGGCCGTGTGGATGGGCCCGTCGGGGATCATCGCCATCCTCGCCGGCTGGTACACCACGGAAATCGGTCGTCAGCCCTGGATTATCCACGGCCTGATGCGCACCGCCGATGCCTCCTCCGGGCACAGTTTTGCGCAGATGAGCCTGACCCTGATCCTGTTCGTGGTGGTGTATTTCGCTCTGTTCGGCGCGGGGATCAGCTACATGATGCGCCTGGTGCGCAAAGGCCCGATCACCGATGAAGGCAAGGAACCCGCCGAGGGCGGCCCTGGCCAGAAACGCACGCCGTCCCGTCCGCTGTCCGCGCCCGAAGAGGGCCTGGAAGAGGGCGAAACTGACTCGCTGGCTGAGAGGAATTGAATATGGGCGTTGATCTTTCGCTGATCTGGGCCGTGATCATCGCCTTCGGGGTGATGATGTACGTGGTCATGGATGGCTTCGACCTGGGCATCGGCATCCTCTTTCCCTTCGTCAAAAGCGAAGGCGAGCGCGATGTGATGATGAATACCGTGGCACCGGTCTGGGACGGTAACGAAACCTGGCTGGTACTCGGTGGCGCGGCGCTGTTCGGCGCCTTTCCGTTGGCCTACGCAGTGGTGCTCAGCGCGCTGTACCTGCCGCTGATCTTTATGCTGCTGGGGTTGATTTTTCGCGGCGTGGCCTTCGAGTTCCGCTTTAAGGCCAAGGCCGCCAAACGGCATATCTGGGACAAGGCGTTTATCGGTGGCTCGCTGACCGCGACCTTCTTCCAGGGCGTGGCGCTGGGCGCTTATATCGATGGCTTCGAGGTGGTCGACCGGGTGTATGTCGGCGGCGCGCTGGACTGGCTGACGCCGTTCTCGCTGTTCTGCGGCCTGGCGCTGATTGCCGCTTACGCCTTGCTCGGCTGCACTTGGCTGATCATGAAGACCGAAGGCCGCCTGCAGTTGCAGATGCACGATATGGCGCGGCCGCTGGTGTTCGTCCTGCTCGGCGTCACCGGTATCGTCAGCCTGTGGACGCCATTGGCTCATACGGAAATTGCCGAACGCTGGTTCAGCATGCCGAATATCTTCTGGTTTATGCCGGTGCCGCTGCTGGTACTGCTATGCACCTGGGCGCTGCTGCGCGCGGTGGCGCGCAACGCCAACTACTCACCGTTCCTGCTGACCCTGACGCTGATCTTCCTCGGCTACAGCGGCCTCGGCATCAGCCTGTGGCCAAATATTATCCCGCCGTCGATCAGCATCTGGGAGGCTGCGGCACCGCCGCAGAGCCAGGGCTTTATCCTGGTCGGCGCGCTGTTCATCATCCCATTCATCCTGATGTACACCGCCTGGAGCTATTACGTGTTCCGCGGCAAGGTTACGGAAGAAGATGGCTATCACTGAGGCTCGGATTCCGGTCTGCTGCGCGTCGGCCCTGCGGCGTTAAAAACAGGCTCGGAATGCTCATGTACAAAAGTACACTCCGCTTCCTCGCCTGTTTTTGCCTTGCAGGACTCTAGCTCGCGAGACCTCAGGTCCGTTTTGAGGGCGCAAGATGAATGATGTAGATGAGAAAAAGCCGCTGTGGCAACGCCTCGGCTGGCTGGTGCTGATCTGGGCTGGCAGCGTGCTGGCCCTGGGGGCGGTGTCCTATCTGCTGCGGCTGTTTATGCAGGCGGCGGGGATGGGCACGCCGTAACGGCGGTGCTTATTTGATCGCTTTAAGCACCACAAACTTCGGCGTCGCCGCCACCTGCTCGACGCCACGGAACAGCCTTTTCAGCTTGGCGTGGTAGCCCAGGTGGCGGTTGCCGACTATCCACAGTTCGCCGCCGGTCACCAGCGCCGCGCGGGCCTGTTGGAACATGCGCCAGGCGAGAAAATCGCCGACCACCTGCTGCTGGTGAAAGGGCGGGTTGCACAGCACCAGATCCAACGAATCCTCCGCCTGTTCGGCCAGGCCATCGCCTGCGCGGATTTCGACCGGGCGTTCGCTCAGCGCCGCACGCCAGTTTTCCTCGGCGGATTGCACCGCCATATAGGACTCATCCACCAGCGTCAGCTCGGCCTGCGGGCTGTCCAGAGCATAAGCAATGCCGAGTACACCGTTACCGCAACCGAGGTCCGCTACACGCACGCGGCTAAGGTGTTTGGGCAGGTGCGGGAGGAAGGCGCGGGTGCCGATATCCAGGTCTTCACGGCAGAACACATTGGCATGGTTAAGCAGCGCGATAGCCGGTTTTTCCAGGTTGTAGCGCGTCGGGTAGGGCGATACAGGCGCGGTTTTGGTCTCGGGTGTGGCAAACAGCAAGCGGGCTTTTTTTACCGCCAGCGAGGCTTGCACCGGGCCGATATATTGCTCGAGCAGATCACCGGCGGCGCGCGGCAGGTGCTTGATCATCGCTGCGGCAATCACCTGCGCGCCAGGGGCGAGCTGGCCGTGCAGGCGGATCAGTTGCTCTTCCAGCAGTGCCAGGGTTTTCGGTACGCGGATCAGCACCACGTCGAATGGTCCTTGGGCGGCCGCGCTGGCCGGGACAAATTTCACGGCATCCGCCGGCAACTGATTGCGCAGCAGGTTGACCTGCAAACCCAGGTGGCCGAGGTGCGAGTCGCCGCTGCTGGTGACCTGCGCCAGGCCCGCCAGGCTGATGGCCAGGGCGCCGAAGCTGTCATTCAGCACCAGTACCCGCGCGTCGTTCGTCAGCCCTTGCTCGTGCAGGTGGTTGAGCAGGTATTCGTCGGCGGCATCGAAAGCCTGCAGCGGCTCGTTGGGCTGGTCGGGTTGGCGAAGCAGGTCAAGCTGGGCAAACGGGGTGCTGAGCAGGGGCATGGATTACTCGGGTAGCAGGCCGCAAGGGCGCGATAAAAAGTGCAGTTGGTCGCTATTGTCGGTGCAAGTGGCGGAAAAGTCTCTGAACTGAGAGCTGGTTCAGCAAATCACGGTTGTGTCGCGCGCGGCTTTGCCGAAGAATGCCGCCCCCTTGCAGATCTGCTCAGTCGTGTCCGATACCCGTCAGTCAGCAGGCATGAGTCAGCAAGGTCAGCATTCAAATAATAACCAGGCCCCGAGCGTCACGCCCGGCTGCGATCTGGTAGCGCCTGATGATCAGGACTGCGCCGCTGCTCTGCCGCGTCCGCCGAATCATCCATAGCCCACACCCCTACTCAATGAGGCCTGCTTATGCAGGCTTCACGGCGTTCTATTTGCAAAAAGGTATGTTCATGTTCAAGTCCCTGTTGTCTTTAACCTTCACTGCGTTGCTGGTCGCGGCAAGCCCGGCCCAGGCAGAAGGCAAGGCGCCCATCGTTATCAAGTTCTCCCACGTCGTGGCCGAGGACACCCCCAAGGGCAAGGGTGCACTGCTGTTCAAAAAGCTGGTGGAAGAGCGCCTGGCCGGCCAGATTACGGTTGAGGTCTACCCGAACTCGACGCTGTTCGGTGATGGTGAGGAGATCAACGCGCTGCGCGAGGGCAAGGTGCAGATGCTGGCGCCTTCGCTGTCCAAGTTCGAGGCCTACACCAAGCAATTGCAGGTGTTTGACCTGCCGTTCCTGTTCGACGACCTGGAGGCGGTCAAGCGTTTCCAGAAGCGCGACAAGAGCCGCGAGCTGCTGCACTCGATGTCCAGCCACGGCATCTACGGCCTGGCCTACTGGAATAACGGCATGAAGCAGCTGACGTCCAACCGTGAGCTGCGCAAGCCCGAGGATGCCAAGGAACTGGCCTTCCGCATTCAGCCTTCGTCGGTGCTGGAAGCGCAGTTTGCTCAACTTGGCGCCAAGACCGTGAAGATGCCGTTCGCCGAGGCATTCAAGGCGCTGCAGGCTGGCACCATTCAGGGCACCGAAGGGCCGTGGTCGAACATTGCCAGCCAGAAAGTCGACACCGTGCAGCCGTTTATCAGCGAGCTCAATCACGGTTCGCTGAGCTATATGCTGATCAGCAGCAAGGAGTTCTGGACCAGCATCCCTTACAAGACCCGCACCGAACTGGAAGCGATCATCGAAGAGGTTTCCTTCTCGGTGAACAAGGACGCCGAGGCGCTGAACAACAATGATCGCGAGCGCATCATTGCCGCCGGCAATGCCAAAGTGGTCACCTTGACTGACGACGAGCGTGCCGCCTGGCGCACTGCACTGAGCCCGATGTGGAAGACCTTCGAGGCTGAAATCGGCGCCGATGTGTTACGTGCCGCGCAGGCAGTCAATCGCCGCTAAGAACCGCTTCTAAGGGTAAAGGCCAAGAGCCCCCAGGTTTTGCCGGTGTTTGTCAGCCCGGCGTTGCGCCACACTGGGTTTATGCAATCCGCATAAGCCCGGTGTTCGCATGACCAGCGACGACAAGTTCACCCAGCAAACCCTGACCGATATCCAGGTCTGGTCGCCCAGCCTGTTCAGCCTGCGCTGTACGCGTGATGCCGGTTTTCGTTTTCGTGCCGGGCAGTTCGCCCGTCTCGGCGTAGCCAAGGCCGACGGTTCGGTGGTCTGGCGCGCCTATTCGATGGCCTCGGCACCCCATGATGAGTTTCTCGAATTCTTCTCCATCGTCGTACCAGACGGCGAGTTCACCTCCGAACTGAGCCGGCTGCAGGTCGGCGACAGCCTGTTGGTAGAGAAACAGGCGTTGGGTTTTCTTACCCTGGATCGTTTCGCCGATGGCCGCGACCTCTGGCTGCTGGCCAGTGGCACGGGGCTCGCGCCGTTTCTGTCGATTCTGCAGGGCCTGGAGGTGTGGCAGCGCTTTGCCCGCGTGGTGCTGGTGTACAGCGCGCGCACGGCCAGCGAGTTGGCCTATCAACCGCTGATTCACGGCCTGATGCAGCAGGAGCATCTGCAGGAATACGCCGCGCGTTTCGTCTATCTGCCCCTGGTCACCCGCGAGCAGGTGCCCGGTTGCCTGCATGGGCGCATTACCAGCTTGCTGGGCAGTGGTGAACTGGAGCAGGTGGCGGGGTTGAGCCTGGAACCCGCGCATTCGCGGTTGATGATCTGCGGCAACCCGCAGATGATCGACGACACCCGCGCGCTGCTGAAACAGCGCGACCTGCAGCTCAGCCTGACCCGGCGGCCGGGGCAGGTGGCGGTGGAGAACTATTGGTAGGGTTTAGCGCCGGCAAACAAAAGGCACCCGAGGGTGCCTTTGTGCGTTAGTGCCGGGCGCTACTCCTTGGCTTGTTGCGCCTTGAGCAGGTCGCGGATTTCGCTGAGCAGTTCCTGATCCTTGGTCGGCGCGGCTGGCGCCTCGGGGGCAGCGGCTTCTTCGCGCTTGAGCCTGTTGAGCACCTTGATGCCCATAAAGATGGCGAAGGCGACGATCAGGAAGTCCAGTACGGTCTGGATAAATTTGCCGTAGGCCAGGGTGACCGCAGCGGCATCGCCTTCAGCAGCTTTCAGCACAATCGCCAGGTCGGAGAAATCCACGCCGCCAATCAGCACGCCCAGCGGTGGCATCACCACGTCACCGACAAAGGACGAGACGATCTTGCCGAACGCCGCGCCGATGATGATGCCCACGGCCATATCGACCACATTGCCTTTGACGGCAAAGGCTTTGAATTCACTGAGTATGCTCATGCTGCGTTCCCTGGTAGGTGAGGTTGCGCTGAGTGTAATCCAGCGCGCGCCGCTTGCCAGCTACTTCTCAGGCCGGGTAGTGGACCTCGGGCAGCGACTCGAAACCTGGTTTGGCCAGCAGGTAACCCTGAAACAGCTCCACGCCCATATCGCGTAATGCATGCAGTTCACCGAGGCTTTCGATGCCTTCGGCGATCACCCGGATATTCAGTTTGCGACACATCTGCAGGGCGGCTTCGACCAGAATCTGCCGCACGCTGTCCTGCTCGATATTGCGGATCAGCTGCATGTCCAGCTTGATCAGGTCGGGCTGAAAGTCGGCCAGCAGATTGAGCCCGGCATAGCCGGCGCCGAAGTCATCAATCGCCGTCATAAAACCCTGTTTGCGGTATGCGCGCAGGATGCCGGTGAGGTGGTCGACATCCAGCACCTGCTCCTGTTCGGTGACCTCGAAGATGATCCGCTGCAGCGGGAAATTGAAGCGCTTGGCTGCCTCCAGCGTGGCGCGGATGCAGGTCTCGGGTTTGTACACCGCGTTGGGCATAAAGTTGATCGAGACCATGGCTGGCACTTGCAGCTTGGCCGCCCATTCCAGCGCGGTAATCCGGCAGGCCTGGTCGAACGGGTAGAGATTGTCCGCGTTGAGCTGGCTCAGCAGGCTGCCGGCGGATTCACCGGCTATACCGCGCACCAGGGCCTCGTGGGCGAATATGCTGCCTGTAGTCAGGTTGATAATGGGCTGAAAGGCCATGCTGATGGGAAATCCCAGCCCTTGGCCGTCACGGCAAGCCGAACATCCTGATGTTGTACTCATAACCAGTTCTCGCTAATGGCTTTTGAAGCTTGGGCAAAGATAGCAGACCTCGCCTGAGGCCCGTGTTGCAAGGCGTTTCGGCAGAGCCGGCGCGACTGGGCTAGGCTCAAGGAAGGCCCGCCATGAGGATGCCGTTATGCCACTGGAACATCATCCGCTGCACCGCGAGTTTCCCGAGTTCAAGACGCAGCTGCACGCCTTGTTGTCCAGTGATGGGCATTTCGCCCGCTTGGCCGAGGAATATGAAGAGCTTGATAAGCGTATCTATGAGGCGGAAAGCGGCCGAGTGGCCATGGATGAGATGTTGCTGCTGGGCTTGAAGATGCAACGCGTCAGCCTCAAGGACGAGCTGGCCGGTTTTCTCAGTGGTGCGTCATAGCGTCAAGGGTTTGATCCGGGTCAAGTGCCGGCCCCGGCTCAGGAGATAGTCTGCAGGCAATGACTATCCCAGAGGAATGCCCGCATGCATGTTGAACACCATCCGCTGATCAAGGACTTCCCCGAACTGCGCGGCGCGCTGCATGAGCTGCGCCAGGGCGACGCCGACTTCGCCCGCCTGGCCGATACCTACGAAACCCTGGATAAGCGCATCTGCCGGATCGAAGCGGGCAGCGAGCTGCTGGCTGATGATGCGCTGTATGCGCTTAAGCAGGAACGCGTCGGCCTCAAGGATGATCTCGCGCGCCGGCTGAAACGCGCTGCCGGGCAATGTTGTGGCTGTGGTAACGGTTGCAAGGGATAGCTGCGCGGGACTGTAAATATATCCAGCTATTTCGTATGATCCGGGCTCAGCGTCTATAGGAGTCCGGCATGGCCAAGGCCAAGCGCATGTATGGCTGCACCGAGTGCGGCGCCACCTTCCCGAAATGGGCCGGCCAGTGCGGTGAGTGCGGGGCCTGGAATACCCTGGTCGAAACCCTGCTCGAAGCCAATGCGGCCACCCCCAGCGGGCGTTCCGGTTGGGCGGGTGATCAGGTGCAGATCAAGACCCTGGCCGAGGTCAGCGTCGAGGAAGTGCCGCGTTTCTCCACCGCCTCCGGCGAGCTGGATCGCGTACTCGGCGGCGGCCTGGTGGATGGTTCGGTGGTGCTGATCGGCGGCGACCCCGGTATCGGCAAGTCGACCATCCTGCTGCAGACCCTGTGCAATATCGCCACGCGCTTTCCCGCGTTGTATGTCACCGGTGAGGAATCCCAGCAGCAGGTGGCCATGCGCGCCCGCCGCCTGGGCTTGCCGGAAGACAAGCTCAAGGTGATGACCGAAACCTGCATCGAAAGCATCATCGCCACCGCGCGGGTAGAAAAGCCCAAGGTGATGGTGATCGACTCGATCCAGACCATCTTTACCGAACAACTTTCCTCGGCGCCCGGTGGCGTGTCTCAGGTGCGCGAGAGTGCGGCGCTGCTGGTGCGCTTTGCCAAGCAGAGCGGCACAGCGATCTTTCTGGTTGGTCACGTGACCAAGGAGGGCTCGCTGGCCGGGCCGCGTGTGCTTGAACACATGGTCGACACCGTGCTGTATTTCGAGGGTGAATCCGACGGCCGTCTGCGTTTGCTGCGCGCGGTGAAGAACCGCTTCGGCGCGATCAACGAACTGGGCGTATTCGGTATGACCGACAAGGGCCTGAAAGAGGTCACCAATCCTTCGGCGATCTTCCTCACCCGTGCTCAGGAAGAAGTCCCTGGCAGTGTGGTGATGGCCACCTGGGAAGGCACCCGGCCGATGCTGGTGGAGGTGCAGGCACTGGTCGACACCAGCCATATGGCCAACCCGCGCCGCGTCACCCTGGGCCTGGATCAGAACCGTCTGGCCATGCTCCTGGCCGTGCTGCATCGGCATGGCGGCATCCCGACCTATGATCAGGACGTATTTCTCAATGTGGTCGGCGGGGTCAAGGTGTTGGAGACCGCATCGGACCTGGCGCTGATGGCTGCAGTGATTTCCAGCTTGCGCAACAAGCCGTTGCCGCATGATCTGCTGGTGTTTGGTGAGGTGGGGCTGTCCGGCGAAATCCGCCCGGTGCCGAGCGGTCAGGAACGTCTGAAAGAGGCGGCCAAGCATGGCTTCAAACGCGCCATCGTGCCCAAGGGCAATGCGCCGAAAGATCCGCCGCCAGGGTTGCAGGTGATTGCCGTGACGCGGCTGGAGCAAGCGCTGGATGCGCTGTTCGAGTAGCTGAACAGTGGGCATGAAAAAGGAGGCCTCCTTTTTCTTTACTCGTCTTCGCCGAGAGCGGCGAGTTCGCGTTCCAGCAGGCTGTCATCGCCGAGGTTGAGTTCCACCAGGCGACGCAGGTGGCTGATCGAGTCGAGGTCGATATGCCGGCAGACAAAACCGAGCAGATCGGACTGGGTGCGGGTCAGCACCACTTCCATCAGTACGCGGGTGTCGTCGGCCAGTTGGATATTGGCTTCGAATGGCTGATTAGGGTCGCCATTCCAGCCATTGGGGCGCTTGATCAGCAGGCCTTTCAGCGATACGTCATGCAATTCGACCGCCCAGCGCCGTTCCCCTTGCACGATCTCGGTGGGGGCGTCGAAAGCGATGCGGTGAAAGCGCCGACGCTCATTGGCTGTTTCGCTCATGCAAAGAAACTCCTGCGAGGTTTTATCCACTATAGCCAAGGCTGCTGACGATGGCTTGGTTTTATCTGTGCTGAGGGCGGCGCGGCAGATATAAAAAAGCCCGCCAAGAGGCGCAATGCTGTTCAGTTAAGTGGGGCCGCTGTACGCCCTATAGAGCGGCGGGCTTTGAAATCTTCCTCGCTCTAAGTCTTTGGCAGTGGTTCAGGCCGTAG
>NZ_JAUYGD010000036.1 GCF_030690725.1 Pseudomonas sp. | reverse complement strand
CGGACGAAAGCCGAAGGACCTGCCCGAGTTCCAGTGGATCAACACCGTACTGGGCAACCTCAAGACCAGTCTGAGCGGGAGTTACCATGCATTCGACTTCCGAAAGTATGCGGCCCGATATCTCGCCGCTTTCACCTATCGATTCAATCGCCGATTCGATCTCAGCACACTGCATACGCGCCTGATCGTCGCCGCTGCCCGCTGTGGGCCGCACCCGCAGCGGGTGATTCGGACGGCTGAGGTTCATTGCTAATCAGGTTAACTGTTGAGCCAGATCGCAACCTTGTGGGAGGGGCTTTAGCCGCGAAACAATGTCAGTGTTTCGAAGATTTTCGCGGATGAAACGGAACGCCGCCCGGCCGCTCCTACAAAAACCTTATCTCTCATGCAACAGATAACGGGTACATCGCCATTTTTTAGTCGATTGCTGACCTAATGCTCGACCTGTCGGGGCGGGGGCGCCTGGCAGCCGCGAATTTGACGGCCGATGCGGGGCGTCGTCCGGCCGCAAATGGCGTACTGTTCCCAGCGCTTAACCGCCGAATCATCGCCCACAGGCCGAGTCGACCCTGGCCTGTGCCTGCTGCGGCCCTGATGCTCGCTACAGCAGCTCAAACCGTTGGGTCTGCACGGTTTGCGAATCCAGGCCGATCTGCACCTCGAATTCACCCGGCTCGGCCAGGTGCTGCAACTGCGCGTTGAAAAACTTCAGGTCCTCGTCATTGATGCTGAAACGCACCTGGGTCTGTTCGCCGGCCTTGAGCGTGACCTTGCGAAAGCGCTTCAATTCCTTGACCGGACGCACCACGGAAGCCGCAATGTCGCGGATATACAGCTGAACGATAGTCGCGCCGTCACGCGCCCCGGTGTTTTTCAGGGCCAGGCTGACGTCGAGGGTGCCGTCGCGTGCCAGGCGGCGGCTGGAAAGCTGCAACTCGGAAAGACTGAAATCGGTATAGCTCAAGCCATAGCCGAACGGATACAGCGGCCCGTTGGGTTCCTCGAAGTACTGCGAGGTGTAGTTGCCCGGATGGCCCTCGACAAAGGGACGACCGAGGCGCAAGTGGTTGTAGTAGGTCGGAATCTGTCCGACCGAGCGCGGGAAGGTGATGGGCAGCTTGCCGGACGGGTTGTAATCGCCGAACAGGACGTCAGCAATCGCATGACCGCCCTCGGTGCCGCTGAACCAGGTTTCCAATATCGCGTCGGCATTGGCCTGCTCCCAGTTGAGTGCCAGCGGCCTGCCATTCATCAACACCAGCACCAGCGGTTTGCCGGTCTTCTTCAGCGCGCGCAGCAATGCCTGCTGGCTGGGGGGAATGTCCAGACGTGTGCGGCTCGACGATTCGTGTGACATCCCCCGCGCCTCGCCAACCGCTGCGACTATCACATCGGCCTGTTCAGCGGCTTGCAGCGCTTCGGCGATCAACTCGGCGGGCGGACGCGGGTCCAATACGACCACCGGCTTGTCCTCTTTGAGGAAGTTCAGATAGTCGATAATGTGCTGATCATCGGTCATGTTCGCCCCCAGGGCGTAAATTACGCGCGCCTGTTCGCCCAGCGCCGCGTTCAGGCCCTGGCGCAGCGTTATCGACTGCGCAGCGTTACCGGCTGCCGACCAGCTACCCAGCATGTCGATGGGCGAATCCGCCAGGGGGCCAACCAGGGCAATGCTGGCGGTCTTTTTCAGCGGCAGGGTCTGCTGGTGATTCTTCAACAAGACCATCGACTGGCGCGCCACGGCCCTGGCCTCGGCGCGATGCAAGCGGCTTTCGGCGTGGACGTCAGCCGGGTCTTCGGCAGCGATGCCGATGCGCCGGTACGGGTCATGGAACAAGCCCATGTCGTATTTGGCACCGAGCACTTCACGCACGGCATTGTCGATCTCCTGCACCTTGACCTCACCCGCGCGCACCAGTGCGGGCAGCTCCTGGCGATACAGCGAGTCAGCCATGCTCATGTCGATTCCGGCCTTGATCGCCAGCTTGGCGGCCTCGCGACCATCCCTGGCAATCCCGTGGCTGACCAGTTCGCTGATCGCACCGTGATCGCTGATCGTGACCCCAGTGAAGCCCCAATCGCGGCGCAGCAGATCCTGCATCAGCCAGGTGTTGGCGCTGGCCGGCACGCCGTTGATCGTATTCAGGGCGACCATCAAACCGCCCGCACCGGCGTCAACGGCAGCACGGTAGGGCGGCAGATAGTCCTGATGCATGCGCATCGGGCTCATATCCACCACGTTGTAATCGCGCCCGCCCTCGACCGCGCCATACAGGGCGAAGTGCTTGACGCTGGCCATCACACTGTCGGCGGCGCTGGGCGTTGCCCCTTGCAAGGCTTTGACCATGGTTTGGGCAATCTGCGAGACCAGATAGGGATCTTCGCCAAAGCCTTCCGAGGTGCGCCCCCAACGCGGATCGCGGGTGATATCGACCATCGGCGCGAAGACCATATCGAGGCCGTCGGCGCTGGCCTCGATGGCGGCGATGCGACCGCTCAGGGCAATCGCCTGCAAATCCCAACTCGACGCCAGCGCCAGGCTGATCGGAAAAATCGTGCGATGGCCATGGATCACGTCGTAGGCGAAGAACAGCGGAATCTTCAGCCGGCTGCGCTGCACCGCGGCGTCCTGCATGGGGCGATTGTCGCGGCGCGTGACGGTATTGAAGGTGCCGCCGATATTGCCGGCGGCGATCTCCTCGATAATGCGCGGGCGCGGCATATCCCCGCCGATGCTGATCAAGCGCAATTGCCCGACCTTTTCCTCGAGCGTCATCTGCGTCATCAAATCGGCGATGAAGGCCTGTTTGTTGTCCAGCAGGACGGGAGAAGCCCCGGCCAGCGCCGCGTGACTGGTAAAGCAGGCTATCAGGCCAAGCAGATACAACCTGTTCATTCGATGCTATTTCCTGAGTGATGCAATGCTTGGACGCCACGGGGGCACATGGGTTGGGCTGCGCGATTGATGTATAACCGTGCCAGACGTTGGCACCGCCCAAGCGCCGGTCATGACCCGCGCAGGGTGTGCCGTGCGCACCAGCCAATCATCAGCAACGCGGGCAGGCTCTGACCGGTTGCCCGGCAGTATGGTTCACAACCAGCGGCGAACTCTGGATTTATAGTGATCAAATTCAGCGCCGAACAACGCCTCAAGCGCACGCTCCTCCACGGCAATCTGCAAGCGGTTCATATAGAGGGTGAACCCCAGTACCCCAACCAGCGCCCAGGGCGAGGCAAGAAACACCGCCCAGGCAACGAGAAACAGGGCAAAGCCAAGGTACATCGGGTTGCGCGAAACCCGGTAGATGCCCGAACTCACCAGCGCCGATGCCGTCTCCGGTTTCAGCGGGTTGACCGTGGTCCTGGCCCGGCGGAACGACAGCACACCCGCCAGGCAAAAGAACGCGCCAAACGCCAGCACCGCTAGCGTGATGGCTATACGCAGCGAATCGCTCACCTCGATGCCCGGCACAACGCTTGAAAGCCCCCACATAAACAGCGCGAACAGGGTCGCGACCAGGGGCGGTGGAATCCTGTTTTCAAGTGCTTGCATAGGCTGTCCTTGGATGGGGTTAAGGGTGCAGGGCATGATTGCTCCCACATGTTAGCCGGGGCAGGCCGGTCAGGTCGTCATCAGGTTAGCGGGCGGTCAACCTTGACAATGCACCTTGACCATAAAAAGTTAATCACTATGATTAATTTGAAATCAAAATGATGAATGCCAGCGCAAATGAAGACGCATTGCGCCAGACAATCGCCGCTCCTGAAAGTGGTCTGTCGTGCCTGTCTTTCGCGCTTACTTAAGGAGTAGCAACCATGGCACATACTGCCGAAACTAGAGTAGTCACCGCGCACGTCCCACTGCAGCTTGCCGAGAAGGTCGATCAGATGGCCGCTCGCCTGGACCGCTCCAAAGGCTGGATCGTCAAGCAGGCCCTGGCTGCCTGGATCGACCAGGAAGAAGAACGCAGCCGCTTGACCCGCGAAGCACTGGCCGATGTTGACGCCGGTCAGGTCATCGATCATCAAGCCGTCCAAGCCTGGGCCGACAGCCTTGGCACCGACACTGTGCTGCCGGTCCCGCGCTGATGGAGTTGAAGTGGACCGGCAAGGCGCTCAATGACTTGGCCAGGCTCTACGAATTTCTGGCCAGCGTGAACAAGGCTGCCGCTGCGCGCACGGTTCAACAGCTCACGGCCGCACCGATAACCCTGCTGAGCAATCCGCGTCTTGGCGAACGACTGGAAGAATTCGATCCGCGCGAGGTGCGACGTATTCTGGTCGGGCACTATGAGATGCGCTACGAAATTCAGGAATCCGCCCTCTACCTGTTGCGCCTGTGGCATACCCGCGAGAGTCGATAGCAAGGGTGTGCCGGGGTTAAAGAGTCGTAGTGCTACTTCACGCCGGGTGTCCGATTGTTCACTGCCCCTGACTGTTCTCTTCGTCTGCTGCTCGTCAAGGGCAATTACGGGACAGCCAGCCAAGTTGCTCTCCAATACGTAGCCCCTGCATAGGAACGACACTCGCAATACCTGCAGCCTTCAACTGTGGCGCCAAGAACTCCCGGTAGCGTTCGCCCGCCAAAAAGACAGCTCGGTTAATGCTGGGTGCGCTCGCAATGGGGCTCTGGTAAACGGCCAGCGCCCATGCCCGGCGATCCTCAATGGCCATCCTGTTAAATGTCTTTTCGTACGGGGCGATTACCGCTTCTGGTTCAACAAGGTTTCCGAGACGTCAAAAGCGAGCATTTAGGCTTTGGACTGAATCTGCACCGCAGTCGCTGTGCCAAGCGTATTGAAATACTCCTGTTGATTGCGGCCCTGGCTAATTACCTGGTCTTTTTACTTGGTTTAAAGGCCCGCCTGGCAGGCTATGAGCAACGCTTTCAAAGCAACAGCCTTGAGCACAAGCGGGCGTTATCGCTCTGGCGATTAGACGTTGAATATTACTGGATCGCAGAGGGCGGCAGACTGGCCAACTTATCGAGAACTTTAGCGCTCTGTGGCTTGGCGATCTACTCGCTGTAGATCTGCAACTTATTGAATAAAAAGGAATTACATCCTTAAGTCAGTGCCATTCCACTCTGACCCCATTGATCTGCATTGATCATATGACTCCATTGATTAGAGCCAGTAACCGTAGGATGGGTGACAACCCATCGCCGCGATTGATGGGTTATCACCCGTGATCCTTGAGTGCCCCAGTTTGCTGCGCGACAGCGCGGTATCGAAGACGGCGAGCGAACTCCTACGAGGTTGTGGGTTGTTCAGGCTCGGCGGACACTGGCAACTTCGCTCGCTGCCGTGATGCTTTCCGCTGCCGTCTAGTGGCCATGCGCGCCCCTGTTGCAATCGAGCTCATGCCGATACCAGTCGTTTGATCCATTCCAGCAGCACCCCGGGTAACAACTCGGGCTTGGGCAGCAGGGCGTATTGGCGGGGGCCGAACACCGCCGGCAGGTAGTTCGCGGCCTGGCGGTCGATGGTCAGGCAGAAGGGGTAGATGCCTTGCAACTTGGCTTCGGTCACCGCCTGGCGCATGTCTTCCACACCATAGCGCCCCTCATACTCGTCAACATCGTTCGGTTTGCCGTCGGAGAGCAGCAGGAGCAGCCGGTGTCTGGCCGCTTCGCGCATCAGCAAGGTGCTGGCGTGGCGGATGGCGGCGCCCGCCCGGGTATAGCGTTCCGGTTCGAGCGCGGCGATGCGCCGACCGACCTCGTCGCTGTAGCGCTCATCAAATGCCTTGAGCGTGCGTAGCGTGACCTGCTGCGACCCTTCGCCGGAGAACGCCAGCACGCTATAGGGTTCGCCCATGCTTTCCAGCGCCAGACAAACCAGGAGCAAGGCTTCGCGCTCGACATCGATGATCCGTCGATGCTGGGAGAGCCAGCCGTCGGTGGAGCCGCTGACGTCGATCAGCAGCATGATCGCCATGTCACGCCTGGTGCAATGCTGCGTCTGGTACAGCGCCTGCGGCATGCTCAGGCCGGCGCGGGCCTCGGCACAGCCATCGATATAGGCTTCCAGATCGATATCGTCGCCATCGAGTTGCTTACGCAGCCTGACACGACTGGCACGCAACCTTTCGAATTGCCGGCGGATGGCATCGAGCATCGAACGGTGGGTCTCCAGAGTCTGGTCGACCCATTGCTGCGGGCCGTCCTGGGCGCCGCACAGGCGCACAGTCGCGCCCGGGTCGCGGTAGGTCTGGCTGCGGTAATCCCATTCGGGGTAGCTGATCCCGTCGGCTGCCGGGGCCTCGGCGTTGCGCTGAACCCGCGTTTCTGGCGGCTCGTCGGCAAGCAGTACTTCCTTCGGCCGGCCCGGCGCGACCACCAGTCTGGCTTCGTTCAGCTCCGCCAGCGAGTCGGCGAAATCGGCGGCTGGGGTGGCGGTGTCCCGATCCGTGGGGCGCGACATGCCCATGGGGTCTTCGGCATGTTCCAGCGGCTCGCCGGGTTGCACCATGCTCGGGCCCTGTTCCTGGGCGTCATCCTCGCCGGCATGAGCCTCGCGCACGTTCGGTCGGCGCGGCAGGCGCGCGCTGCGCGGCAGGGCATCGGCTGGTTCGGTTTCGGCGCCGACAGTTTTCGGCAGTTTCAAGGCGGTTGCCGGCAAACGTAGATCGCCGGTCCAGGCGTCACACAACAGCGGCTGGGCGCCGAGCCTGCGGGTTTGCTCAGCCGACATAAGGCGTGCCGCCAGCGCCTGCGCCTGTTGCAGCGAGTCGGCCGCTGTCGCCGGTATCGGCAAATGCTCCAGCGGTTGGCCGCATTCGCTGCGCAGCAGGGCACGCAGGAAACTTTCCAACGGCTGGCGCTGGCTGGAGAAGGCGCGCATGGGCGGGCGATTGGCCAAGGCCTGCTGACGTAGCGCCTGCAGCGAGACGGTAAGCCCCGGCAATTGCTGTACAAGATCGCGATCTGCAGCCCAGGCTTCGAGAAGCAGATAGAGGCTGCGCTGCAGCGGATCGTCGAGAACATGCAGGTGGGCGGCGCTGCCGCGCTGGGCGCGCATTGCCTGTTGCAGGGCGAGGGTGCGGTAGCGCGCCAGGGCGAGCGGGGTATCCGCGCCGTCCAGTTGTCCCGGCAGCCATATATGCACGCCATCGGTAGCAGGAACGGCGGTCTGCTGGCGGGGTTTTTCGTTACGCCGGAACAGCTTTACCAGCAGCGTGGGTGGCAAGGGCGGTTGCGCGACACGTAGCGGATAACTGGTGCCGAACAGGGCCCTGATCAGCAGATCGAGGCGTTGCGCGACATCTGCCAAGGTGACGACTTTCGCTGCGTTCGCGGGACTGTGGTGGCGCCGCCACAACGCCTGGGCATAGACCGTGGCATGCCGCGCGACATCGGTGATGACATCTTCGGCTTCGGCCATTCAGATGAATGTCAGGTCGACCAGGTCGCGCATGGCGCCGACCAGCGCGGCATCATCGGACAGCGGTGAGATTAGCGCAGCCCGGCAGGCGATGGGGGCGGCGATGCCGCTGCTGATCAGGCGTGCGCTGGCGATCAGCAGGCGCGTGCTGGGGACTTCCGCCAGGCCGCGATCCTGCAGGGCACGCAGCCGCTGCGCGAGCGCGACCAGGGCGTGGGCGGTGGCGTGGTCGGTGCCACCTTCGTGCATGACGATGGCGATCTCGCGCTCGGCCGGCGGGAAGTCGAAGTCCAGTGCCACGAAGCGCTGGCGGGTACTCGGCTTCAAATCCTTTAGCATGCGCTGGTAGCCGGGGTTGTAGGACACCACCAGTTGGAAGTGCGGCGAGGCTTCGACAGTTTCGCCGGTTTTGTCCAGTGGCAAGATGCGCCGGTAGTCGGTCAGCGGGTGCAGCACGACAATGGTGTCCTGGCGCGCTTCGACCACCTCGTCCAGGTAGCAAATGGCGCCTTCGCGCACAGCCCGGGTCAGTGGGCCTTCCGCCCAATGGGTGCCTTGCTGACCGATCAGGAAGCGCCCAACCAGGTCGCTGGCGCTCAGGTCGTCATGACAGGAGATGGTGATCAGCGGGCGCTTGAGGCGCCAGGCCATGTGCTCGACGAAGCGGGTCTTGCCACAGCCGGTTGGTCCTTTGAGCATGATCGCCAGTTGCTGGGCATGGCATTGCTCGAAGATCGCCACCTCGTCACCGGAGGGCTGGTAATAGGGCTGTGCTTCCCGCAGTACGGACTCCGCGCCAGAGCGGTGCGACAGCGAATGCTCCATCATAAGGCAGCATCTGAGGTCGGCGGCGTTGCCAGAGCCGGATCGGGCTCGTCGATAACGAAGCGCGGCGCATGGCGGAAGAAATCGAAGATGAACAGCCCTACACCCAGGGCGAAGAGAGACGCAGTGGCCACCAGCATCAGGAAGTGCACCTGGATCTTCAGTTGCACGTCCAGGTAGCCCATACCGAGGATGCGTTCGAGGTAGACCTGGGCGATGCCGGCGGTGGCGAATGACAGGGTCATGCCGAACATGCCCGCCAACTGCAGCCAGAACGCCCAATAACCGATGCTGCTGCCTTCCTCGTTGCGCCGGGTCATGCGCGGCAGGGCATAGGTGATCATCGCCAGGATGATCATGGCGTAGGCTCCGTAGAAGGCCGCGTGGCCATGCATGGCGGTAATCAGGGTGCCGTGGGTCCACTTGTTAACGTCGGGAAAGGTGTGGGCCAAGCCCAGGAGACCGGCGCCGAACAGGGTGAAGATCGCACTGCCGAGGGTCCAGTGCAGCGCCAGTTTATTGGGGTGGGCGAGCCCGGAACGGCGTAACGCGTTGTAGGCATATATCGCCATGCCGGCCAGCGCTGCGGGCTCCAGCGCGCTGAAGACGCCTCCGATCGGCAACCAGTAACCCGGCACGCCGACCCAGTAATAATGGTGTGCGGTGCCGAGGATGCCGGCGATGAAGACCAGGCCGACGATCACGTACAGCCATTTTTCCATCACTTCACGGTCGGCGCCGGACAGACGTATCAGCAGGTAGGCGAGGAAGGCGCCCTGGATCATCTCCCAGACGCCTTCGACCCACAGGTGGATGGTCCACCAGCGATAGTAGATGGAGACCGTGTAGTTCTCGTAATGCAGCAGGGCCGGAACATACAGCACGGCGGCGCTGCCCAGGCCGAGCAAGAGCACGCCTTCGGTGGTGGTGAAACGCCCGGATTTCTTGATCGTCATGCCGATGTTGTAGAGGAAGATCAACATGCAGATGACGATCACGAGCTTGTGCGGCAGCGGTTGTTCGAGCAACTTGTTACCGGTGCCATAGCCGAACAGGTAGCCGATGATCGCGGTGACGCCCATGGCCGTCCACAAGCCGAGCTGGATGTACGCCAGCTTGGTGCTATGCAACTCGGTGCGTGACTCGTCGGGCACCATCCAATAGGTCGCGCCCATAAACCCGGTCAGCACCCAGACGATCAACAGGTTGGTGTGGATGACCTTGGTCACATCGAACGGCAGGAACTGTAGCAGCGGGTCCGGCCCCAGGTACTTCGCCGCCGAGAGCAGACCGAAGACCAGTTGCAGGCCGAACAGCACCATGGCGACGGCGAAATACCAGTAGGCGACGGATTGAGACTTGTAGCGCATGGTCATCCCCTGCGATCAGTTGCGCCGTTGCGCACGAGGCAACCGGCGGTTACTGGAAGGACGCCAGATAGGCGACCAGTTGGTCGATCTGTTCAGGCGTCAGCGATTTGGGGTAGGTGTTGGGCATGAAAGACATGCCGTCGGCTGAATACATTTCGCCGGGATGGAGGTAGGCGCTCGGCGTGATTATGGATTCGCGAATGAAGCCTTCGACGTCCTTGGCGTCGCCCTGGTAGTCGGCGGAGGCGATGACCTGTTTGGCCCGGCTGGCCAACCCGGCGAGCGTTGGCCCGGCAAGATTGACCCCCGGCGCAATGGAGTGGCAGGCGCTACACACTGGTGTAGCCGTGCGAAACAGCGCTTCACCGAGGGCGATCGGGTCTTCTGTACCGGAGATCGGGCGGGCACCAGGCGGCAGGAGGCTCTCGGATGGGGTCGAGCCGGAGACGTCCTGTTGTGCCACCGACAGGTCCGTACCGGGGATCGACGAGCCAGTGACCAGAATCGGTCGTGGCGGCCAGCCTTGGTTGTCGACCTTGCTCACCCAGTCAAGGAAGGCGATCAGCCCGGCGATTTCCTCGTCGTCGAGGTTCAGGTTTGGCATCAGCCGGCGATGGCGCTGCTCGTCGTAGAACTTGGAGGGATCCTTGAGGAAGGCCGTGAGATAGGGTGCGCCGCGCTGCTGGGAGATTTTCGTCAGATCGGGGGCGTAATAGGCGCCCTCGCCGAACAGGGTGTGGCAATTGATGCAGTTGTACTGGTGCCAGACATCCTTGCCGCGCGTGACTTGCGGGGTGATCTGGTCGGCATTGGTCAGTTTGGGGAACTGTCGGTGACTGTCGACTGTCAGGCCAAGAAATACAACAACAGCGATAGCGGTCGATATCAGAGCGAACGAGCGTGTTTGTCGTTTATTCATTGCCAACTCTCTAGACGCCGATGCCGGTCCAGTAGGTGATGCCGATAAGCCCGGCATAGACGACTGCGCCGGCCATCAGCGCAAGGATCACGAAGCTGACTATCTTCAGTGCTTTTTGCACGGCTGCATTCCTGGTTGAAGGTGCAGTTGGAAAGTGTCCGGCAGATCGCTGCGGCTGTGCCTCCTGACGCTAGCGACTTCGATTCGCGATTCGCCGACTATTGCCTGAAAGCTGAGTTCAGAGATTGGCCAGTAGGCAATGTGGATATTCACGATTTCACCCGCGTCCGCCTGCTTCAGGGGCCATGGTCGGGTGTCATGAAATTAAGTAAAGATGAAGGTAGTTAAGCTTTACGCCACTGTCCAGAAACGTGGCGGGATCGCACTTAACCCGGATGTTTCATAAAAACGGCAGTCTGCTCAAATTTTGAGCAGACTGCCGTTTTTGCTCGTGCGCTTGGAGGCCAGAACGGGTGTGGTCAGGATGGCGTAGATGCAATGCACATAAAGAACCCTGCAGGAGCGGATGTATCCGAGAATTTCGCGGCTGAAGCCGCTGCCACAGGGTGGCCTCGACACCAACGGCGTGCGCAATAGCGGATGACTACAAGGCCGGTTTATTCGTCGTGAACCGTGTTCGACGATCCTTGATCGAGGTCAAGCTCGGGCGGGCCTTTCTCGGGTAACTTCCACTGCATATTGTGTTTCAAGACAAATAAATGTCTATATGTGGTGTCAGGAGACGACATGCTTAGCCCGGTTAAGACCCTTCATCCTCAGCAATTATGCAAGCGCGATGGCAGCATTGCCGCGTTCGATCTCGGCAAGATTCGTCAGGCGATCGTCGCGGCGGGCGAGGCCAGTGGCGAGTTCGACGAGGTACTGGCGGGGGAGTTGGCCGAAGCGGTGCTGCTGCGCCTGCTGGACTTGCCCAGTATCGATGTCGAGCAGGTGCAGGATCGCGTCGAGCGGGTGTTGATGGAGGCCGGATTCTACCAGACCGCGCGCGCCTATATCGTGTACCGCGAGCGTCATGGCCGGTTGCGCCGTGATCGCAAGGCGCTGGTGGATGTGGCGGCGTCGATGAACGAATACCTGTCGCGCGAGGACTGGCGAGTACGGGCCAACGCCAACCAGGGCTATTCCCTCGGCGGCCTGATTCTCAACGTGTCGGGCAAGGTCACCGCCAACTATTGGCTGGACGAGGTGTACAGCCCGGAAATCGGCCAGGCTCACCGCGAGGCCGACCTGCATGTCCACGACCTCGACATGCTCGCCGGTTACTGCGCCGGCTGGTCGCTGCGCAGCCTGCTCAACGAGGGGTTCAACGGCATTCCCGGACGGGTCGAGGCGGGGCCGCCCAAGCACCTGTCCAGCGCCCTGGGGCAGATGGTCAACTTCCTCGGCACCTTGCAGAACGAGTGGGCCGGGGCCCAGGCCTTCAGTTCCTTCGATACCTACCTGGCGCCCTATGTGCGCAAGGACAACCTGGGGTTTGCCGAGGTGCGCCAGGCTATCCAGGAGTTCATCTATAACCTCAATGTGCCGTCGCGCTGGGGCACCCAGACGCCGTTCACCAACCTGACCTTCGACTGGGTCTGCCCGGAAGACCTGCGCGAGCAGATCCCCTATATCGGCGGGGTGGAAATGCCCTTCGCCTATGGCGAGCTGCAGGCTGAGATGGAGTTGATCAACCGCGCCTATATCGAAGTGATGCAGGCCGGCGACGCCATGGGCAGGGTGTTCACCTTCCCGATCCCGACTTACAACATCACCCACGACTTTCCCTGGGACAGCGAGAACGCCGACCGTCTGTTCGAGATGACTGCACGCTACGGCCTGCCGTACTTCCAGAACTTCCTCAACTCGGACATGCAGCCCAATCAGGTGCGCTCGATGTGCTGCCGCCTGCAACTGGACGTGCGCGAACTGCTCAAGCGCGGTGGCGGCCTGTTCGGCTCGGCCGAGCAGACCGGCTCGCTGGGTGTGGTGACGATCAACTGTGCGCGCCTGGGTTACCTCTATAAGGGCGACACCCAGGGTCTGCTCAAGCGCCTCGACCAGTTGATGGAGCTGGCGATGGAGAGCCTGGAGGTCAAGCGCAAGGTGATCCAGCACCATATGGACGCCGGTCTCTATCCCTATACCAAGCGTTACCTGGGCACCCTGCGCAATCACTTCTCGACTATCGGCCTGAATGGCATGCACGAGATGCTGCGCAACTTCACCGCTGACCAAGAGGGCATGCATACGCCGAAGGGGCGTGAATTCGCCCTGCATCTGCTCGACCATGTGCGGGCCACCCTGGTGCGCTTCCAGGAAGAAACCGGGCAGATGTACAACCTCGAAGCCACCCCGGCCGAGGGCACCACCTACCGCTTCGCCAAGGAAGACCGCAAGCGTTACCCGGACATTCTCCAGGCCGGCAGTAGCGAAGCGCCTTACTACACCAACTCCTCGCAATTGCCGGTGGGCTTCACCGACGACCCCTTCGAGGCGCTGGAACTGCAGGACGAACTGCAGTGCAAGTACACCGGCGGCACCGTGCTGCACCTGTACATGGCCGAGCGGATTTCCTCGATCCAGGCCTGCAAACAATTGGTGCGCAACGCCCTGGGGCGTTTCCGCCTGCCGTACCTGACGATTACCCCGACCTTTTCCATCTGCCCGGTACATGGCTACCTGGATGGCGAACACGAGTTCTGCCCTAAATGCGACGAAGCGCTGCTGCACAAGCAGCAAAGCTGTGCCTGATCGCTGGCGATCTGCCGGTGTTGCGGGCGGATCGCGGCTGAAGCCCCTCCCACAAAAAACCTCCCACAAACAGTGACGCAGGCAACAGGTCCACGCCTGGAATTTTCCGTTTCCCCACAGCAAGGAGCAACACCATGCAAAGCACACAGCAACTCCCCGCAGAACAACGCCAGCGCTGCGAGGTCTGGACTCGGGTGATGGGCTATCACCGGCCGGTCACCGCATTCAACCCGGGCAAGCAGTCCGAGCACCATGAGCGTCAGCACTTCACCGAAGCGGCGGCGCGAGTACGCACTGCGTGAGCAGAGTGCTACGGGTCGGGGGCATGGTGCCCCTGACCACCCTCGACTACCCCGGGCTGCTGGCCTGTGTGCTGTTCTGTCAGGGCTGCGCCTGGCGTTGTCGTTATTGCCACAACCCGCAACTGATCGCAGCCCGTGGCGAGCAGGAGATCGCCTGGTCGCAGGTGTTGGGGTTCCTCCAGCGGCGTCAGGGCCTGTTGCAGGCGGTAGTGTTCAGCGGCGGCGAGGCGACCCTGCAGGGTGGTCTGGTGCCGGCGATGGAGCAGGTGCGTCAGCTGGGTTATCGCGTCGGACTGCACAGTGCCGGGATCAAGCCCTGGGCGTTTTCCTGGGCGCTCAAGGCGGCGGATTGGGTTGGTTTCGACATCAAGGCCCTGGCCGAAGATGCCGAGCTGATCACCGGGGTCAGTGGCAGCGGCAAGGCCAACTGGCGCAGTCTGGAACACCTGCTGGTCAGCGGCGTGGATTACGAATGCCGCACCACCGTACACTGGCACCTGTTGGATGTGGAAAAGCTCTGGCGCATCGGCCAGCGCCTGCAAGCCTTCGGCGTCAAACGCTTCGCCGTGCAGCTGGTGCGCAGCGCGCACATGCTCGACCCGGAGCTGCCCATGACCGCGACGCCGCACGAGGCGGGCGAGCTGTGGCTGCGCCTGGCACAGCTGTTCCCTCATTTCGAGTTGCGCGATCATTGACCGCGCGACAGGTCATCGCTGATGCCTGTAGCTCGTGGGTTTCGCGTAGCTCAGTCAACGTGGCACGGCTCAACCTGCGAGCTGGATAGGCATTATGGACGCTGGAGCATCGAGAGCTGCATGCCCACGCGGAGCGTCATCGCTCTCACGATCATCTGCGCCTTGATTGACTTCAATCAGGTACGACGCTCGGACACGCGCCCTACAATCGCGGCATAATCCCAGCTACCGAACCGGGTGGGTGTTTTTTCCGCCGGTCTACCTATTCACTCCTCTCGCATCCGGCGCTTCGCGCCGCCTTCTCCCGGAGGTATAAAGTTAGCGGGAGGTCGTCGCCACGCGACTTTCACACTATAGAGGTGGTCGAACATGGACCAATCGCTGAACTTCAATCGCGCGCTGGTCGAGAAGTACGATCGACCGGGGCCGCGCTATACCTCTTATCCCACCGCGCCGCAGTTCCATCAGGCGTTTGCCATGGACGATTATCAGAACGCCGTTGCCGCCAGCAATCAGGCGGTCGCACCCAAGCCGTTGTCGTTGTATATCCACATCCCGTTCTGCCAGAGCCTTTGCTACTACTGCGCCTGCAACAAGATCATCACCAAGAAGACCCACCGCGCGGTGGAGTACCTGACCTATCTCAAGCGCGAGATCGCCATGCAGGCGGCGTTGTTCGACAGCACGCGCAAGCTGACTCAGCTGCACCTGGGTGGCGGTACGCCGACCTATCTGACCAGTGAACAACTGGCCGACCTGATGGCCACCTTGCACCAGGCGTTCAATATGGATGACAGCGACGATCACGAGTTCTCCATCGAGGTCGACCCGCGCACCATCAGCACCGAACAGATCCAGCATTTGCGTGGGCTCGGCTTCAACCGCCTGAGCTTCGGCGTGCAGGACTTCGATGCGGATGTACAGGCGGCAGTCAACCGGGTGCAGAGCGAGGAACAGGTCTACGCCCTGGTCGCCGCCGCGCGCGAGGCGCGCTTCAAGTCAGTCAGCGTCGACCTGATCTACGGCCTGCCGCTGCAGACGGTGGCCAGTTTCGACGTCACCCTGAGTAAGATCATCGCCCTGCGCCCGGACCGTATCGCCGCCTACAGCTATGCCCACCTGCCGGAAATGGTGCGCGCGCAACGGCTGATACGTCGCGAAGACATGCCGCCGCCGGAGCGCAAACTGGAGCTGCTGGAGCTGACTATCAAGCGCCTGACCGACGCTGGCTACGTGTATATCGGCATGGACCATTTCGCCCGGCCGGATGACGAGCTGGCCCTGGCCCGCGCCAATGGCACCTTGCAGCGTAATTTCCAGGGTTATTCCACCCATGCCGATTGCGACCTGATCGGCCTCGGCGTGTCCTCGATCGGCAACGTCGGCGACAGCTACAGCCAGAGCGTCAAGGAACTCTCGAAGTACTACGCGCGCCTCGATCAGGGCCTGCTGCCGGTGCATCGCGGCTACCGCCTGAACGCCGACGACCTGCTGCGCCGCGAGGTGATCAGCGCCCTGATGTGCCATGGACGGATCGACTTCGCCACTGTCGAGGCGCGTCACGGGATTGACTTCAAGGACTACTTCGCCGACTCCCTGGCGGCACTCGAGGAGCATGTAGCGGATCGCCTGGTGGAAATCCATGACGATGCTCTGGTGCTGCTGCCACAGGGGCATCTGATGATGCGCAGCGTGGCCATGGTCTTCGACGCCTATCTCGGTGACGCGCAGAAGGGCAACTTCTCGCGTACGGTTTGACGCCTGCCAACCCATCGTTTCCGGCCTGACCCACTGGTATTTGTAGGCGCTAGCTTGCTAGCGATTTTTGGACCATCAGATCGCCAGCAAGCTGGGCGTCCCCTGGCTCCTACGATCATTTCGAGGTGGTTCACTGAGACGGCTCACCAGAAAGGATCTCGTTATGAGTTATTCACTGCTGCATGTCGTGCACCTATTGGCGGCGATTGCCTTTATCGGCACGCTGTTCTTCGAGGTGATCATTCTCGCCAAGGTCAAGCCGCAGCTCGCTCCTGGCTCGCTGACCGAGCTGGAGCAGGCGCTCGGCCGGCGCACCCGCACGGTGCTGCACTGGGTGGTGCTGCTGGTCTACGGCGCCGGCTTCGGCCTGGCCTGGCAGCACCGCCAAGCGCTGGCCGATCCCTTCTCCAGCAGTTTCGCCACCTTGCTCAGCCTGAAAGTCGTGCTGGCCGTCAGCCTGTTCTTCAGCTTCGGCCTGGTCGCCATGCTGCTGCGCTCCGGACGCATGACCCCGAGCCTCTACCGCAAGCTGCACTGGGCCGTGCTGGCGCAGATGCTGGGCATCGTCCTGCTGGCCAAGGGCATGTTCTATATCCACTGGTGAGTCAGTCGCTTGGCACGTCAGGAGGCCACGGCCTACAAGAGCCGATGGTCACTCCAGGCTGCGTCGAACCGTGATTCGCGGGATGGTGTGGAGCGCAGCGATACCCGCCGCAACGGTTACCAGCAAGCTTCGCGGCCGACGCGGAGCACCGTCCGACCGATCAGCGCAGGGGGGCTGCTGCCCTATGCCCAGGTTGCCGCGCGGATGCAGCACAGCCTGCGCGAGCAGTCCACGCGCCGCGCCCTGCGACATTACCTGCTGGCACTGGGTAGGTGAGAGTTTTTTCACAGCCTCTCAGTTGTCGTACCCCAGGTTCGGCGCCAGCCAGCGTTCGCTGACATTCAGGGCCTGGTTCTTGCGCACCGTATAGCTTTCCACCTGGTCCTTGTCGATCTTGCCGACGGCGAAGTACTGCGCCTGCGGGTGGGCGAAGTACCAGCCGCAGACCGAGGCGGCCGGGAACATGGCGTAGTGGTCGGTGAGGAACACACCGCTGCGACCGGCCTGGCCTTCTTTGGCGGTGGGGTCGAGCAGATCGAACAGCGTGCCTTTCTCGGTGTGATCCGGGCAGGCGGGGTAGCCAGGGGCGGGGCGGATGCCTTTGTAGGTTTCCTTGATCAGCTCGTCGTTGGAGAGCTGTTCGTCCGGTTCGTAGCCCCACCAGGTCTTGCGCACCTGCTGGTGCAGCCATTCGGCGCAGGCTTCGGCCAGACGGTCGGCGAGGGCCTTGACCATGATCGAGTTGTAGTCGTCGCCGGCGTTCTGATAGGCCTTGGCTACTTCCTCGGCGCCGATGCCGGCGGTGGTGATAAACCCCCCCACGTAATCGGTGATGCCGCTGTCCTTGGGGGCGACGAAGTCGGCCAGGGAGAAGTTTGGCTTGCCGTCGGGCTTGATCGTCTGCTGGCGCAGGTGGTGCAGTTTGGCCAAGGGCTGGCCGTCCTCGCCATACAGCTCCAGGTCGTCGTCCTGCACCTGGTTGGCCGGCCAGAAGCCGAATACCGCACGGGCGCGAATCAGCTTCTCATCGATCAGTTTGGTGAGCATTTCCCGCGCGTCTTTATAGAGCGCGGTGGCGGCTTCGCCGATCACTTCGTCGTCGAAGATGCGCGGATACTTGCCGGCCAGGTCCCAAGCGATAAAGAACGGCGTCCAGTCGATGTATTCGGTCAGTACCTTGAGATCGATATCCTCCAGTACCTTGACCCCGGTAAAACTCGGCACGCTGGGCTGATAAGTCGCCCAGTCGAATTGCGGTTTGTTCTCGATCGATTTGGCGTAGCTCAGGCGTTCGGTGCGGGCGCTGCGGTTGGCGGTGCGTTCGCGCACCTGGATGTAATCGAGGCGGGTACGCTCGATAAAATCGGCCTTCAGTTCCTTCGACAGCAACTGGGTGGCCACGCCAACCGCGCGCGAGGCATCGGTGACATAGATCACCGCGTCGTTCTGGTACTTGGGCTCGACCTTCACCGCGGTGTGGGCTTTGGAGGTGGTGGCGCCGCCGATCATCAGCGGCAACGTGAAGCCCTGGCGCTGCATCTCGCGGGCGACATGGACCATCTCGTCGAGCGACGGCGTGATCAGCCCGGACAGGCCGATGATGTCGCATTTTTCGGCGATCGCGGTCTGCAGGATCTTCTCCGCCGGCACCATCACGCCCAGGTCGACGATGTCGTAGCCGTTGCAGCCCAGGACCACGCCGACGATGTTCTTGCCGATGTCGTGCACGTCGCCCTTGACCGTGGCCATGAGGATCTTGCCCTTGGCCTCCGGCTTGTCGCCTTTTTCCAGCTCGATAAAGGGGATCAGGTGGGCCACCGCCTGCTTCATCACCCGCGCGGACTTCACCACCTGGGGCAGGAACATCTTGCCCGAGCCGAACAGGTCGCCGACGATGTTCATGCCCGCCATCAGCGGGCCTTCGATCACCTCGATCGGACGGCTGAAGCCCTGTCGCGATTCCTCGGTGTCTTCGACGATATGGGTGGTGATGCCCTTGACCAGTGCGTGCTCGAGGCGCTTGTTGACGTGCCAGGTGCGCCATTCCTCGGTCTCGACTTCCTTGACGCTGCCATCGCCCTTGTAGTTGTCGGCGATCGCCAGCAAGGCCTCGGTGCCGTTCGGCGTGCGGTTGAGCACCACGTCTTCCACTGCATCGCGCAGCTGCTTGGGAATCTGGTCGTAGATTTCCAGCTGGCCGGCGTTGACGATGCCCATGGTCAGGCCGTTCTGGATCGCGTAGTAGAGGAACACCGAGTGAATCGCCTCGCGCACCGGGTTGTTGCCGCGGAACGAGAACGATACGTTGGACACGCCGCCCGAGGTCAGGGCATGGGGCAGGTGGTCGCGGATATAGGCGCAGGCTTCGATGAAGTCCACTGCGTAGTTGTTGTGTTCTTCGATGCCGGTGGCGATGGCGAAGATGTTCGGGTCGAAGATGATGTCTTCCGGCGGGAAGCCGACTTCATCGACCAGAATGTCGTAGCTGCGCTTGCATATCTCACGCTTGCGCGCAGCGGTGTCGGCCTGGCCGGCTTCGTCGAAGGCCATTACCACCACGGCCGCGCCGTAGCGCTTGCAAAGTTTGGCGTGATGCTTGAACTGCTCGACGCCTTCCTTCATCGAGATCGAGTTGACGATGCCCTTGCCCTGGATACATTTCAGACCGGCTTCGATCACTTCCCACTTGGAGGAGTCGATCATGATCGGCACGCGGGAGATGTCCGGCTCGCCGGCGATCAGATTCAAGAAGGTGACCATCGCCTTCTGCGAATCGAGCATGCCCTCGTCCATGTTGATGTCGATCACCTGGGCGCCGGCTTCGACCTGCTGCAGGGCGACTTCCAGGGCTTCGGTGTAGTTGTCATCGCGGATCAGTCGGGCGAACTTGGCCGAGCCGGTGATGTTGGTGCGCTCGCCAACGTTGATGAACAGCGAGTTGCGGTCGATGGTGAAGGGTTCCAGGCCCGACAGGCGGCAAGCCTTGGGGATATCCGGGATGGCCCGGGGCGGGTATTTGCTCACCGCCTCGGCGATCGCCTGGATATGCGCAGGTGTGGTGCCGCAGCAGCCGCCGACGATATTGAGAAAACCGCTCTGGGCGAATTCCTCGATCACCGCCGCGGTTTGCGCCGGGGTTTCATCGTATTCGCCGAAGGCATTCGGCAGGCCGGCGTTGGGGTGGGCGGAGACGAAGGTTTCGGCCTTGTTCGCCAGCTCTTCCAGGTAGGGACGCAAGTCCTTGGCCCCGAGCGCGCAGTTCAGGCCTACGGAAATCGGCTTGGCATGGCGCACCGAGTTCCAGAAGGCTTCGGTGGTCTGCCCGGACAGGGTGCGGCCGGAAGCGTCGGTGATGGTGCCGGAGATCATGATGGGCAACTCGACGCCATCGTCCTCGAACACCTGTTGCACGGCGAAGATCGCCGCCTTGGCGTTGAGGGTGTCGAAGATGGTCTCGATCAGGATCAGGTCCGCGCCGCCTTCGATCAGGCCGCGGGTGGCTTCGCTGTAGTTCTCCACCAGCTCGTCGAAGGTGACGTTGCGGTAGCCGGGGTTGTTGACGTCCGGCGACAGCGAGCAGGTGCGGCTGGTCGGTCCGAGGACGCCGGCGACGAAACGCGGTTTGTCCGGTGTCTCCAGAGTCTTGGCATCGGCCACCCGGCGCGCCAGGCGTGCGCCTTCGACGTTCAGCTCATAGACCAGCGCTTGCATGCCGTAGTCGGCCTGGGACACCTGGGTGGCGTTGAAGGTGTTGGTTTCGAGAATGTCGGCGCCGGCATCCAGGTAGGCCTTCTCGATGGCGCCGATCACATCCGGACGGCTGAGGATCAGCAGGTCGTTATTACCCTTCACATCGCTGGGCCAGCCGGCGAAGCGCGTACCGCGGTAGTCCGCTTCTTCCAGTTTGTAGCTCTGGATCATGGTGCCCATGCCGCCGTCGAGGATCAGGATGCGTTCTTTCAAGGCTTGCTGAAGGGCGTGGAGGCGGGCGCTACGATCGGACAGGGACATGGGCGGAACTACCTGAGCAAAGCTGACACAATGGGGGTGAGCAATGATAACAAAGCTGCGCGCTTTTGCAGTGCTCCGGTCTTTTGCATGAATTATTCTCATGTTGGCGCGCTAAGCTATGCGCTCTGCTCGACAGCTGAACTCACCGATTTAAACGTCCTGCTAATACGCTCACTCAGGGAATAGGTAGATGCCTTATTGCGCAATGCTCGGTGCTTGCTTGTGGTTTATCAGTGCGCTGCTGGCGGCCGAGCCGATTTCCTACAGTCGCGATATTCAACCGCTCTTCACCCAGTATTGCGTGGCCTGCCATGCCTGCTACGACGCGCCCTGCCAGCTCAATCTGGGCAGCGCCGAAGGCCTCGAGCGCGGGGCACACAAGCTGCCGGTATACGATGGCAAGCGCCTCAAGGCGCAGGACACCACCCGCCTGTTTCTCGATGCGCACGGCAGCGCGGCCTGGCGGCGCAAGGATTTCTTTTCGGTGCTGGAGCAGCAGGGCAGCCAGGCGACGCTGCTGACCCGCATGCTCGAACTGGGCCACAGCAAAACGCTCGAGGCCAACGTCAAGCTGCCGGCCGGGCTGGATATCGGCATCAAACGCGACAATCAGTGTCCGCGGCCCGATCAGTTCGCCGGTTTCGCCAGGGAAAATCCACAGGCCGGCATGCCCTTCGCGGTTACCGGCCTGAGCGAGGAGGATTATCAGACCCTGCAGCGCTGGCTGCAGCAGGGCGCGCCCGTCGACCGTCACGCGCTCGAGGCGAGTAAGGCCGAGGCGGTGCAGGTCGAGACCTGGGAGCGTTTTCTCAATGCCCCGGGTGCGCGTGAGAGCCTGGTCTCGCGCTGGCTGTACGAGCACCTGTACCTCGCACACCTGTATTTCAACGGCGGCGACCCCGGGCATTTCTTCCAGCTGCTGCGTTCGCGCACCCCGACCGGCCAGCCGGTCGACCCGATCGCCACGCGCCGTCCCAATGAAGATCCCGGCGGCCCCTTCTATTATCGTTTGACGCCGGTCCAGGGCGTGATCGTGCACAAGACCCACATGACCTACCCGCTCAGTGCGAACAAGCTGGCGCGCGTCAAACAGTTGTTCTTTGCCGAGGATTGGCAGGTGGAGGCGCTGCCCGGCTATGGCGCCCAGCGCCGCGCCAATCCGTTCGAGACCTTCGCGGCGATTCCGCCGCAGGCGCGCTACCAGTTCATGCTGGATAACGCCGAATACTTCGTGCGCACCTTTATCCGTGGCCCGGTGTGCCGCGGCCAGATTGCCACCGACGTGATCCGTGACAACTTCTGGGTGGTGTTCCAGGACCCGCGGCACGACCTGTATATGGTCGATGCCAACTACCGCGCCGAGGCGACACCGCTGCTGGCCATGCCCGGTCAGTTCGACGATATCGGCAATCTGCTCGGTCTGTGGCGAACTTACCGCAACCGGCGCAATGAGTACGAGGCCTTGCGCATGGCCAGCTACGCCGCTGCCCCCGCACCCAGCTGGGCGCATATCTGGGCCGGCAACGACAATGCGCTGTTGAGCATCTTCCGCCAGCATGACAGCGCCTCGGTGCGCAAGGGTCTGATCGGCGAGATCCCGCAGACCCTCTGGTGGATGGACTATCCACTGCTGGAACGGGCCTATTACCAGCTGGTGGTCAACTTCGATGTGTTCGGCAACCTGTCGCATCAGGCGCAGACGCGCTTGTATTTCGACTTGATCCGTAACGGCGCCGAGCAGAACTTCCTGCGCTTGATGCCGGCTGACTCGCGTCAGGCGATCCTCGATGACTGGTATCAGTACAGTGGTCAGCTGAAGCTGTGGCTGGACTACCAGCGCATCGACACCGAGACTCGGACTGCCCTGCAGTTGCCGGCAAAAGATCCCAAGCGCGGTTTTGCCGAGGCCCTCTTGAGCCGCTATGGCAGCCTCAATGCGCGGCCTGACCCGATCAGCCGTTGCCGCGGCGTGCACTGCCATCGCGCCGGGCTGCCGGCCGAGCTGCAAGCAGCCGAGCAGGCGCTGAGTCGTCTGATCGGCAAGCCGGCTGGCGGGCTCAAGGTCATTCACCAACTGCCGGAAGCGACCCTGCTGCACGTCGAACTGACCGATGGCAAGCGCGAGGTCTATAGCCTGCTGCGCAACCGCGCGCACAGCAACGTGGCCTTCATGTATGGCGAGGAACTGCGTTATCAGCCGGCGCTGGATACCCTGACCGTTTACCCGGGAGTGCTGACCAGTTACCCGAATTTCATGTTCAGCCTCGCGGCGCAGGAGGTTCCGGAGTTCGTGCGCAGCCTGGAATCGGCGCGTGATGGCCAGGCGTTCGGCAGGATTGTCGAGCGCTGGGGCATTCGTCGCAGCCATCCCGAGTTCTGGCGCTATTTCCATGACTTATCGGCGTATATCCGCGAAACCGAACCGATCGAGGCCGGCGTGCTGGATATGAACCGCTATGAAAACCTGTAAGGGTCAGCGCCTGGCATTATCTGTTTGCCGGCTCGTCTGTCTGGCTGTGGCTTAGCTGATGTCGCACATGTCGTGGTAAAACTATTCCGAGGTAAACACTCAAGCTTTATCGAAGCCCGGCGGTTGGCGTACACTGCGTGCATGTTTGCGAGGAGTTGCCATGAGCACCATTACCATTACCGACGCTGCCCACGATTATCTGGCTGATTTGCTGAGCAAGCAGAACACCACGGGCATCGGCATCCGTGTCTTCATCACCCAGCCGGGCAGCCAATACGCCGAAACCTGTATCGCCTACTGCAAGCCGGGCGAGGAGAAGCCGGAGGATACCGCGATTGGCCTGGCCAGCTTCACTGCCTGGATCGATGCGGTCAGCGAACCTTTTCTGGAAGATGCCGTGGTCGATTACGCGACCGACCGCATGGGCGGCCAGCTGACGATCAAGGCGCCCAATGCCAAGGTGCCGATGGTCAACGAAGACAGCTCGATCAATGAGCGCATCAATTACTACCTGCAAACCGAGATCAATCCGGGGCTGGCCAGCCATGGCGGCGAGGTGAGCCTGATCGAGGTAGTCGAAGACGGCATCGCAGTATTGAAGTTTGGTGGTGGCTGCCAGGGTTGTGGTCAGGCCGATGTGACCCTCAAGGAAGGCATCGAGAAAACCCTGCTTGAGCGGATCCCGGAACTCAAAGGCGTGCGCGACGTGACCGACCACAGCAACAAGGAAAATGCCTACTACTGAGGCGCGGGTTCAATAGATTCTGTACGAGGTGGCCCAATGGCCACCTTTTTTTGTTTTTATCTTTCAACCATCGGTTGGTGTTTTGCCGTAAAACTGCTGTCTATCATCAAGGCGAGGTGCTAACCCGTTGAAACCAGATACAGCTGATCTGTCGGGATCCGGCAGGCAGACAACTATAAGAAAGTGATGCGTATGACCGTCAGTAATCTGCTCATTTGTGACGACTCCAGCATGGCGCGCAAGCAATTGCTGCGTGCGCTGCCTGTCGACTGGCCTGTCGCCATCGTGCAGGCTGCCAACGGCATGGAGGCCATGGAGGTTCTGCGGCGGGGGCAGACCGATGTGATGCTGCTCGACCTGACCATGCCCGAGATGGACGGCTATCAGGTACTGACTGCCCTGCAGAGTGAAGGTCTGTCCTGCAAGGTCATTGTGGTGTCTGGCGATGTTCAGGAGCAGGCGTTGCAGCGGGTCATGGCGCTTGGGGCGCTGGCCTTCGTGCAAAAGCCGGCTGACCCGGATCTGCTCCGACAAACCCTCAATCGCCTGGGGTTGTTCTCTAACAGTGCGAGTGAACTGGCCGTGTGCGCGCTCGGTGATCAATCCGTTATCAGCTTTTTCGATGCCTTCCGTGAGGTGGTCAACGTCGCCATGGGCCGCGCTGCGGCCTTGCTGGCCAGGTTGCTAGGCGTGTTCGTGCAATTGCCGGTGCCTAATGTCAGCCTGTTCGAGGTCGGCGAGCTGCACATGGCCCTGGCCGATGCCCAGCGTGGTGACGGGCTTACCGCCGTCTGCCAGGGGTTTATCGGCAGCGGAATCGCCGGCGAGGCGCTGCTGATCTTCCATGACTCGGAAGTGGGCGACATGGCCCGCTTGATGAGTGGTTTTTCTTCCGACTATTCCGAAATAGAAATGCTCCTGGATCTGTCCACCGTCTTGATTGGCGCCTGCCTGAACGGCATTGCCGGGCAGATAGATGTGCAGTTTTCCCAAAGCCACCCCATAGTGCTGGGCGAGCACGCCTCCATCGAGGAGCTGATCAAGCTCAACCGCCCGCGCTGGAAAACCACCCTGGCGGTGGAAATCAGCTACAGCATCGAAGGCCACCATATCCATTTCGACCTGCTTTTGCTGTTCACTGAAGACTCGGTGGCGTTGCTTTCCAACAAGCTTGCTTACCTGATGAACTGAACATGAACGAAAAACCGGATCTCAACGAATTTCACTGGCTGCTGGCCGTGGTGCAGAGCATCGATGTCGGCGTCGTGGTGCTGGATCGCGAATACCGCATACAGGTCTGGAATACCTTCATGGAGAACCGCTCGGGCCTGCAGCCCCATGAGGTTCACCAGCAGTCATTGTTCAGCCTGTTTCCCGAAATCGAGGAGAACTGGTTCCGCCACAAGGTCGAAGGCGTGGTGACGCTGGGTACGCCGGCTTTCACCATCTGGGAACAGCGACCCTACCTGTTGAAATTCAAGAACTACCAGCCGATCACCGGGCAGGAAGAGTTCATGTTTCAGAACACCACCTTTCTGCCGCTGCAGGCCACCAACACCAGTATCGAACATATCTGCCTGATCATTTACGACGTGACCAGTGTGGCGGTCAACAAGCAGCAGTTGCAGGCGGCGAACCTGCAGTTGCAAAAACTCTCGCGCACCGATCGCCTGACCGGCTTGAACAACCGCGGCTACTGGGAAGAGTGCCTGCAGCACGAGTTTGCCCGGCACCGGCGCTATCAGAGCATGGCCGCGCTGGTGATGTTCGATATCGATCATTTCAAGAAGGTCAACGACAGCTATGGTCACCCGGCCGGGGACAAGGTGATTCAGGCCGTCGCCGAGGTGATGCGCGAGCAGGTGCGCGACACCGATTACGCCGGGCGCTATGGCGGCGAGGAGTTCGTGGTCCTGCTGCCGGATGTCGACAGCGCCGGTGCCATGCTGTTTGCCGAACGCCTGCGCCAGCGCATCGAATCCCTGCTGGTCACCTATGAGGGGCAAGGTATCCCGTTCACCATCAGCCTGGGGGTGGCTGATCTGAGCGACCCTGTCGAGGACTATCAGCAGTTGATCGAGCGGGCCGACCAGGCTCTGTATGCCGCCAAGGAGGCAGGGCGCAATCAAGTCAAGGTTTACCACAGCAACCAGGTGGCACTGCCGCCACCGACCTGAACCTGACGTCGAGTGCTTCTCCGTCAGTTATCGAGTCTCCAGGCGACTGCCGTCGTCGCCAAGGCCGGCGACCCGTTGTCGATCAGCCTGTCGCTCGGCTCCTTCGCTGCCTTCCGCGTGGCGGTCTTCGGCTTTCTCGACCTGCCATTTTCGCCGCCTGCGCAGGTTGAACATCCGTGTTCAATGCGCTGCTGGAACCGTTCAGAGGCCCAGTTCCGACAGGCCCGGGTGGTCGTCGGGGCGACGGCCCAGGGGCCAGTGGAACTTGCGTTCGGATTCCTTGATCGGCATGTCGTTGATGCAGGCAAAGCGGTTGGCCATCAGCCCGTTTTCATCGAATTCCCAGTTCTCGTTACCGTAGGAACGAAACCAGTTCCCCGAGTCGTCATGCCACTCGTAGGCGTAACGCACGGCGATGCGGTTGTTGGTGAACGCCCACAGCTCCTTGATCAAACGGTAGTCGAGTTCCTTGGCCCATTTGCGGGAGAGGAACGCCTTGGCTTCTTGCCGATTGAAGGCGAACTCGGCACGGTTGCGCCATTTGGTATCCAGGGTATAGGCCAGCGATACCCGTTCCGGGTCGCGGCCGTTCCAGCCGTCCTCGGCCAGGCGGATCTTCTCGATGGCGCTTTCCCGTGTGAAAGGCGGCAGGGGTGGGCGAACGGAGTTTTCAGCGGTCATGTGTTTCTCCTTGGTGAGTCGGGCCGGGTAGCTTCTAGTTTGGCCGTCTGACCAGCTCACCGCCACAGTTTGGGCAGCTGCCGTGCAGGAACTCGTCGCTGCAGTCACGGCAGAAGGTGCACTCGAACGAACAGATCAGCGCCTCAGTCGAGTCGGTCGGCAGATCGCGCTTGCAGCATTCACAGTTGGAGCGCAGTTGCAGCATGCTTGACTCCTGTCTGGAGGGTTGGGCTTCAGGCGAAGCGCTCGGCGTATTCCTGGGGGCTGACCGACAGATGCTTGTGGAAGCTGCGGCGCAGGTTTTCCGGGTGAGCGAAACCGGTCAAACGCGCCACCGTAACGATCGAGGCCTGAGCGTCTTGTAGTAGATGGCGTGCCGCTTCCAGGCGAATGCGTTCGACATAGCGGCCCGGCCCCATGCCCAGTTCCTGAACGAACACCCGCGACAGCGTGCGTGGGGTCATGTGCGCCTGGGCGGCCAGCGCCTCCAGCGACAGGTCGGCACTCAGGTGCGCAGGAATCCACTCCAGTAAAGCGGCCAGACGCGACACGCGGCTTGGCTCGGGCGTGAGCAGGGCGCTGAACTGGGCTTGCCCGCCCGGCCTGCGCAGGAACATCACCAGACGTCGCGCCACCGCCAGTGCGGTGACACGGCCGAGGTCGGCTTCGATCAGGTCGATACCCGCGGTGACTCCTGCCGAGGTGAAGACATGGCCATTGCCGTGCAGATCCTGCGGGTCATAGGTGTGCAAGCAGTCCGCGAGGACCTCGACCTCCGGATAATCCCGGCGCAGTTTGTCCGCATCGGCCCAGTGGGTAGTCGCCCGGCAACCTTCGTGCGCGGCTTCACGGTGATCTCGGCAGCGAGGATTGGCTATGTACAACAGATAACGGGTACATGGCCTGAGAGGGTGTGAAAAACGCTCGCCTACTGCGCACCCTGCTGCAAACGCCGGGAGGCGGCCTCGCGACGGCGCTCGAGATTTTCACAACCGCAGAGGATTACTCCGGCATGCTCCAGGGAGCCAGGTCGTAACCCTGCTGGCTCAATTCGGCACGGGACTTGTTCAGCACGTTGGCTAGCTGGATCGGGTCGCTGTAGATGCTGCTCGACAGCTGGGTGCGGCCCAGTAGACGGGTGCTGGTGCGGTCGATGACCGTCAGGCTGAGTTCGCAGCTGCCGCCGTCTTGCGGGGCCCAGGCGACACACTGGAAAGGTTGAAAGGCGCGATCGGCGATCAGCAGTGCTTCGTTACAACGCAACGGGGCGTCCATGGGGTCGGTTTCTCCGAGGTAATCCCAAAAGTCTTAAGAGCCTGCGGCGTGGGTCGCTCGCTGGCCAGTCATAGTGTTGATGATATGAGTTGACCGTCAAGTCACATTAATGTTCGAAAAGTGTGCACTTTGGCGAAGAAGAGTAAATGCATGTCGCACATCGCCAGGTGCCGCTCGCGACTCTTGTTACGCCTGCTTCGCCTTGGTCTGCCTCGAGCCTGCAGACCGTCAATATATGCCGCAGATAATGCGCGACGTAATTGCGGACGCGGCGGTCGTCCCAGTGGGCCAGATGGCGTATGGCGTTTGTACCAGAGTCGACCGGCCCGGCGCCGGCCGACGAGCCAGGCGACTGCGCCCGTATGCCGGCGCGGTTAGATGTCGAGGAGCTGCCGTCACATGCCGTTGGCAAACGCCAGGTTGCTCATGTCGATGCTTTCGCGCACGGCTGCAGGGCATTGGGGTATTTGCCCAGAATATCCAGGGCATAATCGATGCGGCCGCGCAGGCGCTGGTGGGCTTCGCTGGCGGGCTCGGGGCTGCTGAGAACCTTTTCGACCTGGCGCACGATCAGGTGCTCGGGGACGTAGCAGAGACGACAGTTCTTGTCGCTGGAGGCGCGCAGTTCGCTGATCGGGTAGGCGCCACCGGCGCCGGATGAAACGCCGACCAGCAAACCAGGTTTGTGCGCCAGTTCGGCTTTGTTGGCGTAGATGAAAAAGTTCTTGATCACCGGCCTGGGCGGCAAGGCATCGGGCGCCAGCCACTCAGACGCGGAACTGATCCATCAGCTTTTGTTGCTGGTTGGCCAGGCGGTTGAGGTTCTGGCTGACCTGGGCCGATTCGTCGGCTTGTCCGGCCATGGTTTCGGTGACGTCGCGGATCGAGGCGACGTTGCGGTTGATCTCTTCGGCTACCGAACTCTGCTGCTCGGCCGCGCTGGCGATTTGCAGGTTCATGTCGGTGATCACGCTCACTGCCTGGCTGATCCGCTGCAGCACGGCCACCGCTTGTTCGACCTGTTCGACACTGCCCTGGGCCTGGCGGTGGCTGCTGTGCATGGTACTGACCACCTCGCGGGTGCCCTTTTGCAGGCCTTCGATGACCTGGCGGATTTCCTCGACCGAGTCCTGGGTACGTTTGGCCAGGTTGCGCACTTCATCGGCGACTACCGCGAAGCCACGCCCAGCCTCGCCGGCACGGGCCGCTTCGATGGCGGCGTTGAGTGCCAGCAGATTGGTCTGGTCGGCAATCGAGCGAATCACTTCGAGCACCGAACCGATCTGTTCGCTGCTGTTGGCCAAGCCTTCGACTTCCTGCATGGCCACGTTCATTTCGTTGGCCAGTAGCTCGATGGTCGCGGTGGTCTTGCCGATCACCCCCAGCCCCTCACTGCTGGCCTGGTCGGCGCTGCGGGCGGCGTCGGCGGCTTGTGCGGCGTTATGCGCGACGTCATGGGCGGTGGCGCTCATTTCCTGGAAGGCGGTGGCCACCTGGTCGACCTCGCGGAACTGCTGCTGCATGCCGGCGCTGGTCTGGCTGGCGATGGCGGCGGACTGGTCTGCAGTGCCGCGGGCGTCCTGCACGCTGCGTTTGACCTCGGCGATGATCGGCTGCAGCTTGTCGAGGAAGCGATTGAACCAGCCGGCCAGCTCGCCCAACTCGTCTTGTCCGGGGTAGTCGAGGCGACGGGTCAGATCACCTTCGCCGCTGGCGATGTCTTTGAGCATGGCGGCGACACCCAGGATCGGCCGGGTCACCCCGCGGGCGGTCAGCCACATCAGCAGCAGGCCGAGGAGCATGGCCAGCAGGCCGATGGTCAGCGCCACTGCGCTGTCGCCGGTGCGGCGCTGGTCGAGTTGCCGCTCCAGTTGCAGGGCTGGCGCGAGCAGTTGCTGCTCGGGCACTTCGAGCAATACGCTCCAGGGCTTGGCCTCGGGAATCGGCTTGAACGGCTGCAGCACGCGGAGCATCTCGCCGTGCTGCAATTCGGCGGCTTGGCCGCTGGCGATCAAGGGCCGCAATTCGCCGGCGTGTTCGCTGTAAGCCTTCTCGACCGGGTTGCTGAGCAGGCCGGCAGCGCGGCTGTGGCCGGCCAGCAATGCTGCCGGGCTGAAGATGCTGACATGGCCGGCACCGTCATAGAGTTCGCGATTGGCTTGCAGGCTCAGCTGTTGCAGGCTGTCCAGGCTGATGTCGAGACCGACCACGCCGATCACCTTGCCGTCCAGTTCGAGGGGGAAGGCGATGCTGGTCATCAGCACCTGCTGGCCGCCGACTTCGTCGTAGTAAGGTTCCAGCACGCAGGTCGTGCCGCTGTCACGTGGGCAGGTGTACCAGGCGTTGTAAGGGTCGCCACTGGGGCCGGTCTTGGTGTCGCTGAGCATTTCCTCGCTCATCGTTTCCGACTCCAGTTGCCCCGGCTTGGGTTGCGACCAGTACAGTGAGAAGCGTCCCTGGTCATTGCTGCCGAGTTCGGTTTGTTCGGCGAACAGTTCGTCCTTGCCGTCCAGCGCGTTGGGTTCAAACACCATATACAGGCCAAGCAGCGAGGGGTTGGCTTCCAGGCTGCTGCGCGCTTGCCGGGTAAGGTCTTCGCGCAGGTCGAAGGCATCGAGAAAGCGCTTCTCGGCCTGGTCGCGCAGGAACAGGATTTGCCGGGAAAAGCCTTTGCCGTACTGGTAGGTGTCCATGAAGTAGCGCTGGATGCGCATCGCCTGTAGTTCGCCACGGGCCTGCAGGCGCAACTTGGCGCTGTCGGCCAGCATGCTGCTGCTGGCACTGCGCACCAGCTCGGCACTACGGGTGGACTGGTAGAGCGAGGCGCCGACCAGCAACGTCACGATCGCGAGCAGGCACAGGCCGGCAAGCAGGGTGATTTTCCACTGGATAGAAAGACGGCTGAACGGCATGAAACGCTCCTTATTCTGGTGTTTTACCAATCGGCTATCGGCGCGTGTGTGGTTTTCTTGATCGAATTGGCCGCGTCGTGCGCGATGACCATGGCTTATTGGGGCTGTTGCTCAGCGCCCGAGCAGGATTGTGCACGGCACGATCGGTATTCTGCACGTTATATTTTTGACAGCTCAGTGGGCTTGCGGCAGAGTACGCGGCTTTTTTCGGGGTGTAGCGAGGTTGCCGGTCCGTCTGCTGTTTGACGGCTGGGCTGCGCCGATCAAGGGCGGCGAACAGGCATCCGTCGGCACGGCCACGCAGCATCCACTCTCGGGTTTTCCAGCAGAGCTTCTTTGGAGCGTTTATGAATGCAGTAATCGCAGCGGTCGGCATCATGCTTATCCTCAGCCTGTGCCGTGTGCATGTGGTGGTCGCGCTGATCGTCGGCGCCCTGGCCGGGGGTGTGCTCGGCGGCTTGGGCTTGGACGGTTCGCTGACGGCGTTCAATCGGGGCCTGGGCGGCGGCGCCACGGTGGCGCTGTCCTATGCCTTGCTCGGCGCCTTCGCCGTGGCCATCGCCAAGTCCGGCCTGGCTCACGCGCTGGCCGACAAGGCCCTGGCGCTGGTCGGCAAACAGGATGCACAGGGGGGCGGGTTGCTCAAGTGGCTGTTGATCGCCTTGCTGCTGGCGGTGGCGATTGCCTCGCAGAACGTGCTGCCGATCCACATCGCCTTCATTCCGCTACTGGTGCCGCCGTTGCTCTATGTGTTGAGCAAGCTGCAACTGGATCGTCGGCTGATCGCCTGCGTGTTGACCTTTGGCCTGATCACGCCCTACATGTTCCTGCCGGTCGGTTTTGGCGGCATCTTCCTCAATGAAATCCTCCTGGCCAATGTGGCCAAGGCCGGGGTGGATGTGATGGGTGTCAGCATCACCGAGGCCATGGCGATTCCGGCGCTGGGCATGCTGCTCGGTCTGCTGGTGGCGGTGCTGTTCAGCTACCGCAAGAAACGCGTCTATGATCTGGCGAAGATCGAGCAGGCCGAACGCATCGATGTGGCCTACAACCCGTTGAGCCTGCTGGTGGCCGCTGTGGCCATCGCCGCGGCATTCGTCGTGCAGTTGTGGCTGGACTCGATGGTCATCGGTGCCCTGGTCGGTTTCGTGATCTTCTCGGTGTCCGGGGTGGTGCGCTGGAAAGAGGCCGATGGGCTGTTCACCGAAGGCATGAAGATGATGGCGATGATCGGCTTCATCATGATCGCCGCCGGCGGTTTCGCCGAAGTGATGAAGGCCACCGGCGAGATCAAGACCCTGGTCGACAGCGCGGCCGAGCTGGTGGGGCAGGACAAGGCCTTAGGCGCATTGCTGATGCTGCTGGTCGGCCTGCTGGTGACCATGGGCATTGGTTCGTCGTTCTCCACCGTGCCGATCATCGCGGCGATCTTCGTGCCGCTGGGCGTGCAACTGGGTTTCAGCCCGCTGGCCATCGTCTGCATCGTCGGTACTGCCGGCGCCCTGGGCGATGCCGGATCGCCGGCCTCGGACTCGACCCTCGGACCGACCTCGGGGCTGAATGTCGACGGCCAGCACAACCACATCTGGGACAGCGTGGTGCCGACCTTCCTGCACTACAACCTGCCGCTGCTGGTGTTCGGCTGGGGTGCGGCGATGGTGCTGTAAGGGCTGCTCGGGTTTGGCGTCTGCTCGACAAATAACCGGGCCTGGCGACGCTGGGCTGGCACTTGACGGCTATGCTGCTGACTAACCAGAGATATTCTCATACTGGTACTCAGCCATGTTACCGCCCAGCATTGAACAAAAGACCTTCCTGATCCTGTTGGTCGGCGTCACCCTGGCTTTCGGCTGGCTGCTCCTGCCGTACTACGGTGCGCTGTTCTGGGCCGTGGTACTGGCAGTGGTGTTCGGCCCGGTGCAGCAGCGCCTGGTGCTGCACACGGGGGGGCGGGGCAACATGTCCGCGCTGCTCACCCTGGTTATCTGCCTGCTGGTCGCGGTGCTGCCGGTGATCGTGATAATCGGCATGCTGGTCCAGGAAGGGCGCTCCATTTTTCAGCGACTCGAGTCCGGGGAGCTCGACATCGGCATGTATGTGGCACAGCTGAAGGATATGCTGCCGCCGTTCCTGCAACGTCTGCTCGACAGCGTCGGCATGGGCAACTTCGATGACCTGCGCGAGCGAATCTCCAGCGCCGCCCTTGCGGCTAGCGAATTCCTCGCCACCAAGGCCTTCGACATCGGCCAAGGCACCTTTCACTTTGTTGTCGGCTTCTTCGTGATGCTCTACCTGCTGTTCTTCTTCCTGCGCGATGGCCCGGAATTGACGCGCAAGCTGCGCATGGCGATTCCGCTGGGTGCCATGGAGAAGCGTCGTCTGCAGATCAAGTTCACCCGGGTGGTGCGTGCCACGCTGAAGGGAAATATTGTCGTGGCGATTATCCAGGGCGCTGTCGGCGGGCTGATCTTCTTGCTGTTGGGTATCCCCAGCCCATTGCTCTGGGGCGTGCTGATGGCGTTTCTGTCCCTGTTGCCGGCTGTGGGCTCGAGCATCGTCTGGGCGCCAATTGCCGCTTACCTGCTGCTCAGTGGCAGCTTCTGGCGAGGGCTGACGCTGGTGTTCTGCGGGATCTTCGTGATTGGCCTGGTGGACAACGTCCTGCGTCCGCTATTGATCGGCAAGGACACCAAGATGCCGGATTATCTGGTGCTGATCTCCACCCTCGGTGGGCTGACGTTGTTCGGCCTCAACGGTTTTGTTATCGGCCCCTTGATTGCCGCGCTGTTCATCGCCACCTGGGATCTGTACGTCAATGAAAAGACCAGCATCAATCTGCCCTGAACCAGGCGTTTACCGGATGATCCCCGCCAACCCGGCGCCGGGCATGCTGTTCGGCCTGCTGGTGGCCATGGGCATCGGTTCGCCGGCCTCGGACTCAACCCTTGGGCCGACCTCGGGGCTGAATGTCGACGGCCAGCACAATCATACGATTGCCGGTACGTCCTGGTTTCAAAGGATGTGAAAAAACCAAGGGCGCCGCGAGGGCGCCGTCAGGCGCGCGAAACAAGGCGCGCCAGGTGAAAACGAGGGAGTCTGCCAGGCCAAATGGCCGAGGTTTTGACTCGCTTCGCTCGCCCTGCGGGCCAGTCGCGGCTGTTACTCCGCTGTGCTCTGTTTGCGCAACGCAGTTGCAACCGCCCGCCGCTAGTCGCAGCAGGCAAGCGATTTTTCACAACCTCTCAGCCGGGCAACTGGCGCAGCAGGGCGAAGGCGTTCTGCAGGCGACCCTCGCTGACCACAAAACCGCGCAACTGTGCCTGCGCGTCGAAGGCCTGGGCCAGCATGCCCTGGTCGTTGAAGCTGAGCTGCCAGTCGAGGTGCTCGCCGATGGTCTCGCCGGCCAGTTGCAGCGGCAGGCGCGGCGTCTTCACCCGGATCAGCATGGGCGGCAGCTGCAGCGCCTGCGGCTGGCCGAGCAAGGTCTTGGCCAGGGCGCTGGCCGCCAGCTGGGTCGGCTGCAGGAACGGTAGCACGCGGCCATCGATCTCGGCGCAATCGCCCAGGGCGTAGATGTGCTCGGCGCTGGTCTGTAGATGGCGGTCGACCTGAATGCCACGGCCTACGGTGAGCCCGGTCTGGCGTGCCAGTTCGATGTTCGGGCGCAGGCCGATGGCGGCGATCGCGCTGTCACAGTCGACCGATTGGCCATCGCCCAGGTAGGCACGAATGCCGTTGTCGCTTCGCTCCAGGCGCTGCAGGCCGCTACCCAAGCGCAGCTGCGCGCCACTGGCGACCAGGCAGGCTTGCAGGCGGGCGCTGACCGCCGCCGGCATCAGGGACGCCAGCACGCTGCTGGCCTGGTCGACCAGCACCACCTGTTTGCCGCTGCTGAGCAGATCCATTGCCAGCTCGCTGCCGATCAGCCCGGCGCCGAGCACCAGTACGCGACGCGCATCGCGCAGCTGCGCCTCGGCGGCCTGGTATTCGCCCTGGCTGTTGAGCGTCAGCAGCAGCTCATGGCCCGGCACTGGCGGCACCAGGGCACTGGCCCCGGTGGCCAGCACCAATTGTGCGTAATCGTGGCTGCCGTCGGCGGTGTAGAGGCGCCGCGCCTGCGGGTCGATCGACTCGACCCGGGTGAAGGGTTGTATGACGACCTGGTACTGCTCGGCGAAGCGCGCGGCGCTCAGACGGGTCAGCTCGGCACTGCTGCGGCCCTGGCTGAACACATGGCTGATGTCCGGCTTGTTGTACTCGTCGCCGCTGTCGGCAGTGAGCAGGCGGATGGGCACCTGCGCGTCCAGTTTGCGCAGGCTCTTGACCAGTTGGCAGGCGGCGAAGCCCGAGCCGATGATGAGGATTTCGTGGCTCATGCTGCTTTCTCCTGCAGTACTTCAAAGACATCCTTGCCCAGGCTGCATTCGGGGCAGAGAAAATTGTCCGGCACCTCGCTCCAGGGCGTGCCGGCAGCGACGCCTTGAATCGGCTCGCCGAGTTCGGGTTGGTAAACCCACTGGCAGACGCTGCACTGCATGGCCGGGCCGACATCGCCCAACGGGGCGACGGGCGCCTGAACGGCGGGTTTGGCCGCTGCCGGGGCCGCGGCTCGGCTGAATCCCGACGGCGCTGTCAGCGCCCATTCGCGGGCCAGTTGCCGGCCATGGGCGCGACAGGCTTCAAGGGCGCTGCCATCGGGGCGCCATTTGCTCTTGAGCGACAGCGAGGTGGTGAAGCCGGCGTCCATCAGGCGGGTCTGGATGCGGTCCACGGCGCCGCCGTTCCAACCGTAGCTGCCGAAGGCGGCGGCCTTCTTGTTGCGAAAGCGCAGGCCGGTGATCTCCTCCAGCATGCCGGCGACCTTTGGCATCATCACGTTGTTCATGGTCGAGGAGCCGACCAGGACGGCCTTGGAGCGGAACACCTGGGTGAGGATCTCGTTCTTGTCGTGGCGGGCGACGTTGAAGATCTTCACCGCTACGCTTGGGTCGGCCTCGTGGATACCCTGGGCCAGGGCATCGGCCATCATCCGGGTGTTGTTCGACATGCTGTCGTAGAACAGGGTGATACGGTTTTCCTGATAGTGATCGGCCCACTCCAGGTACTTGCCGACGATCTGCGCCGGATCGGTCCGCCAGACCACGCCGTGGGCGGTGGCGATCATCGACAGCGGCAGATTGAAGCCGAGCACCTCGTTGATCTTGGCGGTGACCAGCGGGCTGAAGGGGGTGAGGATGTTGGCGTAGTAGCGCAGGCACTGCTCCAGCAGCTCCTGCTGATCGACCTCGTCGTTGAACAGGTGCTCGTCGCAATAGTGCTGGCCGAAGGCGTCGTTGCTGAACAGCACGGCATCGCCGCTGAGGTAGGTCATCATGCTGTCGGGCCAGTGCAGCATCGGCGTTTCGATGAACACCAGCTGCTTGCCATTGCCGATGTCCAGGCTGTCGCCGGTCTTCACCGGGATGAAGTTCCAGTGCGGCTGGTGGTGATGGCCGGTGATCGAGTCGATGGCGTTGGCGGTGCAGTAGATCGGTGTGCCCGGGATGAGCGCCATCAGCTCGGACAGCGCGCCGGCGTGATCCTCTTCGGCATGATTGATGACGATGTAGTCGATGCTCGCCAGGTCGACTTCGTTGGCCAGGTTGAGGATGAATTCCCGGCTGAAACGATGGTCGACGGTGTCGATCAGTACGGTCTTCTCCTCACGGATCAGGTAGCTGTTGTAGCTGGTGCCCTTGAGGGTCTTGTACTCGGTGCCGTGAAAATCGCGGACCTCCCAATCGCGCTGACCGACCCAGTGGATGTTCTCTTTGAGCAAAATTGTCATGCAGATACGTACCTTGCAGAAGTGGATGGATAAGCCTGCCCATCTCTACTGCAGGGTGCGTGCCAATATTCAAGTCATTGAAATATAAGGTATTTATAATATGTGTTTGTCAAATGTACAGTGCCTGTGTAGTGTCATCGCGACATACATTGGTCATAAAGACAGAACATGACGCTTTCGATGGATAACCTGGCGCGTATCGCCCTCGATCTACAGTGGGGCATCTGCAATCAGGATCGTTTTCAGCAGTTGATCAACAGCCTGCGTCAGCTGTTGTTGTGCGATGCCCTGGCCCTGTTGCGCTACGAGGGCCAGTTGTTCCGCCCGCTGGCGATCGATGGGCTGGCCCCGGACGTGCTCGGTCGGCGTTTCCACCTCGGCGAGCACCCGCGCCTGGAGGCCATCGCCCGCGCCGGCGATGTGGTGCGCTTCCCCGCCGACAGCCAGTTGCCGGACCCTTACGACAACCTGATCCTGCCCAGCCGTGAGCAGCTCAAGGTACATGCCTGTATCGGCCTGCCGTTGTTCGCCAACCAGACCCTGATTGGCGCGCTGACCATCGATGGTTACGACCCCGCCCAGTTCGATCATTTCAACGACGAGGAGCTGCGCCTGATCGGCGCGCTGGCCTCGGCGGCCCTGAGCAATGCGCTGCTGGTCGAGCGCCTGGAACAGCAGACGATGGCGCCGATCGCCAACCCGCAGGCGAACAAGCCGGGGGCGGACGAGATCGTCGGTTTGTCGGCCGGCATGCTGCAGCTGAAGAAGGAGATCGGCGTGGTCGCCGGCTCCGACCTCAACGTGCTGATCATGGGCGAGACCGGGGTCGGCAAGGAGCTGGTGGCCAAGGCCATCCACCTGGCCTCGCCGCGTGCCAGCCATCCGCTGGTCTACCTCAACTGCGCGGCGCTGCCCGAGTCGGTGGCCGAGAGCGAGCTGTTCGGCCACGTCAAGGGCGCCTTCACCGGCGCCATCCACCACCGCGCCGGCAAGTTCGAGATGGCCGACCAGGGCACCCTGTTCCTCGACGAGATCGGCGAGCTGTCGCTGACCCTGCAGGCCAAGTTGCTGCGCGTGCTGCAGTATGGCGACCTGCAGCGCATCGGCGACGACCGCAGCCTCAAGGTCAACGTACGCATCCTCGCCGCCACCAACCGCGATCTGAAGAGCGCGGTGCTGGCCGGGCAGTTCCGCGCCGATCTCTACCATCGCCTCAGCGTGTTCCCGATCACTGTGCCGGCGCTGCGCGAGCGACAGGAGGACATCGCCCTGCTCAGCGGCTTCTTCTGCGAGCGTTGCCGCAGCCAGTTGGGCCTGGGCAGCCTGGCGCTGAGCAAGGCTGCGTTGACGCTGTTGCAGCGCTACCCCTGGCCGGGCAACGTGCGCGAGCTGGAACACGCCATTCACCGCGCCGCGGTGCTGGCGCGTGCCGAACAGGGCCTTGGCGAGGTGCTGCTCAATCCGAGCTATTTCAGTCTGGAAGGCTCGGCCCAGGTCGCCAGCCAGACCCCGCTGACGCCCGCCACGGCGGCCACCGCAATGCCTGGCGTCGGCCTGCGTGAGGCGCTCGACGAGTTCCAGGGCCAACTGATCCGTCAGACCCTGGAGAGCTTCAGCGGCAACTGGTCGGCTACCGCCCGCCACCTGCAGATCGACAGCGGCAACCTGCACCGCCTGGCCAGGCGTCTGGGGGTCAAATAGCTGGACGGGATGCCCGACGATCTGCTGCGGCGCGCTTTGTGACGAGCGGGAGAGGGGGATGGCTGCGCAGGCCGCGCCGGAACCCCCGGGTTTACGAGGCGAAGCCGGCGTTTAGTATTAACTCCAGCAACGGTTGCGGATAAACGCCGAGCATGAACGCCAGCAGGGCGACGATCAGCAGCATGACGCCGCCGGCCCGTTGACCCCAGTTGAACGGCGCATCGTGACGGCGCAGGTTGGGTTCGACCATGAACAGGGTGACCATCACTCGCAGGTAGTAGAACACCCCGATCGCGCTACCCAGCACCAGCGCGCCGAGCAGCCACCAGAGTTGGGCCTGCACGCCGACGGTGATGATATAGAACTTGCCGATGAAGCCCGCGGTCAGCGGAATGCCCGCCAGCGACAGCATCATCACCGTGAGCACCGCGGTCAGGTAGGGCCGGCGCCAGAACAGCCCGCGGTATTCGTACAGGGCATCGCAGTCGCGGCCGTTATAGGGCGTGGACATCAGGGTGACCACGCCGAAGGCGCCGAGCACGGTCAGCACGTAGGTGGCCAGGTAAACGCCGACCGCTTCGACCGCCAGGCCCTTGCTGGCGATCAGGGCTACCAGCAGATAGCCGAAGTGGGCGATCGAGGAGTAGCCGAGCAGGCGCTTGAGGTTGTTTTGCAGCAGGGCCAGCAGGTTGCCGAAGAGGATCGAAGCGACTGCGATCAGCGCCAGCAGATCGTGCAGCGCCGGGCTCGCAGCTGCGGGCGACAGCTGGAACAGGCGCAGCAGCACGGCAAACACCGCGACCTTGCTGGCGGTGGCGAGAAAGGCTGCGACCGGTGCCGGCGCGCCCTCGTAGACATCCGGCGTCCACAAATGAAAGGGCACCAGCGACAGCTTGAACGCCAGTGCCACCAGCAGCATGGTCATGCCCAACTGCACCAGCGGACCGGGCTGCGCGGCCGGTGCCAGGATGGCACCGATCCCGGCAAAGCTCAGGCTGCCGGCGTCGGCATACAGCAGGGCCATGCCGAACAGCAGGAAGGCGCTGCCTGCGGCCGACAACACCATGTACTTGAGGCCAGCCTCCAGTGAGCGCTTGTTGAAGAAGGCATAGGCGACCAGCCCGTAGGTCGGCAGCGAGAGCAGTTCCAGACCGATGAACAAACCGGCCAGGTGCTGCGCGCTGACCAGCACCAGGCCACCGGCGGCAGCCAGCAGCATCAGCAGGTAGAGTTCTTCGCGGTTGCCCGGATAGCCCTTGGCCTGCTTCTCGCCGAGGTAGGCGTGGGCCAGGGTGATGCAGGCCAGGGTGGCGATCAGGATCAGGGCCATGTAGAAGCAGGCGAAGCGATCGACCATCAGCAAGGCGGTGACCGGCAGCGGGGCGACCTGCAGCGCGGGGAGCAGGGACAGCAAGGCCAGGTTGAGGCCGATCACCGCGAGCAGAAAACTCTGGGTATGGTTGCGCCGCCAGGCGATCCCGAGCATCACCAGCACGGCGGTGGCGCTGGTGATCAGCAGCGGCAGCAGGGCGATGAAATGCTGCAGGGTCAGGTCCAAGTCCATGTCCATGTGCGCTACCGGGCCGAGAGCAGTTGAGAGAAGGCCGTGGCCAGCCATTGCTGGACGCCGTGCATGCTCGCCGCCGAGGTGTCCAGCACCGGCTGCGGATAGACCCCGAGCAGCAACAACAAGCCGATCAGGCCGAGCATCATGCTCAACTCGCGGCCATCCAGCCCCTGCAGTGGCCCTTCGGCTTTGGCCGGGCCATAGAACGCGCGCTGGATCATGATCAGCGAATACACCGAGGCCAGCACCAGGCCGCCGGTGGCGATCACGGTGATCAGCGGGGCGACCTTGAAGGTGCCGAGCAGGATCAGGAATTCGCCGACGAAGTTGCCGGTACCGGGCAAACCCAGCGAGGCGGCAGCGAAGAACAGCATCACCCCCGGCAGGTAATTCAGGCGCCCCCACAGGCCGCCCATGAGGCGCAGGTCGCGGGTGTGCAGGCGCTCGTAGAGCTGGCCGCAGAGGATGAACAGCGCCGCGGCAGACAGGCCGTGGGCGAGCATCTGGATCACCACGCCTTGCAGCGCCAGCTGCGTGCCGGAATAGATACCGATCAGCACGAAGCCCATGTGCGACACGCTGGTGTAGGCAATCAGTCGCTTGATGTCGGTCTGGGCGAAGGCCAGTAGGGCGCCGTAGACGATGCCCAGCACGCCGAGGCCCATGGCGATCGGGGCGAACTCGGCCGAGGCATTGGGGAACAGCGGCACGCCGAAGCGCAGCAGGCCGTAGGCCGCGGTCTTCAGCAGGATCCCGGCCAGGTCCACCGAGCCGGCGGTCGGTGCCTGGGCGTGGGCATCCGGCAGCCAGGAATGCAGCGGCACCACCGGCAGCTTGACGGCGAAGGCGATGAAGAAACCGAGCATCAGGGTGTATTCGACTGCCGGGTCGAGTTTGGCTTGCAGCAGCAGGGCGTAGTCGAAGGTCAGCACGCCGCTGCCGTGGAAGTTGGCGAATACCAGGCCGAGAATCGCCACCAGCATGATCAGGCCGCTGGCCTGGGTGTAGATGAAGAACTTGGTCGCCGCGTTGATCCGCGAGGTCTTGCCGTCCGCCGCGCTGTGGCCCCACAGGGCGATGAGGAAGTACATCGGCACCAGCATCATTTCCCAGAAGAAGAAGAACAGGAACAGGTCCAGGGCCAGGAACACGCCGATCACGCCGCCGAGAATCCACATCAGGTTGAGGTGGAAGAAACCGACCCGCTTCTGGATTTCCCGCCAGGAACAGAGCACCGACAGTACCCCGAGCAGGCCGGTGAGCAGGATCATCAGCAGCGACAGGCCATCCAGCGCCAGGTGCAGGCTGATGCCGAAGCGTGCGATCCACGGATACTTGAACTCCAGCGCCCAGGCCGGCTCGCTGCCGGCGCTGGGCGCCAACTGAAAGTCGCCCTGCTGCCACAGCCACAGGCTGATCAGCAGCACCAGGCCCATGGTCAGCAGCGCCAGCCAGCGTGGCAGGGTGCTGCTGTGGCGCTCGGCCAGCCAGCAGAGCAGGCCGCCGATAAAGGGAATCAAGACCAGCCAGGGCAGAATCACGCGGTCACGCTCCTTGGTTCCATGATCAGAGCACCTTCAACAGGCCGAGCAGCAGCACCGTGCCAGCGGCCAGGCTTAGCGCATACCAGCGCAACTGGCCGGTCTGGCTGCGGCTGAGCAGCAGGTGCAGAACCCGCGCCAGGCGCGGCAACAGGCCGATGCTGCGGTCGAACGGATCGCGCCGCAGCACCCGGCACAGCCACAGGTAGGGTTTGACGAACAGCCGGTCGTAGAGCCAGTCGAAGCCCCAGGCGGCGAACCACCAGGCGCTGAAGAAGCGCCCCGGCGCACTGGCGGCCAGACGCCTGACCAGCTCGCGCTGGCCGAGAAACAGGGCCGCGGCAGCAGCAATGCCAAGCACCGCGATAAAGCCGGAGAACAGCTCCAGACTGTGTTTGCCTGCGCCCCCGGCATGCCCGACGCTGTCTGGCAGCACCCCGGCCAGGGGTGGCTCGATCAGCGCGCCGACGAAGGTCGAGAGCAGCATCAACAGCGTCAGTGGCAGCCAGTAGGCGACGCCCTTGCCCGCATGGGCCTCGCTCTGTTGCGGGCCGTGAAAGACGATGAAGATCAGGCGGAAGCTGTACAGCGAGGTCAGTACCGCGCCGACCAACCCGGCCAGCAACAGCGGCTGGTTACCACTGGCCAGGGCTTCCCAGAGGATTTCATCCTTGGAGTAGAAACCGGCCGTGACCAGGGGCAGGGCGGCCAGTGCCGAGCCGCCGACCAGGAAGCACAGGTAGGCCAGCGGCAGCGGTTTGCGCAGCCCGCCCATCTTGAAGATGTTCTGCTCGTGGTGGCAGGCGACTATTACCGCTCCGGCGGTGAGGAACAGCAGGGCCTTGAAGAAGGCATGGGTCATCAGGTGGAAGATCGCCGCCTGCCAGGCGCCGACGCCGAGGGCGAGGAACATGTAGCCGATCTGGCTCATGGTCGAGTAGGCGAGGATGCGCTTGATGTCGGTCTGTACCAGGGCGGCGCAACCGGCCAGCAGCAGGGTCACGCCGCCGACCAGGCCGACCAGGCCCAGGGTCAGGGGCGTCAGGCTGAACAGCGCGTGGCAACGGGCGATCAGGTAGACCCCGGCGGTGACCATGGTCGCCGCGTGGATCAGCGCGGAGACCGGGGTCGGGCCGGCCATGGCGTCGGCCAGCCAGGTCTGCAGCGGCAGTTGCGCCGACTTGCCCACCGCGCCGCCGAGCAGCAGCAGGGTCGCGGTGGTCAGCAGCGGATCGCCACTGGCGAATTTCTGCGGCGCCAGCGCCAGCATGTCCTGGATATTCAGGGTGCCGAAGGCATGGAACAGCACGAACAGGCCGAGGGCCATGAACACATCGCCGATGCGGGTGACGATAAACGCCTTGAGCGCCGCGCCGCCGTTGGCCGGGTTGCGGTAGTAGAAGCCGATCAGCAGGTAGCTGCACAGGCCGACACCCTCCCAGCCGAAATACAGCAGCAGCAGGTTATCGCCGAGCACCAGCAGCAGCATGCTGGCGATAAACAGGTTCATGTAGGCGAAGAACCGCGAATAGCCTTCCTCGCCGCGCATGTACCAGGAGGCGAACAGGTGGATCAGAAAACCCACGCCAGTGACCACCCCGAGCATGGTCAGCGACAAGCCATCCAGGTGCAGGGCGACGCTCGGGGTAAAGCCATCCACCGCCAGCCACTGCCAGAGCACCTGCACATACACGCCGTCGGCTGGCGGGGCAGTGAGAAATTGCCAGCCGGCAAACAGACTGACCAGGGCGGCGAGGCCCACCGAACCGACGCCGATCAGCGCCGTCAGCTGTTCGGTAAAGCGCCCACGGGAGAAGGCCAGCAGGCAGAAACCCAACAAGGGCAGTAGCAGCGTCAGGTAGAGAAGGTTCATCCGTGCATCTCACTGGCAGCGTCGATGTCCAGGGTGTGAAAACGGCGGTACAGCTGCAATAGCAGGGCCAGACCGACGGCCGCCTCGGCGGCCGCCAGGGTGATCACCAGGATGAACATCACCTGGCCATCGGCCTGGGCCCAGCGACTGCCTGCGACGATAAAGGCCAGGCCGGCGGCGTTCATCATGATTTCCAGGCTCATCAGCACGAAGAGGATGTTGCGCCGCACCATCAGGCCGACCAGGCCCAGGCAGAACAGCACGCCGGCCAGGGCCAGGCCATGTTCCAGCGGGATCGACGCGATCATGATTTCGCCTCATAGCGGCCCAGGTGAAAGGCGACGACCAGCGCCGCCAGCAACAGCAGCGACGCCAGTTCGACCACCAGCAGATAGGGGCCGAACAGGCTGATGCCGACCGCCTTGGCCTCCACCACCTGGGTGCCCAGCACGGCGCCGCTGGGCGTGTCGAACAGCACGTAGAGCAGCTCGCCGAGCAGCAACAGTGCCAGCAGCGCCGGCCCCAGCCAGATGCCCGGGGTCAGCCAGCGGCGCTCCTGGTCGATGGCCGCCGGGCCGAGGTTGAGCATCATCACCACGAAGACGAACAGCACCATGATCGCCCCGGCATAGACGATGACCTCCAGGGCGCCGGCGAAGGGCGCGCCGAGGGCGAAGAAACACATCGCCACCGCCAGCAGCGAGATGATCAGGTAGAGCAGGGCGTGCATCGGGTTGCGATTGGTGATCACCCGCAGGGTGGCCAGCACCGCGATACCCGATGCGAAATAGAAGGCGAACTCCATCAGCGACTCCTCGGCGTCATGGCAGCAACCCCTTGACGTTGACCGGCTCGGCCTCGTTCTGCGCCGCGCCCTTGGGTTTGCCGGCGATGGCCAGGCCGGCGACCCGGTAGAAGTTGTAGTCCGGATACTTGCCGGGGCCGGCGATCAGCAGGTCGTCCTTCTCGTAGACCAGCTGCTGGCGATCGAACTCGGCCATCTCGAAGTCGGGGGTCAGCTGGATGGCGTTGGTCGGGCAGGCCTCCTCGCACAGGCCGCAGAAAATGCAGCGTGAGAAGTTGATGCGGAAGAACTCGGGATACCAGCGCCCATCGGCGCTTTCGGCCTTCTGCAGGGAGATGCAGGCCACCGGGCAGGCCACCGCGCAGAGGTTGCAGGCCACGCAGCGCTCCTCACCGTCCGGATCGCGGGTCAATACGATGCGTCCGCGGTAGCGCGGCGGCAGGTACACCGGCTCCTCGGGATATTGCAGGGTGTCGCGCTTGCGCCAGGCATGGGCAAAGATCATCCCCAGGCTGCGCAACTGGGTAAAGGTGCCATGCAGGATGTGCCAGATGTAGCTGAACATACCGGTTCTCCCTAGTCGGCGGCGGCCAGCACCAGGGCGCCGGTCACTAGCAGGTTGAGCAGGGTCAGCGGCAGGCAGAAGACCCAGCTGAAAGTCATCACCTGGTCGTAGCGCGGCCGCGGGATGGAGGCGCGCAGCAGGATGAAGACCATGATGAAGAAACCGGTTTTCAGGGCGAACCAGAGGAACGGTGGCAGTAGCGGGCCGTGCCAGCCGCCGAAGAACAGGGTCACCAGCAGCGCCGAGATCAGCACGATGCCGATGTATTCGCCGACGAAGAACATGCCCCATTTCATCCCGGCGTATTCGATGTGGTAGCCGTCGGCCAGTTCCTGTTCGGCTTCCGGCTGGTCGAACGGGTGGCGGTGGGTGACCGCCACACCGGCGATGAAGAAGGTACAGAAACCGAGAAATTGCGGAATGATGAACCACAGGTGCTGGTGCTGGTAGTCGACGATGTCGCGCAGGTTGAACGAACCAGCCTGGGCCACCACGCCCATCAAGGCCAGACCCATGAACACTTCGTAGGACAGCGTCTGCGCCGAGGCGCGCAGGCTGCCGAGCAGGGCGAACTTGTTGTTGCTGGCCCAACCGGCGAACAGCACCGCATACACCGACAGCCCGGCCATGGCGAAGAAGAACAGCAGGCCGATATTGAGGTCGGCCACGCCCCAGGTCGGGGTGATCGGCACCACCACGAAGGCGATCAGCAGCGCGCTCATGGCCATAACCGGCGCCAGGGTGAAGATCAAGCGGTCGGCGAACGGGGGCGTCCAGTCTTCCTTGAAGAACATCTTGAGCATGTCGGCAGCGATCTGGAACATGCCGAAGGGGCCAACCCGGTTGGGCCCGTAGCGATCCTGCCAGAGACCGAGCAGGCGGCGTTCGACCCAGCTGAGCAGGGCGCCGAGAATCACCACGCTGAGCAGAATCACCACGGCCTTGAGTACCGCGAGCAGGATCGCCTGCAGGTCGGGGGTCAACCAGCTCATGGCGCCACCTTCTGCAGCACGGTGACCATGGCGCCGGCGATAACCGCCGGGATCCCGGGCAAGCCGACCGGCAGGCCGATCAGGCCGCTGGCCAGTTCGTCACACACGCGCAACGGCAAACGCAACACCTGACCGTCGATGGTCAGCGCCACTGGCGCACCCTCGCCAAGCCCGAGGCGCTCGGCATCGACTCCGCCCATCGCCACATAGGGCGGCGGGATACGCTGCTGCAGCGGCGCGGCGCGGGCGGAAGTTTCTTCGCTGCCGAACAGGTGATGCATGGGCACGGCCTGCCAGGTGCCCGGCGCCGGCTCGAATGCGGCGGGCACGCCGAACCAGGGCAAGGCCGTGCCTTTGGCTTCGATCAGGCGCACACCCGGATCGCCGGCGCGCAGATGGCCGCCGACTTCATCCTGGAACTTGTTCCACGCCTGCGGCGAGTTCCAGCCCGGCGCCCAGGCGAAGGGAATCTGCTGGCGCCGTTCCTGGCTGCCGGAATAACCTTCCATAGAGAAGGCCAGGGCCGAGTCCTGATCCTGCGGCTGGCGTGGCTCATGCACGCTGATATTGGCGCGCATGGCGGTGCGGCCGCTGTAGCGCAGGGGTTCGCGCGCCAGCTTGAGGCCCTTGATGCGGAACGCGGCATTCGGCGCGGCTTCGCCGATTCGAGCCAATAGAGGGTTGCTGGCCGCGCAGGCGGCGGTGACTTCATCCAGTTGGGTCCAGTCGACCGGCTTGCCGAGCAGGGTGCTGTGCAGCGCATGCAGCCAGCGCCAGCTCTCGCGCACCAGGTTGTCGGCGTCGTAGTAGGCAGGGTCGAAGACCTGGAAAAAGCGCTGGGCGCGGCCTTCCTGGCTGACCAGGGTGCCGTCGGCTTCGGTAAAGCTGGCCGCGGGCAGCAGCAGGTGCGCTTTGGCGCTGGTGGTCGTGTGTTGATGGTCGACGACTATCACCAGCTTGGCGGCCTGCAGCGCGGCATCGACTGTGGCGCTGTCGGCACGGCGGTAGAGGTCGTTTTCCAGCACCACCACGGCATCGGCCTGAGCGCTGCTCAGGGCCTGCAAGGCGGCGTCCAGCGACTGTTCGCCGAACCGTTCGTCGAGTAGCAGTGCCAGGCCCATGCTGTTGGCTTCCGCCACTACCGGGCTGATGGAGGCGTTTTTCCCACGGTTGTGCAAGGCGCTGGCGATATTCGCGGCCGCCTCGATCAGCGCCGTACAGCTCAGGGAGGTACCGCAGACCAGCAGCGGGCGTTCGGCTTCGAGCAGGGTCGCGGCGATGCGCTGCGCCAGTTCGGCGGCGTCGCCTGGCATGCCGTGCACCGCTGGCGCGTTCGGGTCGATGGCGTGGGCCACGGCGCAGCCCAGGCGCGCCAGGTCGACCGGGGCGGCATGCACGCACTCGGCGGCGATGTCATCCAGGCGGGTGGCTGTGGCGCTGGCGATAAACAGTGGGTTCAACGCATGCTGGCCAACGTTGTGCACGGCGGCGTTGTGCCATGGCGCGATGTTCAGCGCGGCGGCCATGGCGGTCGCCTTGCCTTTCACCGCCTGGCGCAGGGCCAGCGCCAGGCGGGCGGCGGTCTGGGTCAGGTCTTCGCCGAGGATGAACAGCGCATCGTGGCTTTCCACCTCGCGCAGGGTCGCTACCGGCAGCGGCCCGTTCAGCAGCAGATCGCGGATCAGTACCAGGTTTTCCAGCTCTGCGGCGGCGATGCCGCAATAGTAGTTGTCGTCGCCGACCAGCTCGCGCAGGGCGAAGTTGCTCTCCAGACTGGCGCGGGGCGAGCCGATGCCGATCACCTTGCGCGGTCTGAGTAACGCCGCCGCCTGGTCGAGGGCCGAGTCGAGGCCCATCTTCATCTTGCTCAGCATCATCATCGGCTGGCGCGGGCGGTCTGCGCGATTGACGTGGCCATAGCCGAAGCGCCCGCGATCGCAGAGGAAATACTGGTTCACCGCGCCGTTGAAGCGGTTCTCGATGCGCCGGATCTCGCCGTAGCGCTCGCCGGGGCTGATGTTGCAGCCGAGCGAACAGCCGTGGCAGATGCTCGGGGCGAACTGCATGTCCCACTTGCGGTTGTAGCGCGCCGAGTGGGTCTTGTCGGTGAACACCCCGGTCGGGCAGACCTCGGTGAGGTTGCCGGAGAATTCGCTTTCCAGCACACCGTCCTGTACGCGGCCGAAGTACAGGTTTTCATGGGCGCCATACACGCCCAGGTCGCTGCCGCCGGCGTAGTCCTGGTAGTAGCGCACGCAGCGGTAGCAGGCGATGCAGCGGTTCATCTCGTGGCCGATGAAGGGGCCCAGATCCTGGTTCTGGTGGGTGCGTTTGCTGAAGCGGTAACGCCGGCGGTTGTGCCCGCTCATTACCGTCATGTCCTGCAGGTGGCAGTGGCCGCCTTCCTCGCACACCGGACAGTCATGCGGGTGGTTGGTCATCAGCCACTCGACCACGCTGGCGCGGAACTGCCGGGCTTCCTCGTCGTCGATGGAAATCCAGCTGTTGTTGCTGGCCGGGGTCATGCAGGACATCACCAGGCGCCCACGCGTGTCGTTCTCGTCGCTGAACTGCTTGACCGCGCATTGCCGGCAGGCGCCCACGCTGCCGAGCGCCGGGTGCCAGCAGAAGTAGGGAATATCCAGGCCCAGCGACAGGCAGGCCTTGAGCAGGTTATCTGCGCCATCGACTTCGAACGCCTTGCCGTCTACGTGAATAGTGGCCATGTCTTCAGTCTTCGTATGCCCATGGATGCGGGCGGGCTAAGGTCATCATTCATGCCCCACTGGCCTGACTCACCAGGGGCGTCTGCGTTGGCGGGGCGGCGGATTTTCCCGTGATCCCCGCTTCGAATTCGTTGCGGAAATACTTGAGCGCGCTGGCCAGCGGTTCGACGGCGCCGGGGGCATGGGCACAGAAGGTCTTGCCCGGGCCGAGGAAGCTGCACAGTTGCTCGAGGATGTCGATATCGCCGGGTTGGCCCTGGCCACGTTGCAGCGCGTCGAGCAGCTTGACGCTCCAGGGCAGGCCATCGCGGCAGGGGGTGCAGAAACCGCAGGACTCGCGGGCGAAGAACATCTCCATATTGCGTAGCAGGCCGACCATGTCGACGCCGTCGTCCACTGCCATGGCCAGGCCGGTGCCCAGGCGCGTGCCGACTTTGGCGATGCCGGTGCTGCACAGGGGGGCGTCGAGGTGCTCGGGCAGCAGGAAACCGGTGCCGGCGCCGCCCGGCTGCCAGGCTTTCAGCCGATAGCCGTCGCGCATGCCGCCGGCGTAGTCCTCGAACAGCTCGCGGGCCGGGATGCCGAACGGTAACTCCCACAGCCCGGGGTGCTTGACCTTGCCGGAGAAACCCAGCAGTTTGCTGCCCATGTCTTCGCTGCCGGGGCGGGCCAGGGCCTTGTACCAGTCGACGCCGTTGCCGATGATCGCCGGCACGTTGCACAGGGTCTCGACGTTGTTGACGCAGGTCGGCTTGCCCCATACGCCGACGACGGCGGGGAAGGGCGGCTTGGCCCGCGGGTTGGCCCGGCGCCCCTCCAGCGAGTTGATCAGTGCGGTTTCTTCGCCGCAGATGTAGCGACCGGCGCCGCTGTGCACCAGCAGCTCGAGGTCGAAGCCGCTGCCGAGGATATTGTGGCCGAGCAGGCCGGCCGCCTCGGCCTCGGCGATGGCTCGCTTGAGGTGCCGCGCGCAGTCGATGTATTCGCCGCGCAGGAAGATATAGCCGCGATAGGCCTTGAGCGCGTAGGCGCTGATCAGCATGCCCTCGATCAGCAGGTGCGGCAGCTGCTCCATCAGCAGGCGGTCCTTGTAGGTGTTGGGCTCCATCTCGTCGGCGTTGCACAGCAGGTAGCGTTTGTTCTGGGTTTCGTCCTGGGGCATCAGCCCCCACTTCACCCCGGTGGGGAAGCCGGCGCCGCCACGGCCCTTGAGGCCGCTGTCCTTGACCTGCTGGGTGATCTGCTCCGGGCTGAACTGGGCGAGGGCCTTGCGCGCGGCGGCATAACCGTCCTGGCGAACGTATTCGTCGAACCAGACCGGTTCGCCGTCGTCGCGCAGGCGCCAGGTCAGCGGCTGGCTTTCGGCGCTGCGCGGGCTGTGGTTGGCGGTACTCAAGGAGACGCAACTCATGGGTAGCGCTCCAGCAGTTCGGCGAGGCTGGCGGCATCCAGGTGGCTGTAGGTGTCGTCGTCGATCATCAGGGTCGGCGCCTTGTCGCAGTTGCCCAGGCAGCACACCGGCAGCAGGGTGAAGCGGCCGTCGCTGCTGGTTTCGCCCAGGCCGATGCCAAGCCGTTGCTGCAGCGCGACCTGGATCGCCTCATGGCCCTGGAGATAGCAGACCATGCTGTCGCACAGCAGGATGATGTGGCGGCCCACCGGCTGGCGGAAAATCAGACTGTAGAAGGTGGCCACGCCTTCCACGTCGCTGGCCGGGATGCCGAGCAGCTCGCCTATGGCCGGGATAGCGCCGTCCGGCACCCAGCCGCGGGCCTTCTGCACGATCTTCAACGCCTCGATGGAGGCCGCGCGCGGGTCCTCGTAATGCGCGAGTTCGTGCTCGATGGCCAGGCGTTCGCTGGCGCTCAGGGCAAAACGGTCGGTTTGGATCAGCGAGTCGGTCATATCAGCGGTCCACGTCGGCCATGACGAAATCGATACTGCCCAGGTAGGCGATCAGGTCGGCGACCATGCTGCCTTTGATCACCACGGGGATCTGCTGCAGGTGCGGGAAGCTCGGGGTGCGGATGCGCGTGCGGTAACTCATGGTGCCGCCGTCGCTGGTCAGGTAGTAGCTGTTGATGCCCTTGGTCGCCTCGATCATCTGCAGGGATTCATTGGCCGGCATTACCGGGCCCCAGGACACCTGGAGAAAGTGGGTGATCAGGGTTTCGATGTGCTGCAGGGTGCGCTCCTTCGGCGGCGGCGTGGTCAGCGGGTGATCGGCCTTGTACGCCCCGGCCGGCATGTTGCGCAGGCACTGCTCGATGATCCGCAGGCTCTGGCGCATCTCCTCGACGCGGATGGTGCAGCGGTCGTAGGCATCGCCATTGACCGTCAGGGGGATTTCGAATTCGAAGTGATGGTAGCCGGAGTAGGGCCGCGCCTTGCGCAGATCGAAGTCCAGCCCGGTGGCGCGCAGGCCCGAACCGGTGACGCCCCATTCCAGCGCCTGAGCGCTGTTGTAGGCGGCCACGCCGATGGTGCGACCGCGCAAGATACTGTTCTGCAGGGCGGCTTTTTCGTACTCGTCGAGGCGTTTGGGCAGCCAGGTGACGAACTCCTGCACCAGCGTGTCCCAGCCGCGCGGTAGGTCATGGGCGACGCCGCCGATGCGGTACCAGGCCGGGTGCATGCGAAAGCCGGTGATGGCCTCGATCACCCGGTAGGCGCGCTGGCGATCGGTGAAGGTGAAGAACACCGGGGTCATGGCGCCGACGTCCTGGATATAGGTGCCGAGGAACAGCAGGTGGCTGCTGATGCGGAAGAACTCGGCGAGCATCACGCGGATGAAGTCGACCCGGTCCGGCACCTTGATCCCAGCGAGCTTCTCCACCGCCAGCACATAGGGCAGGTTGTTCATCACCCCGCCGAGGTAGTCGATTCGGTCGGTGTAGGGAATGAAGCTGTGCCAGCTCTGGCGCTCGGCCATCTTCTCGGCGCCGCGGTGGTGGTAGCCGATCTCCGGCACGCAATCGACGATTTCCTCGCCGTCCAGTTGCAGGATGATGCGAAAGGCGCCGTGGGCGGAGGGGTGGTTGGGGCCGAGGTTGAGGAACATGAAGTCCTCGTACTCGCTGTGGCGTTGCATGCCCCAGTCTTCCGGCTTGAAGCGCAGGGCTTCCTGCTCCAGGTCCTGCTTGGCGGCGGACAGGCTGTAGGGGTCGAACTCGGTGGCGCGCGCCGGATAGTCCTTGCGCAGGGGATGCCCCTCCCAGGTTGGCGGCATCATGATCCGGGTCAGGTGCGGGTGGCCGTCGAAGCGGATGCCGAACAGGTCCCAGACTTCCCGCTCGTACCAGTTGGCGTTGGCCCAGATGCGCGTGGCGCTAGGCAGGCTGAGGTCGCTTTCCTGCAGGGCGACCTTGAGCATGATGTCGCTGTTGCGCTCGATCGACAGCAGGTGATAGAACACGCTGAAGTCCGCAGTCGGCAGCCCGCGGCGCTGGGTGCGCAGGCGCTCGTCCATGGCGCTGAGGTCGTAGAGCATGACGTAGGGCTTGGGCAACTGACGCAGGTAGTTCAGCACCTCCAGCAGCAGGTCGCGCTCGACCCAGAGCACCGGCATACCGGTGCGGGTGTCTTGCACGGTCAGGTTGCCGGCGCCGAAACGCGCCTGCAACTCGACGACCACGTCAGGCGTGGCAAGCGGTTGCGAGGCTGTGTGCTGGGCGCTTGATGCAGTCATGGTTCGCTCGCTGTCCGTTAGCAGGCTGTTGAAAAACTACCTACGTTGGCAATACCGCGTTAAAAACGGCCTCAAAATGCTCATTTACAGCATGTAAACTCCGCTTTTGACTCGCTTCGCTCGCCCTGCGGGCCAGCCTTCGGCTGTTACTCCGCTGCGCTACGTTGCGGCCGTTTTTGCCTTGTCTTGCCTGCCTCGCCTACGTTTTTCAACGGCCTGCTAGCGTAAAACTCGATTCAGACCTCGTCAGGGCTGCGCAGGTGGGTCACTTGAATGCGTTCGGCGCGTCGTTGCTCGCGTTGCGAGGGCATGTCGGCGCGGTAGATGCCCTGGTCGCCGACCACCCAGGATAGCGGCCGGCGCTCCTGGCCAATGGACTCCTGCAACAGCATCAGACCTTGCAGAAACGCCTCGGGCCGTGGCGGGCAGCCGGGCACATAGACATCCACCGGGAGAAACTTGTCGACCCCCTGGACCACCGAATAGATGTCGTACATGCCGCCGGAGTTGGCGCAGGAGCCCATGGATATCACCCATTTTGGCTCGAGCATCTGCTCGTAGAGGCGCTGGATGATCGGCGCCATCTTGATGAAGCAGGTGCCGGCAATGACCATGAAGTCCGCCTGGCGCGGCGAGGCGCGGATCACTTCGGCGCCGAAGCGGGCGATGTCATGCGGGGCGGTGAAGGCCGTGGTCATCTCCACGTAGCAGCAGGACAGGCCGAAGTTGTAGGGCCACAGCGAGTTCTTGCGGCCCCAGTTGACCGAGTCGTTGAGCACCTCGTGCAACTTGCCCATATAGATGTTGCGGTGCACCTGACCGGCGAGCGGGTCAGCGACGGTCTCCCGCTCGCCAATCGGGTACTGGGCATTGGCCGCGTCGGGATCGATTCGTGTGAGTGTGTACTGCATCCCCGTACCTCAAGGTTTGTGCTGGTTGGCGAGGCGTTTACGCCGCGCTTGCGGAGCCCAGTCGAGCGCACCGATGCGCACCAGGTAAAACAGCCCGATCAGCAGGATCACGATGAACACCAAGGCCTCGATAAATCCGGGCCAGCCGCTTTCGCGCAGCGAAATGGCCCAGGCAAAGAGAAACAGGGCTTCTACATCGAAGATCACGAACAGCATCGCAACCAGATAGAACTTGGCGGAAAAGCGCAGGCGCGCGCCGCCGGTAGAAACGATGCCGGACTCGAATGGCTGGTTCTTGCTATGCCCCCAGGCCTTGCTGCCGAGCAGACTGGAAACCCCAAGCATGAAGGCGCACAACCCGGCTACGCCCAATAGAAAAACCGCAAACCCCCAGTTATGGGCCAGGCTCGCTACCACATCAGACATGCCGTACTCCTCGACAAGGATGGGTGTTGCTGACGCATCACTCCCTGTGACTCAGTCACAGCGGTTTACTCAATACTAGGCGGGGTTTGGCGAGTCAGTGGCTTTTTGCTGAAAAAAACTCGATCCATGACCTTGGTCGGTTTCCAAGCTGGTGCCCGGGGCCGCGCGCCGGCTTTGCCCGATTGGCGGTTTCAGCGGGCTGTATCGGCCCCGGCCTGCTTGCCGAGGGTGCCGAATTCGACAGCTGTCTTCACGTAGAACAGGGCGAGATCTTCCTGCTGCACGCGCTCGAATAGCTGGCTGCATTCCTCTTCACTGAGCACCAGGGAGACTTCCATCGGCTGATCGGCAAGTTCGAAGAAATGGTAGGAATGAAGCTTGCCCGTATGGCCGAAGCCCTCGATCCCGGACACCAGGGTGGCGCCGCGCAGATGCATCTCCTTGGCCAGGGCGACCAGCCAGTCCGCGAGCATCTTGCCCTTATGGCGGCGATTCTGTTGGGTAAAGAAGGTCACCTGATAACCGTGCATGATGGCTCTCCCGCAGCGTGCGATGACACTTTCAGCATAGCGCCAGCCGGCCGGCATAGCGCATGGCGGGCAATGCCGTTCGGGAGCGGCCCTGTGCACGAATTTTCGTAGGAGTTCTCTCGCCGTCTTCGACAGAGCGCTGTCGCACAGCAAGCTGAAGGCAATTGCGCCTATCGGCTTGTAGGGACCCCTGTAGGAGCGGATTTATCCGCGAAAACTCTCGAATGAACAAAAGCTTCGCGAATAAATTCGCTCCTACATGACGCGTGATAATCCATAAAATCAATGAGAAGCGGGTTGTTTGATAAGTTGGGCCACTTGCTGGCGATCCGCTATTGGGTAGCCCGGATAAGCCGCGGGACGCGGTGCAATCCGGGGGCGCTCCCGGATTGCGCTGGCGCTTATTCGGGCTACGAGAGCACAGCGGCCAGGTAATAGCTGAATCGGCACCAATGAAAAAGCCCCGGCTTGTTAAGGCCGGGGCTTTCTTGTCGCGGGTTCGGTCGGGACGCGAGGTCCTGACCGGGTGAAGCAGTGGCGCTTAGCCGAACTGGTTCATGGTGTTGTCTTTGCCGCTTGCTTTCAGAGCCGCTTCGCCAGCGAAGTACTCTTTATGGTTGTCGCCGATGTCGGAGCCAGCCATGTTCTGGTGCTTGACGCAGGCGATGCCCTGACGCAGTTCCTGACGCTGAACACCTTTGACGTAGGCCAGCATGCCTTCTTCTGCAAAGTAACCCTTGGCCAGGTTGTCGGTGGACAGCGCGGCGGTGTGGTAGGTCGGCAGGGTGATCAGGTGATGGAAGATACCGGCTTGAGCCGAACCGTCACGCTGGAAGGTGCGGATCATTTCGTCGGCACGCAGAGCCAGCTCGGTTTCGTCGTAGTCGACGCTCATCAGCTTGGCGCGGTCGTAGGCGGAAACGTCTTTGCCTTCGCCGGCCATGATGTCGAACATCTGCTGGCGGAAGTTCAGGGTCCAGTTGAAGGACGGGCTGTTGTTGTAAACCAGCTTGGCGTTCGGGATCACTTTGCGGATCTCGTTAACCATTTCGGCGATCTGACCGACGTGCGGCTTCTCGGTTTCGATCCACAACAGGTCGGCACCGTTCTGCAGCGAGGTGATGCTGTCCAGTACGCAGCGCGCTTCGCCGGTGCCCTTGCGGAACTGGAACAGGTTGCTTGGCAGGCGCTTGGGACGCAGCAGCTTGCCTTCGCGGTTGAGTACCACGTCGCCGTTCTTCAGGTCGGCAGTGGAGACTTCGTCGCAGTCGAGGAAGGCGTTGTACTGGTCGCCCAGGTCGCCTGGCTCGTTGGTCACGGCGATCTGCTTGGTCAGGCCGGCACCCAGGGAGTCGGTACGGGCAACGATCACGCCGTTGTCGATTCCCAGCTCGAGGAAGGCGTAACGAACGGCAGCGATCTTGGCGAGAAAATCGGCGTGCGGAACGGTAACCTTACCGTCCTGGTGGCCGCACTGCTTCTCGTCGGAAACCTGGTTCTCGATCTGGATGCAGCAGGCGCCCGCTTCGATCATGCGCTTGGCCAGCAGGTAGGTGGCTTCCGGGTTACCGAAGCCGGCGTCGATGTCGGCGATGATCGGTACGATGTGGGTTTCGTAGGTGTCGATCTGGTTCTGGATGTCAGCAGCCTTGGCGCTGTCGCCGGCGGCGCGGGCAGCGTCCAGGGCGGTGAACAGCAGGTCCAGTTCGCGCGAGTCGGCCTGGCGCAGGAAGGTGTACAGCTCTTCGATCAGGTCGGAGACTGCGGTCTTCTCGTGCATCGACTGGTCCGGCAGCGGGCCGAACTCGGAACGCAGGGCCGCGACCATCCAGCCGGACAGGTAGAGGTAGCGCTTGTCGGTGGTCTTCAGGTGCTTCTTGATGGAGATCATCTTCTGCTGACCGATGAACCCATGCCAGCAGCCCAGGGACTGGGTGTAGACGGAAGAGTCGGCGTCGTACTCGGCCATGTCCTTGCGCATGATGTCGGCGGTGTATTGGGCGATTTCCAGACCGGTCTTGAAGCGGTTCTGGGTGCGCATGCGGGCCACGGACTCCGGGTTGATAGCGCTCCAGCTGTTGCCGTTGGTCTCTTTGAGAGCGGCTACTGCCTTGATATCGTTTTGATAAGCGGACATGGTCAATCCTTCAATGTATGTGTTTGGTTGAGCACCGACTTTCCCACTCAAAACCTGTGAGGGTCATGGTTGCGGGGGCTCACAACAGTACGAGAGAGAGTGACCAGGGCGCAGTTGCAGCCGCGAGGAGGGGGGACGAAACGAACAGTGCGCTGGCTACAGCTGCTGCAAATGATCGGGTCATTTGGCGTTTACCGGATCAAAGATGCCGTTGGACGACTCAGTAGGCTGTAACTGTCTGCTGGCTGCTACGTTGAAGCGCTTCCCCGTCCCTCAGGACAACTTCGTTCCAGTCGCAATCTCGTCGAACTGCCTTGTGGGCTTTACAACACGAATCGGCTCTGGCGGTAAGCTGGAACACGACCCGGAGACCCTTTCCAGGGCCCCTGATTAGCGGGAGCGAGGCCATGATGCCTCTGCTAATAGTGTTCGTCAAACGTTTTGTAGTGCTTTTTTATGACTACTACATAAGTATTAGGATGACCGGCGGGTCAGTGATTGCGGAAGTCTCAGCCTCCGTTGCGAGGCTGTCGCTGTGGGTTCGCGATCAGCCACGCAAGGCAAAAAGACCAGGTCATTTGGTGCGCTAAACATGCCGCATGTCTCGCCTGGCGCAACCCCTGTGAGGTCGATGCAGGGAGCATTTTTACGGCTTTTCGCAGCTGCGCAGGCTTTACTCGACGACCTCGACCTTGACCCGCAAGCTCATGTCCTCACGTCCCTGGGTCGAGCGCTGGCGCAGGACGTCGCCTTGCTCGGCCTGGCTCTGCTGGTTGACGCCGCCGATGCTGATCCATTCGCCAAGCCGGCCGCTGACCCGGGTATCAGTGCTCTGGATGTCGATTACCCCGGGCTGCGATGGGCTCAGGCGGTCGCGATTGCTGCTGATATCGATATGTACGATTTCGCCCGTGAGGCTGGCGGTCACGTAGAAACCACGGGTGACGTCGCGGTATTCGCTGCTGTTGTACACCTGGCCGTAGGCGTCGCGCTGGGTCGAGCGCAGGGGCACGCTCTGGCCGACCTGGATCAGCGCCGGGTAGCCCTCGGTGGCCTGCACGTGTTGGGTGCCGCCGCCACGGCTATCGGTAGTGCGGCTGATGATGCGTACCTGATCGCGACCGTTGCTTTCGCCCCGACCAATCTGCACCTGGGCATCGCCGGCGCTTATAGTGCCGTCGGCGCGATAGCCGCGGTCGCTCTGGTAGCTGGATTCCGAACTATCGACGCTGATCAGCAAGCGCCGTGGGCGGGTGTCCAGTTGCTCGAGCAATTGGCGAATTTCCGCGATCTTGGCCGGCGCGGCGTTGACGATCAGCTGGTTGCCGTAGCTGTTGGCACGGCCGTCGTTGCCCAGCAGCGACTGCACCAGCGGCAGCACATCGTCGGCGCTGCGGTAATTCAGCGCGATGACCTCGGTGGCCGCACTGAGGGGCAGGGCAATGCCAAGCAGCAGGGCCGCGAGCAGGGTGCGCACACTCATAGCAGGAAACTCCTTAGATCGGGGGAGGTGATGCTGGTCTGCCAGGCCTGATCGAATTGAGCCTGGCGCAAGCGTACCCGGGCGGGATCCTGGTACAGCGCATAACCGGCGAATTGCTCGGGTTCGGGGCGCAGCAGCAAGCCGCGGTCATCGGCCAGTAAAAAAGCCACTTCCTCACCGGGGTAGTCCGGGTGCAGCTGGCGAATATGCAGGTTGCTCGAGAGTCGGCGCGACAAGCCAAGCAAGCGGTGGCCCTGTTTAACCGCGCGGCTGATGTCTTTGACCAGGATGCGCAGGCGGTTGTTCGTGCTGGCCAGGAGGAAACGGGTGCAGGCCTGCTGGATGCTGCTGTGGTGATACAGCCAGGGGTCGAGGTCGGCGCTATAGATGCACAAGCTGCGCTGGGCTTGCTGGAGCATGGCCAGTGCGTGGGCACGGGCCAGCTCCGGCTGCTCGAAGCGCTCCAGCACCAGGTGCTCGCCGAGGATGAACGGCGCCGGTTCTGCCTGTGGGGTTTCGCTCGGGATCGGTTCTGGATTGCGCACGGCAAAACGCCCCGGCGACTGAAACTCGATGGCGGGAAGCTCTGCTGGCTCGTGGCTCTCGGTTGCGTCTGACGGGGCGTTCTGGTTCATCCTGACCTCGCGGCTATTGCTCGCGGTTATTGGCTGTGGCGCACCATATCCACATGGGGAATACCTGCGTCGAGGTATTCGCCGCTGACGATGGCAAAGCCAAGCCTTTCATAGAAAGGCGTGGCCTGCACCTGGGCGCTGAGCATTTGTTGCTGCAGGCCAAGCTTTTCCGCTTCCGCGATCACCGCGCGCAGCAACGCATCGCCGACGTTCAGGCCACGCCAGTCCTTGAGCACCGAAACCCGGCCGATATGCCCGTCTGGCAGCAGGCGCGCGGTACCGATCGGGTAATCGCCCTCGCAGGCGAGAAAGTGCAGGGCCTCGGCATCCTCGGCATCCCACTCCAGTTCCGGCGGCACCGCTTGCTCGGCAATGAACACCGTTTCGCGAATGCGCCGCAGCTCGGCATTGTCCTTTTGCCAGTCGGCCAGGCGTACGTGAATGCTATTCATCGGCAAACTCCAGGCTACCCTGTTTGGTCAGCTCCAGAAGCAGATTACGCCCCTCGTCATCGGCCAGCCATGGTGCAAGGTTGTCGATATGCAGCGCGTCGGCCGAGCAGATCAGCTTGAGCAGGTCGCGCTGGCTGGCAGACAACAGGCGGCTCTGGCCACTGGCGAACAGCGCCAGGTCTTCGCCCACTTCGGACCAGGCCAGGCGGGCGCTGGGGTTGCGGATCAGCACGGCACCGTCTTGCAGGCTGCCGAGGAAGGCCGGCTCGTCGATCTCGATGCCGGCGATCAGTTCGGGGTAGCGCGGTTCGGTCATGAACTGGCCGAACCAGGTCATCAGCAGGCGCTCATCGCTCATGTGTTCATTGAGCAGGGCTTTCAGGCGATCCAGGGCGTCACGCTGGATCTGGTGCGGATCGCTGGTCGGCTGCGCATCGGCGTCGCCGTAGCGGTCTTCATCCGGCAGGAACTGGCCGAGAAAGTCGGTGAAATGGGTCAGTACTTCGGCGGCGCTAGGCGCGCGGAAGCCTACGGAATAGGTCATACAATCATCCTCAGCGGTACCACAGTGGGCCAGGAGCGGCGGCAGGTAGAGCATGTCGCCGGGTTCCAGTACCCATTCTTCAGTTTTAGCGAATTCGGCAAGGATCTTCAGATCCGCGTGTGGCAGCAGCGGGCTGTCGGAGTTGCACATCTGGCCGACCTGCCAGCGGCGCTTGCCGTAGCCCTGCAGCAGGAACACATCGTAGTTGTCGAAGTGCGGGCCGACGCCGCCGCCAGGTGCGGCAAAGCTGATCATCACGTCGTCGATGCGCCACTTGGGCAAAAACTTGAACTCCTCGAGCAGTTCGGCCACTTCCGGGACGAACTGGTCGACGGCTTGCACCAGCAGGGTCCAGTCGCGTTCCGGCAGTTGGGCGAAGGCGTCTTCGGCGAACGGGCCGCGGCGCAACTCCCAGGGCCGCTCACCGTGTTCGATGACCAGGCGCGACTCGATTTCCTCTTCCAGGGCCAGACCGGCCAGTTCGTCCGGCGAGATCGAGCTCTCGAAGCCGGGCATGGCCTGACGCACCAGCAGGGGTTTCTTCTGCCAGTAGTCGCGCAGGAACTCACGGGCCGTCAGGCCGCCCAACAGCTGCAGCGGAGTATCAGGATTCATTGCTAAGCCCTTGAAATAAATAAAAGCCCAAAAATAAAAACGCCCGGCACTGCCGGGCGTGCAAAGGACTCGAGCGGTTAAATGCGCTTGGCCTGGGCGACTGCATTGCCGATGTAGTTGGCTGGGGTCAGCAACTTCAGTTCGGCTTTGGCCGCGGCCGGCATATCGAGGCCGTCGATGAAGGTCTGCAGCGCGTCTGCGCTGATGCCCTTGCCGCGCGTCAGCTCTTTGAGCTTCTCATAGGGGTTTTCAATGGCGTAGCGGCGCATGACGGTCTGGATCGGCTCGGCCAGCACTTCCCAACAGGCGTCCAGATCATCAGCAATACGTTGAGCATTCAGCTCCAACTTGCTGATTCCCTTGAGGCTTGCTTCATAAGCGATAACGCTATGGGCGAAGCCGACACCCAGGTTGCGCAGCACGGTGGAGTCGGTCAGGTCACGCTGCCAGCGCGAGATCGGCAGCTTGCTGGCCAGGTGCTGGAACAGCGCGTTGGCGATGCCCAGATTGCCTTCGGAGTTCTCGAAGTCGATCGGGTTGACCTTGTGCGGCATGGTCGAGGAGCCGATTTCGCCGGCGATGGTGCGCTGCTTGAAGTAGCCCAGGGAGATATAGCCCCAGATATCGCGATCGAAGTCGATCAGGATGGTGTTGAAGCGGGCGATGGCGTCGAACAGCTCGGCGATGTAGTCGTGCGGTTCGATCTGGGTGGTGTAGGGGTTGAACTGCAGGCCCAGGTCGTCTTCGATAAAGGCGCGGGCGTTGGCTTCCCAGTCGACCTGCGGGTAGGCCGACAGGTGCGCGTTGTAGTTGCCCACCGCGCCGTTGATCTTGCCCAGCAGCGGTACGGCCGCGACCTGGGTGATCTGCCGCTCGAGGCGATAGACCACGTTGGCCAGTTCCTTGCCCAGGGTGGTCGGCGAGGCTGGCTGGCCGTGGGTGCGCGAGAGCATCGGCACGTCGGCGAATTTCACCGCCAGTTCACGGATGGCTTCGGCAGTCTGGCGCATCAGCGGCAACAGTACGGTGTCGCGGCCTTCACGCAGCATCAGGGCGTGGGACAGGTTGTTGATGTCCTCGCTGGTGCAGGCGAAGTGGATAAACTCACTGACCTTCTCCAGCTCCGGCAGCTTGGCGGCCTGTTCCTTGAGCAGGTACTCCACGGCCTTGACGTCGTGGTTGGTGGTGCGCTCGATCTGTTTGACGCGCTCGGCGTGCTCGATGGCGAAGTTGTCCGCCAACTGGTTGAGTACCGCCTGGGCTTCGGCCGAGAAGGCGGGGACTTCGCCGATGCCTTCGTGGGCGGCCAGGCGTTGCAACCAACGCACTTCAACCAGGACGCGAAAGCGGATCAGGCCGTATTCGCTGAAAATGGGGCGCAGGGCGCTGGTTCTGCCGGCATAGCGGCCATCAACGGGGGAAACCGCGGTGAGCGAGGAAAGCTGCATAAGAGTGCGTTCTCGGACAATCGGCTGACGAAAAGGGCGCATATCATACATTAAATCGCTGCGCTGGCCGCGTTTGCTCGCTAGCCGTTCAGCGGCTGCGTCGGGCAATCGACAGCAGGCTGGAGGCAAAAATCAGGCCGGCACCGATCAGCGAGGTCGTATCCGGGATTTCGCCCCAGCGCAACCAGGCGATCACGCCGGCAAAGACGATGGCCAGGTAGGCAAAGGGCCCGATCAGGCCGGGCGGCGCCATGCCGTAGGCCTTGGACATGATGATTTGGCTGACGGTGGCGAGCAGGCCGATTGCCAGCAGCAGGCTCAGTTCGTGATTGCTCAAGGGCTGCCAAGTCCAGGTCAGCGGGATTGCGGAGGCCAGCGCGCTGAACAACGAAAAATAGAACACGATGCGATAAGCTGGCTCGGTATCGCTCATCTCGCGGATGGAGACAAAGGCAAATGCCGCCAGAACACTGGCCGCCATGCCGATCAGGGTATTGCCACTGAGCAAGGCGCTCGAGGGTTTAGCCACCAGCAGCACGCCGAGCAAGCCGATGCCGGTTGTCAGCAGGATGCGTTTGCTCAGCGGCTCCTTCAGCCACCACCAGGCGATCAGTGGCGTGAACAGCGGGGCCGAGTAGGTGAACAGCATGGCGTCGGCCAGGGGCAGGTGGGCCAGCGCGTAGAAGAAACAGTACATCGCCGCCAGGCCATAACCGGTGCGCCAGAGATGCCCTTTGAGGCGCGTGGTTTTGAGCGGCGCCACGCCCCTGAGCAGGATCAGCGGCAGAAAGAACAGCACGCCGACCAGGTTGCGAAAGAACACCACCGACTCGTTATTGACGCTGGCGGAGACTTCGCGCACGCCGACACCCATCAGCGAGAACAGCAGCGCCGAAAGCGCCAGCAGCGCGGCACCCTGCATGGGTTTGACCATGCGGGTATTCATGGTTAACCGCGCAACAGCGGGTAAAGTTCCTTGAGCAGCTTGCTGCGGCTGAACACCAGTTGCCAGCGGTGGCCGCCGAGCTGACGCCACAGCCGTGCCGAGCGGATGCCGGCGAGCAACAGGGCGCGAATCTTCGAAGCGTTGCTCGGTTGCTGCAGGTGGCGCATGTCGCCCTGCACCTGGATACGCTGACGGAAGGTGCTGATGGTGTCCTCGTAGAGACTGCCGCAGGCGGCAATGACGTTGTCATGCACCAGGCCGAAATGACCGACCTGGTTCTGGATCTGATCCAGGCGGCTGCCCATGACCTGCAGCATGTCGTCGCGCTTGGCCAGTTGCCTTTCCAGTCCGAGCAGGGCCAGGGCGTAGCGCAGCGGTTCGCGCTGCAGGCTGGCCGGGTCGCGCTCCAGGGCACTGATCAGGGCGCGATAGCCCTCGCGCAGGTTGAGGTCGTCACCGCCATACACGTCCAGGGTGCTCTTGGGATCGCGCTCCAGCAGGCTGCCGAGCATGCAGGCCAGTCCTGGCTCGCCAACCTGTCCGGTCTTGGCCAGTTTATCGACCAGCACTGCTGCTTCGAAAACCGCGCCCAGGGCAACCAGTTGTTCCTGCGTTGGACTCATTGATGCTTATCCTTGCTGCTCCAGGGTTCTGCTATTTCGATCACGCCGCCGCCGAGGCAGACTTCGCCGTCATAGAACACCACTGACTGGCCGGGGGTGACCGCGCGTTGCGGCATGGCAAAACTGGCGCGATAACCGCTGGCGGTTTTTTCCAGGGTGCAGGCTTGATCGCCTTGGCGATAGCGCACCTTGGCCGTCAGCTGGCGCGGCTGGTTTAGCTCGATCGGGTTGACCCAATAGATCTCCGAGGCGAGCAGGGCGCTGGCAAACAGCCAGGGGTGATCGTTGCCCTGACCGACCACCAGCACATTGCGTTGCAGGTCTTTCTGCAGCACGTACCAGGGCTCCTCGCTGGCGTCTTTCAAGCCGCCGATGCCCAGGCCCTGGCGCTGGCCGATGGTGTGGTACATCAAGCCATGGTGGCGACCGATGACCTCGCCTTCAGTGGTTTCGATATCGCCGGGTTGGGCCGGCAGATACTGCTTGAGAAAGTCGCTGAAGCGCCGCTCGCCGATAAAGCAGATGCCGGTCGAGTCTTTCTTCTTCGCCGTGGCCAGCTCATGTTTTTCGGCGATGGCGCGCACCGCCGGCTTTTCCAGTTCGCCCACCGGAAACAGGGTCTTGGCGATCTGCTCGCCACCCACGGCATGCAGGAAGTAGCTTTGATCCTTGTTCGGATCCAGGCCTTTGAGCAGTTCGGTGCGGCCGTCGCGATCGCGCCGGCGCACATAGTGGCCGGTGGCGATCAGGTCGGCGCCGAGCGCCAGGGCGTAGTCGAGGAAGGCCTTGAACTTGATTTCGCGGTTGCACAGGATGTCCGGGTTGGGCGTGCGCCCGGCCTTGTATTCGGCGAGGAAATGCTCGAACACGTTGTCCCAATACTCCGCGGCGAAATTGGCGGTGTGCAGTGTGATGCCGAGCTTGTCGCACACGGCCTGGGCATCGGCCAGGTCATCCATGGCGGTGCAGTATTCGGTGCCGTCGTCCTCGTCCCAGTTCTTCATAAACAGGCCTTCGACCTGATAGCCCTGTTCAAGCAGCAGCAGAGCGGAAACGGAGGAGTCGACGCCGCCGGACATGCCGACGATTACGCGCTGAGTAGTTGGATCTGGCATGGGAATACTGGGCACGGGTCTAAAAAGAGGGCGATTCTAGCAGGCTGAGGCGCGGGGCCGTTAATCGCGAATCAGGCTGAGTGAAAAGCACTGGCCGCTCAGGTAATCATCGATACAGCGCAGCACTAGCTCACTGCGCCAGCGTTCGGGTTGCGCTGCCAGCTCGTCTCGGGTCAGCCAGCGTGGGCCGATGATGCCGTCATCCAGCGGGTGATTGGGCCTCTGTTGCAGCGGCTTGGCGGCAAAACACACGCGTTGGTAGGTGATGCCGTTACTTGGTGCGGTATACAGGTAAATGCCGGTAACGCCAGTCAGCTCGACATCCCAGCCAGTTTCTTCGAGGGTTTCGCGCAGCGCGGCCTGTATCAGGCTTTCGTTTGCTTCTAGGTGCCCAGCCGGCTGGTTGAACACGGCGCGGCCTTCGGCCATTTCTTCGACTAACAGAAAACGGCCCTGGTCTTCGATGACCGTGGCCACGGTGATGTGCGGCTGCCACTGCATGAACGTGCTACCTGTTATGAGAAAAGGCGATCTTATCCTGATTCTCTCGGCCCTCAATGCACAAACCCCGGCGCGGAGGCCGGGGTTTGCGGTGTTGCTGCGCCCGAGGGCGCAGGGCGTTACGCCTTAGTTCAGTGCAGCGAGCGCAGCATTGAAGGTCGTGCTTGGACGCATGACCTGGCTGGTCAGCTTCGGGTTGGAGCGGTAGTAGCCACCGATGTCCACGGGCTTGCCCTGTACGGCGCTGAGCTCGGCAACGATGGTTGCTTCGTTCTCGCTAAGGGTTTTTGCCAGTGGCGCGAACTGCGCTTTCAATTCGGCGTCATCGTTTTGTGCGGCCAGTTCCTGAGCCCAGTACAGCGCCAGGTAGAAATGGCTACCACGGTTGTCCAGTTCGCCGGTCTTGCGCGATGGCGACTTGTTGTTGTCCAGCAGCTTGCCGGTGGCCGCGTCGAGGGTGGTGCCCAGGAGCTTGGCTTTCAGGTTGTTGGTCTTGATCCCGGTTTCTTCCAGGGAAACCGCCAGAGCCAGGAATTCGCCCAGCGAGTCCCAGCGCAGGTGGTTTTCTTCAATCAGTTGCTGCACATGCTTGGGCGCGGAGCCGCCAGCACCGGTCTCATACATGCCGCCGCCCGCCATCAGCGGAACGATGGAAAGCATCTTGGCCGAAGTGCCCAGCTCCATGATCGGGAACAGGTCGGTCAGGTAGTCACGCAGTACGTTACCGGTCACCGAAATGGTGTCCTGGCCACGAATCAAGCGCTCCATGCTCACGCGGATGGCCTGGTTGTAGTCCATAACGCGGATGTCCAGACCGGTCAGGTCATGTTCCTGCAGGTAGGCTTCGACCTTTTTCTGCAGTTCACGGTCGTGGGCGCGCTCCGGGTCGAGCCAGAAGATTGCCGGGGTGTTGGACTGGCGAGCGCGGGTGACGGCCAACTTGACCCAGTCGCGGATCGGCGCATCTTTGGTTTGGCAGGCGCGCCAGATGTCGCCGGCTTCGACTTCATGCTGCATCAGCACAGTGCCGTCGGCTGCGACAACGCGCATGATGCCGCTCTCGGTCAATTCGAAGGTCTTGTCGTGGGAGCCGTATTCTTCGGCCTTCTGCGCCATTAGGCCGACGTTCGGTACGCTGCCCATGGTGGTCGGGTCGAACGCGCCATTGGTTTTGCAGAAGTTGATCATTTCCTGGTAGATGCGGGCGTAGGTGCTTTCCGGCATCACCGCTTTGGTGTCTTTGAGCTTGCCATCCTTGCCCCACATCTGACCGGAGCTGCGAATCATCGCTGGCATCGAGGCATCGACGATTACATCGCTAGGGATGTGCAGGTTGGTGACGCCCTTGACCGAGTCGACCATGGCCATTTCTGGGCGATGGCTGTAGCAGGCATGGATGTCATCGAGTATTTCTTCCTGACGCGAGGCGGGCAGGGATTTGATTTTGTCGTAGACGCTGCTGATGCCGTTGTTCGGGTTGACGCCCAGTTCTTTGAACAGCTCGCCGTATTTGTCGAATACATCTTTGTAGTAGACGCTGACGGCGTGGCCGAAGACGATCGGGTGGGAGACCTTCATCATGGTCGCCTTGACGTGCAGGGACCACATCACGCCGGTTTCCTTGCAGTCCTGCAGGGTCTTCTCGAAGAACTCGCGCAGCTTGCGGCAGCTCATGAACATGCTGTCGAAGACTTCGCCTTCCTGCAGGGCGAGCTGCTTCTTGACCACGACCTGACCATTCTTGCCGACAAACTCGATGCGTACATCACCGGCCTTGGCCATGGTGATCGACTGCTCGCTGGAGAAGAAATCGCCGCCGCGCATGTAATCGGCATGGGATTGCGAGGCCATGCTCCACTTGCCCATGGAGTGCGGGTGCTTGCGTACGAAAGCCTTAACTGCTGCAGGTGCGCGGCGGTCGGAGTTGCCTTCGCGCAGCACTGGATTTACCGCACTGCCAAGCACCTTGCTGTAGCGGGCGCTGGCGTCTTTCTCGGCATCAGTTTGCGGGTCTTCAGGGAAGTCCGGGATGTTGTAGCCCTGGGCCTGCAGCTCGGCGATTGCGCCTTTGAGCTGCGGCACCGAAGCGCTGATGTTTGGCAGTTTGATGATGTTGGCGTCTGGCGAGGTGGCCAGTACGGCCAGCTTGGCGAGGTCGTCGTCGACTTGCTTGTCGGTATCCAACTGGTCGGCAAAGCTTGCAAGGATGCGCCCTGCAAGAGAGATGTCGCGCGTTTCGACGGCAATCTCAGCAGAGGCTGCGAAGGCTTCTACAATAGGCAGAAGCGAATAGGTCGCAAGGGCTGGGGCTTCGTCGGTGAAGGTATAGATGATCTTCGAAGGGGTGGACATTCTGAGTTAACTCTCTTCTTTGCTGAGCGTGCACAGGCACTCGACATGCGCAGGTAAGCGCTGAGGCCCATGCGAACGAGCCAGAAGTCGAGGTCTTGCCGCGGTGATGTTGGATGCACCAGTAGAGTGTCGAGCGTTTCGATCCGTTGAATCGCTGTAGCAGTTCGACGGTTTCAAGATGCGGACATCGTGCTTGAACGATCCGCGCCTTATGACCTGTTAGTCACTTGTGAAGTATACCACCGCGCTAACGCGTCGCAGAATGCCTTGGCGCATAAGACCAACGAACATATGGTTTCGCCCGATTCAAGTGAGTTACTCTGGGGCGATCTGACTGTTTAACCACAAGACGGAGTCCAGCATGGGATACCAAAAGATCCAGGTGCCTGCCACCGGTGACAAAATCACCGTTAATGCCGACACATCCCTGAACGTACCGAACAATCCAATCATCCCCTTTATCGAAGGTGATGGCATCGGTGTCGATATCAGCCCGGTCATGATCAAAGTCGTTGATGCTGCCGTACAGAAAGCCTACGGCGGCGAGCGCAAGATCTCCTGGATGGAAGTTTACGCTGGCGAGAAAGCCACTCAGGTTTACGATCAGGACACCTGGCTGCCTCAGGAAACCCTGGATGCAGTCAAAGACTACGTCGTCTCCATCAAGGGCCCGCTGACCACTCCAGTCGGTGGCGGCATCCGCTCCCTGAACGTTGCCCTGCGTCAGCAGCTCGACCTGTACGTCTGCCTGCGTCCAGTACGCTGGTTTGAAGGCGTGCCTAGCCCGGTGAAGAAGCCAGGCGACGTCGACATGACCATCTTCCGCGAGAACTCTGAAGACATCTACGCGGGTATCGAGTGGAAGGCTGGCTCGCCGGAAGCGACCAAGGTGATCAAGTTCCTCAAAGAGGAAATGGGTGTTACCAAGATTCGCTTCGACCAGGACTGCGGTATCGGCGTTAAGCCGGTTTCCAAAGAAGGTACCAAGCGTCTGGCACGTAAAGCGCTGCAGTACGTAGTCGATAACGACCGCGACTCGCTGACCATCGTGCACAAAGGCAATATCATGAAGTTCACCGAAGGTGCCTTCAAGGAGTGGGCCTACGAAATTGCCGCTGAAGAATTCGGCGCCACCCTGCTCGATGGCGGTCCTTGGATGCAGTTCAAGAACCCAAAAACCGGCAAGAACGTCATTGTTAAAGACGCCATCGCCGACGCCATGCTGCAGCAAATCCTGCTGCGTCCGGCCGAGTACGACGTAATCGCCACCCTTAACCTGAACGGCGACTACCTGTCCGACGCCCTGGCGGCTGAAGTAGGTGGTATCGGCATCGCTCCAGGTGCCAACCTGTCCGACACCGTTGCCATGTTCGAAGCCACCCACGGTACTGCGCCGAAGTACGCGGGCAAGGACCAGGTGAACCCAGGCTCGCTGATCCTTTCCGCCGAAATGATGCTGCGCCACATGGGCTGGATCGAAGCGGCCGACCTGATCATCAAGGGCACCAACGGTGCTATCTCGGCCAAGACCGTGACCTATGACTTCGAGCGTCTGATGGACGGTGCCAAGCTGCTGTCCTGCTCGGCATTCGGTGATGCACTGATTTCGCATATGTAAGCAAATCAGCTGCAAAAAATTGCTCGGAGCAATTTTTAACGTCGCATGGCGACGGCCCGTAGGGTGGTCGCCATGGATGGCAGACCATATAAAGAAAGGCCGGTCATATGACCGGCCTTTTTTGTGGGCGATTAACTGCCCAGGTAACTCTAATCAGACTTCAACCGTTGAGCCCTGGTGTTGCTTAACTGCGGCGGGCGCTTCACTGACGGCAGTAGCCGCACTGATGTTTACGGCGTGGAGTCCTTTTGGACCTTGAATAATATCGAAGCTTACCGGCTGGCCAGCCTTCAGCGTTTTATAGCCGTCCATCTGGATAGCCGAGTAATGAGCGAACAGGTCCTCATCTCGACCATCGGCCAGGATGAACCCATAGCCTTTGGCGTTGTTGAACCACTTGACCTTACCGCTAACCATGCTGATATCCCTCTGCAAAGGACTCCATCACTGGAGTATCATCCACTTCAATTCCACGCTCTGCTTGACGTGAGTCGGCAAAGCTGTGAAACCCCTTAATACCCACGCTGGGTATTCATTGTTTGTAACACCGTTTTGCCGATAGTCAAGGCAATGCTGTAACTGGCTGAGAAGCCGTTCAAACTCTGTCTAGCACAGACTATTCGCCCATCAACGAAGCTATTCAGCATGCATGCACGTAGCCAGATTCGACTAACATTCAATCAGGATCGCCCCGCAGAGCATGAGGACGATTCCTTCGGCTTAGCCGTTCAGGAATCCAAGCCCGCTTTGCAGGCGCCTCCTATGTATAAAGTGATTTTGTTTAACGACGACTACACGCCCATGGATTTCGTGGTCGAGATTCTCGAGGTGTTTTTCAACCTGAATCGAGAATTGGCGACCAAAGTCATGCTGACCGTCCATACAGAGGGGCGGGCAGTGTGTGGAGTGTTTACCCGCGATATTGCTGAAACCAAAGCAACACAGGTGAATCAATATGCGAGAGAGAGCCAGCATCCGCTACTCTGTGAAATAGAGAAGGACGGTTAACGCCGGCCACTTGGGCATGAGGTGAAGCTATGTTAAATCGAGAGCTCGAAGTCACCCTCAATCTGGCTTTCAAGGAGGCTCGTACCAAGCGTCATGAATTTATGACGGTTGAGCATTTGTTGCTGGCCCTCCTGGATAACGAGGCCGCCGCCAGCGTATTGCGCGCATGCGGGGCCAATCTGGACAAGCTGCGGCATGATCTGCAGGAGTTTATCGACTCCACCACGCCGCTGATTCCCCAACACGACGAAGAGCGCGAAACTCAGCCTACCCTGGGCTTTCAGCGCGTTCTGCAGCGCGCGGTTTTCCACGTACAGAGCTCCGGCAAGCGTGAAGTGACCGGTGCCAACGTACTGGTTGCGATTTTCAGCGAGCAGGAAAGCCAAGCGGTGTTTTTGCTCAAGCAGCAGAGCGTCGCGCGTATCGATGTGGTCAACTTTATTGCCCACGGTATCTCCAAGGTGCCAGGCCATGGTGGCCATTCGGAAACCGAACAGGAGATGCAGGACGACGAGGGTGGCGAATCCTCCAGTTCGAGCAACCCACTGGACGCTTATGCCAGCAACCTGAATGAACTGGCCCGCCAGGGGCGCATCGATCCACTGGTCGGCCGTGAATCGGAAGTCGAGCGTGTGGCGCAGATTCTCGCGCGTCGGCGTAAGAACAATCCGCTATTGGTAGGTGAGGCGGGTGTCGGTAAAACCGCTATCGCCGAAGGCCTGGCCAAGCGCATTGTCGATAACCAGGTACCTGATCTGTTGGCCGACAGCGTGGTCTACTCGCTGGATCTCGGTGCACTGCTGGCTGGCACCAAATACCGCGGTGATTTCGAGAAGCGCCTGAAAGCTCTGCTTAATGAGCTGCGTAAGCGCCCGCACGCCATTCTGTTTATCGATGAAATCCACACCATCATTGGCGCTGGCGCCGCTTCTGGCGGAGTCATGGATGCGTCTAACCTGCTCAAGCCCATGCTCTCCTCGGGTGAGATTCGCTGCATCGGTTCGACGACCTTCCAGGAGTTCCGCGGCATTTTCGAGAAAGACCGTGCTTTGGCGCGGCGCTTCCAGAAAGTCGATGTAGTCGAGCCCTCGGTGGAGGACACCATCGGCATTCTGCGCGGCCTGAAAGGTCGCTTCGAGCAGCATCACAGTATCGAATACAGTGATGAAGCCCTGCGCGCAGCGGCGGAGCTGGCTTCGCGCTATATCAATGACCGGCATATGCCAGACAAGGCCATTGATGTAATCGATGAGGCAGGGGCCTATCAACGCTTGCAGCCTCTGGAGAAACGCCTGACCCGTATCGACGTGGCGCAGGTCGAAGACATCGTGGCGAAGATTGCCCGTATTCCGCCAAAACACGTCAGCAGCTCGGACAAAGAACTGCTGCGCAACCTGGAGCGCGACCTGAAACTCACGGTGTTTGGTCAGGACGCTGCAATTGACTCGCTGTCGACCGCGATCAAGTTGTCGCGTGCAGGACTTAAGGCGCCTGACAAGCCTGTAGGCTCCTTCCTGTTTGCCGGCCCTACGGGTGTTGGTAAAACGGAAGCCGCTCGCCAGCTGGCCAAGGCCATGGGTGTTGAGCTGGTTCGTTTCGACATGTCCGAATACATGGAGCGCCACACTGTTTCGCGGCTGATCGGTGCGCCGCCGGGCTATGTCGGCTTTGATCAGGGCGGTCTGCTAACCGAGGCGATCACCAAAACGCCGCACTGCGTATTGCTGCTCGATGAAATCGAAAAGGCTCACCCGGAAGTCTTTAACCTGCTGTTGCAGGTTATGGACCACGGCACCTTGACCGATAACAACGGCCGTAAGGCGGACTTCCGCAACGTGATCGTGATCATGACCACTAACGCCGGTGCCGAAACTGCGGCGCGGGCATCCATTGGATTCACCCATCAGGACCACTCGTCTGATGCCATGGAAGTGATCAAAAAGAGCTTCACGCCAGAGTTCCGTAACCGTCTGGATACCATTATCCAGTTCGGCCGCCTCAGCCACGAAGTGATCAAAAGCATCGTCGACAAGTTCCTCACCGAACTGCAGGCGCAGCTGGAGGATAAGCGCGTCACGCTGGAAGTCAGCGATGCGGCGCGTAGCTGGTTGGCAGAAAGCGGTTACGACGTGCAAATGGGGGCTCGACCGATGGCGCGCCTGATTCAGGACAAGATCAAGCGTCCGTTGGCGGAAGAGATCCTGTTTGGTGAGCTGGCTGAGCACGGTGGTGTGGTGCATATCGACATTGAAGGTGGAGAGTTGACCTTCGATTTCGAAACCACGGCGGAAATGGCCTAGGCGTAGTTTTCTTGCGCGCACAAAAACGCCCGGCATTGCCGGGCGTTTTTACTGGAGCTTGGTGTAACAGATGCCGGAAAACTGAGTTTTCGCAGGCCTGTTAACGGGCGCGGTAAGTAATGCGGCCTTTGCTCAAGTCATAAGGCGTAAGTTCAACGCGAACTTTGTCGCCAGTCAGAATGCGGATGTAATTTTTGCGCATCTTTCCGGAGATGTGCGCAGTAACGACGTGCCCATTTTCCAACTCCACACGGAACATGGTGTTGGGCAGGGTGTCGACGACAGTGCCTTCCATTTCGAAGCTGTCTTCTTTCGACATGCAGTAAAGCCCTCGGTATCCAATGAATGGCCCGGTGCAACTGGCGCCAGGCAAAAGCGGCGTGCATTGTGCCCGAAATTTGGGGTTTGCGCCAAGGGCTTCAGTTAAGACTGACCCAACGTTGATTGACGAACAGCTCGATTGGCCGGTACTGGGTCTTATAATTCATCTTGCGGCAGTTCTTGATCCAGTAACCCAGATAGACCGCATGCAGCCCCAGACGCGCCGCTTCGGCAATTTGCCAGAGGATGGCAAAGCGTCCGAGGCTGCGCCGTTCCTCGCTCGGCTCATAAAAGGTGTAAACCGCTGATAGCCCATTGGGCAGCACATCGGTTACGGCAATTGCCAGCAGACGGTTGTCCTGGCGGAACTCATAGAAGCGCGAGAAGGCTAGATCGCGCACTAGAAAAGTCGAAAATTGTTCGCGGTTGGGCGGGTACATATCGCCATCGGCGTGCCGCTGCTCAATGTAGCGCACGTACAGCGCGTAATATTCTTCGGTAAAAGCTGGGCGCACCAGGCGCACCTGAATGTCCTGATTACGCTTGAAGATACGTCGTTGCTGACGATTCGGGCTGAACTGCGCGGCAGGGATGCGCGCCGGGACGCAAGCGGTGCAGCGTTGGCAGTGCGGGCGATAGAGGTGGTCGCCGCTGCGACGAAAGCCCATTTCCGAAAGCTCAGCATAAACATCCGCATCCATGGGCTGACTGGGGTCGAGGAACAGGGTGGTGGCCTGCTCGTCGGGCAGATAGCTGCAAGGGTGCGGTTGAGTGGCGTAAAACTTCAGGCGGGCCAGCTCAGTCATGATCGACTCTCAGGGTCGGGCTTAAATCAAGTGTAAGCCAGGCTGGCAAACTCGCCTAGGCGACCCAGTCGGCCTTACTGGGTTGATCAAGATGGTCACTCAGGTAGCCGGCGAACTCGCTCCGGGAAATCGTCTGCGCACCAAGGCTGAGCAGATGTTCGGTTGGCATCTGACAGTCGATCAGCACAAAGCCCCAGTTCTTCAAGTGTTCAACCAGCGTGACAAAACCCACCTTGGATGCATTGTCTGCGCGGCTAAACATCGACTCACCAAAGAACAGCTGACCCATAGCCAGGCCATAGAGCCCACCAACCAATTTGTCATCACGCCAGACTTCGACCGAATGAGAGATACCGCGCCTGTGCAGCTCCAGGTAAGCATCCTGCATGGGGTTGGTGATCCAGGTTTCTGCTGCATAGCTGCGCGGCGCGGCGCAGGCGCGGATCACGTCAGCGAAAGCCTGATCAAAGGTCACCCGATAACGGCCCTGGCGCAGCACTTTGCCAAGGCTACGCGAGACGTGCAGCTGGTCAGGCAGCAGCACGGTGCGCGGGTCTGGCGACCACCAGAGAATCGGCTGGCCATCCTGAAACCAGGGGAAGCAGCCGTGCCGATAAGCTTGAATCAAGCGTTCGGGGCGCAGGTCGCCACCAGCGGCCAGCAAGCCATTGGGCTCGCGCAGGGCTTTATTAAGGGGCGGGAAATCCAGTGAGTCGCGTTGCAGCCACGTCAGCATGTGCAGGGCCGGAATTGGACAGAGGAGGGCAGGGCGGACTGTGCGTCCGCCCTGGATGGATCAATTGTCGTCGAGGAATTTCTCGACATCCAGCGCGGCCATGCAGCCGGCACCGGCAGAGGTGATGGCCTGGCGGTAAACGTGGTCCGCCACGTCACCTGCGGCAAATACACCTTCAATGCTGGTGGCGGTGGCATTGCCTTCATTGCCACCCTTGATCAGCAGGTAGCCGTCGCGCATTTCCAGCTGGCCGTGGAACAGCTCGGTATTGGGCTTATGGCCGATGGCGATAAACACGCCAGCCAACGGCAGGTCTTTGCTCACGCCACTCTGCGTATCTTTCAGGCGCGCGCCAGTTACACCGGTGTTGTCGCCCAGCACTTCTTCCAGCGCGTGGTTCCAGTGCAGCACCACGTTGCCGTTAGCTGCCTTGTCGAACAGTTTGTCCTGAAGAATTTTCTCGGAACGCAGCTTGTCGCGGCGATGCACCAGGTGCACTTCCTTGGCGATATTCGACAGGTACAGCGCCTCTTCAACGGCGGTATTGCCACCGCCGATCACCGCGACCACCTGATTGCGATAGAAGAAGCCATCGCAGGTGGCACAGGCCGATACGCCCTTGCCGGAAAACGCTTCTTCGGACGGCAGGCCCAGATACTGCGCCGATGCACCCGTGGCGATAATCAGTGCATCACAGGTGTAAGTGCCGCTGTCACCCTTGAGGGTAAAAGGGCGCGATTGCAACTCGGCGGTATGAATGTGGTCGTAGACGATCTCGGTTTCAAAACGCTCGGCATGCTTTTGCATACGCTCCATAAGCGCCGGGCCGGTCAGGCCTTCAACATCACCCGGCCAGTTGTCCACTTCGGTGGTGGTGGTCAGCTGACCGCCGGGCTGGATGCCGGTAATGATCACAGGCTTGAGGTTGGCGCGGGCAGCGTAAACGGCAGCGCTATAACCGGCAGGGCCGGAGCCCAGGATGATCAAGCGTGAATGCTTGACTTCGCTCATAAAAACACCTCATAAGCCTTTGTCACAAAAGAGAATGCATGCTCCAATTGAGCCGCACGGAAGATGTTGGCGGATATGCTACACCGAAGCGGGCGAAGAGCGGGAGTCAACCGCCGTAGCTGTTTATGCATACAGCTCGGTCTGGTATCGTGCGGTTAAACCCGTACAATCGCAGCATATTTTGCCGTTAACCAATTATTCGGCGCCTCTGGCGCAGGAACAGATGCGTTTTGAAGAAATCTAGCCCAACCGCACAAGCCCCTCTCTGGCGCCAACAGCTGCCTTATCGACTCAAAGAAGGCGCGCTGATTGGCCTGGGCGCACTTTGCCTTTATCTGTGGATGGCCTTGCTGACCTACGATGCGGCCGATCCGGGCTGGACCCACACCAGCAATGTTGAGCAGGTGCAGAACGCCGCCGGCCGCGCCGGTGCTTGGTTTGCCGACATTCTGTTTATGGCGCTGGGTTATTTCGCCTATCTATTCCCGCTGCTGTTGGCAGTAAAAACCCTGCAGGTATTCCGCGCCCGCCATCAGCCGTGGCAGTGGAGCGGCTGGCTGTTCTCCTGGCGGCTGATTGGCCTGGTCTTTCTGGTGTTGTCCGGTGCCGCGCTGGCCTATATCCATTTTGACGCCAGCTCGAGCATGCCGGCCTCTGCCGGCGGTGCGCTGGGTGAAAGCCTCGGCCAATTGGCGATCAATGCGCTGAATGTACAGGGCAGTACGCTGCTGCTGATTGCATTGTTCCTGTTCGGCTTGACGGTGTTTACCGACCTGTCCTGGTTCAAAGTGATGGACCTGACCGGCAAGATCACCCTTGATCTGATTGAGCTGATCCAGAGCCTGGCCAACCGCTGGTGGAGTGCGCGAGTTGAGCGCAAGCAGCTGGTGGCGCAGTTGCGTGAGGTAGATGAGCGCGTCAGTGAAGTATCCGCGCCGATCGTGCTGGATCGCCGTGAACAGGCCAAGGTCAAAGAGCGTCTGATTGAGCGTGAAGAATCGCTGAACAAACATATGAGCGAGCGGGTTAACCGTCCAGCTCCAGTGATCACGCCGCAGGCCGCGCCGAAAGCGCCTGAACCGAGCAAGCGCGTGCTGAAAGAGAAGCAGGTCAACCTGTTTGAAGACAGCGCTCTGGCCGGCAGCTTGCCTCCGATTTCCATCCTTGATGTGGCGGAAAAGGTTCAGAAGAAATACTCGCCTGAATACCTGGAAGCCATGTCGCGTTTGCTTGAAATCAAACTCAAGGAGTTTGGCGTCGAGGTTATCGTCGAGTCGGTCCATCCGGGCCCGGTGATCACTCGCTTTGAGATCCAGCCCGCAGCTGGGGTCAAGGTCAGTCGTATTTCTGGCCTGGCCAAAGACCTGGCGCGTTCGATGGCAATCATCAGCGTGCGCGTGGTCGAAGTAATTCCGGGCAAGACCACCGTCGGTATCGAAATCCCCAACGAAGACCGGCAAATCGTGCGCTTCTCCGAAGTGCTATCGTCGCCTGAGTACGATGAAGCTAAGTCGCCGGTTACCCTTGCCCTGGGTCACGATATCGGCGGCAAACCGGTGATCACCGATCTGGCGAAGATGCCCCACCTGCTGGTGGCCGGTACTACCGGCTCGGGTAAGTCGGTCGGGGTTAACGCAATGATCCTGTCGATTCTGTTCAAGTCCACGCCGGAAGAGGCGCGCTTGATCATGATCGACCCGAAAATGCTCGAACTGTCGATCTACGAAGGCATCCCGCACCTGCTTTGCCCGGTAGTGACCGACATGAAGGAAGCCGCCAACGCCCTGCGCTGGTCGGTGGCCGAAATGGAGCGTCGCTACAAGCTGATGTCGAAGATGGGTGTGCGCAACCTGGCCGGCTTTAACCGCAAGGTCAAGGACGCCGAAGAGGCGGGCGAACCGCTTAGCGATCCGCTGTACAAGCGCGAAAGCATGCATGACGAAGCGCCGCTGCTGAAAACCCTGCCGACCATCGTGGTGGTGGTCGACGAATTTGCCGACATGATGATGATCGTCGGCAAGAAGGTCGAAGAGCTGATTGCACGTATTGCGCAGAAAGCCCGTGCTGCGGGGATTCACCTGATTCTCGCGACCCAGCGCCCTTCGGTGGATGTGATAACCGGTCTGATCAAGGCCAACATCCCGACCCGTATGGCGTTCCAGGTATCGAGCAAGATCGACTCGCGCACCATCCTTGACCAAGGCGGCGCCGAACAGCTGTTGGGGCACGGTGACATGCTCTATATGCCGCCGGGCACCGGCTTGCCGATTCGTGTACATGGCGCCTTCGTTTCCGATGAAGAAGTACACCGTGTGGTCGAGGCCTGGAAACAGCGCGGCACGCCTGACTATATCGATGACATCCTGGCTGGCGCCGAAGAGTCCGGTAGCGGGTTCGAGGGTGGCAGCGGCGAAGGCAGTGAAGGCAGCGAGGCCGACCCGCTTTACGACGAAGCAGTGAATTTCGTCCTGGAAAGCCGTCGCGCCTCTATTTCCGCCGTGCAGCGCAAGCTGAAGATCGGCTACAACCGCGCCGCGCGGATGATCGAGGCCATGGAAATGGCCGGCGTCGTCACCTCAATGAACACCAATGGCTCTCGCGAGGTCATAGCACCAAGCCCTGTTCGCGATTAACGCCTAGCCCGATCTTAAGGAGTCCCATGCGCCTGATTCGCATGTTGTTGCTGACCGTACTGAGTTTTACCAGCGTTGCCGCAATGGCCGACGATGAAGTCGCTGTGCAGCGTCTGACCGAGCTGCTCAACCAAGCGCAGACCATCAATGCGCGTTTTTCCCAGTTGACCCTCGATGGCAGTGGTACCCAGCTGCAGGAAACCGCCGGCCAGCTCGCGCTAAAACGTCCAGGCCTGTTCCGCTGGCACACCGATGCGCCGATGGAGCAGCTGCTGGTTTCCAATGGCGAGAAGGTCTGGCTGTATGACCCGGATCTGCAACAGGTGACCATTCAGACCCTCGATCAGCGTCTGACCCACACCCCGGCGCTGCTGCTGTCCGGCGATGTGTCGAAGATCCGTGAGAACTTCGAGATCAGCCACAACGAAGGTGGCAACGTGGTCGACTTTATTCTCAAGCCAAAATCCAAGGACACCCTGTTCGACAGTCTGCGTCTGTCGTTCCGCAACAATGTGCTCAACGATATGCAGCTGATCGACAGCATTGGCCAGCGCACCAACATTCTTTTCCTCAACGTGAAAATGAATGAGCCGCAGGACGATGCGCAGTTCACCTTCGATATCCCGGCCGGCGCGGACGTGATTCAAGAGTAGTAAGCTCAAAGCAAGAGGCGTTAAACCGCAGTCATGGATCTGTTTCGCAAGGCTCCCGTCGCTCAACCCCTGGCTGCCCGTTTACGCGCAGCCAGCCTGGATGAGTACGTCGGCCAGGAGCATTTGCTGGCCCGTGGCAAACCCTTGCGTGAAGCGCTGGAGCAGGGCGCGCTGCATTCGATGATCTTCTGGGGCCCGCCAGGTGTCGGCAAGACCACCCTGGCGCGGCTGCTGGCGCAGGTGTCCGATGCGCATTTCGAGACGATCTCCGCCGTGCTCTCCGGGGTTAAGGAGATTCGCCAGGCCGTGGAAGTGGCGCAGCAACATGCCGCGCAATATGGCCGGCAGACCATCCTGTTTGTTGATGAAGTGCACCGCTTCAATAAGTCGCAGCAGGATGCTTTTTTGCCCTATGTGGAAGACGGCACGCTGATCTTTATCGGCGCCACTACGGAAAATCCATCGTTCGAGCTGAACAACGCCTTGCTCTCACGGGCTCGCGTGTATGTGCTGAAAAGCCTCGACGAAACCGCGCTGCGCAAATTGGTCGACCGCGCCCTGAGTGACTCGAAGGGCCTGGGCGAGCGCCAGTTAAGTCTGCCTGAGGAAAGCTTCAAGATTCTCCAGGCCGCCGCCGATGGTGATGGCCGGCGTTTGCTCAACTTCCTCGAGAACGCCGCCGACCTGGCCGAGGACGGCAGCGAGATCGGCAGTGAGTTGTTGCTCAATCTACTCGGCGATACCCGTCGGCGCTTCGACAAGGGCGGTGAAGCCTTCTACGACCAGATATCCGCGCTGCACAAATCCGTGCGTGGCTCCAGCCCCGACGGCGCGCTGTACTGGTTTGCACGCATGCTCGATGGCGGCTGTGATCCACTCTATATCGCCCGGCGTGTGGTGCGTATGGCCAGCGAAGACATCGGCAACGCCGACCCGCGCGCCTTGACCCTCTGCCTTAACGCCTGGGATGTGCAGGAGCGCCTGGGTAGCCCGGAGGGTGAGCTGGCGGTGGCCCAAGCGATTGTCTATCTGGCCTGCGCGCCAAAAAGCAATGCGGTCTACAACGCCTTCAACGCCGCCATGCGTGATGCCGCCGAGCATGGCTCGCAGGAAGTCCCGCTGCACCTGCGCAATGCGCCGACCAAGCTTATGAAAGAGTTGGGCTATGGCGACGAATACCGCTACGCCCACGATGAGCCTGATGCCTATGCGGCAGGGGAAGATTACTTCCCCGACACCTTCGAACCGCGTCAGTACTACCAACCGGTGCCACGTGGCCTGGAGTTGAAGATTCGCGACAAGCTGCAGCACTTGAAAAACCAGGATCGCAACAGCCCTCGCCAGCGGAGAAAACCATGATTCGCGTCGCCATGGCCGTTGCCCTCGGTGGTGCTGTGGGTTCTGTGCTGCGCTTTCTTACCGCCAGCTGGGTAGTGGCGCAGTGGCCTCGGCATTTCTACCTGGGCACCTTCACCGTCAATATCCTCGGCTGTCTGCTGATCGGTCTGTTGTCCGGCCTGTTTCTGCTGCGCAGCGACCTGCCTATTGAATTGCGCAGCGGCCTGATCATCGGCCTGCTCGGCGGTTTCACCACCTTTTCCTCATTCAGCCTTGAGCTGCTCAAGCTGTTTGAAAGTGGCCGCCACAATGAGGCTTTTGCCTACCTACTGTGCAGCGTGGTCGGTGGTGTGCTCGCCGTCTGGGCCGGTTTTGCCCTGGTGCGGCTCTACCAGTAGCCACGCCGACTAACGCGCGGTGTGGCACCCAACCCTGTTAAAGCCTTAAACTGCGCGGCATTGCGCGTCATGGCCAAGGCCATGCAAACCCTTGTGATGTGTTGAGACCAGAACATGCTCGATTCCAAACTCGTTCGTACCCAGCTCCATGAAGTGGCCGAGCGCCTGGCCGCCCGTGGTTTTGTTCTTGATGTTGCGCGTTTCGAAGCGCTCGAGGCCCAGCGCAAGGATGTGCAGACCCGCACCGAGCAGCTGCAGGCCGAGCGTAACAGCCGCTCCAAATCGATTGGCCAGGCCAAGCAACGCGGTGAAGACATTGCGCCGCTGCTGGCCGAAGTCGATCAGATGGGCAGCGATCTGGAGCAGGGCAAACGTGACCTCGACAGCATCCAGAGCGAGCTCGACAACCTGCTACTGAATATCCCCAACCTGCCGCATGAGTCGGTGCCGGTAGGTGAAGACGAAGAGGGCAACGTTGAGGTTTCCCGTTGGGGCACGCCGCGCAGCTTCGATTTCCCGATTCAGGATCACGTTGCCCTGGGTGAACAGCACGGTTGGCTGGATTTCGAGACTGCAGCCAAACTGTCCGGCGCGCGCTTTGCCGTGCTGCGTGGCCCCATCGCCCGCATGCACCGTGCTCTGGCGCAATTTATGATCAACCTGCACACCGGCGAGCATGGTTACGAAGAAGCCTACACGCCGTATCTGGTGCAGGCGCCGGCGCTGCAGGGCACCGGCCAGCTGCCGAAGTTCGAGGAAGACCTGTTCAAGATCAGCCGCGAAGGCGAAGCCGATCTGTACCTGATCCCGACCGCTGAAGTGTCGCTGACCAATATCGTCGCCGGCGAAATTCTCGATGCCAAGCAGCTGCCGTTGAAACTCGTGGCCCACACCCCATGCTTCCGCAGCGAAGCCGGCGCATCCGGCCGTGATACCCGCGGCATGATCCGTCAGCACCAGTTCGACAAGGTTGAGATGGTGCAGATCGTCGAGCCAAGCAAATCCTTCGAAGCGCTGGAAAGCCTGACCGCTAACGCCGAACGCGTATTGCAGCTGCTCGAGCTGCCGTACCGCAAACTGGCGCTGTGCACTGGTGATATGGGTTTTGGCGCAGTGAAAACCTACGACCTGGAAGTCTGGGTGCCGAGCCAGGACAAGTACCGCGAGATTTCTTCGTGTTCCAACTGCGGCGACTTCCAGGCGCGCCGCATGCAAGCACGCTACCGCAATCCGGAAACCGGCAAACCAGAGCTGGTGCACACCCTCAACGGCTCCGGCCTGGCAGTAGGTCGCACTCTGGTTGCCGTGCTGGAGAACTACCAGCAGGCCGATGGCAGCATCCGCGTGCCAGACGTGCTGAAGCCCTATATGGGCGGTATCGAAGTCATCGGCTAACAGGCTGTTGAAAAACTACCTGCGTTGGCAATACTGCGTTAAAAACAGGCTCGGAATGCTCATTTACAACCCGTAAACTCCGCTTCCTCGCCGTTTTGACCAGCCGGAGGCTGTTACTAACGTAGCGCCTTGCCTTGCCTGCCTCGGCTACGTTTTTCAACGGCCTGCTAAGCCGGCTTCAGTTACCTGCGACGGGGCGGCCAGTGCCGCCCCGTTTTGTTTATCCGATCGAGAGCGTGCGTCATGGATTTTCTGCCCCTGTTCCACAAACTGCAGGATCGCCTGGTACTGGTGGTCGGTGGCGGCGAAGTTGCCGTGCGTAAGGCGCGCTTGCTCAGCGATGCCGGTGCGACGCTGCGGGTGGTAGCGCCGGAGATTCGTGATGAGCTGCGTGAGATGGCCAGCGCGCGCAATGGCGAAGTGCTGCTGCGTGATTATCAATCGGTTGATCTGCAGGGCGTGGCCCTGATCATTGCCGCCACCGATGACGAGCCGCTGAATGCACAGATATCGGCCGAGGCCCAGGCCTTGGGTATCCCGGTCAATGTGGTGGATGCGCCGAAGCTGTGCAGCGTAATTTTCCCGGCTATTGTCGACCGCTCACCGCTAATAGTCGCGATCACCAGTGGCGGTGATGCACCGGTGCTGGCACGGCTGATTCGCGCCAAGATCGAAACCTGGATTCCTGCAACCTATGGTCAGCTAGCCAGTTTGGCCAAGCGTTTTCGTGCTCAGGTCAAAGCGCTGTTTCCCGATGTGCAACAGCGCCGGGTGTTCTGGGAGGATGTGTTCCAGGGCCAGGTCGCCGAAAGCGTATTCGCCGGCAAACTGCAGGAAGGTCAGCGTCTGCTGGAAGAGAAGATCGCCGGGATTGCGCCGCGCACCTTGGGTGAGGTGTATCTGGTTGGCGCTGGACCGGGTGATCCTGACTTGCTGACCTTTCGCGCGCTGCGCCTGATGCAGCAAGCCGATGTGGTGCTGTATGACCGCCTGGTGGCCCCGGCCATCATTGAGCTGTGCCGCCGCGATGCCGAGCGCATCTATGTTGGCAAACAGCGCGCCGAGCATGCGCTGCCGCAGGATCAAATCAATCGACGCCTGGTTACCCTGGCCAAACAAGGCAAGCGGGTATTGCGCCTTAAGGGCGGCGATCCGTTTATTTTCGGCCGTGGCGGCGAAGAAATCGAAGAGCTGGCTGCCCACGGCATTCCGTTCCAGGTGGTGCCGGGCATCACCGCCGCCTCAGGCTGCGCGGCTTATGCCGGGATTCCGCTGACCCACCGTGACCATGCGCAGTCGGTGCGCTTTGTTACCGGTCACCTGAAAGATGGCAGCAGCAATCTGCCCTGGAATGAGCTGACGGCTAGCAGTCAGACCCTGGTGTTTTATATGGGCCTGGTGGGCTTGCCGGTCATCTGTCAGCAGCTGATTGCCCATGGCCGCGCCGCAACAACCCCGGCGGCATTGATTCAGCAGGGCACCACGCAGAACCAGCGGGTGTTTACCGGCACCCTGGCCAATCTGGCCGAGCTGGTGGCGGAGCATGAGGTGCATGCGCCGACCCTGGTGATAGTCGGCGAAGTGGTGCAGCTGCGGGAAAAACTGGCCTGGTTCGAAGGGGCTCAGGCCAGCGTCTGATTACGCTCGGCCCACAGCAGCGCGGCACGCTCCAGGGCCTGTTCGCGCGGCTCACCCAGGGCGCGCAAGGCCAGGGCCATGGTGCTGATAACGGCAAGCTGACCGTAATCATCGGCCACTTCACCACGCCAGAACGCTGCCAGATGAGCGGGTTGCAGTGATTCGGGTTTGACGTGGCGCAACGCCGACAGCGCCGGCCATTCTTCATCCCAGTTATCGCCGTTGGCCGTGCCATACAGGTGGCTGGTGGCGTCCGGGTTGATCTCGATTTCGCCGCCTTCGCCCTTGATCACCACCGCGCTATCGCCGAGCAACTGGCTGGCTTCGCGGTGCACCGCCTGATAACCCGGATGAAAGATGCTTTGCAGGCCGCAACGCGCGCCCAGCGGATTGAGAATGCGTGCCAGGGAATGAATTGGTGAGCGCAAGCCAAGGATATTGCGCAGGTCGATCATCCGCTGCAGTTGCGGCATCCAGTCACCCAGCGGGATAAACGCCAGCTGCTGTTGCGCCAGTGCCTGCTCGACACTGCCCCAGTTGCGACACAGTGGAATGTGCAGAGCTTCGAGTAACTGTTCGCTGTACATGCGCCCGGCCGTGTGCGGGCCGCCGCCATGCAGCAGGATGCGAATACCGCTACCCGCCAGGGCTTTGGCGGCCAGCAGGAACCAAGGCAAGTGGCGCTTCTTCCCGGCATAGCTGGGCCAATCCAGATCAACCTGAATTGCCGGCGCCTGCAGGCGTGCACGCACAGCTTCGGCAAAACCGGCCATTTCCTCGGCGCTTTCTTCTTTGTGCCGCAGCAGCATCAGGAATGCGCCCAACTGGCTTTCTTCGGCCTGACCGTCGAGCAGCATGCCCATGGCCTCACGAGCTTCCTCGCGAGTGAGGTTGCGCGCGCCACGCTTGCCCTTGCCCAGAATGCGTACAAATTGCGCGAAGGGATGTTCCGGCGGAGTCACAAGGTTCATAGGCAATTGGTCGGCTTGGGCAGGCCCGCCAGCTTGGCGGCAAGTTTGGCGGGAGCGCCATTGAACAGGCGATTGAGGTTCAGGCTATTGCCTTTCTCGGGGCCGAGTTTGCTGGCAATAAATTTGATCAGCGGGCGATTGGCCGGCGACAGCTGGAACTCGTCGTAAAAGCTGCGCACCAGCCAGAGGATTTCCCAGTGATCAGCACTCAGGTTGATGCCCTCACGTTGCGCCAGGGCGTGCGCAGCGGCCTCGGACCAATCGGCGAGGTCGAGCAGATAGCCGTCTTTGTCCAGTGCCAGGCTGCGGCCTTCAACATTCAATGCCGTCATAGCCAGGTGTTTACCTTGTCGTATTGGCAGCTCAGGGCCACGAAAGCGGGGTAATCGACCAGTGTGAGGCGGCTAGGGTGCGCAACGCCGCGGGCCTGGACATCTTCATCCAGGGCATACAGCGCAATGGCTTCGGGCATCAGCTCCAGCGCCTGGCGCTGCGCGCTGCCGGCCTGCAAGGCATACACCGCATCACCACAGAGAAGCAGGGCATCCTGGCTGCCGAGCAGGCGCAGGCAACTGCTCAGGCGGCTATCGGTAAAGGGCGAATGTGAAAGCACGTGCAAGGTAGCCATCAGAGCGTAATCACCTGGTCATAACGGTCAATCAAGGCGCTTATCGAGGAGTCATCGAGGCGCTCGACAGCGAGACTGCTGGGCTGATCCTGCAGACCGCGTTCGGCCAGGCTGCGCTGGGCAACATACAGCGCCTCGACGCCAAACATCGGCAGAGCCTGCAGATTGGCACCGAGGTCTTTCTGCTGCAGGCTGGCCGGCTGCTGTGCACTGCTCAGCTGAAATACCCCGTCGTCGAGAAACAGCATACCAATCGGCAAATCGAAGGCGCCGCCAGCCAGCGCGATATCCAGCACTTCCCGCGCACCGGGGCCGGACCAGGGCGCTTGGCGGCTGATGATCAATAGCGACTTGCTCATTTCAAGGCCCTCCAAAGCACACTAGGCGATCCGCCAGCTGCGCCGCTTCGTGCAACTGGCCCAGGCCGGAAAGCTCCCAGGGTGTGTCCAGGTTGGCGGCAGTGCGCGAGTAACGCTGCGCTTCGTCGTCATTCAATACGCCACGGCGCAAGGCGGCGGCGATACACACCACGCCATCCAGTTGCTGCGCTCGCACAAACTCACGCCATTCACGCGGTAGATCCACTTCATCCTGCGCGCAGACCACATTGCTCGAGGCGCTGTGGACGCCGTCCTGATAGAAAAACAGCCGCACAATCTCATGCCCACCGGCCAATGCCGCCTGGGCAAAACGCAGCGCACGGCGCGAGGAGGGCGCATGAGGAGGTGAGAACAGGGCGATGGCGAACTTCATAGCAAACCTGGCAAGCCAATTTGCCGGAATGATAAAGCCTGAGCCGCCAAGATGCGCGCCATCTATGGACGGCAGGCATAAAAAAGCCCGCCGAAGCGGGCTTTGCACAGCAAGTTGAATCAGTCGTCGCTGCCCATGATGCCGAAAATCTGCAGCAGGCTGACAAACAGGTTGTAGATCGATACATACAGGCTGATGGTCGCCATGATGTAGTTGCGCTCGCCGCCATGGATGATCGCGCTGGTCTGGAACAGGATGCAGGCCGAGGAGAACAGCACGAAACCTGCGCTGATCGCCAGTTGCAGGCCGCTGATCTGGAAGAAGAAGCCTGCAACCATCGCGCCGATCAGCACAAAGAAACCTGCAGTGATAAAGCCACTGAGGAAGCTCATGTCCTTGCGGGTGGTCAGCACGTAAGCCGACAGGCCGCAGAACACCAGTGCTGTCATGGCGAAAGCCGAACTGACAACTTCAGCACCGTTGGCCATACCCATATAACGATTGAGAATTGGGCCGAGGGTGTAGCCCATAAAACCGGTCAGAGCGAGAGTCGAAACCAGGCCCCAGGCCGAGTTACGCAGTTTGGCGGTGAGGAAGAACAGGCCGTAAAAGCCGATCAGCACCACGAAGATATTTGGATAAGGCACATTTGCGCGCTGCGCGATGTACGCCACCAGGCCACTGAAGGCCAGGGTAATGGCCAGCAGGCCATAGGTGTTGCGCAGGACGCGGCTGACTTCTTGCTGCTCAACCTGCGTGTGGTCAAGTGCATAATTGTGTTCGTTCATGGCGACACTCCTGAAATGGCTGATGGTTCCGTGACCAAGGTCAGGCCCGATCATAGCAGAGGCAGATAAAGAGCCAATACGCAGAGTTTGACAGCGTGTTGCGTTCGGGTAAGATTGCCGCCCGCAATCGCCGGAAGCGTGGCAGAGCGGTTGAATGCAACGGTCTTGAAAACCGTCGAAGGGGAAACTCTTCCGTGAGTTCGAATCTCACCGCTTCCGCCAAATTCCTCTGGCCGTCACCCTAGCGCACAGTTTTATTGGCGCTTGCATTTTGACGGTTATGCGCCAAGCTGGGTTTACAAATCTCCAGCCTTCCAACCCAACCAGCCGCTTTTAGCGACTGATGCAAACGGGGTGTCGCTTGATCAGGGTGCTAGTTGTTGATGACCACGACCTGGTACGTACCGGCATCACCCGTATGCTGGCTGATATCGACGGCTTGCATGTAGTGGGTCAAGCCGAGTCCGGCGAAGAATCCCTGAAGAAAGCCCGCGAGCTGAAGCCCGACGTTGTTCTGATGGACATCAAGATGCCGGGTATCGGCGGCCTCGAAGCCACGCGCAAACTGATTCGCAGCCATCCCGACCTTAAAGTCGTCGCGGTTACCGTTTGCGAAGAAGATCCGTTCCCCACGCGCTTGCTACAGGCGGGTGCCGCCGGCTACCTGACCAAGGGTGCCGCGTTGGAAGAGATGGTTCAGGCGATTCGCATGGTGTTCAGCGGCCAGCGCTATATCAGCCCGCAGATCGCCCAGCAGCTGGCCCTCAAGTCGTTCCAGCCGCAGAGCAGCAATTCGCCTTTCGACCTATTGTCCGAGCGTGAAATCCAGATCGCGCTGATGATTGCTGGTTGCCAGAAGGTTCAGGCCATATCCGATAAGCTCTGCCTGTCGCCGAAAACCGTGAACACCTACCGCTATCGCATCTTCGAAAAGCTGTCGATCACCAGCGATGTCGAGCTGGCCCTGCTGGCCGTGCGCCACGGCATGATTGATGCCAGCAGCTGACGACAGCCGCGCCGCCTTCGATTCCAGCGCGTTTCTCTCCACCTGCAGCGGTCGCCCTGGCGTGTACCGCATGTTCGATGTGGACGCCAAACTGCTCTACGTCGGCAAAGCCAAAAACCTGAAAAAACGCCTGGCCAGTTACTTTCGCCAGAGCGGCTTGGCGCCGAAGACCGCCGCCCTGGTGGGCCGCATTGCGCAGATCGAAACCACCATTACCGCCAACGAAACCGAAGCCCTGCTGCTTGAACAGACGCTGATCAAGGAATGGCGGCCGCCGTACAACATCCTGCTGCGCGACGATAAGTCCTATCCCTACGTGTTTCTTTCCGACGGTGACTTCCCGCGCCTGAGCATTCACCGTGGGGCGAAAAAGCAGAAGGGCCGGTACTTCGGCCCGTATCCCAGCGCCGGTGCCATCCGCGAAAGCCTCAACTTGCTGCAGAAGACTTTTCTGGTGCGCCAGTGCGAGGACAGTTTCTACAAAAACCGCACGCGCCCCTGCCTGCAGTACCAGATCAAACGCTGCAAAGGCCCCTGTGTCGGCCTGGTAGAGCCCGCCGAATATGCCGATGACGTACGCCACTCGGTGATGTTTCTTGAGGGGCGCAGCAATGCCCTGACCGATGAGCTGTCCAGCGGTATGCAGGCTGCCGCAATGGCCCTCGACTTCGAGCGGGCGGCCGGGTTGCGCGACCAGATATCGCTGCTGCGCCGGGTACAGGATCAGCAGAGCATGGAAGGCGGCACCGGTGATGTGGATGTGGTCGCCGCCATGGTCAACCCAGGCGGCGCCTGCGTGCATTTGATCAGCGTGCGTGGCGGTCGAGTGCTCGGCAGCAAGAACTTCTTCCCGCAGGTGGCGATTGAGGAGGAGGGCAGCGGCGTATTGCTGGCCTTCCTCGCGCAGTATTACCTGAGTAGTCAGGAGCGCGACCTGCCGAGCGAGCTGATCGTCAATGCGCAACACGAAGACTTCCCCACGCTGATCGCCGCCATTGATGAGCTGCGCGGCCGTGAGCTGAGCATCAGCTACCGCGTGCGCGGCACCCGGGCGCGCTGGCAACAGCTGGCCGTGACCAATGCCGAGCAGGCCCTGGCTGCGCGTCTGGCTAACCGGCAGCACGTTGCCGCACGTTTTGATGCCTTGGCACTGGCGCTGGATATGGATGAAGTGCCGCAGCGCCTGGAGTGCTTCGACATCAGCCACTCCAGTGGTGAGGCTACGGTCGCCTCCTGCGTGGTGTTTGGCCCCGAAGGCCCGCTCAAGTCTGATTACCGCCGCTACAACATCGAAGGCGTTACGCCTGGCGACGATTACGCGGCCATGCACCAGGCGCTGACCCGACGCTTCAGCAAGATCAAGGATGGCGAAGGCAAGCTGCCGGACATCCTTCTGGTCGATGGTGGTAAAGGCCAGCTGGCCATGGCCCGTGAAGTGCTCGAAGAACTTTCAGTGCCTGACCTGATTCTGCTTGGCGTGGCTAAGGGCACAACCCGCAAGCCGGGCTTGGAAACCCTGTACCTGAATGACGCCGCTCATGAATTCACCCTGCCGGGTAATTCACCAGCCCTGCATCTGATTCAGCAGATCCGCGATGAGTCGCACCGTTTTGCTATTACCGGCCACCGCGCCCGCCGTGGCAAAACCCGCCGTACCTCGACCCTGGAGGAGGTTGCCGGCGTCGGGCCCAAGCGCCGGCGCGAGCTGCTCAACCACTTCGGTGGGCTGCAAGAACTGTCCCGCGCGAGCATCGAAGAAATCGCCAAAGCACCCGGGATCAGTAAAAAACTCGCCGAGTTGATTTATGCGGCCCTGCACAGTGAGTAGAATGCCGACTCTCTTTACCGCCAAGTTGTGTCGATGAATATCCCCAACCTGCTGACCGTGCTCCGCGTATTGCTGATTCCGGTGTTTATTCTGCTGTTCTACCTTCCCTTCAGTTGGAGCTATTGGGCCGCTAGCGCGGTGTTTTCAGTCGCAGCTGCCACCGACTGGCTGGATGGTTACCTGGCCCGCCGCTGGGAGCAAAGCACGCCTTTCGGGGCTTTCCTCGACCCGGTTGCCGACAAGCTGATGGTGGCGGTTGCCCTGGTATTGCTGGTGGCTGAACACGCCAATCTCTGGCTGACCCTGTCTGCGGCGATCATCATCGGTCGCGAAATCGTGGTGTCGGCGCTGCGTGAATGGATGGCAGAGCTGGGCGCCCGCGCGCATGTTGCCGTGTCAAAATTGGCTAAGTGGAAAACCGCCGCGCAGATGGTCGCCCTGGTGATTTTGCTGGCAAATCCGCCGATTTTTACCGCTTGGGTTGTGTTTGGTTATGCGCTGTTGATCATTGCGGCGGTACTCACCCTGTGGTCCATGGCGCAGTACCTGCTAGCCGCATGGCCACACCTGCGACTCACCTCGGAAAAGAAATAAGCTTTTTTGAATCAAGGGGTTGACGGGCCGTTCTGAAGCTATAGAATGGCGGCCGTCAGCACGACACGCGGGAATAGCTCAGTTGGTAGAGCACGACCTTGCCAAGGTCGGGGTCGCGAGTTCGAGTCTCGTTTCCCGCTCCATTTTCAACGGGCCGTTTTACACGGTCCGTTTAGTTTCAAGGCTGAGTAGCAGAGTGGTTATGCACCGGATTGCAAATCCGTGAACGCCGGTTCGATTCCGACCTCAGCCTCCAATTAGAAAAGCCTCGTAGATCACTGATTTACGAGGCTTTTTCATTTAAGCTTGAAACCTTGCGAGGCATCCAAGGGCTGTATATAGTCCAAGCCTCGCAACGCAGCGCTACCGCCCGAATGGCGAAATCGGTAGACGCAAGGGACTTAAAATCCCTCGAGGGTAACCTCGTGCCGGTTCGACCCCGGCTTCGGGCACCATGTACATGATTTCAGATGTTCGCCCGCGAACCTGAAATCCACTAAAACCGGCTTTCGTAGCCGGTTTTTTTGTGCCCGGAATTTGTACATCTAGCGCTGTCATCCGAGCGTCTTGCGCATGTCATACGCCTGCCATCTGCTTTAGCTGCAATCGCGGTAACTCAGTGAGGAGTGCAGGCGATGCGGATTTGTGTGATTGGCGCAGGCTATGTAGGGCTGGTATCAGCGGCCTGTTTTGCCGAGATGGGCAATCGGGTGATCTGCATTGAGCGCGATGCGCAGCGTGTGGCACGGCTTGCCCGTGGCCAGTCACCGATTTACGAGCCTGGGCTGGAGGCCATGCTGCAAACGCATTTGAGCAGCGGTCAGCTGAGTTTCAGCCAGCACCTGCATGAAGGCATCAAGCAGGCCGAGATCATTTTTATCGCCGTCGGCACGCCGAGCGGGGAGGACGGCTCAGCGGACTTGTCGCATGTCCTGGCTGTGGCCGACGAGCTGGGCGATCAGCTTGAGCAGAGCTGCGTGGTGGTGAATAAATCCACGGTGCCGGTGGGCACAGCCGGGCGTGTTGCCCAGCTCATCAACAGTCGCTTGAGCAAACGCGGCAAGCGCTTTGCGGTGACGCTGGCGAGCAACCCGGAATTTCTCAAGGAAGGTTCGGCGATTGACGACTTTATGCGCCCTGATCGGGTGATTGTCGGTTGCGATGAACCCCGTGGCCATGAGCTTTTACGCCGCCTGTATGCGCCGTTTCTGCGCAATCACGAGCGCTTGTTATGCATGGGCCTGCGCGCGGCAGAGTTCAGCAAATATGCCGCCAACGCCTTTCTGGCCACCAAGATTTCCTTTATCAACGAAATGGCCAGTCTATGTGCGCGCCTGGATGTTGATATCGAAGATGTACGCCGCGGCATCGGCAGCGACAAGCGCATTGGCACTCACTTTATCTACGCCGGTTGCGGCTATGGCGGCTCATGCTTCCCCAAGGATGTACGGGCGCTGATTCGCTGCGCAGAGCAGGAGGGCATTGAACCCGGCATCCTGCGCGCAGTCGAAGCCCGTAACGCATTGCAGAAAACCCTGTTGTTCCAGGCGCTGCGTGAGCATTTTTCCGGCTATTGGCAAGGGCGAGTGGTGGCGCTGTGGGGCTTGGCTTTCAAACCAGGCACCGATGACCTGCGTGAAGCGCCCAGCCTGGTTCTACTGGATGCCTTGTTGGCAGCTGGCGTCAGCGTTCAGGCGTGCGACCCTGTTGCCACAACGGCTCTGGCAGAGCGCTATGGCCAGGCGATCAGCAGCGGCCAGCTGCGCTTAAGCACGTCGCCGTATAGTGTTGTTGAAGGCGCGGATGCGTTGGTGTTGGTCACTGAATGGAAGCAATTCCGCCAGCCCGACTTCGCGCGCATTCGTGGCTTGATGCGCATGCCTGTGCTGTTTGACGGGCGTAATATCTACGATGCCGCGCAGTTGGCTGAGCTGGGTTTTCTCTACCGAGGCATTGGTCGCCCCGCGCAGGGGCATTGTAAGGCCAGTGCAGCCTGATAAACTGCGCACGCGATTTTCACCCCTATCTTCCCAAGGTCTCCTATGATCAAGAAATGCTTGTTCCCAGCAGCCGGTTACGGCACCCGTTTTCTGCCAGCCACCAAGGCTATGCCCAAGGAAATGCTGCCGATTGTGAACAAGCCGCTGATCCAATACGGCGTCGAAGAGGCGCTGGAAGCCGGGTTGACGGAAATTGCCATGATCACTGGCCGCGGCAAACGCGCGCTGGAAGATCACTTCGACATCAGCTACGAGCTTGAGCACCAGATCCGCGACACTGACAAGGAAAAATACCTGGTTGGCATCCGCCGTCTGATCGACGAGTGCACCTTTTCCTACACCCGTCAGGTGGAGATGAAAGGCCTGGGCCACGCCATTCTCTGTGGCCGCCCGCTGATTGGTGATGAGCCATTCGCCGTAGTGCTGGCCGATGACCTGTGCCTGAACCTGGACGGCGATGCGGTACTGACGCAGATGGTCAAGCTGTACAACCAGTTCCGCTGCTCGATTGTGGCCATCCAGGAAGTGCCGCCAGAAGAGACCCACAAATATGGCGTGATCTCCGGCGAGATGATTCGTGACGACATCTACCGGGTCAACAGCATGGTCGAGAAGCCACGTCCGGAAGATGCGCCGTCGAACCTGGCGATTATCGGTCGCTATATCCTCACCCCGGATATCTTCGAACTGATCGAGCAGACAGAACCTGGCAAGGGCGGAGAAATCCAGATCACCGACGCACTGATGAAGCAGGCACAGAACGGCTGCGTGATGGCCTATAAGTTCAAGGGCAAGCGCTTCGATTGCGGCGGTGCTGAAGGCTATATCGAGGCCACCAACTTCTGCTTCGAGAACCTCTACAAAACCGGCAAGGCCTATTGATTCGGCTTCTAGCGCGGCAACACACAGCCACCTTCGGGTGGCTGTGTGCATTCAGGGCAACGGCATATGCTCGGCGCCAGGTCCTAATGGCTGACCGTAGCTGAACTCCACATAGTTGCCTGCCGGGTCACGCAGGCCGCAGTAGTAGCCAACGGGGTAGGGCTCATCACGCGGCTCCCAGACCAGGCAGCCGGCAATCCTTGCTCGCGCGGCAAGGCTATCGACCTGCTCGCGACTCTCCAGAGCAAAGCCAAAGTGGCTGTAGTCATCCGCAGCCAGTTGACGATCCTGCCCGCCGGGCATGATCACGAAGATAAAGCTGTGTTCCTTGCCGGGCTCGGCCATCCAGACAATCTTTGAACCTTTGCCGGCGCGCTGGTGAATCACCCGCATCGCACAGAACTGCTCATAAAAGGCTACACACGCAGCCAAGTCAGGTACGTGCAAGGCCAGATGAGTAAGGGTAGGGCGCATCATTGTTCTCCTGTTCCGCATGCTTCAAGTTTAGGCACTGGCGCGCCTTGGGGTATGCTGGCGGCCTGTTCTGGAGGCTGAAATGACCTACGACTTCGACCTGTTTGTGATCGGCGCCGGTTCCGGCGGTGTTCGGGCTGCGCGCTTTGCCGCTGGTTACGGTGCCCGTGTGGCGGTTGCCGAAAGCCGCTACCTCGGCGGCACCTGCGTCAACGTGGGTTGCGTACCGAAGAAGCTGCTGGTCTACGGCGCGCACTTCGCCGACGACTTCGAGCAGGCGCAGGGCTTCGGCTGGTCGCTGGGCGAGGCCAGCTTCGATTGGTCGACCCTGATCAGCAACAAGAATCGTGAAATCGAGCGACTCAACGGCATCTACCGCAACCTGCTGGTGGGCAGCGGGGTGACCTTGCTGGAAGGCCACGCGCGGATTGTTGACGAACACAGCGTTGAGCTGGGCGGTAAACGCTACAGTGCCAAGCACATCCTGATCGCCACTGGCGGCTGGCCGCAGATTCCTGAAATTCCCGGGCATGAACATGCCATCGGCTCGAACGAAGTCTTCTTCCTTGAGCAGCTGCCCAAGCGGGTGCTCGTGGTGGGTGGCGGTTATATCGCCGTGGAATTCGCCTCAATCTTTAACGGTATGGGGGCAAAGACCTCGCTGCTGTACCGCGGCGAGCTGTTCCTACGCGGCTTTGATGGCGCGGTGCGCCGACACCTGCGGGAAGAATTGAGCAAGCGCGGCGTGGATTTGCAATTCAACAGCGATATCGCCCGCATCGACAAACAGGCCGATGGCAGCCTGCTAGCTACCCTCAAGGATGGTCGCATGCTTGCGGCCGACTGTATCTTCTACGCCACCGGGCGCCGGCCGATGTTGGATAACCTGGGCCTGGAAAACACCCACGTACAGCTTGATGAGCGTGGCTTTATCAAAGTCGATGAGCAGTATCAGACCAGCACGCCGTCAATCCTAGCGATTGGTGATGTGATCGGCCGCGTGCAGCTGACGCCCGTTGCGCTGGCTGAAGGCATGGCCGTGGCCAGGCGCCTGTTCAAGCCAGAGCAATACCGCAAAGTCGACTATCGGATGATCCCGACGGCAGTGTTCAGCCTGCCGAATATCGGCACGGTCGGGCTCAGTGAAGAGCAGGCGAAGGAGGAGGGCTACAACGTTCAGATATTCGAAAGCCGCTTCCGGCCGATGAAACTGACCATGACCGAAAGCCAGGAACGCACCCTGATGAAACTGGTGGTGGACGCTGCCACAGACCGCGTGCTGGGTTGCCATATGGTCGGCCCGGACGCTGGAGAAATCGTGCAGGGATTGGCCGTGGCGCTTAAAGCCGGCGCGACCAAGCAACTATTCGATGAAACCATCGGTGTGCACCCAACGGCCGCCGAAGAGTTCGTCACCATGCGTACTCCTGTGTCGTCCTGAGGTCAGCATGGCGCAACTGTTCTATCTGGCCGACCTGTTCGGCGTCGCGGTATTCGCCATCACGGGCGCGCTGATGGCCGGGCGCAAGTCCATGGACCTGTTCGGCGTGCTGGTAATTGCCATCGTCACCGCATTGGGCGGCGGCACGCTGCGTGACGTGATTCTGGACAACCATCCGGTCAGCTGGATTCGCAACGATCTGTATATCGTCGTGGCCTCGCTGGCGGCAGTCGGCACGGTGATCTGGGTGCGGCTGACCCAGCCAATTCATGAGAAAGGCCTGCTATTGGCGGATGCCTTCGGCCTAGCCGTGTTTACCGTGATCGGCACCGAGGTCGCCATGCAACACAACGTGCCGCACAGCACGGCGGTAATCATGGGCGTGATGACCGGAGTTGCCGGCGGCGTGATGCGCGATGTGATCTGCAACGAGATCCCGCTGATCTTCCAGAAGGAAATTTACGCCACCGCCTGCATAGCCGGCGCAGTGGTGTTTATCGGCATGCGCGCGCTGGACACGCCACATTGGCTGGATACAGGCGTGGCCATGCTCACCGTGTTGCTGATTCGTCTGGCCGCTATTCGCTGGCATGTGGCGTTGCCCAGTTTTCATTTGCTGGATCGTGACTGAGCAGAAGTGGGCGGAGGCTGCAGCGGGGATTGAATCCTGTTGTCAGCCGCCAGCTCCATATAGGTGATTTAACATAATATACATTATGCGAAGCCTCTAGTCAGGAAGGCGCCAGAAAGGCGCTGTGCTTTGCGATCTGCGCGATCTGGTATCACGCAGTGGGTTTAGCCGAAAAACGCCCAAAATCGAATATAGAGCGCCCTGAAAGCATCAGGCATTAAAACGAAGTAAGTCGTTATCACTATCGCGCCAACCAACAGCCCCAGGGCGAAGCCAGGGGCAAACCTCGAACGAATGATCACGGCAGGCCTAGAGAACGTTTGCCGGCTGCGGTTGCTGTGCGTTTGTTGCTGCTGTTGCCGGTGGTGTTCCTTGTACCAATCCCTGTCCAGCATTCCCATTTTTCGAGCCTCCACGTGTTCCGACAATAATCGACCTAGGCAAGGGGTTGATGATTGCAGAAAGGCACATGGCATGCGAGAGCTTGAGGGCTGCACCTGCCTCGTTAAAACACTGGCACTTAGTCTTAGAGCTGATGCAACCAGCAATGGGCGTTACAGGCTCAGTGTCGGCCCAGTCGTAAATGGCCGTGGACGCTGGCCGGATCGGGCTGGTGGTGGCGGCGGAGCCGACACCACCCAGCGCCGATGCGGCTGCTTTGAACGGCGATGATTCGACAGGCGGCTCATCTGATGCCTGCTCACCAGAAGCAAAAAGATAGCTGTCTTTGCTAGTGGCGGCGTTGTAAGCCGTAAGACCAGCAACGACGAAAATAAAAGCAACCAGGGCGGCGAGCTTCTTGGGCAATTTGAACTTGTGGGTGTGGATAGTGGCGGACTTATACAGGCCGTAATGTTCCTTCGGAAACTTCCAAGGAAAGGCATCTGCCCTCGCCTGTTCAGCACGATCATTAGGAGAATCAACGCAATGCTGCCAGGTGTACTTGGTGACGGTTTTGGAACCGAACGCCCGGTAAAAATGGATGTGCTCACCGGCGAGCTTTCTTATGTGGTGATGGAGAAAGCTTTGAGATTGGCTAACAAAAATAAGGTCGTGACCAGTATGGCGATGGACTTCCATCTGCCGCAAACGATCATCTTTAACTTCGCCACGATGGGCGGTCGATGGATACAAATGAGGCTGCTGGGCTTCATCGTAGATGACCAGGGAGCCTTCTGGAGTGTCGCGCCAATCATCTGGAGCCGGATGACACTTGGGAACTTGCAAGCCGTCGATATTTGAATAAACGGGCCTACCCTGCTCAATCGCCTTGACGATAAGGCCGATGCAATAAAGCGTTTTGCCGCTACCAGGGACGGCGGTAATTATCGTAATCATGAGCGAACACCGAAAAACACTTCGACGGATTTAATAGCAGCGCGAGTTAAAACGGCACTGCCAATGATTGACATAGCCTGAGGAATTCCACCAAGGCTGATAATCTGGAAAACCTGAGGTGGCAGGCTCGAAATTAGCCCTTGAACTTGACCGAGCAACTGCTGAACAAGTTCATAAAGGCCGTAATAACTCAAAAGACCTATGCCCAAGGCAACGAATACTTTAGCGATGACACTGGAAATTATGTAGATGCCGATAGTGACAAGGATAGCTGGCATTATTCATTACCTCGGGCCATTCCAAGATTGATAAAAATCGCAGCAATAAGAGCAGCAATGATGACCAGGGGTTTAACCAATCCAGCCCATTGGCAAGCGGGCTCCCATGAAAATTCATAAGTGCCGCGACTGGTTGCGATCATGGACGGCCCAGGGCAAGAGGCATTAGAAGAAAAGTTTATTTCCCGCTCAAAATCTTCATCAGATATGAATTCTGATAAATCTGGCTCCTCCTCATTAAATGGAGTCTTAACCCAATCAATGAAAGAGCAGACCGTAGGCATAAAATCGCAATCTGTCGGAATTTCAGCAACAGGCGTTTCTACGGATGTGTTGGTTTCAGTGCTAACTGATGTGCTTGTCTGAGTTCCATTCTGATATGTATTGGTTACTGTGGTTTGAGTCGAAGTAATAGAGAGCGGGGAAGTACCATACTCAAGCTGAATTGAAGGCAAAGACTCAACGACAGTAGTGTCACCGGTAGTTGGATTTGTGGTTGTCGTTATAGACCCCGGCAAATCTATAGAATTTGGGCCGCCGAAAGTCTCTGAGTCTGGATAGTCAAACGAACCGGGGACGGAATCATTGATAAAGGGTGCGGAAGAAGCTGCAAAAGAAGGATCAGAGATACCGGAAATAAAAGAGTCGATATCAGAGTCGGTAATTGGTAGAGCCTGTGAACTTACACAGGCGAGAGTATTAGAAGCCAACGAAAGACCGGTTGGGCAGGTAGTGCCGGAAGCTGAAATTGTAGGATAAAAAGTCTCTTGATAACTGCCTTGGCTGTAGTTTACGGCACACTTTACATCGGTATATGGCCGATGACTGTGGATAGATACAGAGTTGATGGAAGCACCCCAAGTACTTGCAGCAAATCGGCTAGCAAGACCCTGGCAAGCACTTATAGCTGAGGGATACTTCACGCCCTCGTGAAGCCAATGAATGTTAGAGCCTGTTGGTGTGTAGGAAACAGGGCTGTTATCAACTCGGGTTATTTGACTGTTTTCATCTATAAGCCAACCAACGGAGGCAACTGCTCCGGTTACAGCGCCTGATAGAAGAAGCTGGCCTGGATTGAGCTTTAGTGCGTTTTTAAGAGCACCGCGAAAACTTGGCCATGAGTATTTCTTTTCACGAACCACAGGAACGGTATGGCGAGTGCCCTTCTGATCGCTGATAGTTGCATTCCAGTCACGCGAATCGATGAAAGCATCAGGGCCGACACCAGGGCCGTAAGTTGGGAGTAGCTCGCCGGGTTGAACGATAACTGTCCTAGCGGCCTCAGCAGTTAAGACCGAAAAAGAAAGAAGCCCGAAGAGACAATAACTAAGAAAATTAACCATCCTGAATACTCCCACTCGATACCCATAATGCTCTCCAAAAGAAAAGAGGGAGCATAAGCCCCCTCTTGTGTTGCAAGGCCGAATTAACGAGCCGAGCGGCGGAAGTATGCAAAAGCAACCACCACCAGGGTAACGAGGAACATTGCGCCACCAATAGTGGTGATGTCGCCCTTGAGTGCAGTAATGCCGGCTTCGATTGCAGTTGTATCCATTTTCAATTACCTATGTGAGACCAAAGAAAGCGTATTAGTAAGTTGCAACCCCAGGCTGTCGCGTAACACGCCAAAACACTCCAGCCGAGACTCAGCCCCTCAGAAAAACTAAGAGGCGGAATTAAAACGCTCTGCTCTACCCAAGTAGTGCAGGCACCATTGACTAGTTCAGAGCAAACAAACATTTAAGCGGCCTCCGAATCGAGTTGAGCGGCAAGGCGTTCAAAAGCAACGACTGCAACTTTCTCGGCTTCGGCTTGATGCAATTCGTAGGCAGCGCCGCCGATGGCTCCGGAGTCACGTAGGCCACGCAGATAGCCAGCGTGTTCAGAGCTGGAAAATGCCAACTCGTAGTGATCCGGGGCGGACTTCATGAGGCACAGCAGACGCTGGCGTTCTTGATGAAATTCGGCGGTAACCATGGCAGCGCCCTCCCCTTAAGCCGTTTTGGCTACAGAAGGCTGGCCAGTAGAGGCAACAGCGGGTGCAGGCGCAGCAGCCTGGAGGCGAAGCGGAGCACCGGTAACGTCAACTTGGTCGTAGGCAGTGGCGCCCTTTTCTTTCTGGTAAAAGCCGAAAAGGCAGGGAACAAAAACCTCTTTGCCCAGGTAAGGGCGGAAGGCGTTGTGGAGGCCTTTTTCGACCTCAAACTTGTCAATACGAGCATCGACGTAGCTGGTAGTTGGACGACCTTTACGGTCGGCACCTTGCACTTGCAGGGAAAGCTCAACACCACCGTAAGGGGTTTCTTTGATGCCTTCCAATACGCCGTGAACGATTCCAGGATTTGCCATTTTCAGTTGCCTCTAGGTGGTGGGCTGATGCCCGGTTAAAAAGCGTTTTTGATAAGGAAGTAGCCGATAAAACAGAAAGGGCCGATGAAGAAAATCAGGATGCCAATCTGAGAAAGAGACCACTTGAAAACGTGTGAAAGCGGCATGGGGCGACCGCTCTTGAACTCAAGTTTCATGCGGCCTCCACACACGGTTCGACGTACCAGTCAGGGCGCTGTGCGCCGAAATCGACGTTCACAAAACGAAGCAGCGGTACGACGTTCGACTTGCGGTCGTGTTCGTTGAGTTTTTGCAGTGCAGCCTTCGAAAGGCCGACTTCGCAGAGGTCAGCGACGTGGCGGTAGAAAGTCGCCTTGCCTAGCTCTTTCGTGTACTCCCAGCCGTAGTCTTTGATGCTCAGGTAGGTGCGGAAAATAGACTTGGCATGAGACGTGGAAGGCTTGCCTTCGACATAGATCGAGGGCTTGAGCACACCGGCTTCCATGCGCTCTTTAGTCATGCGGCCCTTGCCGGGCTTGGTGAATTTTTCGAGCAGCGCTTCGTACACTTTGTCGTCATTAATCACTTTCATTTCCACACCTCCAAAGGCCGCGAATAGGTCCTTTGTCACTTCCTTCCAGCACTCTTGAATGAGGCAGCGCCCCTGACTTTCCAGCTCTTCCTGATACGCACACAGGTCAATCAATTTCGTTGGGATATTCCGGCGACTCATCCAGCGGTGAAGCACGGTGGCTTCCATACGGAGCAGGTACTTGGTCCACTCGATCAACCGCGGATCAGACATGACTTTGAGCGCTCGACGGGCACCGAAGTCGCCCCGCCCTGCCCGCTTCAATTCCTCAAGCTGGTTCTGATATTCCAGATGCTTGAGGTATGCCTTTAGGCGCTTGAGGCGGGTCTGTTTTGAACCGAAATAGGCGGAGCTGGAGTAGTTGTCGCCACGGCTTTTGGTCTGGCCGTTGCTGACGTTGGTCAGGGCGTCAATGACTTGGTAGGCGGTGCGCTCATCGTCTAGACGGCTGCTGTAGGTGCAGTCCATGCCGTAAACGACTGTTTCGCGGATATCGAGCAGTGCGAACAGCTTCGGATAGCTACCGGCAAGCCACTTGAGCATGACCTCTGCCCCGCTACGGATGCTGGTAGGGCCAAAAACGTTATGACCCTGGAGCAGCTTTGCAGGGCTGGCTTTCAGCTCAACGCCAGGATCGAGGCGCTTACCCAATGTTTGATGGAAAACCTTGAACGCCATCGGCGTAAAACCAGTAGAAAGCGATTCCCATGGGTGACGCAGGTAATCAGCCTGCAATTGGCCGTCTTCGTCACGACTAACCTGACCCTGGAGCGGAACGCCTAGGCTCTCCAAATCCACGTAGAAATGCGGATCACCCGACTCAAGGCGGGAAACGCATGGCACGCGGAACGGAATGAAGAGGTGAAGACGGTCGAGCATTTTTGACTTCCCTGACCAATTGCATGCATGCATGCAAGTAACATTGGCCGGGAATGTATACGCGTCCACATGCATGCGTCAACACAAGTAACATGCATGCACGTACACTTTTTGGGAGATAACCGATGAAAGGTGATGGCTCGATGCCAGCAACGCTTAGATTGACCAACGCAGAGCAAGAGCTGTTGCGTAAAAAATGCATAGAAATCAATAAGTTACTGATAAAGCAAGGCCGCCAGCCCATCAGGGACAGCGAGCTAGCGCATTTTTTACTAGAGAAATCAGTCGGTTACGTGGAAATAAGCGAGTCAGGCGAGCTGAAGCTTGATCTTTGAAAAGCCCCACCACGAAAGCCAAAAAGTCTCACCATGAGACAAGAGTCCACCATTAGAGATGGTGGACCCTGGCCGCTGCGCGTCCAGGGAATCAACTGCGGCAACGCTCTGCACATTCGTGCCGGCTTGCCAGGGGTTCCCCCTCGCGCAGAGCGCTACCCCAAATGACTATGACGACGAACACTGAGGCACGCTAAGAGCCGATTTGCTGTCGCGTGTGTACCTGAGGGGATTTACCTCCGGGACCCACCACCGAATGAACCTGACGTGACTCTGCCGATGCGGAAAAGCGGGTTGATCAATGAAGGGGGTAAATGGTACCTAAAGGCCGCGCCCTGGAGCGCGATCGATGGCGGAAACGGTACCTAGGAAAGCAAGTCGCCCTGGGCAACATGGTCAAGCAGTGCAGACGCAGATTCGCGAGCGCGGTCTATGACCTGCTGCTGAACACGGCACCTCTCTCGAAGAGTGCCTATCTCGCGCTCAAGCCGAGCGATCATATTCAGCTGGTCAAGGTAAGTGGTCGCAGCCTCGGCGACGGCCTTGCTGCCAGTGCTCTGACCAAGAGCTTTCTTGAGTCGTGAAACTAGTTCGTCGTCAGCCTGAAACTTGATAAGCATAGGTACCATTCCTGTTCACCTGGTGAAGTTCCCAGGCTTGATAATGGTACCAAAAGGCCGAGGCAGTCAAGACATTTTGGTACCATTTTCTCCTGCAGGAAAACAACCTGGTTGAGCGATATGGTACCGCTAGAGATCCAAGATCTTGCGAGCGACGCCCTGAAGCTCAGAAACGAGAGCATCGATGCTCGAAGATTCGGCATCGAGTTGGGCGAGCCTGGAACGCATCTGTCGAACGTCAGCGACAAGTCGAGGGTAGTCAGAAAGCACATGGCAAACAGCGTCCAGGGCATCCCTGGAGGGCGCGTAGAGCTGTGCTTGTTTGATCAAGTGAGGCGGGATGTCGAGGGGCGTTCGCATAATGGCCGTTACATTAAATCGGCCCTGGAGGCGTTGCCAGTATCCAGAGCCGATGTGAACGTAACGCCTGTAAATTATACGAACTTCCATATTGCGAGCGGTGAACCCAGATCACTCAGGATTCACTGCTCTCGCCCTAATTCGGGCTTCGCATAATGTGAGTTATGTTTAACGCGCGCCGAGATCCAGCAGCACGCGGCCACGGCTTGGGCAGGTTTCCATATAGCGATGCGCTTCAACTACATCGTCGAAGCTGAACACCTTGTCGATCAGCGGCTTGAGCAAACCATCTGCCGTCAGTTGGTTGATGGCTTGCACGGCCTTGGCTACTGCAGCCTGGTCTTGTGGAATGTTCAGCTCTTCCTTGCCGGTGAAATTACCGATGCAATGCACGAAGAACTGGATGTTCTTCTGGAACGCCGCGCAGGCTGGGAATGGCGTTTCATTGCCGCCTTGCAGGTCGAACAGGATCAATCGACCGCGCGGCGCGATGGCGTCGCCCAGCAGGCACATCTGCGGACCGCCGAGTGCATCCATCACCACATTGACGCCACGGCCATCGGTCAGCTTGCTGACGCGGCTAACCAAGTCCTGCTCTTCGGTAAGGATGATGTAGTCGGCGCCCAGCTGCTTGAGAAAGTCGCTGTCTTCGGCAAAGGCCGTAGCGGCAATTACTGTGGCGCCCAGGGCTTTGCCCATCTGCACGATATACGGGCCCCAGCAGCGGCTTGCGGCGGTTACCAGCACGGTTTCGCCGGGTTGCAAACGGGCCAGCTCGCTAAAGCCGAACCAGCCGACCATCGAAGGCAGATAGTGCACGGCGGCCTGTTGCGCGGTCAGATTGTCCGGGTAACGCGCCAGAGAACTGCGCGGCAATACCACCTGTTCGGCGTAACTGGGATAACGATTGGCACTGTGCCCCGGGAAGCTGGCCACTTTGTCGCCCACGGCCAGATCGGTAACGCCATCGCCGACTGCCAGTACCACGCCGGCCAGTTCGTGGCCCAGGCCTGCCGGTAATTGCGTCGGGGTATTGGCCAGGTTCTGCCGCCAGAGCACGTCGTACCAACTGACGCCCACAGCTTCAACACCGACCAGCACTTCACCTGCGGCCGGCGCAGGCGCTTGGCGCTCTTCGATCTTGAGGACATCAGCCTCACCAAACTCATGGAAACGCACTATGCGGGACATCGCAAACCTCTTCGGTTGACCCATTCAGGTCGCGGCACTGTCTGGCATTTCTGCGCTATACAGCTGTGGCGACCCCTTATGGCCACGGACTTTATCCGGGCTTTGCCAGCAATTCCACCGCTCGGGGCTGATATTCACCATGCTTGTCGATGATGATGAGCCACAAACACATCATTTAGCCGTGCATATTGCCTGGCGACAGCATTCGGCATTAGCCTGAGTCGCGCGCAAAACCGCAGCCACTCCAGAATGGACACCGGATGAACCGTAACGATCTTCGCCGCGTCGATCTCAACCTGCTGATCGTCTTCGAAACGCTGATGCATGAGCGCAGCGTGACCCGTGCGGCGGAAAAACTGTTTCTCGGTCAGCCGGCCATCAGCGCCGCCCTCGCCCGTTTGCGCAGCCTGTTTGACGACCCGCTGTTCGTGCGCACCGGCCGCAGCATGGAGCCTACCGCGCGGGCCATGGAGATCGCCGCCCTGCTCTCGCCGGCGCTGGATTCGATCTCCACTGCCGTCAGCCGCGCCGCTGACTTTCATCCAGCCACCAGCACTGCGGTGTTTCGCATCGGCCTGTCGGATGACGTCGAGTTCGGCCTGTTGCCGCCACTGATCAAGCGCCTGCGTGCTGAAGCGCCGGGCGTGGTGCTGGTGATTCGCCGCACCAACTATCTACTGATGCCGTCGCTGCTGGCCTCTGGCGAGATTTCCGTGGGCGTCGCCTACACCGATGAACTGCCGGCCAATGCCAAGCGCAAGGTGCTACGCCGTAGCAAACCGAAACTGCTGCGTGCCGATGCGGCGCCGGGGCCATTGAGCCTGGATGACTTTTGCGCGCGGCCCCATGCGCTGGTGTCCTTTGCCGGTGACCTCGGTGGTTTTATCGATACCGAACTGGAGAAAATTGGCCGCAAGCGTCGGGTGGTCCTCGCCCTGCCCCAGTTCAACGGCCTCGGCACCCTACTTTCCGGCACCGATATTATTGCCACCGTGCCGGATTACACCGCTGCTGCCCTGACCTCTGCAGGCGGCGTGCGCGCCGAAGAGCTGCCGCTTCCGTCGCAAACCTTCGAGCTGCACATGGCCTGGCGTGGCGCCCAGGACAACGACCCGGCGGAACGCTGGCTGCGTTCGCGCATCCAGATGTTCTGCGGCGACCCCGACAGCCTTTAGCCTGTCCGTCGGTTGCTGCTAGCCCAATAGCCTATTCGGATAAACCCGTTGGGCTTCGGCGCTACGCGTCTCAACCCAACCTACCCCCTCCTCCTGACGCTTTGTTCACAATCGGCACTATCGATACAAGCCAGCGAATCATCACTAAGACTGATACTCATCTTCGCCCCGTTCGATTCGTCGCCATCGCACCCGCCGCCGCAGACTCCGCCCATTCATAACACCCTCTGGCGGAAGCACACATGGAACAGTCCAATAAAAACCTCTGGCATTTCCCCCTCGCCCTGGCTGCTGTACTGGTGCTGAGCGCCTGCGGCAAAGCACCGGAAAGCGCCCAGCAGATGCCTGCGGCGAAAGTCAGCGTGGCCGAAGTGATTGAACAACCAATCAATGAATGGGATGAATTTACCGGCCGCCTGGAAGCGCCAGAGTCGGTGGAAATTCGCCCACGGGTATCCGGCTTCGTCGACCGCGTAGCCTTCAATGAAGGCAGCCTGGTGAAGAAAGGCGACCTGCTGTTCCAGATCGATCCGCGCCCCTTCCAGGCCGAAGTCAAACGCTTCGAAGCTCAGCTGCAACAGGCCCGCGCCAGCCAGGCACGGACTCAGAGTGAAGCCAATCGCGGCGAGCGCTTGCGTCAGAGCAATGCCATCTCCGCCGAGCTGGCCGATGCCCGCGCCAGCGCCGCAGCGGAAGCCAAGGCAGCAGTAGCCGGCATCCAGGCAGAGCTGGATAACGCCCGCCTTAACCTCAGTTTTACCCGGGTTACCGCGCCGATTGATGGCCGCGTTAGCCGGGCGGAAATCACTGAAGGCAACCTGGTCAATGCCGGACAAAGCCTGCTGACCACCCTGGTCAGCACCGACAAGGTTTACGCCTATTTCGATGCCGATGAGCGCGTGTTCCTCAAATACGTTGAGCTGGCGCGTCAGGCCGGCGGTCAGACCCGCGATGCCAGCCCGGTGTACCTGGGCCTGTCCAGCGAAGATGGCCACCCGCACTTGGGCGCGCTGGATTTCCTCGACAACCAGGTCAACCCGCAGACCGGCACCATCCGTGGCCGTGCGGTGTTCGACAACCGCGATGGGCGCTTCACCCCTGGCCTCTACGCACGCCTGAAGCTGGTTGGCAGCGGCCAATACGCCGCGGCGCTGATCAAGGACGAAGCGGTCGGCACCGACCTCGGTAAGAAGTACGTGCTGGTGCTCGATAAGGACAACGCCGTGCAGTACCGCGCCATCGAGCTGGGGCCGAAGCTGGAAGGCCTGCGTATCGTGCGCCAGGGCCTGGCCAAGGGCGAGAAGATCGTGGTCAACGGTCTGCAGCGCGCCTTCCCCGGGTCCACGGTCGATCCGCAAAGCGTGCCCATGGCCGATGAAAAGACCCAGGCGCTGCTGACCGAGCAACGTCAGGCCATCGAACGCCAGAACAGCCGCCGGGTCGCTGCGAAAAACAGCCCTGCCAACACTGCGCCACGCGGTTAATTAGGTAGACGACGATGAATTTCTCGCAATTTTTTATTCAGCGGCCGATCTTCGCCGCCGTGCTCTCGCTGCTGATCCTGATCAGCGGGGCCATCTCACTGTTCCAATTGCCGATCAGCGAATACCCGGAAGTGGTGCCGCCCACCGTGGTGGTGCGCGCCACCTTCCCCGGCGCCAACCCCAAGGTGATCGGCGAAACCGTCGCCTCGCCGCTGGAGCAGGCGATTACCGGTGTGGAAGGCATGCTCTATATGTCGTCCCAGGGTACTGCCGACGGCAAGATGACCCTGACCCTGACCTTCGCCCTCGGCACTGATCTGGACAAAGCCCAGGTGCAGGTGCAGAACCGCGTCACGCGCACCATGCCGACCCTGCCCACTGAAGTGCAGCGCCTCGGTGTGACCGTCGACAAGGCCTCGCCCGACCTGACCATGGTCGTGCACCTGACCTCGCCGGACGACCGTTACGACATGCTGTATCTGTCCAACTACGCCGCGTTGAATATCAAGGATGAGCTGGCGCGTCTGGATGGCATCGGTGATGTGCAGCTGTTCGGTCTGGGCAACTATTCGCTGCGCGTGTGGCTCGACCCAAACAAGGTCGCCTCGCGCAACCTGACTGCCGCCGACGTGGTTAACGCCATTCGCGAGCAGAACCGTCAGGTCGCCGCCGGGTCCCTCGGTGCGCCGCCGTCGGATGCTGGCAATAGTTTTCAGTTGTCGATCAACACCCAGGGCCGTCTGGTCACTGAGGAAGAGTTCGAGAACATCATCATCCGCGCCGGTGAAAACGGCGAAATCACTCGCCTGAAAGACATCGCACGGATCGAACTGGGCTCCAGTCAATACGCCCTGCGTTCCTTGCTGAATAACAAACCCGCAGTCGCCATCCCGGTATTCCAGCGCCCCGGCTCCAACGCCATCGAAATTTCCGACGCGGTGCGTGAGCGCATGGCCGAGCTGAAGCAGAGCTTCCCGCAGGGGGTGGACTACGAAATCGTCTATGACCCGACCATCTTCGTACGTGGCTCCATCGAGGCGGTGGTACACACCCTGCTCGAAGCCATCATCCTGGTGGTGCTGGTGGTGATTCTGTTCCTGCAAACCTGGCGCGCCTCGATCATTCCGCTGGCCGCCGTGCCGGTGTCCTTGATCGGCACCTTCGCCGTGATGCACATGTTCGGCTTCTCGCTCAACGCGCTATCGCTGTTCGGCCTGGTGCTGGCCATCGGTATCGTGGTGGACGACGCCATCGTCGTGGTGGAAAACGTCGAGCGTAATATCGGCCTGGGCAAGACCCCGGTGGAAGCCACCAAGCAGGCGATGAAGGAAGTGACCGGGCCCATCGTCGCCACGGCCCTGGTGCTCTGTGCGGTGTTTATCCCTACAGCCTTTATCTCCGGGCTGAGCGGGCAGTTCTATCAACAGTTCGCCCTGACCATTGCCATCTCCACGGTGATCTCGGCGATCAACTCGCTGACCCTGTCCCCTGCCCTGGCCGCAATATTGCTGAAAAGCCATGACGCGCCGAAAGACCGCTTCTCCAAACTGCTCGACCGGCTGTTCGGCGGCTGGTTGTTCAAACCGTTCAACCGCGCATTCGACCGTGCCAGCCATGGCTATGTCGGCACCGTAAAACGCGTGCTGCGCGGCAGCGGCATCGCCCTGTTCGTCTATGCCGGGCTGATGGGCCTGACCTACCTGGGTTTTGCCACGACACCGAGCGGTTTCGTGCCGCCGCAGGACAAGCAGTACCTGGTGGCCTTCGCCCAACTGCCGGACGCCGCCACCCTGGATCGCACCGAAGACGTGATCAAAAAGATGTCGGAAATCGCCGGTAAGCACCCCGGTGTGGAAAACACCGTGGCCTTCCCAGGCCTGTCGATCAACGGCTTCACCAACAGCCCGAACAGCGGCATCGTCTTCACCCCGCTCAAGCCGTTCGATGAGCGCAGCGACCCATCGATGAGCGCCACGGCTATCGCGGCCGAGCTGAACGCCCAGTTCGCGGGTATTCAGGACGCCTATATCGCGATCTTCCCGCCACCACCGGTACAAGGCCTGGGCACCATCGGCGGCTTCCGCCTGCAGGTGCAGGACCGTGGCAACCTCGGCTATGACGAGCTGTATGTACAGACCCAGAACGTCATCGCCAAGGCCCGCGCGCTGCCGGAACTGGACCCGATGTCGGTATTTACCAGCTACCAGGTGAATGTGCCGCAGATCGATGCTGCTATCGACCGCGAAAAGGCCAAGACCCACGGCGTGGCGATCAGCGACATCTTCGACACCATGCAGATCTACCTGGGCTCGCTGTACGCCAACGACTTCACCCGTTTTGGCCGTACCTCTCAGGTCAACGTGCAGGCTGAGCAACAGTTCCGCCTGGAGCCGGAGCAGATCGGCCAGCTCAAGGTGCGCAACAACCGTGGCGAAATGGTCCCGCTGTCAGCCTTCCTCAAGGTCAGCGCCAGCTCGGGCCCGGATCGGGTGATGCATTACAACGGCTTCCTCACCGCCGAAATCAACGGTGCGGCAGCCCCCGGTTACAGCTCTGGCCAGGCCGAAGCGGCGATCGCCAAACTGCTCAAGGAAGAACTGCCCAACGGCATGAGCTTCGAGTGGACCGACCTGACCTACCAGCAGATCCTCGCCGGTAACAGCGCGATCTTTATCTTCCCGCTCTGCGTGCTGCTGGCCTTCCTGGTGCTGGCCGCCCAGTACGAAAGCTGGAGCCTTCCGCTGGCGGTGATCCTGATCGTGCCGATGACCCTGCTGTCGGCCATTACCGGGGTAATCCTGGCGGGAGGCGACAACAACATCTTTACCCAGATCGGCTTGATCGTACTGGTGGGACTGGCCTGCAAGAACGCCATCCTGATCGTCGAGTTCGCCAAGGAGAAACAGGAAGAAGGCATGGACCGCGTCAG
>NZ_JAUYGD010000024.1 GCF_030690725.1 Pseudomonas sp. | reverse complement strand
CTTCTAAATCAACGCCTACAGCACTAAATAATGGCGGAGAAGGGGGGATTCGAACCCCCGACACCCTTTTGAGATGTACTCCCTTAGCAGGGGAGCGCCTTCGGCCACTCGGCCACCTCTCCGCAACACGGGGCGCATGATAACCATGTTTTCCCCGTTTGCAAAGCCAAAATTTCGATAAAAATTAGTGGCTTGGTTCTTCGCCTTTCTCTTTCTGGATGCGCTGGTAAATTTCTTCGCGGTGCACGGCAACCTCTTTCGGCGCGTTAACGCCAATGCGCACCTGATTACCTTTAACGCCCAACACGGTGACAGTGACTTCGTCACCCACCATCAGGGTCTCTCCGACCCGGCGAGTCAGAATCAGCATTCCTTTCTCCTTACGGATTTCAGTTCAGGACAACAGCAGTCTGCAAAAAAGAAAATGGTGGCAGCCCCGAACATCTCAAGCAGAGCCTTCACCCAAGTATTGACTAGTGTGAGCAGAAAGAAAGTTCCTGCTCATGCCAACCAAAAAGACAAAAGGCGCGGGATAAACCGCGCCTTTCGGATAATGCCTCAGTCGCCCTGACGGGCCGGGGCATCCAGTTCAAAAGCAGTGTGCAGGGCGCGCACCGCCAACTCCAGATATTTCTCCTCGATTACCACGGAGACTTTGATCTCCGAGGTGGAGATCATCTGGATATTGATGTTTTCCTTGGCCAGCGCCTCGAACATGCGACTGGCAACACCGGCGTGGGAACGCATGCCAACGCCAACGATGGACACCTTGGCAATCTTGGTGTCGCCGATCACTTCGCGCGCACCCAGCTCGCGAGCGGTGTTTTCCAGCACCTGCTGCGCCGCGGTGTAGTCATTACGGTGCACGGTGAAGGTGAAATCGGTGGTGTTATCGTGCGCAACGTTCTGCACGATCATGTCCACTTCGATATTCGCAGCACTGATCGGGCCGAGAATTTTGAACGCCACGCCCGGGATGTCCGGTACGCCACGGATGGTCAGCTTGGCTTCGTCGCGGTTGAAAGCGATGCCGGAGATGATCGGCTGTTCCATGGATTCCTCTTCATCAAGGGTAATGAGGGTGCCCGGCCCCTCTTGGAAGCTGTGCAGCACGCGCAGCGGGACGTTGTACTTGCCGGCGAATTCCACCGAGCGAATCTGCAGCACCTTGGAACCGAGGCTGGCCATTTCCAGCATCTCTTCAAAGGTAATTTTTTCCAGACGCTGAGCCTGTGGCACCACACGCGGGTCGGTGGTGTAGACACCATCAACGTCGGTGTAGATCTGGCACTCATCGGCCTTCAGCGCAGCAGCCAGCGCCACACCCGTGGTATCGGAACCGCCACGACCGAGGGTGGTGATATTGCCGTGCTCATCGACACCCTGGAAACCCGCGACCACCACCACACGACCGGCCTTGAGGTCGGCACGCAGTTTCTGGTCATCAATCTGCAGGATGCGCGCTTTGTTGTGCGCGCTGTCAGTCAGGATGCGCACCTGGTTGCCGGTATAGGACACCGCCGGCACGCCAATCTTGATCAGCGCCATGGCCAGCAGGGCAATCGTCACCTGCTCGCCGGTAGAGACCATCACGTCGAGTTCACGCGGTACCGGCTGACCATCACTGACCTGTTTGGCCAGATCGATCAGGCGATTGGTTTCACCGCTCATGGCGGAAACCACAACCACAATGTCATCGCCGTTTTCGCGGAATTTCTTCACCTTCGCGGCCACCTGCTGAATACGCTCAACAGTGCCGACGGAAGTGCCGCCAAATTTCTGTACGATCAAAGCCATTTCAAAGCCGCCTCAGCCCGTGAAGGGCGCCCATTAAACATACAACTCAATACCCTGCCAAGGCCCGCCGGGCGTATACCGGGCCTTGGGCTGTACATCCGGGGAATCAGACGTTTACAGACCCTGCTCGGCGAAAGCCACCGCCAACGCCAACGCACCATCGAGGGCCGCCGCATCAACGCCGCCGCCCTGAGCCATGTCCGGGCGACCGCCGCCCTTACCGCCAACAGCAGCAGCTGCCTGCTTCATCAGCTCGCCGGCCTTCAGCTTGGCGGTCAGATCCTGAGTCACACCGGCCACCAGCACGACCTTGTCGTCCTGCACGCCGCCGAGCAGGATCACCGCGCTGCCGAGCTTGTTCTTCAATTGGTCGACCATCGCCAGCAGCGCCTTGCCGTCCAGACCGTCGAGACGCGCTGCCAGCACCTTGATGCCTTTGACGTCGACAGCCGAACCGGCCAGGTCATTGCCCGCCGCGCTGGCGGCCTTGGCTTTGAGCTGCTCCAGCTCTTTTTCCAGCTGACGGTTGCGCTCCAGCACACCGGCAAGCTTGTCCAGCAGGTTGTCGCGGCTGCCTTTGACCAGCGCCGCGGCTTCTTTCAGCTGCTCTTCAGCGCCGTTCAGGTAAGCAAAGGCTGCCGCGCCAGTAACCGCTTCAATTCGACGCACGCCTGCGGCCACACCGCTTTCGCTGGTGATCTTGAACAGGCCGATATCGCCAGTGCGCTTGACGTGAGTGCCACCGCACAGCTCAACGGAGAAGTCACCGCCCATGCTCAACACGCGCACCTGATCGCCGTACTTCTCACCGAACAGCGCCATGGCACCTTTGGCCTTGGCGGTTTCGATGTCGGTTTCCAAGGTTTCAACTTCGCTGTTGCCGCGCACTTCACGGTTAACGATGGTTTCCAGTTCTTTCAGCTGAGCCGGGGTAATCGCCTCGAAGTGGCTGAAGTCAAAACGCAGACGCTGACTGTCGACCAGTGAGCCCTTCTGGGTCACGTGCTCACCCAGCACCTGACGCAGCGCTGCATGCAGCAAGTGGGTAGCCGAGTGATTGAGCGCAGTGGCCTGACGCACGCTGGCGTCCACTTCGGCCTTGACCGAGGTGCCGACACTCAAACCGCCTTTAACCGCAACGCCGTGGTGCAGAAACGCGCCACCGGCCTTGGTGGTATCACGCACATCGAAGCGCACGCCAGCGCCTTCAAGGAAGCCACAGTCACCGACCTGACCACCGGACTCGGCGTAGAACGGCGTCTGATCAAGGACCACAACGCCCTCCTCGCCTTCACTCAGGCTGTCGACTGCCTGACCGGCCTTGAACAGCGCAATGATCTTGCCGCTGCCGCTGGTGCCCTGGTAGCCGAGGAACGCGGTATCGCTGTCGACCTTGACCAGGCTGTTGTAGTCCATGCCGAACGCGCTGGCAGAACGGGCGCGCTCGCGCTGCGCCTGCATTTCGCGCTCGAAGCCTTCTTCATCCAGAGTCAGCTCGCGCTCACGGGCGATGTCGCCAGTGAGGTCCATCGGGAAGCCGAAGGTGTCATACAGTTTGAAGATCACTTCACCCGGAATCACCGTGCCTTTCAGCTCGGCCAGGTCCTGCTCGAGGATTCGAAGGCCCTGTTCCAGGGTCTTGGCAAACTGCTCTTCTTCGGTTTTCAGCACGCGCTCGATATGCGCCTGCTGCTGTTTCAGCTCAGGGAAGGCATCGCCCATCTCGGCTACCAGCGCGGCAACGATCTGATAGAAGAAGCTGCCCTTGGCGCCCAGCTTGTTACCGTGGCGGCAGGCGCGACGGATGATGCGGCGCAGCACGTAGCCACGGCCTTCGTTGGACGGTGTCACGCCATCGGCGATCAGGAAGCCGCACGAGCGGATATGGTCAGCCACCACTTTCAGCGAAGCCTGAGCTTCGTTGGCGCAACCGATGGCCTTGGCCGCCGCATTCAGCAGGCTCTGGAACAGATCGATCTCGTAGTTCGAGTTGACGTGCTGCAGCACCGCACTGACGCGCTCCAAGCCCATGCCAGTGTCCACGCTCGGCGCCGGCAGCGGATGCAATACGCCGTCTGCGGTGCGGTTGAACTGCATAAAGACGTTGTTCCAGATTTCGATGTAGCGATCACCGTCCTCTTCTGGCGAGCCGGGTGGGCCACCCCAGATGTGCTCGCCATGGTCAAAGAAAATCTCGGTGCACGGGCCGCACGGGCCGGTGTCGCCCATGGTCCAGAAGTTGTCGGAAGCGTACGGCGCGCCTTTGTTGTCGCCGATACGGATCATGCGCTCGGCCGGTACGCCGATTTCCTTGTTCCAGATATCAAAGGCTTCATCGTCAGTGGCGTAGACGGTGACCCAGAGCTTTTCCTTGGGCAGGTTCAGCCAGTTTTCGCCGGTGAGAAATTCCCAAGCGAAGTGAATGGCGTCGCGTTTGAAATAGTCGCCAAAGCTGAAGTTGCCGAGCATTTCGAAGAAGGTGTGGTGACGTGCGGTGTAACCGACGTTTTCCAGGTCGTTGTGCTTGCCGCCGGCACGCACGCACTTCTGGCTGGTGGCGGCGCGGGTGTAGGCGCGCTTTTCCAGGCCGAGGAAGCAATCCTTGAACTGGTTCATCCCTGCGTTGGTGAACAGCAGGGTCGGGTCATTACCCGGAATCAGGGAGCTGGAGGCGACACGGGTGTGTCCCTTCTCTTCGAAGAAGCTGAGGAAGGCTTCACGGATTTCTGCGCTTTTCATAGGAATCTTCCAAAAACCAGCGGCCACGACAAAGCCGGCAAAGGGCCGCATTATATCGGGCCTGCGCTAGGGGGCTAGTGCCTTTATTGATAGAGAGCGACTATTCATCGCTCCAAGACAATCAATTCCGGCGAAATTCGGCGAAGGCTGCGACAACCTGATCAATATCCGCAGACGCAATATCCAGGTGAGTGACCATGCGTAGCCGCGGCGCAGCAGTGAGCTTGATCCCGCGCTCGGCGCAGAAGGCCTTCAGCGCGCCGGCCTGCTCGCCCACCTGGGCGTAGACCATATTGGTCTGCACCGGCTCCACTGCATAACCCAACTCACGCAAACCGGCGGCCAAGCGCTCGGCATTGGCGTGATCCTCGGCCAGGCGCGCCACCTGATGCTGCAAGGCGTACAAACCGGCTGCAGCGAGCATACCGGCCTGGCGCATACCGCCGCCGACCATCTTGCGCAAACGCCGCGCCCTGCCGATCAGCTCGACCGAACCACACAGCACCGAACCGATTGGTGCGCCGAGGCCTTTGGACAAACACACCGACACCGAATCGAAGTATTGGGTGATCTCCCGCGCCGGCACACCCAGCTTGACCGCGGCGTTATACAAGCGTGCGCCGTCCAGATGCAGGGCCAGGCCACGCTGTGTAGTCAGTTCGCGCGCGGCCTGCAGATAAGCCAGCGGCAGCACCTTGCCCTGCATGGTGTTTTCCAGCGCCAGCAGGCGGGTGCGGGCGAAGTGGAAGTCATCCTGTTTGATCGCCGCTTCAACCTTGGCCAGATCCAACGAACCATCGGCTTCGCCATCAATCGGCTGCGGCTGGATCGAGCCAAGTACCGCCGCGCCGCCGCCTTCGTATTTATAGGTGTGCGCCTGCTGACCGACGATATATTCGTCGCCACGCGCGCAATGGGCCATCAGCCCGAGCAGGTTGCTCATGGTGCCAGTGGGCACGAATAGCGCAGCCGCAAAGCCCAACTCGGCAGCCAGAAACTGCTCCAGACGATTAACCGTAGGGTCTTCGCCATACACGTCATCGCCCAACTCGGCGGCTTGCATGGCCTCGCGCATACCAGGGGTCGGCTGGGTGACGGTGTCGCTGCGCAGGTCGATAACGGGCATGGCGGGCAGTCCTTAGATGGGGCTAAAGCCCGATGCTAAAGCGCGCCACTCAGGCAAACAAGGTACAGATCAGGCGAGAAAACCCAGGACAGATTGCGCCAAGCAGAACGACCTTAGGCTAATTGAACGTCTTCGGCAGGAACGATCAGGATGCCGGCGCGCAGGCCGTTCTTGACCTTGGGATTGGGGAAGATAATCCGCGCGCCCGGCTCATCCACCACCCAGCGGGTATCGGCCAGATCCTCGGCCAGCAGGTAGCCAATCGGCAGTTCGCTGAAGTTCTCGATATCCGCTGGCAGGTGCAGTTTGAAGGCGTCGCTGTGCTTGATCACTTCACGCGCCACGGCAAATAACTTCAGTTCGCCCAAATCATCGCTGGCACCCTCGGGCTCGCGGCCTTCGATCAAGGCCTGCAGATGCAGTTCGAGCAGGTCGAGGTTGACCAGCTCGTTCTGCCCGAACGGCCGTGCCTTGCCCAGTTCCAGGGTGAAGGCTTCCGCCCCCAGCTGGGTATAGGTGTAGGCGCTGAAAGTGATCGAACTCTTGTTGTGCAGCAGCACCGCCTCAATCCCGGCAGCGCTCAAGCGCGCCAGTTCACGCTGGCTGCGCGGGCGGCCTTCCTGAAACGGATAAAGGGCGAACTGCTCGATCTTCGACGCGCGAATCGCGGTATGCAGGTCGTAATGCAGGCGGGTGCGATCTGGCTTGTTGAAAAAAGTCGCGGCCAGATGTTCCAAGTCACAGGCGCGCAACGCTTCCGCACCGGTGTGCTGATCGTGGCGGCCGTTGAATAGGCGATTGATGTCCTGCTCGATATAACGCTCACCGCTGCGCATGGCGGCGGGGTTACCGAACAGAAAGAGAATGCGTGCGCGGGGCTTCAACTGGTTGCGGGCGATGCCCTGCAACAGGCGGTCGAGCAACTCGATGGGCGCGGTTTCGTTGCCATGGATGCCGGCAGACAGCAGCAGATCCAGGCCATTGTCGCTGGCCACCGGCGGCGTTATTTCCAACGCGCCTTCGGCCAGCCAACGCAAACGCGTACCCTCGGGAGTCAGCTGAATCTTCGCTGCCGGTTCGTGGCCGGCCAGGGTCAGTTCAAGCAGTTTGCCGAGGGCGAGCATAGGCGTTTCCTCAGAGCGTCAAAGAGCTCTTAGTGGTTGCAGTCAGGACCGTGCACATGATCGTCGTCTTCGTCCAGGCCAGCGGCTTCCATTTCCAGCTCCAGGCTGACCAGGTTGGTGGCCAGCGGGCGCAGCAGCAGATTGGCGTACTCAGCAGCGCCCTCCTCCACATCCACACCGATCATCAGCTGGTTGTTACCCACCTGCTGGAACCAGATTTCCTGGCCCTGCCAGATCACGGCGAAACGTGTGCAGGAGGTTTCCAGCTGGGTGCCGTCAGTGTCTTCGAGGATCAGTTGCAGGGCGTCGGACATGGTAATAAGTACTCAATCAAGCTAATTGGAATGGATAAACCGCGCCCAGTTTAAGGATCTGCGTCAGTTCGTCCAAGGCCGCACGGCATTCATTGAGCAATTGTGGGTCAGCCAGATCGTTTTCGCTCAGGCGATCACGGTAGTGCTTGTCGACCCAAACGTTGAGGCTGTCGTGCAGGGTCGGGGTCATGATCACGCCCTGATTGACCGCCGCCAGCTCGTGCTCCTTGAGCGCCACGCGCAGGCGCAGGCACGCCGGGCCACCGCCGTTCTGCATGCTCTGCTTGAGGTCGAAGACCTTAACCTCGCGAATCGGCCCATTACCGCTGGTCAGTTGCTCCAGGTAGCGCCAGACATTGCCGTTGTTGCGGCACTCTTCCGGCACAATCAGCAGCATGCCGCCATCGGCGCGGTTAAGCAGTTGGCTGTTGAACAGGTAGGACTTGACCGCATCCTCCACCGTCACCGCATCACGCGGCACGCACACGGCCTGGAAGTTGCCGCCACGGCGGGCGAGCTTGTCGCTCAGCTCAGCCAGCACCTTGTCGGTGTCGAGGAAGGCGTCCTGGTGATAGAACAGCACCTCGCCATTGCCTACCGCGATCACGTCGTTGTGAAACACGCCCTGATCGATCACCGCTGGCGTCTGCTGGGCGTAAACCACGCCGTCATCACTCAGGCCATGCAGACGGGCAACCGCCTGCGAGGCTTCCAGGGTCTGCCGCGCCGGGTAGCGCTGCGGCGCCGGGAAGCGGCTGTCGAAGGCGCTGCGGCCGAACACGAAGAACTCCACGCCGGCATCGCCGTAGCCTTTGCAGAAGCGCGTGTGGTTGGCCGCGCCTTCATCGCCGAACTGACCGACGGCCGGCAAAGCCGCGTGGTGAGCGAAGTGCTGCTCATTGGCGAACATGGCGCCAAGTACACGACTGGTAGTCGGGTGCTCAATCGAGCGGTGGAATTTGCAGTTGAGGTTGGCGGCGGTGAAATGCACGCGACCATCGGCAGTGTCGGCGCTGGGGCTGACGGTGCAGGCGTTGGCCGTCCACATGCTGGAGGCCGAGCAGCTGGCGACCAGCAGCGGCATAGCGTCTTTCGCGGCCTTCTGGATCACCTGCGCGTCAGTGCCGGTAAAACCCAGGCTGCGCAGCACGGCGACATTCGGGCGCTCCTGCGGGGCCAATACGCCCTGCTTGAAGCCCATTTCCATCAAGGCCTTCATCTTGGCCAGGCCCTGCTTAGCCGCTTCTTTCGGGTTGGACGCGGCCTGGCTGTTGCTCTGCGAGGCGACGTTGCCGTAGGACAGGCCACCGTAGTTGTGAGTCGGCCCGACCAAACCATCAAAATTTACTTCGAATGCAGAAGCTTTGGATACTTGGCTCACAGGCTTACTCCGGGTGTCAGGGTGGCGGGCAGGCTCAGGCTGTCGGATTCCAGCGAGGCCACCGGGTAGGCGCAATAATCGGCTGCGTAATAGGCACTGGCGCGGTGGTTACCAGAGGCGCCCACACCGCCGAATGGCGCGGTGCTGGCGGCACCAGTCAGCTGTTTGTTCCAGTTGACGATACCGGCGCGGCTTTGCAGCCAGAACTGCTCGTAGCGCGCCTTGGAGTCCGACAGCAGGCCAGAGGCCAGGCCGTATTGGGTGTTGTTGGCCTCGGCGATAGCCGCATCAAAATCGGTGTAGCGAATCACCTGCAGCAGCGGACCGAAGAACTCTTCATCCGGGCGATTGGCGACCTCAGTCACATCAATGATGCCAGGGGTGAGCAAGGCGGCGCCCTGCAACGGCTGAGTCATCTCCAGCAGCGGCTTGGCACCCTGGGTCAGCAAATGCTGCTGCGCCTTGATCAGGTGCTGCGCGGCGGCCAGGGAAATCACCGAGCCCATAAAGGGCGCAGGCTGGGCGTCGAAACTGCCGACCTTGATGCTCGCGGCAACCTCAACCAGACGCTCCAGCAGGCTATCGCCCCACGCGCCGTCCGGCACCAGCAGGCGGCGCGCACAGGTGCAGCGTTGGCCAGCGGAGATAAAGGCCGACTGGATAATGGTGTACACCGCTGCATTGAGATCAGCGACCTGATCAACCACCAGCGGGTTGTTGCCGCCCATTTCCAGGGCGAGGATCTTGTCCGGGCGACCGGCGAACTGGTTGTGCAGCAGGTTGCCGGTGCGGCTGGAGCCGGTGAAGAACAGGCCATCTATACCGTCATGCGCGGCCAGGGCCACACCGGTATCGCGCGCACCTTGCACCAGGTTGAGCACGCCTGCCGGCAAGCCGGCTTCGATCCAGCATTTAACGGTCAGCTCGGCGACTTTCGGAGTCAGCTCACTGGGCTTGAACACCACGCAGTTACCCGCCAGCAGCGCCGGCACGATATGGCCGTTGGGCAGGTGACCAGGGAAGTTGTAAGGGCCGAATACGGCGACCACACCATGCGGCTTGTGTCGCAACACAGCGGTGGCGTCGGCCAGCGGGCCGCTCTTCTCACCGGTGCGCTCGCGGTAGCTCTGGATGGAGATGGCGACCTTGTTGACCATGCTGGTGACTTCGGTAGCGGTTTCCCAAAGCGGCTTGCCGGTTTCTTCACCAATGCAGTGGCCCAGGGCGTCGGCATGGCTTTTCAGGGTAGCGGCAAACTGCTCGAGCACAGCGATACGCTCATCCAGCGAGCGCGAGGCCCAGGCCGGGAATGCAGCGCGGGCGGCCTGTACGGCAGCGTCAACCTGTGCGGCGCTGGCCGCCTGACCTTGCCAGATGGCTTCCTGGCTGACCGGGTTGAGCGATTCCAGGGCTTCACCCTGGCCTGCGTGCCAGGCCCCGGCAATGTAATGAGTGCTCATCTTGTTTTATCACTCCCAGCAAGGTGTAGACCCGGCCTACGCCGGATCGGCAAATAGAGACAGCTGCGTCGCACTACTTGGGCAAGCAGCCTTTAGCCGCGGGCGGAAACCGCGACCGCACGCACCTGATCGCCCGCCGACATCTGCAGACGCTTGGCGGTTTGTGCATCGACCACCAGGGTGCCGGCGGCCAGGCGCGCCGGCGCGGCGGTAATCCGGCAGTCCTCGCGCTTGCGGTTGTGAATCAGGAAACGCGGCGCGTCATCGCCCGGGGTGCCGACGGCCAGCACCAGCACCTGGCTGTCCTGCACGGCGCGGATCTTCGCGGTCTGCGCTTCAATGGCCGGGCCGGCGTCGAAGATGTCGACATAGCCCTGATAGCTGAAACCCTCACCCTTGAGCATGGCCAGCGCCGGCTCGGTGTCCGGGTGAACGCGACCGATGATGTTGCGCGCGTCCTCCGAGAGGAAGCAGGTATAGAGCGGAAACTTGGGCATCAGCTCGGCGATAAAGGCCTTGTTGCCCACGCCGGTGAGGTAGTCAGCCTGACTGAACTCCATCTTAAAGAAGTGCCGACCGAGGCTTTCCCAGAACGGCGAGCGGCCCTGTTCATCGGACATGCCGCGCATCTCGGCAATCACCTTGTCGCCGAACAGCTCGCGGAATTCGGCGATAAACAGAAAGCGTGCCTTGGACAACAGCCGACCATTCAGGCCACTGCGCTGGTCGCTGCGCAAAAACAGCGAGCACAGCTCGGAGTTGCCGGTCAGGTCGTTGGCCAGGAACAGCGTCGGCACCTGGCGGTGGATCTGCAGCTCCTGCGAGGCGCTGACGGTCAAGCCGACCCGGTAGTTGTACCAGGGCTCGCGCAGGCCAACGGCGCCAGCGACGGCGGAGATACCAACCACCTCGCCGTTGTCGTCTTCGAGCACGAACAGGTAGTCGGCATCGGCACGCGCGGCTTCGCCACGGAAGGTTTTCTCGGCCCAGCCAACACGGTGCGCCAGGCGCTCCTCATTGGCGGGCAGCGTAGTCAGGCCAGCGCCGGTACTGCGCGCCAGCTGAAACAGGGCCGGCAGATCGGCGCTGCGGACGGGACGAACGATCATGCGCTAACTCCTTAAACCGCAACCAGGCGTACGCTGACGCCTTCGCCGACGCCCAGGGCCTCGGCGGCAGCCAAACTCAGGGTGACTGGCTTGCCAGGCACCCAATCAAGATCCACAACGATGGCGCGGAAATCCTGCAGCTGGCCGTTACTGACCAGATACGGCCGGCCGCCTTTGACCGGCTCGCCGATACGCAACGGCACCACGCGGCTCTGGGCAATCGAACGGATGCCCGAGGTACGCGCATGCAGAGTCGGGCCACCATCGAAGATGTCGATGTAATGGTCGGTCTCGAAGCCTTCACGCATCAGAATGTCGAAGCTGATCTGCGCCCGCGGATGCACCTGACCCATGGCTTCTTGCGCCTCATCAGGCAGCAGCGGCACATAGATCGGGTAATGCGGCATCAATTCGGCAAGGAAGGTGCGGCTCTTCAGGCCACACAGGCGCTCGGCCTCGGTGTAGTTCATGTCGAAGAAGTTGCGCCCCACCGCATCCCAGAACGGCGAATCGCCGGCCTCGTCGCTGTAACCGACGATTTCCACCACCAGCGCATCGGCAAAGCGCTCCGGGTGGTTGGCGAGAAACAGCAGGCGACCACGCGAATTGAGTTCCGACCAGGCGGTATTCACCAGCGGCCGCTCGACGTAGAAGCTGGTCAACAGGCTGTTGCCAGTCAGGTCGTGGCACAACGAGAGCACGTGGATCTTGTTATGGATCTTCAGCTCGCGGGAGTTGTGCACGAAGGTTTCGTTACGAAAGCTATAGAACGGCTCGGAGTAGCCGGCAGACGCGACGATGCCGGAGCAGCCGACCAGGCGACCGCTCTCAGTGTCTTCGAGGACGAAGAAGTAGCTTTCTTCACCGTTGAAGCTGACTTCGGCGGCAAACGAAGCCTCCGAGGCCGCAATCTTTTCGCGCAGACGATCAGCGTCGTCCGGCAGTGAAGTCACACCAACCGGGCTGTCCGCGGCGAGACGCTGCACTTCAGTGAGGTCGGCCATTTGCGCGGGGCGCATCACCAGCATGGTGCCACTCCTTTTGATAAAAGCTCCAAGCAGCCCAAACCGGGCGGCCTAGAGAAAACCGCAACAAACGCTGCGGCACACACAGAGACGGGCTTCCTTGCTGTTAGCTCAACCCATCCGTGGGTCGAGCGGGCACAGCCTGATCCGCCGCACTAACGACGGATCAGGCCGGCAATCAGGCTTGAGCCAGCTTGGCCACGGCACGTTCGAAACGCGCCAGACCTTCATCGATATCGGCGTCTTCCACCACCAGGCTTGGGGCGAAACGCACCACGTCCGGGCTGGCCTGCAGCACCATCACGCCTTCCACTGCCGCAGCATCGAGAATCGCCTTGGCCTTGCCTTTCCAGGCATCAGACAGCACCGCACCGATCAGCAGACCGAGGCCGCGCACTTCGCTGAACACACCGTACTGCTGGCCGATCTGCTCCAGCTTGGTTTTGAAACGCTGATACTTGGCTTTAACGCCAGCCAACACTTCAGGGGTGTTGATGGTGTCGATCACCGCTTCACCCACCGCACAGGCCAGCGGGTTGCCACCGTAGGTGGTGCCGTGGGTGCCGACGGCCAGGTGCTTGGCCAGCTCGCTGGTGGTGAGCATCGCGCCAATCGGGAAACCGCCGCCCAGGCTCTTGGCGCTGGAGAGGATGTCCGGGGTCACGCCGTAGTGCATATAGGCAAACAGCTCGCCGCTGCGGCCCATGCCGCTCTGCACTTCGTCGAACACCAACAGCGCATTGTGCTTATCGCACAGCTCGCGGGCCGCTTGCAGGTAAGCCAGGTCAGCCGGCAGCACGCCGCCCTCACCCTGAATCGGCTCCAGCACCACGGCGCAGGTCTTGTCGGATACCGCAGCCTTCAGCGCCTCGATATCGTTATAAGGGATGTGGCTGATGCCCTGGATCTTCGGGCCGAAACCGTCGGAATACTTCGGCTGACCGCCGACGCTGACGGTAAACAGGGTGCGACCATGGAAGCTGTTGGTCGCGGCGATGATTTCGCATTTGTCTTCGCCGAACTTATCGAACGCCACGCGACGGGCCAGCTTGAAGGCGGCCTCGTTGGCTTCGGCGCCGGAGTTACAGAAGAACACGCGCTCGGCGAAGGTGGCGTCGATCAGCTTCTTGGCCAGGCGCAGGGCCGGCTCGTTGGTGAACACGTTGGATACGTGCCAGAGGTTGCCGGCCTGCTCGGTGAGCGCCTTGACCAGCGCCGGATGGGCGTGACCCAGCACGTTGACGGCAATGCCGCCGGCAAAGTCGATCAGCTCGCGACCGCTTTGATCCCACACGCGCGAACCGGCGCCACGTACTGGAATAAAGGCAGCGGGTGCGTAGTTGGGCACCATCACCTGGTCGAAATCGGCGCGTTGCACCGGGTCGTGCTGAACGGACATCTGAGCTCTCCTAACGAGGAACACCTGCATTCAATAGCAGGCGATGTGAAGGATTGTAGGGACTGATCCGGGGCCGGCATTGCCGCCATGCGACAACTTCTTATAGCGCCAACCCTAGGAAAACCGCAGCTTTCGCAAATGCGACAGAAAGCATCGGGAAGGCGCAGTTTAAATGCAGCCACCCGCCTTGGCGCGGTTTTCTCGGCCACGCGGAAAAGGAATTTGGCCGCACAGGCGGCCGAGATCAAACAAGAGGTAACGGCCTGGCTAGGCGGTTACCGGAATTACCGCCGGCACCGGCGGGCTGTCCAGGCAGAGAAATTCGATCAAGCGGGCTTTCTGCGCCATGGCGTCCTGATAACCCAGCTCGATCAGCTCGTTGCAGTAACCCGGCTCGAACAGCAGGTAACTCAGCACCCCCGCCCCACTGGCCTTGGTCGCCCCTGGCCCACGCAGAAACAGACGCAAGGCCTTGGGCAGTTCATGCCGATGGCGCGCGGCGATCAGGTCCAGCGGCTGGCTGGGGGAAATCACCAGCACATCCACTGGCTTGAGCCCCAGGCCACGCGGGTGATTTTCGGCGGGAATCAGCCGCCCCATCTGGTTAAGCCGCTCAAGCAGCTCGATATCGCTTTCCAGGCTGTCAATAAAGGTGCTGTTGAGCATATGCCCGCTGATCTGCGCCAGGCTCGGCGGCCGACTGTGCTGCGGCCGCACCACTGGCACCGGCGCCTGCGCACCGGCCGGATTGCCACTGACGCCAACCACCAGCACCCGAGTCGCGCCCAGGTGCAGGGCCGGGCTAATCGGCGCGGATTGGCGTACTGCACCATCGCCGAAGTATTCACGGTTGATCTTTACCGGCGGAAATATCAGCGGAATCGAGGCACTGGCCAGCAGATGTTCAAGGGCCAGGCGGGTTGGTACACCGACCCGACGATGGCGGAACCAGGGATCGATGGTGGCGCGGCCTTGATAGAAGGTCACCGCCTGGCCGGTTTCATAACCGAATGCAGTCACCGCCACTGCGCGCAACTGGCGGTGGCGTACAGCTGCAGCAATCCCGCTGAAATCCAGTTCCCGGCCCAGCAAATCGGCCAGCGGCGAGCTGTCGAGCAGCGCCACCGGCACCTGGCCGCCCAGCCCCAATAGGCTGTGGCCGACAAAGCGACTGGCCTGGCGCAACACCCCCGGCCAATCGCTGCGATACACCTGATGAGTATGAAAGCCCTGCCAGACGCTGGTCAGCCGGCGCACAGCTTCGGTGAAGTGCAACGCACCACAGGCCAGGCCAACCGCATTGATCGCGCCTGCCGAGGTGCCGACGATAACCGGAAAAGGATTGTGCGCCGCATTGGGCAGCAGGTCGGCAATCGCCGCCAGCACCCCCACCTGATAGGCCGCCCGTGCGCCACCGCCGGAGAGAATCAGCCCGGTAACTGGCTGACTGGTTGGAGCAGTGTGCGGCATAGGCTGTATCCCACTGTTTTTTAGCCAGTATAGGAGCCAGCCAGGCGCTCACGGAACCACCAGGTGCCAAGAAAACCCACTTCAACCGAACAACCCGCCAATTGGATGGCGGGCCAAGCCAGAAACTCGAACCTGCTTTCGGATCTCGCGAGCTAGAGCGAGACAAGGCAAAAATGGCCGAGGAAGCGGAGTTTACGGGCTGTAAATGAGCATTCCGAGGCCATTTTTAACGCCGTATCGCCGACGCGCAGCAGATCCGAGGCAGGTTCTTAGCGCTTCTTTTTATATAGCTTCGGCTCGCCTTTAGGCCGCGTCTTGAAGCGTCGATGCGCCCACAGGTACTGCTCAGGACAGACGCTGATGGCCTGCTCGATCCACTGATTGACCCGCAGGCAGTCGGCCTCTTCGCTCTCAGTGGGAAAATCCGCCAGCGGCGGATGGATCACCAGACGATAGCCCTGACCATCGGGCAAGCGCTGCTGGGTAAAGGGAATCACCCGGGCACGGCCCATGCGGGCGAACTTGCTGGTGGCGGTGACGGTGGCCGCCTGGGTGCCGAACAAGGGTACGAACACGCTGCGCTGGGCACCGTAGTCCTGATCCGGCGCGTACCAGACCACGCCACCGGCACGCAGCAGCTTGAGCATGCCGCGCACATCATCACGACCAATCACCCCGAGCAGGCGCTGTTCGCGACCGCGACGCTGCACATAGTCGAACAGCGGATTCTTGTGCGGGCGGTACATGCCGTACATGTCCTGGGCCATGCCGAGCAGGCCGCCGCCCATTTCCAGGGTGGTGAAATGCAGCGCCATCAGAATCACGCCCTGGCCATCGGCCTCGGCCTGACGCAGATGCTCCAAACCCTCAATAGTGCCCAAGCGACGCAGGCGCTCGGCGGGCCACCACCAGGCAATGGCCATTTCAAAGAAGGTAATCCCGGTAGAAGCGAAGTTTTCCTTGAGCAGCGCTTCGCGCTCGGCGGCGGGCATCTGCGGAAAGCACAGCTCCAGGTTACGCGCGGCGATCTTGCGCCGCGAACTGGCCAGGCGATACATCACGCAGCCCAGACAGCGCCCCAGCCACAGCAGCACCTTATAAGGCAGCTGGGCAATCAGCCACAGCAGGCCCAGGCCCAGCCACAACAGCCAGAAACGTGGATGCAGGAAATAAGCGCGAAATACAGGGCGATCCATAAAACAGGTCCGAGGCACGCAATAAAGCGCGGCATTCTATCAGGAGTTTGCTTGCTGCCTGGTTTCGCGGCGCGCAACTTGCGAGCGCGCGGCGTTCTCGCTATAAGTCCGGCTTACTTTTCCCCCAGCTTCTAAATAAGGGCCGTATCAGGCAGACCATGAGCCAAGCCGATCTCCTCGAACAAGACCCTGTATTCCAGCTAAAAGGCAGCATGCTGGCCATCACCGTGATGGAGCTGGCGCACAACGACCTCGCCCGCCTCGACCAGCAGCTCAGCGAAAAAGTCGCCCAGGCCCCGGCCTTCTTCAGCAATACCCCGCTGGTGCTGGCCCTGGACAAGCTGCCGGAAGGTGAAGGCGTGCTCGACTTGGCCGAGCTGATGGCGGTCTGCCGCAAGCATGGCCTGCGCACGTTGGCGATCCGCGCCAATCGCGAAGCCGATATAGCGGCCGCCGAAGCGCTGGATTTGCCCGTACTGCCGCCGTCCGGCGCCCGCGAGCGGCCTATCGACCTGGCGCCGCCGAAGCCGGAAAAACCCGCCGAACCCGAGTTCAAGCCGAGCAAAATCATCACCAGCCCGGTGCGTGGCGGTCAGCAGGTGTATGCCCAGGGCGGCGACCTGATCGTCCTAGCCCCGGTCAGCGCCGGCGCGGAACTTCTCGCCGATGGCAACATCCATGTTTACGCACCGATGCGCGGCCGGGCACTGGCCGGCATCAAGGGCAATCTCAAGGCGCGGATTTTCTGCCAGCAGATGGGCGCAGAACTGCTCTCCATCGCCGGCCAGTACAAGGTGGCCGAAGACTTGCGCCGCGACCCACTCTGGGGCGAGGCGGTGCATGTCAGCCTGTCGGGTGACGTGTTGAACATCACCCGCCTTTAACGGATACTGCCGCCACTTTTCAAGGACACAGACAGGGCACCCGGAAGCCTGAGATAGGCCACGGAAACCTGCGTTTTTTCTACATTTTGGGGTGAATCACCTTGGCCAAGATCCTCGTTGTTACGTCCGGCAAAGGTGGCGTCGGTAAAACCACCACCAGCGCTGCCATCGGTACCGGCCTCGCCCTGCGCGGGCACAAGACTGTCATCGTCGACTTCGACGTCGGCCTGCGCAACCTCGACCTGATCATGGGCTGCGAACGCCGCGTGGTGTACGACTTCGTCAACGTGGTCAACGGCGAAGCGACCCTCTCGCAAGCGCTGATCAAAGACAAGCGCCTGGAAAACCTCTACGTGCTGGCTGCCAGCCAGACCCGTGACAAAGACGCGCTAACTCAGGAAGGCGTCGAGAAAATCATCAACGAACTGCGCGAAACCTTCGAATACGTGGTCTGCGACTCGCCGGCCGGTATCGAAAAAGGCGCGCACCTGGCCATGTACTTCGCCGATGAAGCGATTGTCGTGACCAACCCGGAAGTCTCCTCGGTACGTGACTCGGACCGCATGCTCGGCCTGCTGGCGAGCAAATCGCGCCGCGCCGAGAAAGGCGAAGAGCCGATCAAGGAACACCTGCTGCTGACCCGCTACAACCCTGAGCGCGTGGTAAAAGGCGAAATGCTTGGCGTGGAAGACGTCGAGGAAATCCTCGCCATTCGTCTGCTCGGCGTGATCCCTGAGTCGCAAGCCGTACTCAAAGCCTCGAACCAGGGCGTACCGGTGATCCTTGATGACCAGAGCGATGCGGGCCAGGCTTACAGCGACGCGGTTGACCGCCTGCTGGGCAAGGAAGTGGCACATCGGTTCCTCGATGTGCAGAAGAAGGGATTCATGCAACGCCTGTTTGGAGGTCGTGAATGAACATTTTTGACTTCTTTCGTGAGCGCAAGAAAGAAACCACAGCGTCCATTGCGAAAGAGCGTCTGCAAATCATCGTCGCCCACGAGCGCGGCCAGCGCAGCCAGCCGGACTACCTGCCGGCCCTGCAGCAAGAACTGGTCGAGGTGATCCGCAAGTACGTGAATATCGACTCGGATCAAGTACAGGTTGCACTGGAAAATCAGGGCAGCTGTTCCATTCTGGAACTTAACATCACCTTGCCGGACCGTTAATCACGGTTGCCGCAGTAGAGCCTGTATCAATGGCGGCCTTAAGGCCGCCATTTTATTTCAGCCCTACACAGAACCTGTAGGAGCGGACTTGTCCGCGAAACGCTTAACTCGCACCGGCAAAGCCATCGCGGGCAAGCCCGCTCCTACACCAGCAGACCGACGCGCACTCAAGAAGCCCATGCCCCTCAGCCAAGTAGAAATTCTCCACCAGGACGCCGCCCTGCTGGTGATCAACAAGCCCACCCTGCTGCTCTCGGTACCCGGCCGCGCCGAGGACAACCGCGATTGCCTGGTGACTCGCCTGCAGGAAAACGGCTACCCGGAAGCGCGTATCGTCCATCGCCTGGACTGGGAAACCTCAGGGATAATCGTCCTGGCCCGCGACGCCGACAGCCACCGCGAGCTGTCGCGGCAGTTCCACGACCGCGAAACCGAGAAGGCCTACACCGCGCTGTGCTGGGGCCAACCCGAGCTGGACAGCGGCAGTATCGACCTGCCGCTGCGCTACGACCCGCCGACCAAGCCGCGCCACGTGGTTGACCATGAACTGGGCAAGCATGCGCTGACCTACTGGAAAGTGCTGGAACGCCACGCTGAACATTGCCGCGTCGAGCTGACCCCCATCACCGGCCGCTCGCACCAGCTGCGTGTGCATATGCTGTCCATCGGCCACCCACTGCTTGGCGACGGCCTGTACGCCCACGAACAAGCCCTGGCCGCCTACCCGCGCCTATGCCTGCACGCCAGCATGCTGAGCCTGACCCACCCACAGACAGGCGAGCGGATGCGCTTCGAGTGCCCGGCACCGTTTTAAAGCTAACCTGCTGCAATTGATGATTTGCACCTAGGCGCCCCCATCCTACGGGGGTAATAGCGGTTGCATACCAACAGCAAAAGCTTCGCGGGCATGGCCCGCTCCTACGCGGCTCGCCGCTGTACCTGTAGGAGCGGGCCATGCCCGCGATAGAGATGGCCGGAACGCCGCCACTCAGC
>NZ_JAUYGD010000022.1 GCF_030690725.1 Pseudomonas sp. | reverse complement strand
AGCTGGGGCGGCATGATCAACGGCATGATGAGCCTGTCGGGCGCCTGGCATAAGCTGCGCACCGACCCAATCCTGCGCTTTTTGGTGGTATCGCTGGCGTTCTACGGCATGTCGACCTTCGAAGGTCCGATGATGGCGATCAAGACCGTCAACGCTCTGTCCCACTACACCGACTGGACCATCGGCCACGTACACGCCGGCGCGCTCGGCTGGGTAGCCATGATCTCCATCGGTGCGCTGTACCACCTGCTGCCGAAAGTCTTCGGTCGCCCACAGATGCACAGCGTTGGCCTGATCAACGCGCACTTCTGGCTGGCTACCATCGGTACCGTGCTGTACATCGCCTCGATGTGGGTCAACGGCATCACCCAGGGCCTGATGTGGCGTGCAGTCAACGAAGACGGCACCCTCACCTACTCCTTCGTTGAAGCGCTGGAAGCCAGCCACCCGGGTTACGTGGTGCGCATGATTGGTGGCGCCTTCTTCGTCGCGGGCATGCTGCTGATGGCTTACAACACCTACCGCACCGTGCGTGCCGCCAAGGCTTCTGAATACGAAGCGGCTGCACAGATTCCTGCCGGAGTAGCGCACTGATGAAACACGAAATCATTGAGAAGAATATCGGCCTGATGGCGCTGCTGATGGTTCTGGCCGTCAGCATCGGCGGCCTGACTCAAATCGTTCCGCTGTTTTTCCAAGACGTTACCAACGAGCCGGTGGAAGGCCTCAAGCCTTACACCGCGCTGGAACTGGAAGGCCGCGATGTGTACATCGCCAACGGCTGTGTCGGCTGCCACTCGCAGATGATTCGTCCGTTCCGCGCCGAAACCGAACGTTACGGCCACTACTCGGTAGCCGGTGAAAGCGTCTGGGACCACCCGTTCCTGTGGGGTTCCAAGCGTACCGGTCCGGACCTGGCTCGCGTTGGCGGTCGTTACTCGGATGAATGGCAACGTGCGCACCTGTACAACCCGCGCAACGTGGTGCCTGAGTCGAAGATGCCGGCATACCCCTGGCTGGTTGAGCACAAGCTCGACGGCAAGGACACCGCCAAGAAGATGGAAGTCATGCGTGGCTTTGGCATCCCCTACACCGATGAAGACATCGCCGGGGCCAAGGACGCAGTAAAAGGCAAGACCGAAATGGACGCGATCGTTGCGTACCTGCAGGTTCTCGGCACATCCATCAAGAACAAACGGTAACGCACATGGATATCGGGATGATTCGCGGCATAGGTACAGCAGTGGTGTTCATCGCCTTTATTGGCGTGGTGCTCTGGGCCTACAGCAGCAAGCGTAAATCCAGCTTCGACGAGGCCGCCAACCTGCCCTTCGCCGATGATCCCAAACCCACTGAGCGTGACGAGCAATCTTCCAGGAGCAATAACCAATGACCACGTTCTGGAGTTGGTACGTAACCATTCTGTCTCTGGGCACCATCTTTGCCCTGACCTGGCTGATCTTCGGCACCCGTAAGGGTCAGCGCGAAGAAACCACCGAAGAAACCGTCGGCCATTCCTTCGACGGTATCGAAGAGTTCGACAACCCGCTGCCCAAGTGGTGGTTTATGCTGTTTGTCGGCACCATCATCTTTGCCCTCGGCTACCTGGCGCTCTACCCGGGCCTGGGTAACTGGAAAGGTCTGCTGCCGGGTTACGACTACCTCGACACCAAGGCCAAAACGCCCTTCGCCACCAATATCGAAATTGCCGGTGGCGTAGAGCGCAATGCGGGCTGGACCGGCGTGCACCAGTGGGAAAAGGAAATGGCTAAAGCTGAAGGCCAATACGGCCCGATCTTCGCCAAATATGCGGCCATGCCGATCGAACAAGTGGCCCAGGACGAGCAAGCGTTGAAAATGGGCGGCCGCCTGTTTGCTTCCAACTGCTCGGTCTGCCACGGCTCCGACGCCAAGGGCGCCTATGGCTTCCCCAACCTGACCGACAACGATTGGCTGCATGGCGGCGAACCGGAAACCATCAAGACCACCATCATGGCGGGCCGCCAGGGCGTAATGCCTGCGCAGCTGCCGGTGATCGGTGAGGAAGGTATCCGTAACGTGGCTGGTTACATCCGCAGCCTGTCCGGTTTGAAAAACCCGGAAGGTATCGAGGTTGACCTTGCCGCAGGTCAAGACATCTTCGCGACTACTTGTGCAGTCTGTCATGGCGCTGAAGGTAAGGGCCAACAGGCCATGGGCGCACCCAACCTGACCGACAAAACCTGGCTCTACGGCTCCAGCTTTGCTCAGGTACAACAAACGCTGCGCTATGGCCGTAACGGCAAGATGCCTGCCCAGGCTGACTTCCTGGGTAATGACAAGGTGCATCTGCTGGCGGCTTACGTGTACAGCCTGTCGCAAGAAAAAATCGAGAAGTAATTCTCCAGCCTGACAGGCGCGACCGCAGGTCGCACCTGTCAGGCAATCGTCAGGCGTACCATAGCGCAAGAGCCCGTATGACCCCGGCCGGCATGTATCGACCAGGGCAGCCAATCAACCGCCGTGGTACGAACTGATGAGTGCACAGATTCCAGTTAAAGACGTCACCCCTGCCCCGGCCAAGGTCGAAGTTGTTGACCTGTACGCCAACCGCGAAAAAATCTACACCCGCTCCTTCACCGGCATCTTCCGCAACTTGCGCATGCTCGGTGGCGCAGCCCTCTTTCTGTTGTACTTCGGCACCGTATGGTTGACCTGGAATGGCCGTCAGGCCGTCTGGTGGAACCTGCCGGAGCGCAAATTCTATATTTTCGGCTCCACCTACTGGCCGCAGGATTTCGTCCTGCTCTCGGCGCTATTGATCATTGCCGCCTTCGGCCTGTTCTTTATCACCGTGTTCGCCGGCCGCGTGTGGTGCGGCTACACCTGCCCGCAGAGCGTATTCACCTGGGTGTTTATGTGGGCGGAGAAGGTCACCGAAGGTGATCGCAACCAGCGCATGAAGCTCGACAAGAGCCCGATGACCACGCAGAAATTCCTGCGCAAGCTGGCCAAGCACGGCATCTGGGTCGGCGTATCGCTGGTCACCGCGATAACTTTCGTCGGTTACTTCACGCCGATTCGCGAACTGATCCCCGAGCTGTTCACCCTGCAAGCAGGCGGTTGGGCGCTGTTCTGGGTCGGCTTCTTTACCGTCGCCACCTACGGCAACGCCGGCTACCTGCGCGAGCAGGTGTGCATCTACATGTGCCCCTATGCGCGCTTCCAGAGCGTGATGTTCGACCAAGACACCCTGATCGTCTCCTACGATCCACGCCGCGGCGAACACCGTGGCCCGCGCAAGCGCGATGCCGACTACAAGGCCGAAGGCCTGGGCGATTGCATCGACTGCAAGATGTGTGTGCACGTCTGCCCTACCGGCATCGACATCCGCGACGGTCTGCAGATCGAATGCATCGGCTGCGCCGCCTGCGTCGATGCCTGCGACAGCATCATGGAGAAGATGAACTACCCGAAAGGGCTGATCAGCTACACCACCGAGCACAACCTTTCCGGACAGAAGACCCACCTGGTGCGGCCGCGCCTGATCGGATACGCCATCGCCTTGCTGGCCATGTTCTGCGTGTTCGCCTGGGCCATCGCCGACCGTTCGCTGGTGGAGCTGGATGTGCTCAAGGACCGCGTGCTCTACCGCGAGAACGAAGAAGGCCGGATCGAGAACGTCTACACCCTGAAGATCATGAACAAGGCCCAGCATGAGGTCACTTACCTGATCGAAGCCGACGGCCTCGACGGCCTGGTGTACGAAGGCAAGCGCGAGATCAAGGCAATCGCTGGCGAGGTGCTGTCGCTGCCTGTCGAGCTGTCTATCGACCCGGAAAAACTGCCTTCAAGCACCAATGAAATCACCTTCCGCCTGCACTCGGCGGATGACCCAAGCATCAAAACCGACGCCGCCAGCCGATTTATCGGCCCTAGCGTGCGCTGATTAGAGAAACCCATGTCTGAACCCATAGCTGAAAAGAACCCCGAGATCATCAAGCCCTGGTACAAGCAATTCTGGCCCTGGTTCCTGATAGGCCTGTTGGCCTATTCAGTAGTCCAGGGGCTGACCCTGCTGACCATCGCCACGAAGAACCCGCCAGGGCTGATTTCCGATGACTATTACGACGTCGGCAAAGGCATCAACCAGTCCCTGGAGCGGGAAAATCACGCCATCCGCCTCAAGCTGCACGCCAGCCTGCTGCTCAACGATGACAACGGCACGGCCACCCTGCAGCTGAGCGGCAATAGCCGTCCGCAACAGCTGGTGCTCAACCTGATATCGCCGACCCAGCCGGAACGCGACCGCCGGGTAATCCTGCAACCACAGGCCGATGGCAGCTACAGCGGGCAGATGGTCGATGCGGTCAAGGGCCGGCGCTTTGTCGAGCTGATCGGCCAGGAAGGCGGCAAGGACTGGCGTCTGTTTGAAGAAGAAAACGTGCAAAGCGGGCAGAACATCCTCCTCGGGGATGCTCAATAAGCGCACCGATGGCCAACCCGACTCCTTGCTACCACTGTGGCCTGCCGGTACCCGCCGGCAGCCGTTTCCAGGCTCAGGTACTGGGCGCAACCCGCGAGATGTGCTGCCCGGGCTGTCAGGCAGTGGCCGAAGCCATCGTCAGCGGCGGCCTGGAGCACTACTACAAACACCGCAGCGAAAGCGCCGCTAACCCGCAGAGCCTGCCCCAAGCGCTGCCCGATGAGCTGGCGCTGTATGACCGCAGCGACGTGCAGCAGCCCTTTGTCGAACATGACGGCGAACTCAGCGAAACCTGCCTGCTGATCGAAGGCATCAGCTGCGCGGCCTGTGGCTGGCTGATTGAAAAGCATCTGCGCGACCTGCCGGGCGTCAGCGAGGCGCACCTCAACCTGTCCAACCACCGCCTGCAGGTGCGCTGGGCCGACAGCCAACTGCCGCTCAGCAGCCTGCTCAAGGCACTGCGCAAGATCGGCTACGCCGCCCACCCCTGGCAGGCCGATGCCGCCGCCGAACAGCTGCAGCGCGAGAACCGCCGCGCCATGCGCGAGCTGGGCGTGGCCGGCATGCTGTGGATGCAGGTGATGATGGCGACCATGGCCACCTGGCCGGAATTCAATATCGACCTCAGTCCCGAGCTGGACAAGATCCTGCGCTGGGTCAGCCTGTTTCTCACCACGCCGATTGTCTTCTACTGCTGCGGCCAGTTTTTCCGTGGCGCGCTGCGCGACCTGCGCACCCGCCACCTGACCATGGATGTGTCGGTATCCTTGGCGATTGGCGGGGCCTACGTGGCCGGCATCTGGTCGACGGTGACCGGTCAGGGCGAGCTGTATTTCGATGCTGTGGGCATGTTTGCCCTGTTTCTGTTGGCTGGCCGCTATCTGGAACGCCGCGCCCGCGAGCGCACAGCCGCCGCCACTGCGCAGTTGGTCAATCTGCTACCGGCCTCCTGCCTACGCCTGGATGCAGACGGCCAGAGCCAGCGTATTCTGCTCAGCGAGCTGCACGTCGGCGATCAGGTGCTGGTGCCGCCTGGCGCCCTACTACCGGCTGACGGGCGGATTGTTCAAGGCCAGTCGAGCGTCGATGAATCGCTGCTGACCGGCGAATACCTGCCACAGCCGCGTAACGTTGGCGACAGCGTTACCGCCGGCACCCTGAACGTCGAAGGACCGTTGCAGGTTGAAGTGCAGGCCCTCGGCGATGCCACGCGGCTGTCGGCTATCGTCCGCCTGCTGGAGCGCGCGCAGAGCGACAAACCGCGCCTGGCGGTACTGGCCGATCAGGTCGCGCAATGGTTCCTGCTGATCGTGCTGGTGGTAGCGGCCATCGTCGGCCTGGTCTGGTGGCAGCTCGACCCATCGCGCGCATTCTGGATCGTCCTTTCCCTACTGGTCGCCACCTGCCCTTGCGCGCTGGCATTGGCTACACCCACGGCACTGACCGCAGCGACCGGCTCACTGCACAAACTGGGTATGCTGCTGACGCGCGGCCATGTGCTGGAAGGCCTGAATCAGATCGACACCCTGGTGCTGGACAAGACCGGCACCCTTACTGAAGGCCGCCTGACCCTCAGCGCCATTCACCCTCTGCGCGAACTGGATGCCGACAACTGTCTGGCCCTGGCCGCCGCCCTGGAAAACCGCTCCGAGCACCCAATTGCCCGCGCCTTCGGCCAGGCTCCAGAAGCAGCCGAAGCGGTCGACAGTTATCCGGGCCTGGGCCTGCAGGGGCGTGTCGGCAACCGGGTACTGCGCATCGGTGAGGCGGGTTTTGTCTGCGCGCTGAGTGCGCAACCCGCGCCGGCGATTGCCGGTGAGCACGGCCAATGGCTGCTGCTGGGCGATGAACAAGGGCCGTTGGCCTGGTTTGTGTTGAATGACCGCCTGCGCGAAGACGCACCGCAACTGATCGACATGGCCAAGGCCAAGGGTTGGCAGATCATGCTGCTGTCCGGCGACAGCTCGCCCATGGTCGGCGAAGTAGCGCGCCAGCTGAGCATCATTGACGCCCGTGGCGGTCTCACTCCAGATGCCAAGCTGGACGTGCTCAAGCAGCTGCACAGCCAGGGCCGCCGGGTATTGATGCTCGGCGATGGGGTCAACGACGTGCCGGTGCTGGCCGCCGCCGATATCAGCGTGGCCATGGGCAGCGCCACCGACCTGGCAAAAACCAGCGCCGATGCCGTGCTGCTGTCCAACCGCCTGAGCAGCCTGGTGCAGGCGCTACACATGGCGCAACGAACCCGGCGCATCATCATCGAGAACCTGACCTGGGCCAGTCTGTACAATGGCCTGGTGCTGCCCTTCGCCGCCATCGGCTGGATTACCCCAATCTGGGCGGCACTGGGTATGTCGGTCAGCTCATTGCTGGTGGTGGTCAACGCACTGCGCCTGACTCGCCTGCCCAAGCCGTAAGGTGAGCGCCGCCCAACCCTATCGCCGCTCGGAGATCCCATGCCAGCCCTCTATATCCTGATCCCGGTCGCCATTGCCCTGGTGGGCTTTGCCATCTGGCTGTTCTTCTGGGCGGTGGACAGTGGTCAGTACGACGACCTCGACGGCCCGGCGCACAGCATCCTGTTCGACGACGAAGACCCCAAGCACACAGCTGCCGTAAGCCAGGCGCAGCAACAAGACCAACCCAAAGACTCTCAGCAGGACAAGCCCGGTGCTTGAGCTACTGCCGCTGCTGGTTTCAGCACTGATCCTCGGCCTGCTCGGCGGCGGACACTGCCTGGGCATGTGCGGCGGCCTGATGGGCGCGCTGACCCTGGCCATTCCGCCCGAGCGGCGCGCACAGCGCTTTCAGCTGCTGCTGGCCTACAACCTGGGGCGCATCTTCAGTTACAGCCTGGCCGGTCTGCTGCTGGGGCTGGCGGGCTGGGCGCTGGCTAATAGTCCGCTGGTAATGGGCCTGCGGGTGGTTGCAGCACTGCTGCTGATTGCCATGGGCCTGTACCTGGCCGGCTGGTGGAGCGGCCTGACCAGTATCGAAGCCCTCGGTCGCGGCCTCTGGCGGTATATCCAGCCACTGACTCGGCGCTTTATGCCAGTTACCAGCCTGCCGCGCGCCCTGGTGCTCGGCAGTCTGTGGGGCTGGCTGCCCTGCGGCCTGGTTTACAGCACCCTGCTGTGGGCTGCGAGCCAAGGTAATGCAATCGACAGCGCCGCCCTGATGTTTGCCTTCGGCCTCGGCACCCTGCCGGTACTGCTGGCCACCGGCATGGCCGCCGAACGCCTGACCGCCCTGCTGCGCAAGCAAGGCGTACGTACGGCCGGCGGCATTCTGGTAATCCTCTTTGGCCTGTGGACCCTGCCCGGCCCGCACCAGCACTGGCTGATGGGCCACTAGCAGGCAGTTGAAAACGTAGGCGAGGCCGCCAGCGCAAGGCAAAAACAGGCGAGAAACGCAGCGCAGCGAAGTAACAGCCAACGGCTGACCCGAAGGGTGAGCGCAGCGAATCAAGCGGAGTTTACGAGCTGTAAATGAGCATTTTGAGCCTGTTTTTAACGCTGCGGTGGCAACGCAGGTAGTTTTTCAACGGCCTGCTAAGCGATAAGAGGCCGCTTGATACAGGTCAAAACACCCCAGGCGCAGCGCTCTTAGACTTCCCGGCATTGATAGCCAAACCGGGAATACCCGCATGCTCAACGCCATCCAGTGGGACAGCACTCTGATCCGCCGCTACGACCAGGCCGGCCCGCGTTACACCTCCTACCCGACCGCCGTGCAGTTCCATGAGCGGGTCAGTCAGTTCGACTTGCTGCACGCACTGCGTGACAGCCGCAAAGCGCTGCGACCGCTGTCGCTGTATGTGCACATCCCATTCTGCGCGCACATTTGTTACTACTGCGCCTGCAACAAGGTGATCACCAAGGATCGCGGCCGCGCCCAGCCTTATCTGGAAAAACTAGAACGCGAAATCGAGATCATCAGCCGCCATCTCGACCCGCAGCAGAAGGTCGAACAGCTGCACTTCGGTGGCGGCACGCCAACCTTTCTCAGTCACGATGAACTGCGCCACCTGATGGGCCACCTGCGCCAGCACTTCAATCTGCTGGATGACGACACTGGCGACTACAGCATCGAGATCGACCCGCGCGAAGCCGACTGGTCGACCATGGGCCTGCTCCGTGAACTGGGTTTCAACCGCGTCAGCCTGGGCGTGCAAGACCTCGACCCGGCCGTACAGCGAGCAGTCAATCGCCTGCAGACCCTGGAAGAAACCCGCGCCATCGTCGAAGCCGCGCGCACCCTGCAGTTCCGCTCGATAAACATCGACCTGATCTACGGCCTGCCGCTGCAAACCCCGGAGCGTTTCGCCCGCACCGTGGCCGAAGTGATTGGCCTGCAACCCGATCGCCTATCGCTGTTCAACTACGCCCACCTGCCGGAGCGCTTTATGCCGCAGCGGCGGATCAACACCAGCGACCTGCCCAACCCGGGCGACAAGTTGGCCATGCTGCAGGCCAGCATCGAGCAACTGAGCGCCGCCGGTTACCGCTATATCGGCATGGATCACTTCGCCCTGCCCGACGACGAACTGGCCAGCGCCCAGGAAGATGGCAGCCTGCAACGCAACTTCCAGGGCTACACCACCAACGGCCATTGCGACCTGATTGGCCTCGGGGTGTCATCGATCAGCCAGATTGGCGAGCTGTACTGCCAGAACAACAGCGACCTGAGTAAATACCAGGACAGCCTCGACCACAGCGAACTGGCCACCCTACGCGGCCTGCATTGCGACCCCGACGACCGCCTGCGCCGAGCGGTGATCCAGCAGTTGATCTGTCATTTCCAGCTGCGCTTTGCCGATATCGAACAGGCTTATGCCATCGATTTTCGCAGTTACTTTGCCGAGGTCTGGCCGCAACTGCAGCAGATGGCCACTGATGGGCTGATCGAGTTGAATGCTCAGGGCATCGAAGTACGGCCAGCGGGCCGCCTGCTGGTGCGCTCGCTGTGCATGCTATTTGATCGTTACCTGAATGAGCTAAGCAGGCAGCGTTTTTCCCGGGTGATCTAGCAGGCCGGGCTTATTTCATAACCAGGCTGGCCACTTCCTGCATCTGCTGATCACTGAGGTCCTGCTCACGCATGGTCTTGATCAGCGTCGCGTTGGCGCTGCTCAACGCGCCCTGCAGGGAGGCCAGTTCGCCCTGCAGCATTTCGATCTTTATGCGTTTGGCTTCGGGATCGAGGCTCTGGTCCTGCATGACCTCTTTCAGCTCGGCTTTCTTCGCCTCGATCTGCGCCTTAAGCTCGCGGATCATCTTGAGAATATCCTTGAGCACATCCGGCAGGCTGCTCTCATCAATATCGCGATTCTTCTGCGCGGCGGCGGAGCGTGCCTTGCCCAGCTCCGACAGACTCACTCGCAGGCTGTCGCGCAGCGCCTGCTTATCCCCCTCGCTGCTCTCTACAACGCCTTCGGTCGCAGCGCTCTTACGCTCCAGCGCCAAGTTCATGCGGGTGCTCAATTGGGTCGATTCCAGACGCATACGGATGCTCCTTGCAGATATTGAAAGCCGCCTGATTTATCGGCCGCGCCGGATAAAACTTGAACATTCGATCAGACTGCGTCCTAGTGGCCCTACCCTGCACCCTGCTGTAACCTTACGGCTATTGTGTGTTTACCCTCAGGATCGCCAGCGATGTCCGAAAGCATCAAGTTGCATACCCCACACCAAGCCCATTGCAAGGATTGCAGCCTGGCGAGCTTGTGCCTGCCGCTGTCGCTGAATCTGGAAGACATGGACGCGCTCGACGAAATCGTCAAACGCGGCCGGCCGCTGAAAAAGGGCGAATTCCTGTTCCGCCAGGGCGATGCTTTCAACTCGGTGTTCGCGGTACGTTCCGGCGCACTGAAAACCTTCAGCCTGAGCGACAGCGGCGACGAACAGATCACCGGCTTCCACCTGCCCAGCGAGCTGGTCGGTCTGTCCGGCATGGACAGTGACGCGTACCCGGTGTCAGCCATGGCTCTGGAAACCACCTCGGTGTGCGAAATCCCCTTCGAGCGCCTCGACGAGTTGTCGGTACAACTGCCGCAACTGCGCCGCCAACTGATGCGCGTCATGAGCCGCGAGATCCGCGACGATCAGCAGATGATGCTGCTGCTCTCGAAGAAAACCGCCGATGAACGCATCGCCACCTTCCTGGTCAACCTCTCGGCACGCTTCCGCGCCCGCGGCTTCTCGGCCAATCAATTCCGCCTGGCCATGTCGCGTAACGAAATTGGTAACTATTTGGGCCTTGCGGTGGAGACCGTATCGCGGGTATTTACCCGCTTCCAACAGAACAAGCTGCTCGAAGCCGAAGGCAAAGAAGTGCATATCCTCGACCCCATCGAGCTGTGTGCCCTGGCCGGCGGTAACCTCGACGGCTGATCGACCCGCGCAGCGCAGGACCTAGCCGATGATCTTCGACGAATTCAGCATCAAAACCCTGATCCGCCCGGTGGTGGACTTCCCCAAGCCGGGGGTGATCTTTCGCGATATCACCCCGCTTTTCCAGTCGCCACGTGCCCTGCGCATGGTTGCCGACAGTTTTATCCAGCGTTACGTCGAAGCGGATTTCAGCCATATCGGCGCCATGGATGCACGCGGCTTTCTGATCGGCTCGATCATCGCCTACGAACTGAACAAGCCGCTGATTCTGTTCCGCAAGCAGGGCAAGCTGCCCGCCGACGTGCTCAGCGAGAGCTACCAGACCGAGTACGGCGAAGCCAAACTGGAAGTCCACGCCGACAGCCTCTGCGAAGGCGACAAGGTGCTGATTTTCGATGACCTGATCGCCACTGGCGGCACCCTGCTGGCCGCTGCACAACTGGTACGGCGCATGGGCGCCAGCATCATCGAAGCTGCCGCGATCATTGACCTGCCCGAACTGGGCGGTTCGCAAAAACTGCAGGACAGCGGCATCCCCACCTTCGCCCTGACCAGCTTCACCCTCACTGACCAATAAATCTGCTTCACGGCCCTGACGGCAGCGCTGCATGTCGGGGCCAAGCTGACCCTCGCGAACTGACTCGCGCCACCGTTTACACAAGTACCCCACCCGCCATGAATGAAATATCAATGAACCCGACGTCCAGCCACTGGCGTCAGCGCCTCGGTGCGCTGATGGAAAGCAAAATCATCACCCGCCTGGTCACCACCCTGATCGTGCTCAACGCCGCGATTCTCGGCATCCAGACCTACCCTGGCCTGATGGCCGACTGGGGCGAGCTGCTGCTGACGCTGGATCAACTGATTCTCGCGGTATTTATCCTGGAGCTGGCGCTGCGCTTTGTCGCTCGCGGCTTGGGTCTGCTGCGCGATCCCTGGGCGGTCTTCGACTGCCTGGTGGTGGGCGTAGCCCTGGTGCCCTCCAGCGGTCCGTTCGCCGTGCTGCGTGCGCTGCGCGTGTTGCGCGTACTGCGGCTAATTTCGATCAACCCGAACATGCGCCGGGTGGTCGAGGCGCTGCTGTCCTCGCTGCCGGGCATGGGCAGTATCGCCATGCTGCTCGGCCTGGTGTTCTACGTGGCGGCGGTGATGGCCACCCAGCTATTCGGCGCTGCCTTCCCCGAGTGGTTCGGCAGCCTCGGCGCCAGCCTCTACACCCTGTTCCAGGTGATGACCCTGGAAAGCTGGTCGATGGGCATCGTGCGCCCGGTGATGGAAACATTCCCGCTGGCGTGGATGTATTTCCTGCCGTTTATCCTGATCGCCACCTTTATGATGCTCAACCTGTTTATCGCCGTGGTGGTCAATGCCATGCAGACCACCCATGAACAGGAAGCCAAACTCGCTCCGCCCTCGCCCACCGAGCAATTGCTGCTCGATGAACTGCGCGCCCTGCGCGCCGAAGTCGCCGAGCTGCGCCAGCAGCGCTGAAACACAGTCCCCGGATGAGCCTCTTGACGTTGCGGGCTCAGGGAATTCGTAGGAGCGGCCCATGGCCGCGAATAGCATGTTCGGCAAAGCCATCGCGGGCACGGCCCGCTCCTACGCCCTGCAAGACTGCGTAGTATCCACTCGGCGAGATTACAGGCCCTCGGGATCAGCACAGGCTGCTGCGTCATAGACGCGATCCCCCGCAGCCAACTGTCCGACAACTATCCATAAGTTGGCGCAATTCCGGCTGCCCTGGCCAGGAATGACCTCGCGCCCAAAACGCCCTCGGCTAAAGATAAATCACGGCCCAAGACAGCCCAGCCTGTCGTCTCAAGCCCCATAACAAGAGCGGTCGCGAATGCGACCAATATGCCGAGGAGTCGCCCTTATGACAGCCAAAACCAGCACCCCAACCGCCAGCTTTCCCGTGCGTCGCATGGACTTCACCTTCGATGAAAGCCAGAAGTTCTGGTTTGCCGGCGACCCCTTTATGAGCCACTTCATGAACAACCTGTCGTCGCTGTTTCCCTATGGCGAAAAGTTCTTCGTCGACAGCGTGCGCGCCGTGCGCGAACAGGTGAGCGAGCCGCAGCTGAAAAAGGACATCAGCGCCTTTATCGGCCAGGAAGCCATGCACTCCAAGGAGCACGCGGCCTATAACGACTACGCCGCCGAGCACAATATCGACCTGGAACTGCTGGAGCTGCGCATCAAGGTGCTGCTGGAGTGGGTGACCAAGATCACCACCAAAAAGCAGCGCCTGGCCGCCACCTGCGCCCTGGAGCACTTCACCGCAACCATGGCCGAGCAGCTGCTGCAGCGCGAAGACCTGACCACCCAGATGAACGACCCCAAGCTGTATCAACTGTGGATGTGGCACGCGATTGAAGAGAACGAGCACAAGGCGGTCTGCTACGACGTGTACCAGAAGGTCTACGGCGGTTATTTCACCCGCGTCGGCATGATGGCGATTTCTACCGTGATCTTCTTCGGCGTGATCGGCTGGTTCCAGCTGCACCTACTGCGCAAGGACGGCCAACTGTTCAACTGGCGCAGCTGGGGCAAAGGCCTGAAAACCCTGTTCGGCCCACGCAACGGCTTCCTGACCAAACTGATCCTGCCGTACCTGGACTACTACCGCCCCGGCTTCCACCCCTTCGACCACGACAGCAAAGCGCTGGAACAGCGCTGGCGGCAGCGTCTGGGCTTTAACAACTGATACCCGACAGATGCGGGGGGCTCTACAGCCCCCCGCATCAGCCTTCCCCGGCAAAACGCGGCAAATCGTCGGCCAGCTCAAACCAGGGTAAGCGCGACGCATACCAAATGTGTTTCTGCGGCGCAAACCACTCGGGATGGTCAAGCGTCACGCTATTGAGTCCAACCTCTTCACGGCCCTGCTCGCGATACTCCAACGGAGTACCACAATCGCGACAGAAGCGCCTTTCTCCACGGTTGCTGGAACGGAATACACCGATATCACCACTCAGGTAATGCAGTGCCGCACCAGGCACCATGGCCCAGGGCATTGCAGGTGTAGCACCTGATTTCTGGCAGATACGGCAATGGCAGTAACCAGTCTCTGAGGGCAGACTTTCCAGGCGGTAACGCACACTGCCGCACGCGCAGCCGCCGAACAGAGGCAATGACACCATGCTGCCGATCTCCATTGAAATTTAATCCACCGGCAACTTGAGCTGCCCCAGCCCCTGCAACACGCTGGCCCCGGTAAACAGCATAACGATCTGCTCCTCGGCCAGTGCACAGATCGCCGCTTGCCGCTCGGGCTGGCCGATATAGTCCAGCGACAGCTGGAACAGGTTGCGGCTGATCAGGTTCGACACCTGCAGCACCACCGCTGGGTTGACCATTTCCGGCAGCAGCTTGAAGGCGATGATGTCCTCGGCCATGTCCGCGCCGAATTCATCCATAACCTCCTGCAACGCTGCACGCAGCACAGCAGACGCACCATGCAGCTCACGCACACCGATGATAAAGGCCGCTGGATTCTGCGCGACGAAGTCGAAGAACAGCTGCACGGTTTCATGGCACACCCGCCGGCCGCGATCCAGGTCGATGCCAAACAGCAAGGCCACGCTTTTACTGGGCGATTGCACCGCGCGCTCGGCGGCTTCACGGCGCAGGTCGCGCAGCGGCTGACGCAGCTGGGTGGAGATCTGGCGGATCACCGTCAGCCCCAGGTCATCCACATCCTTGAAGTGCCTATAGAAGGTATTGGGATTCAGCCCGGCCTCACGGGCCAGCTCGCGCAGGCCCAGGTTGCTCAGGCTGCGGCTGGTTGAGGTGAGACGTAACGCGGCCTCCAGTAACAGGGTCTTACCGGGGGCCTCAGTGGCTTTTTCTGCGGCTGGCTGCTGCTCGCTGGCATCTGCCTGCATGACGAACCCTACCTAAAAGTTGGCTTGTGAGAATGCTGCTTGCTGGCGAGTATACATTTGTCTACCTTGGTATACAGCTGTATACGCCAGCAATAAACATAACAGGAGCTTGGCCATGAATGCACCCGTCTCACCCCCTTCTGCCACCCGCCACTGCAAGGTCGCCATTATCGGTACGGGCTTCTCCGGCCTGGGCATGGCCATCCGCCTGAAGCAGGCCGGCGAACATGACTTCCTGCTGTTTGAAAAAGAAGCCGGCGTCGGCGGCACCTGGCGAGTGAACAATTACCCGGGCTGCGGCTGTGACGTGCAATCGCACCTGTATTCGTTCTCCTTCGAGCAAAACCCCGACTGGACGCGCATGTTCGCCAAGCAGCCGGAAATCCAGGGTTATCTGGAAGGTTGCTGGGCCAAGTACCGCCTGCAGAACCACACTCAGCTGAACACCGAGATCACCCGCCTGGCCTGGGATGAGCAGCAAGAGCTGTGGCAGATCAATGATCGCGCCGGCAACAGCTACACCGCACAGTTCGTGGTCTCCGGCATGGGTGCGTTGTCCACCCCATCGATTCCGGCGCTCAAGGGCCTGGGCGATTTCACCGGCAAGATCTTCCACTCGCAGCAGTGGGATCACAGCTATGACCTCACCGGCAAGCGCATCGCGGTGATCGGCACCGGCGCCTCCTCGATCCAGTTCGTGCCGCAGATCCAGAAGCAGGTCAGCCAGCTCGATCTGTACCAGCGCACCGCACCGTGGATCATGCCCAAGCCGGACCGCGCCATCAGCGAGCGTGAGCGCAACCGCTTCAAGCGCTTTCCGCTGCTGCAGAAACTCTGGCGCGGCACCATCTACGCCCTGCTGGAAAGCCGGGTGATCGGCTTTGCCATGCTGCCCAAGGTGATGACCCTCGCCCAGAAATTCGGCAAGTGGTACATCAACAAGCAGATCAAGGACCCGGTCCTGCGTGCCAAGGTCACCCCGGATTACCTGATGGGCTGCAAGCGCGTGCTGATCTCCAACGATTACTTCCCGGCGCTGACCCAGCCCAACGTTGACCTGATCACCGACGGCATTGAGGAAATCCGCAGCGGCAGCATCCGCACCGTGGACGGTAAAGAGCGCGAGATCGACGCGATCATCTTCGGCACCGGTTTCACCCCAAGCGACCCGCTGCCACGCGGTGTGGTGTTTGGCCGTGGCGGCGTCGACCTGCTCGACACCTGGCCGGAAGGCCCGCAGGCCTACAAAGGCACCCTCACTGCCGGCTTCCCCAACCTGTTCTTCCTGATGGGGCCGAACACGGGCCTGGGCCACAACTCGATGGTCTATATGATCGAGTCGCAGATCCATTACGTGCTCGGCGCACTCAAGCTGGTTGGCGAACAAGAGCTGCAGAGCCTCGAGGTCAAGCAGGCCGTGCAGGACCAATTCAACGGCAAGCTGCAGGGCAGCCTGGGCAACACCGTGTGGAATGCCGGCGGCTGCACCAGCTGGTATCTGCACCCTGTCAGCGGCCGTAATTGCACGGTATGGCCAGGTTTTACCTGGCGTTTCCGCCTGCTGACGCGCAACTTTGACCCAGCGGCCTATCATTTCAGCCGTAAACACGCGGCACACCCGGCGCAGAACAGCGCTATCCAGTTGACTGCCCAGGAGGCCAGCGCATGAAGTCGTTTGAAAACAAGGTAGCCGCCATCACTGGCGCCGGTTCCGGCATCGGTCGCGCTCTGGCTTTCGGTCTGGCCCGCCAGGGTTGCCAACTGGCACTTTCCGATGTGAATGCCGAAGGCCTGGCGGAAACCGCCGCCCAGGCGCGCAAACTCGGTGTGCAGGTCAGCGAAACCCTGGTCAACGTTGCCGACCGCGAAGCGGTGCATGCCTGGGCGGATAAGGTGGTGGCCGAGTTCGGCCGGGTTAACGCGATCTTCAACAACGCCGGCGTAGCCCAGGGCGGCACCGTAGAAGGCAACGACTACGCCGACTACGAATGGATCATGAACATCAACTTCTGGGGCGTGGTCAACGGCACAAAAGCCTTCCTGCCGTATATCAAGGCCAGCGGCCAGGGCCATATCGTCAACGTCTCCAGCGTTTTCGGCCTGTTTTCCCAACCGGGTATGAGCGCCTACAACGCCAGCAAGTTCGCCGTGCGCGGCTTTACCGAGTCGCTGCGCCAGGAGCTGGACATGGCCGATTGCGGTGTATCGGCCAGCTGCGTGCACCCCGGCGGGATCAAGACCAATATCGCCAAGACCGCGCGGATGAACGCCAGCCTGAGCAGCGTCACCGGCCAGGATGCCGACAAGGCGCGCCAGCAGTTCAACGATCAGTTGCTGCGCACCACGCCGGAGAAAGCCGCCCAGGTAATCATCAACGGCGCGCTGGCGAACAAGCGGCGCATCCTGATCGGCCCGGACGCCTACGCCCTGGATGGCATGCAACGCCTATGGCCGGCGTTCTATCAACGGCTGGTGACCGCTTCCATGCGCCTGGCCGCGCGCTTTGCGCCGAAAGGCTCAAGCAAGAAAGCCCAGGCTGCCGTGGAGTAATCGGCCAGCCCACAAGCCCCAGCGCCGCAGGTGTCTGGGGCTTTTTTATGCCTGCCATCCCTGGCAGCCACCCTGCGGGCCGTCGCTGTGCGACGTTAAAAATGGCTCCCGGCCATTTTTTATGCCTAACGTTTGTCTGCGCGGGATGAATACCGCGCGCATTCAATTGGCATAACAGTAGTTGGCGCGATAAATTGTCGGCACCTGTCCCGTACCGCTGGAGAATGCCATGGCCACGCAAGACCCTTGCGCCGAACTGCTGCTCGATAACCAGCTGTGCTTTGCCTTGTATTCGACGTCGCTGCTGTTGACCAAGGTCTACAAGCCACTGCTGCAGGAACTGGGCCTGACCTACCCGCAGTACTTGGCGATGATGGTGCTCTGGGAAAGCGATGGCATCACCGTCAGCGATATCAGCAGCCGTATGCTGACCGACCCCGGCTCCGTCACCCCACTGCTCAAACGCCTGGAAGCCGAAGGCCTGCTCAAGCGCACCCGCAGCAGTGTCGACGAGCGTGTGGTCGAACTGTTCCTCACCGACAAGGGCCGCAACCTGCGCGAACAGGCCAAACGCATCCCCGGCTGCATCCTTACCGCCACTCAGCAATCCGCTGCGGAGCTCGGCGCGCTCAAGGCTGAGCTAGTCGCCCTACGCAGCAGCCTGCAGCAAGCCGTGTAAGCACCTGGGCGACAGACCTGTCGCCCGCCCCAGCGGTCTTGCCGCACAAATCGCGTCACGCGCCCCCGTCACCTCCTCGCTCCGCACAACAATTTCACCCTGCCGTCGCCCTCGAAAACATCGCGCAACAGCACGCCAATCCTCGCTTATGCCCGAACAAAGCAACGCTTATCGCTAAATGTTCAAAAATATATCTTGCGCGCTAAATTAATGCGCACTAGAGTTCGCCCCATGAAACTGATTAGCGCACAAAACATTAGCGCGAAAGACCACCAAACCTGCAGCTGTCTTCACCCACCCAACAACCTGACTGTCGTGGAGAACCGTTATGAAAATCCTGATCGCTTTCACCGCCCTGCTCGCCCTTTCCGCCCCAGTTCTGGCTGACGACAGCCAGACAGACGGCAAAGGCCTTTACCCGAACTGGCTGATCAGCCACGAAGGTTGATCACCACCCGACACCGCAACGCTTTAAACAAACCAACCCAAACAGCTTTTGAGGATTACCGCCATGTCGATTCAAACCATCGCTTACCGTGCCTACGCAGAAGCCACCGGCGGCCGTGACGGCCGTGCCATCTCCTCCGACGGCGTACTCGACGTCGCCCTGACCACCCCGAAAGAACTCGGCGGTGCAGGCGGTGCGGGCACTAACCCAGAGCAGCTGTTCGCTGCGGGCTACTCGGCCTGCTTTATCGGCGCGATGAAGTTCGTCGCTGGCCGCGACAAGCTGGCCATGCCAGCAGACGCATCGATTGAAGGTGTAGTGGGCATCGGCGCGATCCCCAACGGTTTCGGCATCGAAGTCGAATTGCGCATCAGCCTGCCAGGCATGGACCGCGAGCAAGCGCAAACCCTGATCGACCGTGCGCACCTCGTCTGCCCTTACTCCAACGCCACCCGCGGCAATATCGACGTCACCCTGACGCTGATCGACTAAGCCCAAACTACCCACCACCCGGCCGCTGCCAGCCAGCGGCCCGCCCCAGGAGGCCGCACATGAACATCAAACAAGGTTTGTCGATCGCCGTACTCGCCCTTGCCGTCAACAGCGCGTTTGCCGCTGGTAGCCCCGGGGTGGAGCGCAATACTCAAGGTTTCCTCAATGCCCTCGCCGCTGGCGGTGGCAAGCCCCTCGAACAGCTAAGCCCGAAAGATGCCCGCGCCGTATTGGTCGGCGCGCAGGCTGGGGTCAAGGTCGATGTATCGGGCATCAAAGTGGCCGACAAGACCATCGAAATCGATGGCCAGTCGATCCAGCTCAAAGTTGTGCGCCCGGCTGATGCCAACGGCACGCTGCCGGTGTTCATGTTCTTCCACGGTGGCGGCTGGGTGCTGGGCGACTACCCGACCCACGAACGCCTGATCCATGACCTGGTAGTGGGCTCTGGCGCGGCGGCGGTGTATGTCGATTACACCCCGTCACCAGAAGCCAAGTACCCGACCGCAATCAACCAGGCCTACGCCGCAACCCAATGGGTAGCGCAGAACGGCGCGCAGATTGGTGTCGATGGCAAGCGTCTGGCGGTAGCCGGTAACAGCGTGGGCGGCAATATGGCCGCCGTGGTCAGCCTGATGGCCAAGGACAAAGGCACCCCGGCGATCAAATTCCAGCTGCTGCTGTGGCCGGTAACCGACGCCAACTTCAACAACGCCTCCTATAACCAGTTCGCCGACGGTCACTTCCTCAGCAAGATCCTGATGCAGTGGTTCTGGGATAACTACACCACCGACCCGAAACAGCGCGCCGAGATCTACGCCTCGCCGCTGCAGGCATCGGTGGAGCAACTGAAAGGCTTGCCGCCTGCCCTGGTGCAAACCGCCGAGTTCGACGTGCTGCGTGATGAAGGTGAAGCCTATGCGCGCAAGCTGGATGCAGCTGGGGTCAACGTCACCTCCGTGCGCTACAACGGCATGATTCACGATTTCGGTCTGCTCAATGTGATCAGCCAGATTCCCGGTACGCAAAGCGCCATGCAACAAGCCTCAGCAGCGCTGAAAGCCAACCTCAAGTAACCTGCGTTACAACAAAACGCCCCCGATACGCCAAGCGTGCCGGGGCGTTCTGCTGTTCAAGCGGCCTCACACTGCAAGCGCTGCAGCAGGCCTTGCTGCAGTGCCTGGTCGAACGTCTGCTGCAACAGCGGCGTGGCGAAGAATCCCTGCAACGCCGCTGTCGATTGCCAACGGCTCTGCAACTGCCACTGCGCCGCATCATCCGGCAGCTGCTGCAGCTCAACCCCCAGGCAACCGGGGATGATTTGCATGGCCTCAGCCAAACCATGCAGACACACCCCCAACTGCTCGGTGCGTCCTGCCCTGGCTTGCAGCACTGCGCTATGACTTAGCATCGGCTTGCTCCCCAGATATGCGACTCAATAAGGGCTGGCAGTCGGCCGCACGATCAGCTCGCTGACGTCGACATCCGCCGGCTGCTCGACCGCATAAGCAATCGCGCGAGCAATCGCATCCGGGGTGATGGCGACCTTGCGAAAGGCCTTCATCGCTTCACGGCTCGACTCATCGGAAATGCTCTCGGCCAGCTCCGACTCGACCACGCCCGGCGACACCAGGGTCACGCGAATATCGCCGCCCACCTCCTGGCGCAAGCCTTCGGAGATGGCGCGCACCGCATACTTGGTTGCGCAATACACCGCACCAGTCGGCACCACGCTGTAGGCGCCAATAGAGGCGATATTGACGAACTGACCACTGCGCTGACGCTGCATCACCGGTAACGCGGCAGCGATGCCGTGCAGCACGCCACGGATATTCACGTCGATCATGCGGTTCCACTCATCGACCTTCAGCACATCCAGGCGCGACAGCGGCATGACTCCGGCGTTGTTGATCAGCACATCAATGCGGCCGTGCTGCGCCAGGGCAGCGTCGACAAATGCCTGGGTGTCAGCCTGGCTGGTTACGTCCAGACGACGATAATCGGCGTTACCGCCTTCCTCACGGATCTCGCCGACCAACTGCTCCAGGCGCTCGGTACGCCGCGCGCCGAGCAACAGCCGCGCGCCCTTCTCGGCCAGCAAACGTGCGCAGGCCTCGCCGATACCGCTGCTGGCGCCGGTGATCAGAATGACTTTGTCTTGGATATTCAACATGGCCGAATCCTCTGCTGGTAAGCGGCAAGGGTTGCCGCGACAACAACAGATTCAATGAGATGGCGCATTCAGGGTTAGACGATTTCTGGCGAATTATTGCCTAAAGCTGCAACCCGTTAATTTGGTAAGACTTACCGAGCGCAGTCCATGAATAGCTCAATATTGCACTGATAACCCATAAATCTTGGCCGTTTGCCTAATTCTGGCGAATTATTGCCTGATCCTGCAGCGCCTTATCTGCAGCGCAGACTTGCCTGAAAAACCGGGATAACCTGCAAGCCAGCAGCAGGAGCCACGCCCATGACATCTTCCATCAGCCCGTTAGTCCTCGACGACAACCTGGCGCTGCGCCAAACCGAACTGGCCGCACTGATCCAACGCCAGTGCCCGGCTGACGGCCTACATAACAGTGCCATTGCCGGCCTCGATCTGGCCTACGCAACCCAGCCCAGCCTGCCGATACCGACGTTGTACCGGCCATGCCTGTGCATCATTGCCCAGGGCAGCAAGGATGTGCGCCTCGGCGAGGAGCAGTACACCTACGACCCGCTGAACTACCTGGTGGCCTCAGTCACCCTGCCGGTTACCGGCCAGGTGATCGGCGCAACCCCCGAGCAACCCTACCTGAGCCTGCGTCTGGATATTGATCCAGCGCTGATCACCAGCCTGATCGCCGACAGCGGCCCCATCGGCGTACCTAATCCTGGGCCACGTCGGGCGCTGTATCTGGATCGCCTGGATACCCAGTTGCTCGACGCGGTATTGCGCCTGCTGCGACTGCTGGAAACCCCGCGCGATATCGCCATGCTTGCACCGCTGGCCCTGCGCGAGATTTTCTACCGACTGCTGCACAGCCCACAGGGCCATCGCCTGCACGAAATCGCCATTGCCGACAGCCAGGGCCAGCGCATCAACCGCGCCATCGAATGGCTGAATTTGCATTTCGACCAGCCCCTGCGCATTGAGGACCTGGCCCGCGAAGTCAACCTAAGCACCTCAACCCTGCATCACCGTTTCAAGGCCGTCACGGCTCTCAGCCCCCTGCAGTATCAGAAACAGCTACGCCTGCAGGAAGCACGGCGCCTGATGCTTTGCGAAGGGCTGGAAGCGGCTTCAGCCAGTTACCGCGTCGGCTATGAAAGTCCGTCGCAGTTCAGCCGCGAATACAGCCGCCTGTTCGGCGCGCCACCATTGCGCGATCTGGCCCGCTTACGCAGCTCGGCATAGCACGGCGAAAAGCAGACAGAAACACAAACGCCCCGGTGCTTTTCAAGAGCGCCGGGGCGTTTTACTTGGGCCAAGTTACCGCTTCAGCAGGCAAAACTGGCCATAAATCGTTACCGGCAACAGCATTTAGCAGATACCTAACCGCCCTGCAGCCCAGGTAAATAGGGCCTTTACGAAGTATGGGCAGAGAAAAATATGAATAATTAACGTTAAACCCAACACTTCCCGTAAAAACGGCCTATTATGGCTGAGCTGACTTGTAGTTATCAGCAAAACCGCATAGGTGCTATGAGCACTCTGGCACCGCACTTCGTATCGATTTAAGAGACACACCATGGCAAATCGCGAAACTGGCACCGTCAAATGGTTCAACGATGAGAAAGGCTTCGGCTTCATTACCCCGACTAACGGCGGCGATGACCTCTTCGTTCACTTTAAAGCCATCCAAAGCGACGGTTTCAAAAGCCTGAAAGAAGGCCAGACTGTTACCTACGTGGCCGCTCGCGGTCAGAAAGGTATGCAAGCTGAAGAGGTACAGGTGGCCTAAGCCCCTGTCCTGCTTTAAAACAAACCCCGCGCTCGCGGGGTTTGTTTTATCTGACGCTTGGAAAACCTGCCTGTTTTATAAGCCCATCTGCTTGCTGATGATTTCGTTCATGATTTCACGCGAGCCACCACCAATCGACAGAATGCGGTTATCGCGGTACAGCCGCTCCACCAGGCTTTCGCGCATATAACCCATGCCCCCCATGATCTGCACCGCATCGTAGGTCAGTCGATCAGCAATATCAGTGGCAAAGTTTTTGGCCATGGATATTTCCTTGATCACGCTTTTACCCGCCGCCATCTTCGCCGCTTGCCGATAGGTAAAGTCGCGCGACACTTCAAGCTGGGTCGCCATTTCCGCCAGACGATGCTTAAGCACCTGGAACTTGCCAATAGGCTTGCCGAACGCTTCGCGTTCTTTGGCCCATTTCAATGCTTCTTCAAGCGCCAACTGCGCCGTCATATTGGCCATGATCGCCAGCGATAACCGCTCGCTCTGAAAGTTGGCCATGATGCAGGCGAAGCCCATGTTCTCTGCACCGATCAAGTTGCCTACCGGCACCCTGCAGTCGTCAAAGAACAACTCCGCCGTATCCGATGCCCACCAGCCCATTTTCTTCAGCTTGCGCCCCACGGTAAAACCAGGCGTACCCTTCTCTACCAGCAGCAGGCTGACGCCGCCATAGCCATCGCCGCCGGTACGCACGGCAACGGTGTAGTAATCCGCGCGCACGCCACTGGTGATAAAGGTTTTGCTGCCGCTGACGCGGTAGAAGTCGCCATCGCGCACCGCGCGGGTTTTCAGATTGGCCACATCCGAGCCACCGGACGGCTCGGTCACTGCCAACGCCATGATTTTTTCACCGGCCAGCACTTGCGGCACGATGCGCTCGCGCAGCTCCGGTTTGGCCCACTTCACCACCGGCGGCAAACCGATATCCAGCGAGCCGAGGCCTGCTACTAGACCGCCAGAACCTGAGCGCATCAACTCCTCGCTGGCCGCGACTTTGGCAAAGACATCACCTTCATGACTGCCGCCAAAAGCCTCTGGATAGCCAATCCCGAGAATCCCCGCCGCCCCGGCCTTGAGGTAGAGCTCGCGAGGAAACTCCTCGGCCTCCTCCCAATCATTGATATGCGGCAGAATTTCGCGCTCGACAAAGCGCCTGACCGAATCACGCACCAACTGGTGGGATTCGTCGAAATATTCCTGAAAGGCAGACATGAGGTATTCCCACTGAGGTTTCAGGGAAATTACCAAGCGCTTGCTTGGTTTACAAGAAGAGGATTACGCCATGCATCAGGGCGATCAAGCCGCCGACAACTCGCGAGTCTAGAGCTGGATAGGTCGGCGCCCGGCAATCGAATGCGCCAGGGTGCCCCCATCAACCAACTCCAGCTCGCCCCCCAGCGGCATGCCGTGGGCAATGCGCGAGGCAATCAGACCTTTACCCGCCAGCAGTTGAGCGATGTAATGGGCGGTGGCCTCGCCTTCTACAGTCGGGTTGGTGGCCAGAATCACCTCGGTAAAACTGCCGGCAGCAATCCGCGCCAGTAGCTCGGGAATACCAATCGCTTCTGGGCCGAGACCGTCGAGCGGCGACAAATGCCCCTTGAGCACAAAGTAGCGCCCGCGAAACCCGGTGTGCTCGACCGCATACACATCCATCGGCCCCTCAACCACGCACAGCAGGCTGTCATCGCGCCGCGGGTCCAGACACAGCTGGCACACCTCGTCCTCGCTCAGACTACGACACTGCTTGCAGTGGCCGACCCCTTCCATCGCCTGCGTCAGCGCCTGGGCCAGGCGCAAGGCACCGGAGCGATCCCGCTCAAGCATCTGCAAGGCCATACGCTGAGCAGTCTTCTGCCCAACGCCGGGAAGAATGCGCAGGGAATCGATCAGGTGGCGGATCAGCGGACTGAAACTCATGGGGAGGTACTCGACGGCTACAACTCTTACCAACAAAACCCTATCGGGCTATTGAGCCCCGACAGAGCAAGGCACAGCCGGTGTGGGCTGAGGATACCCACACCGACTACCAGCGCCGCAATACGGCGCCGGCGGATGGCCGTTTAGAACGGCATCTTGAAGCCTGGAGGCAACTGCATGCCGGCAGTCATACCGGACATCTTGTCCTGACTGTTCTGCTCAACCTTGCGCACGGCATCGTTTACCGCAGCGGCGATCAGGTCTTCGAGGATCTCCTTATCTTCCTGCATCAGGCTGTCATCCAAGCTGACACGCTTGACGTCGTGACGCCCAGTCATGACCACGCTGACCAGCCCAGCACCGGATTGACCGGTTACTTCGGCGTTTGCCAGCTCTTCCTGCATCTTCTGCATTTTTTCCTGCATCTGCTGTGCCTGCTTCATCAGGCCGGCCATGCCACCTTTCATCATGGTGTAAGTCCTCGGTAATTAGGGGTTAACGGGAGTATCTAGGGGTTCAATGCTGTCCGCGCGGATAACCGCGGCAAACTGTTGAATCATTTGTTGAATAATCGGGTCCTGATGGATCGAAGCCTCGGCCTCGCGCTGGCGATTGGCGCGCTTACTCGCCGCCGCCTGCGCCGGCGTCTCCTGCTCAGGCTTGCACAGCTCGATCAATACCTTGAGCTCACGCCCGTGAAACTGATTGAGCGCATCATTCAGGCGCCGCTGCTGGGTTGGGTTGAACAGCGCAGAATGCGCAGGGTCCAGGTGCAGCAACCAGTTATCGCCCTCAATACTGATCAGGGTGCAGTTGGCGCCGATGCTGCCGGTCATCCCGGACAAGCCGAGCTTCGGGAACAACTCCAGCCAGTCAGCCGCCAGCCCGGTCGCCGGCTGCGCCGCCGGCAAGACTTCCGGCTCTGCAGATGCGCTGCGCTCTACTGCATCAAAATCGTAATCAAACGACTCGGCGTCCATCTCGACATAGTCGTAGTCACCCAGCGGCGGCTCATCGTCATCCGTATCAGGTAGCTGCACAGACTCAACCGGCTGCGACTCAAGCACTACGGGCTGCACTGTCTCAGCAATCACTTCTGGAGCAATAGTCGCGACAGGTTCAGCCACCTCAGCAACCGGCGCCTGAACCTGCTCTTCCCAGGGCAGATCAACAACAGTAGCGGCGGCAGGTGCAGGTGCAGGTGCAATTTCGACCGACGAAGGCTGCGCCGCAACCATTTCGGCAACCTTAGGCTCTGCCTGCACGTGCGGCATGACGGCTGCCGGCATCTCAGGGATCACCACAGGCGCGACAACGGCAGCATCTATAACAGGAGCCGGCTGTAGCGCAGGAGAAGTCGCAACAGGTACGCTGACCGGTGCAGCGATAGCCGCACCGGCCACTGGGTTGGTCGAAGGATCAGCAGTGGCCTGACTAATCCCCAGCGGCTTTAGCGCCACCCTCGGCGCATCGTGGGTATCCGCCGGGCGGAAGGCCAACATACGCAACAGCACCATCTCGAAGCCGCTGCGCGGGTCAGGCGACAACGGCAGATCGCGGCGCCCTATCAAGCCCATCTGATAATAGAACTGCACGTCCTCGCTGGGCAGAACCCGAGCCAACTCAAGCACCCGCTCACGATCACCCTGGCCGTTATCCACCGCTTCGGGCAGCGCCTGGGCAATGGCCACCCGGTGCAGCACATTGAGCATCTCGGACAATACGCCATTCCAGTCCGGCCCCTGCTCCGCCAGATGCCGTACAGCCTCAATCAAAGCGCGCGCATCACCCTCCAGCAGAGCGTGCAACACACCATAGACCTGCCCATGATCAAGCGTACCGAGCATGGCGCGCACATCGGCGGCCAGCACCTTACCCTCACCAAAGGCAATCGCCTGATCGGTCAAACTCATCGCATCGCGCATAGAGCCGTCGGCCGCGCGCCCGAGCAACCAAAGCGCGTCATTTTCGAACGGAATGTTTTCCGCTGCCAGAACATGGGTGAGGTGATCAACCACCCGCTCCGGCGGCATATTCTTCAGTGAGAACTGCAAGCAGCGCGACAACACCGTGACCGGCAGCTTCTGCGGGTCAGTGGTCGCCAGGAGGAATTTGACGTGGGGTGGTGGCTCTTCCAGGGTCTTCAACAGCGCGTTGAAGGAACTGGTGGAAAGCATGTGCACTTCGTCGATCAGGTAGACCTTGAAGCGTCCACGGCTCGGTGAGTACTGCACGTTGTCGAGCAACTCGCGGGTGTCTTCGACCTTGGTACGGCTGGCAGCATCGACTTCGATCAGATCAATAAAGCGACCCTCATCGATCTCTTTGCAAATCGAACAAACACCACAAGGCGTCGAGCTGATGCCCGTCTCGCAATTCAGGCACTTGGCAATAATCCGCGCAATGGTGGTTTTGCCCACACCACGGGTACCCGTGAACAAATAGGCATGGTGCAGACGCTGGCTATCGAGCGCATTGATCAGCGCCTTGAGCACATGCGTCTGGCCAACCATTTCGTTGAACGAGCGCGGACGCCACTTGCGTGCAAGAACCTGATAACTCATCGAAACCCGTCACGAGAGGAAAGCAAAAGTGGGGCTAATCCTAACGGAGCATGGGGCAAATTGCATCCGATGCGCAGCCCACTAATGGCAAGCCTGCAGCATTGCCTGCAAATAAACTGGCGAAAAATTAACCAGGCGGGTATCATGTGCCCCGTTCGTACCACGCTGTAAGTCAATCAGGCCTTTTGGCCCCCTCGATGGTTTCCAGGTAAGAGCGCATCACCCAAGGGTAATGCCGCACAGCTCTAGCCCATATCCCAACCTGCTGACTGATCTGGCCGTCCCGCGCAAGCGCCGACTCAAGCCCGCCTCCGAAGTACCGACCCGCACAGCGTAACCACTATGGGAACTTGTGCGCGCAGTCCCGCTCCTATCTGCACATGCAATCGACCACTTAAGTCGACAGCCTGGAGCTTTATTTAGCGCAATGACGCGCCTGTTGTTTTAGGAAATACCAAAAAAATGAATACTCAACACCAAATTCAGGATGCTATTCGCACCCTCTCTAGTGCATTTGCACCTTTTGACTGCCGCATCCTGGCCGCCCGTAAAGGCAGCTTCAGCTTCACCATCGTCAACGATGCCGGCATCGCCAAGCACAGCCAGCGCCTGTACCCCGGCCAGTACAGCGGCGCCCACTTGGAACAGGTCATCGAGCGCGCCCGGCAGTCACTGACTGCCTGATTAACGAGGTCCGCGAACCATCGAGCATCTTCGGGGTCTGAAGCTATCACCCTCAGGATGGAGCATGGTCATGGACAACATTAACCGCGAACTCGTTGAGCAGCTGTTTGCCCCGCTGCGCGCTACATTCAGCCCGCCCCGCCCCGATGGCGGGGTTGTTCTCTCTCTGCTGGATGCCAGCGACGCCACCGCATACAGCCGCGTACTCAGCGCAGCCCAGCGCACAGACCCACAAGCCTTCGCCCAAAGCCTGGAAGACATCCGCCTGGAACTCGCCATGCGCTCCGGCAGCATCCCAGCGGATATGCGTAAAGCACTGAAGGAACAGGACAGCGTGCTTAGCTACCACACAAGCTAAGACCGGCTAGCGCCCTGCTAACCAGCAGGGCCGCTTACCTTGAAATCTCAACTCAACTGCATCAGCGCGTGAAAACCATTCAACAAGCGAGCTTTATTCGGCCAATCGCGCAAGCCAGGACATCAACAGTCCAGCCAATCGGCTTTCGAAAGCAATGGAACACAGTCACGCCAAGCGCGAATGCCTAATATGCGATAAATGAGTTTTTAGCAAAGATACGAATCGACTCGAAGGAATAAGCCGACACACAAGAGATTGGAGGCAACCCCACCAGCCACACCTCGGCACACAATGTCACCGCTGCGGCTGCTCCCTTCCAGGCCTGACCGGGTTCACGGCTGATCGTTGCGAGGGGACCGGCAGGGCCACCATAACGCAGCTCGCAGGAAGCGAGCCGCGCCATTGTACCGGCTTAAACCGAAGTTACAACCGTTTCAAACACTTAGCTAATTGAAACGCACACTACACACGAAACCGGCCAACCAGGTTGCTCAAACCATGCGACAACTCCGATAGCCGCTGGCTGGCTTGGGCACTCTGCTCGGAGGTTTGCGCCGCCTCATTGGACAGATCACGAATGTCGCTGATATTGCGTGCAATCTCTTCGGTCACGCTGCTCTGCTCTTCGCAGGCAGTTGCGATCTGCGCTGTCATGTCATTGATGCGCTGCACCGAGTCACTGGTATCAGTGAGCGCCTGATCCACTCCAGCCGCCTGCTCGACACTTTGCCTTGCCTTACTACTACCAGAATGAGTGGCTTTAACCGCATTCTGCACACCGATTTGCAAGCGCTCGATCATCACCTGGATGTCCTTGGTCGACTCCTGCGTACGTGCAGCCAATGCACGCACCTCATCAGCCACAACCGCAAAGCCGCGCCCCTGCTCTCCGGCACGCGCAGCTTCAATGGCCGCATTTAGTGCCAACAAGTTGGTTTGCTCTGCAATGCCCCTGATAACAGCCAAAACCGCACCGATATTGGCAGCCTCTTGCTCAAGGGTCTGAATGGTTGCCGATGCACTTTCAACTTCTTGCGCTAACTGGCGAATCGAGTTGATCGTGGCACCCACCACTTGCGCGCCCTCTCGTGACTGGGCTTCAGCACTACGAGCAGCATCAGCTGCATTTTGCGCATTACGCGCCACTTCATGCACCGCAGAGCTCATCTCCGTTGCTGCTGTGCTGACCTGATCAACTGCCGCATGCTCACTGCTAATCAATCGATCATTGGCTGCGGCCATCCCCGCCAGACTTTGCGCAGAACTTTCGACTTCCCCGGTAACCCGGCCGACCTCCTTAATTAACGGCTGCAATTTATCGAGAAAGCGATTGAACGCATGACTGAGCTTGCCCAACTCATCATTAGATAAAACGTCCAGACGCACCCGCAGATCGCCATCACCATCAGCAATTTGCTCAATACGATTAAGCAGATTATGCAAAGGCCCAGTGACCAGAATTGGAAAACCAACCACTAGCACAAGGCAAACAACCAAGCCGATGGCAATAATCACGCCTTGCTGCCAGCTCAAGGTTTCACCCAGGTTAATAGCTGCTAGCCCTTCAGCATTAGCCGCCGCATCATCCATCTCACCCAACTTGTCGATAGCAGTACGCATCACCTCAAACTGCTCTTCACTGCCGCCAAAGCTCAACACACTGGCTGCTTGCGGATCACTAGAAGCCAATTGCAAGACCTTTTGTGAAGTGGCCTTCCACCGTTCAAAACCCACATCGAACTGCGCGACCAATTGCATCGCCTCACTACCAGGCTGCATATCCGCGAATTTATGAACGCGGTCATAAGCCTGCTGCAGGTTTTCTGCATGCGCGGCAGTCAACACCTCAGCATGCGCACCCGCGCCCTCATCAAGCAAGCTGCGCTCAGCAACAAACGCCTGATAGAGATCACGATCAGCATTCAGCAGTAGACTGATCCCCGGCAAGAATCGATTTGTCAGTTTCGTACTTGAATCTGCAACCTGAGTGATGCCTCGCATCCCCAAAATGCCCATCGAAACCAGCAAAATCGCCAGCAGCATAATCGGTAACGCAATTTTCCAACGAAACCCTAAATCAGCGAAGGCACGAAGCATGCTGGCTCTCCAGGACAATGGCCAAGTAGCATCAGCATAGACTACCGATGACAGAGCGATATAAAGCTCCGCCCCACTGCTACGCCTCATCCCAGCAGCTTATGGCACACTTGCAGCACGGCCTCCCACCCATATCCGAACCAAGGAGCAGCACCATGGCGATGACCAAAGACCAACTGATCAGCGATATTGCAGAAGCCATAGACACGCCGAAAAACACCGTACGCGCCGCACTCGAGCAGTTGAGTGAAATCGTCAGCGACGCACTGGAAAACAATGACGAAATCACTCTACCGGGGATTGGTAAATTCAAAGTGAGCGAGCGCCCCGCCCGTACCGGCCGCAACCCTCAAACAGGTCAAGCCTTGCAAATTGCAGCAAAGAAAGTCGTTAAATATGTGCCGGCAAAAGCACTGAGCGATGCAATCAACTGAATATCCTGGCACGCTCTTGGGCGTGCCCTTACATAGCATTCTGTCCGTTTTTCGCGGCACAAAGTAAAACCCCCGACCAGTTTCCTGATCGGGGGTTTTGGTGTAGGTGCTTGACGATGACCTACTCTCACATGGGGAAACCCCACACTACCATCGGCGATGCATCGTTTCACTACTGAGTTCGGGATGGGATCAGG
>NZ_JAUYGD010000020.1 GCF_030690725.1 Pseudomonas sp. | reverse complement strand
GATATCCCGGTAGATAACATCTACGGCTCACCAGTTTTGGTGGATGACATTGAAGACCAACGCTTTGAAAACATGATGATCGTCTCCCCGGATATTGGTGGTGTGGTGCGTGCGCGTGCCGTGGCCAAGTCCTTGGGTGTTGATCTGGCAATCATCGACAAGCGTCGTGAAAAAGCCAACCACTCCGAAGTGATGCACATCATCGGTGACGTGGAAGGCCGCACATGTATCCTGGTCGATGACATGGTGGATACCGCCGGCACCCTGTGCCATGCGGCGAAAGCGCTGAAAGAACACGGCGCATCGAAAGTCTTCGCCTACGCCACACACGCTGTACTGTCTGGCCGTGCCATCGAAAACATTGAAAAATCCGTACTCGACGAGCTGGTGGTGACCAACACCATCCCGCTGTCAGCCGCTGCGCAGTCCTGTTCGCGTATTCGCCAACTGGACATCGCCCCGGTAGTCGCTGAAGCGGTCCGCCGCATCAGCAATGAAGAATCGATCAGCGCGATGTTCCGTTAATTCGGAATACGCCCTGAGCGCAAACGCCCTGCCCTGATGGCAAGGCTTTTCAACCAACCGTCCCGTCGCTGGTCGCAAGCGTAACGGACGGTTTGGTTATTTTGGAGAAGTGAAATGACTGAATTTGCCCTGAATGCCGAAGTGCGTTCCGACCTGGGGAAAGGTGCGAGCCGCCGCCTGCGTCGTAACGTTGCCATGGTTCCTGCCGTAATTTACGGTGGCGAAAAAGCTCCACAATCGATCAGCCTGCTGGCCAAAGAACTGGCCAAACTGCTGGAAAACGAAGCAGCCTACAGCCACGTGCTGAGCCTGAACGTAGCCGGCAGCAACGAAAGCGTGATCATCAAAGCCCTGCAGCGCCACCCAGCCAAAGGCTACGTACTGCATGCTGACTTCGTTCGCGTAGTCGCTGGCCAGAAACTGACCGCTATCGTTCCCCTGCACTTCATCAACCAAGAAACTTCGGTTGGCGTTAAGCAGCAAGGCGGCGAAGTCTCCCACGTCCTGGCTGAAGTAGAAGTTTCCTGCCTGCCGAAAGACCTGCCGGAATTCATCGAAGTCGACATGGCTGCCGTTGAAGTGGGTCAGATCGTTCACCTGGCCGACCTGAAACTGCCGAAAGGCGTTGAGCTGGTTGCACTGGCTCACGGTAACGACCTGGCAGTGGCTAACATCCACGCCTCCCGCGTTGCTAAAGACGAAGGTGCTGCCGAGTAATCCTCGCAGTGTCGGAAACCAGCTCGGTATGCGATTCTGCCGAGCTATTTCCACAAAAGGGCTCCTGACATGACTGCCGTACAACTGATCGTTGGCCTGGGTAACCCCGGCCCTGAATACGACCAGACTCGGCATAATGCAGGGGCCCTTTTCGTTGAGCGCCTGGCGGATAGCCAGCGCATCAACCTGAGCCTCGACAAAAAGTATTTTGGCCTGGTTGGCAAATTCAGCCATCAGGGCCGCGACGTTCGCCTGCTGATCCCCACCACCTTTATGAACCGCAGCGGCCAGGCCGTAGCGGCATTGGCGAATTTCTTCCGCATCCCGCCGGAAGCCATTCTGGTGGCCCACGACGAACTCGACATGCCCCCCGGCGTCGCCAAACTCAAACTGGGTGGCGGGCACGGCGGACATAACGGGCTGCGCGACATCATCGCCCAACTCGGCAATCAGAATAATTTTTACCGCCTGCGGCTTGGCATCGGCCATCCCGGGCACAGCAGCATGGTCTCCAACTTCGTCCTCGGCCGCGCACCACGCAGCGAACAGGAACTGCTGGATACCAGCATCGACTTTGCCCTAGGCACCCTGCCGGAAATACTCGCAGGCGACTGGAGCAAGGCCATGCACAAGCTGCACAGCCAGAAAGCCACCTCCTAACTCTTTACCGCCATTCGCGCGAGGGACAACACCATGGGATTCAACTGCGGCATCGTCGGCCTGCCCAACGTCGGCAAGTCCACCCTGTTCAACGCCCTCACCAAATCCGGTATTGCGGCCGAGAACTTTCCGTTCTGCACCATCGAGCCGAACAGCGGCATTGTGCCGATGCCCGACCCACGCCTCGCGGCGCTGGCGGCCATCGTCAACCCCAAGCGCATCCTGCCCACCACCATGGAATTCGTCGATATCGCCGGCCTGGTGGAAGGCGCATCAAAGGGTGAAGGCCTGGGCAACAAGTTCCTCGCCAACATCCGCGAAACCGACGCCATCGCCCACGTGGTGCGCTGCTTTGAAGACGACAACGTGATTCACGTCGCCAACAGCGTCGACCCCAAACGCGATATCGAAATCATCGACCTCGAACTGATCTTCGCCGACCTCGACAGCTGCGAAAAGCAGCTGCAGAAGACCACTCGTAATGCCAAGGGCGGCGACAAAGAAGCGGTCGCCCAGAAAGCCCTGCTGGAAAAGCTCATCCCCCACTTCAGCGAAGGCAAGCCAGCGCGCACCCTGATGAAGACCCTGGGTGACGACGAGAAGCAACTGGTACGCGGCTTCCACCTGCTCACCAGCAAGCCGGTGATGTACATCGCCAACGTTGCCGAGGACGGCTTTGAGAACAACCCACTGCTCGACATCGTCCAGGCCATTGCTGACGCCGAAGGCGCTCCTGTGGTGCCGGTATGTAACAAGATCGAAGCAGAAATCGCCGAGCTGGATGATGGCGAAGAAAAAGACATGTTCCTCGAAGCCCTGGGTCTCGAAGAACCCGGCCTGAACCGAGTAATCCGCGCGGGCTATGAACTGCTCAACCTGCAGACCTACTTCACCGCCGGCGTCGAAGAAGTCCGCGCCTGGACCGTCCGCGTCGGCGCCACTGCCCCACAGGCCGCTGGCGTGATCCACACCGACTTCGAAAAAGGCTTTATCCGCGCCGAAGTCATCGCCTACAACGACTTCATTCAGTACAAGGGCGAAGCCGGCACCAAAGAAGCCGGCAAATGGCGACTGGAAGGCAAGGACTACATCGTTAAAGACGGCGACGTCATGCATTTCCGCTTTAACGTGTAAGCGATTGATCGCGCGCAGAAATTTTCGCAAAACAGGGTTGACACCCAACCCCAAGACGCGAATAATGCGCGCCACTCGGCTACGTAGCTCAGCTGGTTAGAGCATAGCATTCATAATGCTGGGGTCCGGGGTTCAAGTCCCTGCGTAGCCACCAAACAAAACAAGGGTTTACCGAAAGGTAAGCCCTTTTTTGTGCGCGCGAGTAACGCGCGCCCCTACTGGAATGGAAGCCAAATGAGATATCTGAAAGCAGCCTTGCTCGCTGTCGTGTTATTCGCGGCAGGTCTCATGACCTACGACAGACTCCCCCTGCAGTACAAGCACATCATTTCTGACTGGTATAACCGGATTGGGACACCTCACTACGTCGAAGCGCCCGATCTCTATTCGGAGCGTGACCAAGCATCGGTTATCAGCGACATGCAGGCACGCGGCCACAAGCTGAAGTGTTATGGCAACTTGGGTGATCGCGAGCGCATTGATAAGAATGACGACTACCTATGCTCCGCTCATATCAGTACCGCTTACAACAACATCCAAGCTCGGCTGGTAACCTTCTTCTTTGCGAAAGGAAAGCTAAACCACGTACGCATCGAGCTCGCTAGCAGAAGCTTTGACGACCTGCAGAACTACCTATCGATGAGCCTTGTCGCCTATCCACGTATGGATAAAAGCCCATGGGCAAGATTCGAAAAGGGACTGATGGTATGGAGAGTAAAAGAGGGTGTACTGATGGCCTCAGCAGAGAAAGCCTACGGAAGAAACCCCATTATTTTATGGAGTAGCCGCACCAGCTTCCAAGACAACCACCCTGGAAGGGGATGCCCTACTCCGTCGCCAAATTCGCCACTGTTCAAGTCAATAGTTGAAAGTGAAGACTATAAAACCTGGTGCTCGCTCTGAGCCAAAGGCTGATCTTGAAAAACCACTCCGGCGTTTTTGTTGCCACGCGAAAGAAGTAATTGGTTACTGATGCGGCGCGGCTTTCGAAACATCTGCACATGGCAGGTAAACGCCCATCGCCTCTTCGATTTGTATTGGCGAAGTCAGACGCAATACAGCCTGGTGGTCAGACTGCCGCTCAACGCTTTGTCGCACGCCCCTGCGTACCCAGCAGCAACCCCGCAAAAATCAGCGCAGCGCCAAGCCAGTGGTAGTTCTGTAAGCCCTCCCCCAGTAGCAGCCAACCCAATATCGCGGTGAACACCGGCATCAGGTAGTTGGAGAGGGCTGCCTTGGCGGCGCCGAGTATGCGGATGGCGTGGTTCCAGACGAGGTAGGCGAGCAGTGAGGCGAAGATCGCGGTGTAGCTGATGGCGGCCAGGTTCTCTGCCGTTAGGTTGAAGTGTGCGCCCTGGGCCAGCTCGTAGAGATAGAACGGCAGAATCAGTGGCACGCCAAGCAGCATCAGTACGCCAAGCAGGGCCAGCGGTGGGATCGGCAGCAGGTAGCTGGCCCAACGCCGCAGCAGCAATGAATAGAGCGCCCAGTCGGCCACCGCCAGCAGCATGATCAGATCGCCCTTGTTGAAGGCCAGGCCGCTGAGGCTGGCCCAGCTGCCTTTGCTGATCAGCACCAGCAAGCCGCCTGCGGCCACCGCCATGCCCCACCAGGCGCGTCGATGCGGCCACTCGCCGAGCAGTAGGCCGGCACCGATAAAGGTCATCAGCGGCAGGCAGGTGTTGACCAAGGTGATATTGATTGCCGCAGTGGTTTGCGCGGCGGCGTAGAGCAGGCTGTTGTAGCCCGCTATACCGACGCCGGCGAGCACCAGCAAGCGCCAGCCGGCGCTACGCAGTGCAACTCGGTGTTGCCACAGCGGCTTGGCCACGAAGGGCAGCAGCAGCACCAGAGCCAGGCTCCAGCGCCAGAATGACAGGGCAAATGGCGGGATCTCCCCGGCAAACGCCCGGGCCACCAAAGCATTACCAGACCAGCACAGCGTCGCCAGCAGCAGCCCGGCCAGCGCCACACGCACGGTGGATTGCATGCCCTAACTCTGGCCGAGCGGACGCAGGCGGTATTGCGGCGGCAGCTGCTCCATACCGCTGACGGTGACGTTGAGGTTTTTCCAGCGACCATCCTTGATGCCGTAGATGCAGCCGTGCACTGCCAGTGGCTGGCCGCGATGCCAGGCGTTCTGCACGATGGTGGTGTGGCTGACGTTGGCCACCTGCTGGATCACGTTGAGCTCGCAGAGGCGGTCGACCTGCTCTTCCTCACTGGGCAATTGCGCCAGATGCTCGCGGTGTTCGTAGTAGAGGTCGCGGATGCTGCGCAGCCAGCCGTCGATCAGACCGAGCTGACCGTCCTGCATCGAAGCGCGCACACCGCCGCAGCCATAGTGGCCGGTGACCAGGATATGTTTGACCTTGAGCACATCGACCGCGTACTGGATCACCGACAGGCAGTTGAGGTCGGTGTGCAGCACCACGTTGGCGACATTGCGATGGACGAACAGATCGCCCGGCAGCAGGCCAACAATCTCGTTGGCCGGCACCCGCGCATCGGAGCAACCGATCCACAGGTATTCGGGCACCTGCTGCTTGGCCAGTTTGGCGAAGAACTCGGGATCTTCCTCTTTGATCGCCTCGGCCCAGCGTGCGTTGTTATCGAAGAGATGTTGTAGATCGCTCATGCTTCACTCCCAGGTTCGTCGATGCGCACCATAGGAGCGCCACGGGCTTTTGACAAGCACGCGCGGCTTTCAATCACAGCAGCCTGCTCAGGCGCGGCGGCGACGCAGCAACCAGATGATCAGCAGCAGGCCCGCCAACAGCACCAGGCTCACGCCCCACTGCAGCGGCCCAGCGTAGCGGTACAGCTCGGCCGGCTGCAGGCTGGGCGCACGCAGCATGCGCTGCTCGGCCGCCGCGCCCTGGGTCGGGATATCGGCCAGGCCATCGCCGTCCAGGTCCGGCAGGCTGCGGATATGGTCGAGCAGGCCCTGCCACTCTTTATATTCCTGCACGCCGGGCTGCTGCGGGTCGGCATCGATGATTGCGTCCTTGATCGCCGCCAGCGGCTGGCCCTGGGCATCCTTGGGCTGCACGCTGAGCAAGCCCTTGGTCAGATCGCTAACCAGCCAGGTAAAGCTGCCAACATAACTGGTGGCGCCGATGCTGTAGAGGCGCTGATCGGCCAGGTCGAGCGGCGTGTAACCCTTGATCGGGTCGCCCAGTTCAATCCGGCTGACGCGGTCGAACGGCACACGCCAGGGGTTGTAGCTGAAGCGCAGCCCCGACACGCGCGGGTAGTAGCTTTTGCTTTCACGCACCTGATAGGCCAATAGCAGCACCTCAAGCAGGTTCTTCAGCTCCTGCCCGCTGACGTACACCTTGATCAGCGGATAGCCCGGCGCATCATCCAGCTCACCAACACCCAGCGGAGCAATGCGGAACAGGTCGGACACCGCCTGCACGCCATGCCGGCCCATAATCAGGTTGTCGCGAATGGTGCCATTACCGGTGAATGACACATCGCTGCCCGTGGCCCGGCGCAGGGCATCGGTAACCAGATTGCCGAGAATCGGGTCGTCATGGGCGCGGGTCAGAGTCTTGTCGACCTTGGCCAGCGGCTGGTCGAAGGTGTAACCCTTGGGCGCCAGCATCTGCGCGCTGACCACCTGCTTGAAGTCCTCGACCTTGGCAGTGATCGCGGCGCTGCCAGCAATCTGGTCATTGATCGGGTGCAGTTGGTAGTCAACAACCTGCGGCTTGCCGTCTGCCGGCAACCGCATACGCAGCTCGCCCAGGTGCTGGATCTCCGAGCCGGCCTGCATCACCGGCGTGCGCCCATTGACCAGCACAGGCTGCGCCAGGGCCGTGTGCGAGTGGCCACCAACCACGATATCGATGCCCGGCACCTGCTCGACCAGTTCGACCTCCTCACCGCGCCAACTGCCGTCCTCCTGCTGCACCACGCCCATATGCGAAAGCAGAATCACCACCTCGGCGCCCTCCTCGCGCAATTTAGCGACCATGGCTTTGGCAGTGATAACCGGGTCGGCAAACACCGCCGGTTTGATCATCGGACTGACCGCCACGGCGTTGTTACCGAGCAAACCGAACAGACCAAAACGGATACCGCCCTTATCGATCAGTTTGTATGGCGCAATGCGCCCGGCTTCATAGTGGGCCTGCAGGCTGTCGTCCTCCTTGCGCACGGGATCGAAGCCGAGGTTGCTCGACAACAGCGGCATCAGCGCATCGCCCTTGATCTTGTGCGCCGAGCTGATCATCGCGGCCAAGCCGGCCGGACGAAAATCGAACTCGTGGTTGCCCAGGGTCGCGGCGTCATAACCCAGCTCGGTCATCAAGCGCAGCTCGCCGCCGGTTTCGCGGGTTACGGTGTGAAACAGCGTGCCCATGCTGAAGTCGCCGCCATCGAGCAGCAACACCGGCTGCTCACCAGCCGCGGCGCGGCGCTGTTCAAGCAAGGTGGCCAGGCGTGCGACACCGCCGACCGTGTCGTCATCGCCGGTGGTCGCGGGGGAATACTCGTTGTTCGGGCCAAAGCCGAGCAGGCGTGATTGCCAGTCGTTGGTGTGCAGGATGGTAAAGCTGCGTTCGGCACTGAAGGCCTGAGCGGTGCTGAATAGGCAGAACACCGCGAGCAACGAAGCAGACAGGCGCATGACAAATCCTTAGGGCAATGGGCCGAATACCGCTGCAGCAGAGGCAGCGCGCGCCAGTATGCGACAAGCCCGGCGTCAGGTCAGCGGCGAATAGCGCCGTAGGCGGTAGCCAATGGTGTCAGCGCCTGGCGCGAGGGTCGCGATACGCTAAGCCGTTCGCGGCTAAAGCCCCTCCCACACAATCGGCACGCGATAGGGTGACGCTAGTCGAACAGCGGGCAGACCATCACCAGGGCGTCTTCGCGGCCGCCGACGGCCGGGTAATAGTCGCGGCGCCTGCCGACTTCGTTAAAGCCGTAGCGCTCGTACAGGCGGTAAGCCACCTGGTTGCTCGCGCGCACTTCCAGAAAACAGTCATTGGCGCCCTGCTGCTGGGCTTGCTGCATCAGGTGCTCGAGCAATTTTAGGCCCAGGCCGCGGCCCTGGCTTTCTGCCTTGACGGTGATATTGAGCAGGTGCGCCTCATCCATGATGATCTGGATCACGCCGTGGCCGACCTGCTGCTCGCCCTCGAACATCACCCAGCAGTTGTAGGAAGTCAGGCTGTCGGTAAAGATGCCGCGCGTCCAGGGATGGCTGAAGGCGGCGTATTCGATTTTCAGCACCGCATCGATATCCGCCGCAGTCATCGGGCGGAAGCTGATTGCATCACTCATTCGGGTTGACTCGGCAAGCAGGAGAAACCTCGACCCGCAGGCCGGGAAACGATGTATTCAATTGTCGGCCAACCAGCGCTGACACACGCGGCGCATGGCCTGCCACAGCTCACGCTTGCGCTCGGGCTCATCCATCAGCAACTCCAGGCCCGGTAGCGCCCAGGCAGCGCCCAGCCCCTCGACCTGCAGCTCACGGTTATAGGCTTCGGCAGTGGCCTCACCGGCGAAGCGAATGGCCGGCAAACCCACCAGCCACAGGCAACTGCAGGGCTCCTGCTCTTCCAGCCGTGCGCCAACAAAGCTCTGCACATATTCCAGCGCCGCTTGCGGGCCCTGGTCGATCTGGCCGCGCACCAGCAGCGGCCAGCGCACCGGCTCGCCAATCAGTTGCGGGCTGTCTGGCAGACCAGCGGCGCGCAGCAGATCCTTGAGCAGCAAATAGGCTGGGTCGCGCCCTTGCAGCGGCTCGCCGGTGGGCAGCTCGACCAACACCGCACAGGCGCCAGCACGCAGCAGCTGCAGAGCAAAGCGTGGCGGCGCGACGGACGTTGGCAGAGGCGTTACCTGCGCCTCGGCGTCAGCTGCAACGGCTTCAACCTTGGCCATGCGCCCCTGAGGCGCGGGGCGCGGTACTTCGATCTTGGGCCGAGAGACTGGCACGGCAACGGGCGTTTCAGCATGCGGAGGCTCATAGGCTGGCGCCGCTTCAGCCACCGCCTGTGGCGCGACAGCAACGACCTCAGGCTCGGGCTTGGGCTCAACGAGCGGTTGCAATAACTCAGGCCGCGATGGCGCAGCAAACGGCAGCTCCACACGCGGCAGCCAGCTGGCCACCTGCATGGCGCTCAGGTAGGCACGCCGGCGCAGTTCTGCAATCAAACGTCAGCCGCCTGTGGATGGGCTTTTTGTCCGGCCTGCATCAGATTCAGCGCATTGATATAGGCCTTGGCCGAAGCCACCAGAATGTCGGTATCGGCGCCATTGCCGTTGACGATGCGCCCGCCCTTCTCCAGGCGCACGGTCACCTCGCCTTGCGAATCGGTGCCCTGGGTGATGGCGTTGACCGAATACAGCTGCAAATTGGCCTCGGAGCTGGCAATCGACTCGATGGCTTTGAAGGTCGCATCCACCGGCCCCGAACCTTGCGCATGGCCGTTGTGCTCGGCGCCATCGACGCTGACCACCACCTGGGCTTGCGGCACTTCGCCGGTCTTGCTCGCCACGTCCAGGGTCACCAGCTTGAAGTGCTCTGGCGCTTCCTCAGCCAGGGTATCGGAGACCAGGGCCTGCAGGTCTTCGTCGAAGATTTCATGCTTCTTGTCCGCCAGCGCCTTGAAGCGAGCAAAGGCCGCGTTCAGCTCAGCCTCGCCGGCCAGGGCGATACCCAGCTCATCCAGACGCGAGCGGAACGCCGCGCGCCCGGAGTGCTTGCCCATGACCATCTTGTTGGTGTTCCAGCCCACCGACTGCGCGGACATGATTTCGTAGGTTTCGCGGTGCTTGAGCACGCCGTCCTGGTGGATGCCGGACTCGTGGGCGAAGGCGTTGGCACCGACGATGGCCTTGTTCGGCTGTACCGGGAAACCGGTGATGCCGGAGACCATGCGCGAGGTGCTGAGGATGTGCGGGGTGTCGATGCGCGTGTGCAGGCCGAGCAGGTCTTCGCGGGTCTTGATCGCCATCACGATCTCTTCCAGCGCGGCGTTACCGGCACGCTCACCGAGGCCATTGATGGTGCACTCGACCTGACGCGCACCGGCCACTACGGCAGCCAGAGAGTTGGCCACGGCCAGGCCCAGGTCGTTATGGCAATGCACCGAGAACACCGCCTTATCGGCGTTGGGCACACGGTTGAGCAGCTGGCGAATGGTCTCGGCGTACTGGTGCGGAATTGCATAGCCGACGGTATCGGGGATATTGATGGTGCGCGCGCCAGCATCAATCGCCGCTTCGATAATGCGGCAGAGGAAATCGATTTCGGAACGGCCGGCGTCCTCGCAGGAGAACTCGACATCGCTGCACAGGTTGCGCGCGCGTTTGACCGCGTGCACGGCCTGCTCCACCACCTGATCCGGTTGCATGCGCAGCTTGTACTGCATATGAATCGGGCTGGTGGCGATAAAGGTGTGGATACGCCCGGAGTTGGCGCCCTTGAGCGCTTCTGCGGCGCGGTCGATATCGGCGTCCAGCGCTCGCGACAGACTGCACACGGTGCTGTCCTTGATGCTGTCGGCAATCGCCTTGACCGCGGCGAAGTCGCCGGGACTGGCGATGGCGAAGCCGGCTTCGATCACGTCGACGCGCAAACGCTCCAGGGCCTTGGCAATGCGCAGCTTTTCTTCACCGGTCATGGACGCGCCGGGGCTCTGCTCGCCGTCACGCAGGGTGGTATCGAAAATAATGACGCGGTCGTTGCTGCTCATGCTGGTTTCCTCACGGAGTCGCCGTAGCACGCACCCGACGTTGGGGCGCGTGTCGATAAGGGTTGATTGTCGCGTGAAATGCCACGGGCGGGAAGCGCGGCGCACATTGATGCCACGTCGCGGCTTTCTGCCCCTCCCACGGGCCAGAAAGCAAAACGCCCACCAAAATGGCGGGCGTTGAGCGGACTGAGCGAGCTAGAGTCCGGCTAGAGACAGCCGATCAAAGCGCCTGGTCCCAGGGACGATCACCGTCCTTGTCTTTGATGCGAGTCGGCAGGCCCATTACGTCCAGCAGCTTGAGGAACGGTTCGGCCGGCAGCTGTTCAACGTTGGCCATACGCGCTACATCCCAATCGCCACGAGCGACCAGCAGTGCTGCTGCGACCGGCGGCACGCCAGCGGTATAGGAGATGCCCTGGCTGTCGGTTTCCACATACGCATCTTTGTGGTCGGCGACGTTGTAGATAAACAGCTCGGCCGGTTTACCGTCCTTGGTGCCTTTGACCAGGTCACCAATGCAGGTTTTGCCGCTGTAGCCCGGCGCCAGCGAGGCGGGGTCCGGCAGTACGGCCTTGACCACTTTCAGCGGCACCACTTGCAGACCTTCTGCCGTGGTTACCGGTTGCTCGGAGAGCAGGCCAAGGTTTTTCAGCACGGTAAACACATTGATGTAGTGCTCACCGAAGCTCATCCAGAAACGCACATTGGGTACGTTCAGGTGCTTGGACAAGGAATGCACTTCGTCATGCCCGGTCAGGTACAGATTCTGCTCGCCGACCACTGGCAGGTCGTCGGTGCGTTTGACTTCAAACATTGTATTGCTGGTCCACTGGCTGTTCTGCCAGCTCCAGACTTGGCCGGTGAATTCACGGAAATTGATTTCCGGGTCGAAATTGGTGGCGAAGTACTTGCCGTGGGAACCGGCGTTGACGTCGAGGATGTCGATCGACTCGATGCTGTCGAAGTACTGCTGTTGCGCCAGTGCGGCGTAGGCATTGACCACGCCCGGGTCGAAACCGACGCCGAGGATGGCGGTCACGCCCTTGTCCTGGCATTCGGCCAGGTGCTTCCACTCGTAGTTACCGTACCAAGGCGGCGTTTCGCAGACCTTGCCCGGTTCTTCGTGGATGGCGGTGTCGAGGTAGGCGGCGCCGGTATCGATGCAGGCGCGCAGCACCGACATATTGAGGAAGGCCGAGCCCACGTTGATAACGATCTGCGATTCGGTTTCACGAATCAGCGTCTTGGTTGCTTCAATATCCAGCGCATTCAGGGCATAAGCCTGGATCTCGGCCGGCTGCTTCAAGCTGCCTTTGGCCTTTACGCTGTCGATGATGGCCTGGCATTTGGAGATGTTGCGCGACGCGATAGCAATACGACCGAGTTCGTCGTTGTGCTGCGCGCACTTGTGGGCCACCACCTTGGCGACACCTCCTGCACCAATGATCAGAACATTCTTCTTCAATTTCTTTATCTCTCCTTTAACCGCCAGCTGTCAGGACAGGCTGGACAGGTAATCGTCAAAGCCAAATTCGCGAACCACCTCGACGCTGCCGTCGAGTTGCTTCACCACGATGGACGGCATTTTCAGGCCGTTGAACCAGTTCTTCTTGACCATGGTGTAACCCGCTGCGTCGATAAACGACAGACGATCGCCGATGGCCAGCGGACGATCGAATTGGTACTCACCGAAGATGTCACCTGCCAGGCACGACTTGCCGCACACCATGTAGGTGTATTCGCCGTTGCAGGGTTCCATCTTGGCGTTGAGCCGGTAGATCAGCAGATCGAGCATGTGTGCTTCGATGGAGCTGTCGACCACGGCCAGATGCTTGCCGTTGTAGAGGGTGTCGAGCACCGTGACTTCCAGCGAGGAACTCAGGGTAATGGCTGCTTCGCCGGGCTCCAGATACACCTGCACGCCGAAGCGCTCGGAGAAGGCCTTGAGCCGCGCGCAGAACTGATCCAGTGGATAGTCGTCGCCGGTGAAGTGAATGCCGCCGCCAAGGCTGACCCACTCGACCTGCTCAAGCAGGTGGCCGAAGCGCTCTTCAATAGTGGTCAGCATCTGGTCAAACAGCCCGAAGCTGCCGTTCTCGCAGTTGTTGTGGAACATAAAGCCGCTGACCTTATCCATCACCGCGGCGATCTTTTCCGGGTCCCACTCACCCAGACGGCTGAATGGGCGCGCCGGGTCGGCCAGTAGGTAGTCGGAGCTGCTCACCTGTGGGTTGACGCGCAGGCCGCGCACCTTGCCGGCGGAGGCTTCGGCGAAGCGTTCGAGCTGGCCGATGGAGTTGAAGATGATCTTGTCGCAGTTGGCGAGCATCTCAGGGATTTCGTCGTCGGCCCAGGCCACGCTGTAGGCGTGGGTTTCACCCGCGAACTTCTGTCGACCGAGCTTCAACTCATACAGCGAGGACGAGGTGGTACCGTCCATGTATTGCTGCATCAGGTCGAACACCGACCAGGTGGCAAAGCACTTGAGCGCCAGCAACGCCTTGGCCCCAGAGTGCTCGCGCACGTAGGCGATCTTCTCCAGGTTAACCAAGAGCTTCTGTTTATCGATCAGGTAGTAAGGCGTTTTGATCATTTCGGTGCCCCGTGCAAGGTCGGCCAACGGAGAGCAGAGGCTGCTCCCCCCAAAAGTGGAGGCGAATTGTGCCGACAACCGGCACATATCGAAAGAGCAACGGGGATATTTCGTCGATTCAGCGACCATTGGCAACGACTGGGCGGCCAACGTGAAGCAACCGACGCGCCCTACAGCGCGCCAGCAGAATGACCAAAAAGGATGACAGGGGCATGACGGCAGGAAGCGCCTGCGCGGCGCTTATTCTGCAGTTCAGTTGATCGGCGTGGCCGTCAGGTTGGCGCGGATGTCGGCGTTCTGCAGCTTGACCCCGTACATCGAAGTCACGGCACCGCCGGTGGGGTGTACGTTCTGAATCCGGTCGATATTCACTTCTTTGAAGTGCACCCGGCCGTTGACCGCAAAGCCCAACGGATCGGGGCTGAACGGCGTACAGCCAGAGCCCGTCTTATTGCACACCTTGGTCGGCGCCACATCGAGGTTGAGATCGACATTGAAGCCATAGGCATTGGCGTTCGGGTTGCTCGGGTTACCGTCGGAAGTGTGGAAGTTGTCTACCACCAGCTGGCTGCCAGTGCCGTTCACCCCATTGAACCGTCCGGTTTCGATGATGATCTGATTACGCTTCTCGTTGTTCGATACGCTATTGGCCGGGTTACCAGAGCCGTCGCGCACAAACACATTTTTCAGCTTGACCGAGATGCCCTCGTCGCCACGATCCTCCCAGCGCCCGCCACTGGCCACGCACGCTGCCGACGAGCCGCCGCTACCACCGACACACAGAGCGCCGGCACCGCCCGAGCTGATGGCCAGGGTAGAGCCCTGTTCATAACGCTTGAGCACCAGGCGACCAATACTGCTGCCGGTTAGGCGGTCACCCCAACGCACGTTGCCGACATCCAACTTCGACCAGTAGGTGCCTTTGCGCAGCTCCACGCCGTTGTTGCTGATATCCAGCGAGCCTTCGCGGTAATGCATTTCATAGCTGCTGCCCGACAGCCACAGGCCACGACCGTTTTCATCCACGGTGATCGCCGCATTGGCCTCGGTGATATAGAAGTCGGCGTTATAACGCAGGCCATCGCCCACGGCGCCACCGGCGCGCAGGGTGACCTGGCCATTGAGGGTGAAATCATAGGCTGGGAAGATTTCCATCAGCACCAGCAACTCGGTGCCGCCCTGTAGCGGCGCATCGGCAGTGCCGACCCGCAGGCCATCAAAGCTGTAGCTGCCAACGATATTCTTCAGCCCCAGGCGCATGCCATCGAAGTGGCCGTTATAGCCACCACTGTTCATATCGCTGTTGATTCCTGCATAGCAGCCGGCACTGACACCAGCCGCGCAACTCTTGGTCAGATCGAAGGTGAACTGGCCGGTGCCGTGGGTACGCAAGCCGCTGAACCACATCGTGTTGCCGTTATCGGTCAGCGCCAGCGAGCTGTTGAGCATATTCCAGCTGAGGTCGGCGCTGATGCCTTTCTGCCCGGAGTTGGGGTCGCCGCCCGGGCGCAGTTTCAACCAGTTCTGCCGCGCACCCTGATCGAGAAAATTCAGATCCACCGCCAAGCCGCCGAGTTTCTGATTGCTCGGGTTGCCCATGATCAGGCCGCCGAGAGTGGCGTTGAACTTGAGGTCCTGAAAGGCGATTTTCGCATAGCTGCCAACGCCGTCCTGCTCCAGATCCAGGGTCAACCCGGCGTTGCTGATCAGGCTGCCGGCGAAGTTCTCGGCACGCAGCACGCCTTCGTCCTGATACTGGAACAGGCTGTTGGCGATGGTGATATTCGGTTTGATCCGCAGCCCTTCGCCGCTGGCCCCGCCACCGGCAATGCTGATGCTGCCGCCCAGGCGCAGATCCATGTTCAGCTTGCCGAAGCTGCGCAGTGCATCGACGTCACGCAGGTCGGGAGTACCCGGCGTCACCGCCACACCTGTGGTCGGATCGCCATGGGCCAGGTCGAGGCCGATGCCGGCAATCGAGCCGACAAAGCGCGAGGTGCCGAGGTCCAGCTTGATTTCCTGGCCGCTGCCGCCGCTGACGATGTCCAGGTAGGCGTTGTTCAGGTAGGTGTCGAACGACAGGCCTTTGACGATCAGGTCAAAGCCATTGTCGCGGTAATAGAAGGTCGCGGCGCTCAACGACAGCTGGCTGTCATCCACACTGAAACCGCTGACACCACTGGCCCCACCGCCGCTCAGCTTGAGGCTGGCGCCCAGGGTGAAAAATGCGCGAAAGGCGCCGAAGCTTTTGCTGCTACCGGCCAGCTCAATGTTGTCGATGCTCAGCACCTGGGCGCTGCCGCTGTGCTGCACCTGCAATTGCTCACCCACCACGTCCAGCGTGGTGGTCGAGCTGCTACCCGCCACTTGCGGTGTACCACTGACGCCCTTGAGGCTAAGGGTCTGACCATCCTGTTTGTAGTCAATACTACCTGCCGACCAGCCCGCACCTGTGGTTTGCAGGCTGATACCATCGCGCCCGCTGACGGACGACAGCGCCTGATCATCCAGCGCTTGCATGGCCTGCGTGAGTGGACTGAGAAGTGCGAGCAACAACAGCGAATGGCGGTGCATGGCCCTGCTCCTCAGTTCTGCGGAAAGATCAGCACGTTGCCCTGCATACGGATGGTGCCGTCGATCTTCGCCGAGAAGATATTGGTCTGCTGGTACGACGGATTACCGCCATTGGCCACACTCAGCGATTTGTTCTGCCAGCCGCCCTGATTGGCCACGCCAAAGGCAAAGCTGCCGTCCTTGAACTTCACCTCGTTGGGCAGACCGAACTCCAGCACATCCTGATTAAAGGCTGCGCCATCACCGTTGAAACCGCTGTTGATGGTGCGGGTGCGCAAGGTCAGGCCTTCAAAGCTGAACACGCCCTTGAGGTTATCCAGCACATACCAGCCGCCGTCCGCCTCGGAACGAATCGCCACGCGCATGCCGCAGTTTTCCGCCGTGCTGGCGCCCGCCGTAGCGCAGCTGCGCTGGCCGGCCGTCCAGGTACTGGGGTTGTTGCTGGCCGGCGTGCTCCAGAGCACGCCACCGTCCTTGTTGATACTGAACTCACCGGACAGGTAAACCCCGCCCTGGCCGTTCAGGCTGCTCAGGGTGTCATCGTCCAATGCCTGCATCTCGGCAAAGGCCGGCATGGCGAGCAGCGCGCTGATGGCTAACCAGACTTTAGAGATCACGGCTGGTCACCTTCAGGTAGTTGAAGCTCAGGCCGGATATTTCGTTTCGGCCGAAGTTGTAACCCCAGCTCATCCCCCCGCCTCCCACTACAGCCTGTCCATTTGAGTTCAGGGCTGCGCCCGGCATATTGGCAAAACCATTGGCTGGAGGACGTCCGTAACCGATGTTCATGTTATCGAACACCAAGTTGGTGCGTGGCGTATTGGCATAGAAGTCGGCGGCCTGGGCATTGCGCTGAGCCGCCGTACCTGCGGTGTTAACCGGATTACTGAGTTCCAGAACAAACTGACCATTGCTGTTTACATCAAACTGCAGCGGCTGGGACTTGCCGTAACCCAAGGCAATATTTGCGTAAGCATTGGTCAAGTACATGGTGCCAGCCAGGGCAGCGGCAGAAGTACAGTTTGCTGAAGCCTCTGGTGCAGTGCAGGCGCTGATATCCAGATTTTTAGCAAAGATATTGATCAGCGCCTCACCGACCAGTTGCTTACGACTGTTGTCTCCCCACAGACGCAGATAAGAGCCATCCATAGTCAGCTGAGCCAAGTCGAAATCAAGAATATCTTTGCGCCCGCCTCCCACGCTGAAGTCGAAACGCATTCCCAGGTCGGCACGCCCACTCGGATCACTGGAGCAGTTCAGCCCCGCACCAGCGTAACCGCTAATGCAGCTTGAGCCGCCTGATGTCATGCGCTCCGGAAAAGCCAGTGTCAGCACGGCCACATTACTGGGCGTAGTCTGCACCCATTGCGAAGCACCACTTGGGGCCCAGTACTGCACCGTTTTGTTTGCGCCACCTTCGCGAACAACCTTACTGCGCAGCTCCCATGTGTCGCTGAGGGCACGCATTTCCTCGCCCTTGCCCAGGGTCACGGTAAAGGGATGGTTCAATCGCCCCAGCGTAACCGGCGTTTTATTGGCACCTTTGTTACTACCGCTGCCGCTCAGGTAAAACTCCGATAATTTGACGGGCATGTTTTCCTTGATGCCGTCGGACCTGACTCGCTCAATGTCATTGATCGTGATGTTGGCACCAGAGGCATCAAGCATGATGCTGTCCAGAACAAAACCGAACCCTGCGCCCTGAACAGTCGACAGTTCTTCGTCTGCCAATTCCTGCATTTCCGCAGAACTACACGCGGCAAAGGAAACCAAGAAGCCGAACCCGATTGATCGCATCATGGTTAACACCCGTGAGTCGCGGAGCCGAGACAGGTATCTTTGCGTGCAATGCCTTCCAGAGCCTGCTGAAAGCTCAAAGTAATAGCGGCTGTACCATCAGCATTACGGGGTATGTTCATAAATGCGCCGGCCAAGGCAGTGATAAATTTGCTGGCATCCTGCTGATCACGCCATTGCACGTTTTCCGTCTGCATCGAGAGGAATACACCGTTGGCAGTACCCGTAAACTGCTGGGTCTGGTTATCAAACTTACCGATTGGGATGCTGCCGTAGTCGGATAGGTTGAAGCAGGTGTTAACCCCCAGTAGCCCACAGTTTTGTGAGGTAAACAATCCCAGCAAGAAGTTCGCAGCAGCACTCGAATCTGGCATGGAAAGCTTGGTGCCATTAGTCAACCCCGCCATGGTTCCACGCACAGGGTCGGCGTTACCGGAACCATTAACCAACGAGGCCTCGGCCTTGAAATCTTCATTGGCCCACACGCCACTTACCAAACCTTTGGCAGGCAAACAGACGATGAAGTCCCAGCCACAGGTAATTTTGGGGCCGAGGTAGCTGCCCTTACCAAAGATATCGATGGCCAAGTTACCTGTATAGGTATTGATATTCCCGGACAAATGCCCCTGAGCCTCACCAAAACCCAGGCGCACACCAACCACCTTATTGTTTTTGTATGCAAGCTCTAGAAAAGGGTTAGAAATCCGAAAGGGGTTAATCGTATCGTCTGCATTCACCGACCCCAGGGCAAAATTGTCGATATTGATATCTGCGGTATTGGCAGCCTCACCCGTGCGGCCATACAAACCCAGCTTGAGCTTGTTCATATTCAACTGCGTATCAATATCCATCCCGAAATTTAACCGGGTGTAATTGATTCCCGCATTGCTGTCGGTAGTCAGGTTGATAAAGGCCTGACCCGTGACTTCCGACAACTCATTATCCGCCAGCTCGACCATCGCCCCATGGGCAGCAGCACTCAGCAGCGCACTACACATCAGAGCACAGGCGGTCTTGGCAAAACGCAAAGTGGGACGCATGGCTGATTCCCTGTCTTTATTATTCGATTGGCAGAGCCCTGCGGACTCCACGCCTTGATTAGCACTATAAAAAGCCGCCCGCCGAAACGTGCCGACCCATAGTCGAGAAATCCCCGGAAATCTGCCCCGACCGCACAGCAAAGCGCCGCCACGCTGTTACCCATCACCACAACCAGGGTTACACGCGCGCAGGCAACGCCGAACAGACGATGACTGACACTCAAGCCTTGGCCACGGCTTGCAGTACAATCGGCGTTTTTTGCGAAAAGCCCGCGGAGCGGATGCCCCGATGATTGATCCCAAGCGCGTACTGCGCGCCCTTGCTGAACACTGGACGTTGCTGGAGCCGCTGTGCGAGCGCTTCGATGCCGGCACCCTGAGCCTGGTGGAGCTGCGCAACCAGCTGGCCGCGCAGCTGCCCGAAGGCACGCCAACCGATGTCACCGCCCTGCTCGACCAATGGATCCGCCTGGATATCCTGGTGCCGGTGGCCAAGAGCCCCAATCGCTTCGAGCTGAATGCGCAGATTCACGACTTCCTCGCCTACCTGCGCCGCGAACACCGTCTGGGTTTGTGCCTGGAGATCGAGGCCTATCTGCGCCATCTGGAGCGCCTGGCCGGCTATATCAAGGACGCCTTCGAGGTGCGCGACGCCGCCGATCTGGCGCGCCAGTTGCGTTTGCTCGATATGCGCGTGCGCGATGTATTGAAGAAACTGGCCAACGATGAACAGGCCTTGGTCGCCGTGGCCGATCGAGCCAAGACCTCAGATAGGCAGATTCCCCTACGTCAGCGCTACGCCGAAGTGCTGGCCACCTGGGACGAATACGTTGAACCGATGATCCAGCTGGTGGCTGCCGACGGTGCCTTCGAGCAGGGCGTGTACCGCGTCGAACATGTGCTGCTGCGCCTGCTCGGCGAACAGCAGCGCCTCGGCCAACTGGTGGACGACGACCTGCTGCTGCGCACCCATGCGCGTATTCTGGAAATGCAGACCACCGCCCAGCTGACCCTGCGCCGCGCACGCGAGCTGCTGCTGCCGCTGCGCGAAGAAGCGCGCCGGCATAACGCCGTGACCCGTGGCGCAGCTCTGGCCCTGGCAGCCATTCGCAAGAAGGGCCTGGACGCCGTACCTCAGGCCTCCCTGCCGCTGTTCAGTCGCCCGCAAAGCACCTTTCTCGGCACCGCCTCGCAGGTCGAGGCCTATGTGTACGCCCTGGCGCGCTTCGAGCCCAAGCCGGCGCAGTTCCCCAAGGCCCACGCCAGCCGCAGAGGCGAAGCACCCCGCGCGCCACGCACGGCCCGCGAAATGATCGAACGCTGCGAGCAGGCCCTGCCGCTGCCGGACCTGATGGTCTGGCTGCTGGAGCAGGAGCCGGAAGGCGCCACCGACGAATTGCTCTACTGGTTCTCGCGCCTGTCCCGCGATGGCCGCTTCCAGCGCGAGCGCCTCGAGCGCCGCGACTACCTCACCCGCGAGCATCAGGTCAGCCTGAGCTCCTTTGCCCTGATCAAGCCGGCCGGGACCACCGTATGAATATCGACCTAAAAGAACTGACCCAGCTCGCCCCGATCTTCCGCGAGCTGTTCAAGGGCTACCACATCAGCCGCAGCAACCCGGAGCTGTACACCCAGCTGGCCGGCCAGCAGGACCAGTACCGCGGCCTATTCAAGGCGCTGGGCTATGAACTGACCTGCGACAGCCGCGGCTTCTACTACTTCGTCCCCGAGCAGATGGGCGCCCAGGTCAACAAGACCGCCCAGCGCCTGGCGCTGTTCACCTTTATTCTGGTCGAGCATCTCGCCGATCAGGGCCGTGACCCGCTGGCCGTGCTCGACGGTGGCAGCCTGGGCCGCGACGAGCTGCCGGCGCTGTTGGAGAAGTACCGCGACCTGTTTCTCCAGGCCGAAGTCACCACTCAAGACGAGTTGGAGGAAAAGGTTATGCGCCGCCTGACCCAGCTCGGTTTTGCCAGTGAAGACAACGGCATCTACCGCTTCCTAGCGCCCATGCACCGCTTCCTCGACGTGTGCCTCTCCGTGCAGCAGGACCGCGACCTGGCCGCCACCCTGCACAGCAGCCTGCCGCTGCCAACGCCGGTGCTACTGGATGAGGAGGCCGAAGACGAAATCATCAGCCTCGCTGAAGACGATGTCGACGAATCCGAAGAAGACGCCCTGGCCCGCGCCATGGCCGAAGAACGTGACGCCCAGGAGACCCTCGCATGAGCCAGGAACGCTACGGCATCCGCCGCTTCGCCCTACTGAATACCGCCGGTTACAGCCTCGGCCTGTTTCCCCTGGAAAACCCGCTGTCGGTGTACGGGGCCAACAACCTGGGTAAATCCGCCTCGATCAACGCCCTGCAGTTCCCGATTCTGGCGCGTATGTCGGATATGAGCTTCGGCAAGTACAGCCTGGAAGCCTCGCGCAAGTTCTACTTCGCCAGCGACACCAGCTATATCCTCGTCGAAGTCGTGCTGCCCCATGGCCCCCATGTAATCGGCGTGGCCGGGCGCGGCCCGGGCGGCGGCTTCGGCCACCAGTTCTTCGCCTATCAGGGCACCCTGAATCTTGAGCACTACCAGAAGAACGGCACCTGCCTGCGTCAGCGTGAGCTGTTCAACGCCCTGGAGCGCGACGGCATCAAGGCCTATGAGCTGAAACCGGAAGAGCTGCGCCGCCTGCTGGTCGGCGGGCATACCTCGATTCCGCTGGACCTGACCCTGATCCCGCTGCGCTCCACCAGCGAACAGAGCCTGAAGACCTTCCGCGCGCTCTTTATCAACCTGCTGCATATGAGGGAGATTACGGCGGCCAAGCTTAAGCAGCTGTTCCTCGATGCCTTCGAGCACAGCCTGCGTTCGGGCAGCGTCGACTATATCGCCGCCACCGAAGAAGCCTTCCGCGATGTGCGGCGCATGGAGCAGGACTATCAGGCGCTGGTTACCGCCGGCCCCTTGATCGAAGCCCTGGCTGCCGGTGTGGCCCAACGCGAACTGCTGCGCGGCAAGCTGCATCGCCTCTCGCCGCTGCTCGACTCGCTGCTCGGCACCTGGCAGGACTACGCCGGCGCGCGCCGCGAGGAACTGGTGATCCAGGCCGAACACTACCGTGGCGAGCAGGACGGCCTGCAGCAGGAGCAACGTGGCGGCACCCAGGAGCTGATGCGTATGGAGCGCGAAATCAGCGAGATCCAACGCTGGCTCGGCGAGCTGTCGGTACTGAAAAATCGCTTTGCCCTGGTCAACGACGCCAAGGTGCTGGAAGAGCAACTGCTGGCCGCCAAGGATGCCCACGACGAACTGGCCGGTGCCCTGGCCCAATCGCGGCAGTTCTCCGCCGAAGACCTGGATGAGCGCCTGCGCGATCTGGAAAAACGCCTGAAGTCGGTCAAGCAGCAACTCGAACACGCTGACAACAACAGCTATTCACGCCTGCGCGAAGAATTCAGCCAGCAGGACGTCGACCGCCTGATGCGTCTGTTCAACGGCCAGCTGTTCAGCCTGCCGCTGGGTGAGAAAGGCATTCAGGTTGCCGAGGGCGATGCCTGGGTCAAATCCCTGGAAGCCATTCTCGACGGTTTTAAAGGCGAGCACTTCGAAGTACCCGGCCTAAGCATCGACCTCAGCCATATCGAGCCACCGGCCCTGCAAGCCCTGGCCGACCGCGCGGCCCTGCGCGACCAGAAGGACCGCCTGGATCGCGAATACAAACAGCTGAAAACCCAGCAGGCCGTGGCCGCCGACCGCGCCGCGAGCAAGGCCCAGGCCGAGCAGTTCTACCAGGCCATGCTGGATGCGCAAAAGGCCCTGGAAGACTTCCGCAAGTGCCAGACGCTCTCCGTTGAGGAGACCAGCAAACTGGAGCAGCTGGCCCAGCTGGAAGCCGCCCAAGACGAACTCAAGCGCGCCTCCGATGCCTTTACCGAGCGCGTGCAGCAGCTCTCCGCCAAGCTGCAACTGGTCGGCCGTCAGCTCGCCGATCTGGAAGCCAAGGAACGCACCCTGGAAGATGCCCTGCGTCGCCGCCAGCTGCTGCCGGCCAACCTGCCGTTCGGCACGCCCTTTACCGACCCGGTGGACGACAGCCTCGACAACCTGCTGCCGCTGCTTAACGACTACCAAGACGCCTGGCAGGGCCTGCAGCGTGTCGACGGGCAAATCGAGGCGCTCTACGCCCAGGTGCGCCTGAAAGGCGTGGCCAAGTTCGACAGCGAAGATGATGTCGAGCGCCGCCTGCACCTGTTGGTCAACGCCTATGCGCACCGCCAGGACGAAGCCATCACCCTGGCCAAGGCGCGCCGCGCTGCGGTTACCGATATCGCCCGTACCCTGCGCAATATCCGCAGCGACTACGACAACCTGGAACACCAGCTGGCACTGTTCAACCGTGAGATCAACAAGCGCCAGGTGTCTAACCTGGAGAGCTTTCGCATCGTTCTCGCCCCGAACAAGGACGCGCTCAAACATATCGACCAGATCATCCACAGCGCCGGTCAATACGAAGAAGGCGAAACCCTCTCGGTGTTCGACCTGCAGCAGAGCAGCGAGCAGGACAGCAAGAACGAGGAAGCCAAGGACTATCTGTCGCGCCTGGTGGCGGCTAACCATAACCAGTTGGGTTTGAAGGATTTGTTCGAACTGGCCTTCGAAATCACCAAGGTGCATGGCCAGCCGGTGATCCACACCGATATCGATGGTGCCGCCTCCAACGGCACCACCATGACCATCAAGGCGCTGACCAACATGTACCTGTTGCTGCACCTGATGGACCGCGACCAGGCCGGCAAGGTGCGTTTGCCTTACTACCTAGATGAGGCAGCGGATATCGACGAGAAGAATCAGCAGGCGCTGATCGAAACCAGCCTGCAGCTCGGCTTTGTGCCGATTCTCGCGTCGGTGAAACCGCAGGTCTCGGCCCATGTGGCCATCGATCTGGAAGGTGGTAGCGGGCCAAATGGCATCTATATCGACGAAGCGGATTGGAAATATATCCAGCGCCGTGAAAGCGCCAAGGGCAAGGCAGAAACCACAACCGCAGCAACCGAGCCTGCCTGACGTAGGCTCACCCGCCGTAAAGCACAAGGGCCGCAATTGCGGCCCTTGTCAGTTATTGCTCCAGCGCGATCTTCGGCGCCCAGCTCAGCCACTCATCCTTAACCTCATCATGCAAGGCAAAGGTCTGTCCTGGCTGCGCTGGCCCGCCCATCTCCGGGTTATTCGGCGAGGCGAAGGCGATGCCGCCTTCGAGCAACGCCTCCAGCGATTCGGTGCGCACCTTCACCCCACTGAACAGCCCGGCATCCACGCCGATGCCGCTGGCATTCCAGAAGCGGCTGCCGCTGCGTACCAGCGGCGCATAACGTGGCTCGATCAGGATATGGATCAGCACCCGGTCCGAGGTCGGCCCCAGCTCGAAATCGGTAACCTTGCCCACCGGCACTTCGCGGTAGCTGACCACCACACCGGGTTTGATCGAACCACGCCGCGCCGCACTCAGTACCAGACGCAGCCCCTGTTCACGGGCGTTCTGCGTCGGTGCCGATTCGGCCGCGGTGAAACTCAATTGCGTCGCACCAGGCTTGCTCGCTGGCCGAACCTCCAGGTACTGCCCGCTGACCAAGGTTTCCAGGTTGGCCGCTCGGGTCAGGCTGACCTCCGGCTTGACCACCCAGAACTGCGTGCCTGCCCGGGCAATCTGCTGCGTCGCCTGGGTAATCCGTGCATACAGAATTACCGCCTGCAGATCATCCGTCAGCTCGATGCGCTCCACCTTGCCCACGTCCAGGCCCTTGTAGCGAATCGCCGTGCCCGGGCTGAGACCGTCACCACTGGGCACGCGAATAGTCAGCTCTATGCCTTTCTGCAGCGCCACTTCCTGGCTACTGTGCAGGTTAAAACTTTCGACCCGCTTATTGCCTTTGGGCGCATTAGGGTTCGGTGTTTCAAAAGCGATACCGCCCGCCAGCAAGGTCTGCAATGACTCGCTCTTGACCTCAACGCCCGACAGCCCCCCCTTCAGCGTAATTCCGCTGGCATTCCAGAAACGCGTACTGCTATTCACCAGATGCGCGTGCTCAGGCTCGATGTGCACGCCAAAGGCCACCTGCTTGTCATCACGCGACAACTGGAAACTCTGCACCGTGCCGACCTTGACCTGCTTGAACAGGATCGGGCTGCCCACTTCCAGCGAGCCGCGTGTGTCGCTAAACAACACCAGGTGCAAGCCCGGCGCTGACAGATCGAGCGGTGGGGCCTTGGCTCTGGCGACAAATTCACGCAGCGCAGGATTACCGGCCTCACCTGGCCGGATGGCGATGTAGTTGCCTTTAACCAGCGCCTCCAGTCCGGTTATCCCGGCCAGGGAAATCGATGGTTTGACCACCCAGAAATCGGTGCCTTCAACCAGATAGTCTTCAGTGCGGGGGTCGAGCATCAACTCCACCTGTGCACCGCTGAGGTCCTGATCGACCTTGAAGGTCTTCATATGGCCAACCTGGATGCCCTTGTACATCACAGGTGTGCGGCCCGGTTCCAGACCATCGAACTCATGCAGTTTGAGCGACACGCGAATACCGGCCTGGGCGCTGTCGAAGTCTTCGTACAGACGAAATGGCAGGCTCGGGTCAGTTGGCGGGCTGTCCTTGCGGTGCTCGGGCGTGGCAAAGGCAATCCCACCGGCGACAATGCTCGCCAGAGATTCAGTGCGCACTTTCACCCCAGATAAACCGGCATCAATGGAGACGCCGCTGGCGTTCCAGAAACGCGTGTGTTTACGCACCAGAGAGGCAAACTCCGGCTCAATAAACACCTTCACCTCGATCAGGTTCTGCTCCTCAACCAGGGCATAACTCTTCACCCGGCCCACCTGAATCTGCTTATAGAACACCGGGCTGTCACGATTGAGCGAGCCAAGTCGTTCGGCCTTGAGGGTCAGGTGCAAACCAGGCGCAGTATCGGCCAAGGGTGGTGGCTCGTTCAGCGCGGTAAATTTACGCGTCGGTTCGCCATCACCTGGACTGGCGCTGATGTAGTTACCCGACACCAGGGTTTCCAGCCCCGTGATGCCCGCCAGCGAAACGCTCGGTTTAACCAGCCAGAAACGGGTATTGCTGCGCAGATGGTCCTCAACCCGTTTATCCATTTCCAGAGTCGCGCGCACACCACGTCGCTCGCCGCTGTCATCCAGCTCCAGAGCCGTGACTTTGCCAATCGGCATACCCTTGAAAATCACCTCAGTCTTGCCCGGTTGAATGCCATCACCGCTGGCAAACATCACCTGAATCTCGATACCGGCTTCGTTATAGGCACGCCAGCCCAGCCATCCGCCAATAATCAGCGCAATCAGCGGCAATACCCAGATAGCCGACCAGTTCGAAGCAGGGCGCGCTTTAGCCAACGGCAAATCATTCATGGTGGTCATCCGAGTCCGTGTTATCCCAAATCAAGCGGGGGTCAAAAGTTAAAGCCGCCAGCATGGTCAACACCACCACGCTGGCAAACGCGGTAGCGCCATAGCCGGGGACAATGCTCGCCAGACTGCCGAAATTGACCACCGCCACCAGTATCGCGATGACGAAGATGTCCAGCATCGACCAGCGGCCGATCCATTCAATAAAGCGGTACATCAACACGCGCTGGCGTGCCGACATCGGTTGATGGCGCTGTACCGAGTACAGCAGCAAGGCAATGCCCACCAGCTTGAAGGTCGGCACCACAATACTGGCGATAAATACCACCGCAGCAATCGGCAACATGCCGTAGTTCACCAACTCGATAACCCCCGACATGATGGTGTCGGACTGGCCTTTGCCCAGTGAGTTGACCGTCATGATCGGCAGCAGGTTGGCCGGGATATACAGCACCGCAGCCGTCAGCAGCAACGCCCAGGTGCGCACCAGACTATTGGGCCGTCGTGCATGCAGATGCCCGCCGCAGCGCGTGCAGAATTGCTTGTCGTTGCCCGGCTGCTGCGGGTTGAGCTGGTGACATTCATGGCAAATCAACAACCCGGCATCAATCGCCCGCATGCGCATCTTCTCCCGACAAGGCTTCCCAGATCTGGTGCGGCGACATCGTCACCTCCAACCAGACCTGCACCAGTAACAGCGCAACAAAGCACAGCAGCCCCAGACCAATGCTCAGATCGGCCAGATCGACCAGCTTCACAATGGCCACCAGGATGCCCATCAGATAAACCTCAAGCATCCCCCACTCACGCATATGGTGATAAATGCGGTACAGCAGCAAGCCATAACTGCGGCCAATATCCAGGCGGATACTCAACAGCACAGCGAACTGGCATAACAATTTGAGCAGCGGCACCGCCATGCTGCAGAGAAACACCACCACGGCCACACTCTGCATGCCGCTGTTGTACAGCCCAAGCACGCCCGTCCAGACCGTGTCCTCAGTCGCCTGCCCGAGCAGGTTGAGCTGCATGATCGGTAAAAAGTTAGCCGGCACATACAACAACAACGCCGCAAGCACCAACGCCATACTGCGGCGCACAACCTGCGCACGATGGGTGTACAGCTCATAGCCGCAGCGTGGGCATTCAACCCGCTCACCTGCAGCCGCATCAGGCTTGCGCAACAGCAGATCGCATTCATGGCAGGCAATCAGCTGCTTAAGCTCAAGTTCGGAAAGTGGTTCAGAGAGTGCCGGACCGGCCATAGAAGAACCCTGATAAAAGTGCGCCTAGGCATCATAGCCACGCGCTGTTTAGTTGCCTATCAAAGGCTCACCTGAGCGTGGTTTGTTTTTCGCAGCACAAAGTAAAACCCCCGACCAGTTTCCTGATCGGGGGTTTTGGTGTAGGTGCTTGACGATGACCTACTCTCACATGGGGAAACCCCACACTACCATCGGCGATGCATCGTTTCACTACTGAGTTCGGGATGGGATCAGG
>NZ_JAUYGD010000018.1 GCF_030690725.1 Pseudomonas sp. | reverse complement strand
ATCGGGGTATAGCGCAGTCCGGTAGCGCGCCTGCTTTGGGAGCAGGATGTCGGGAGTTCGAATCCCCCTACCCCGACCATTTTTGGGTCGTTAGCTCAGTTGGTAGAGCAGTTGGCTTTTAACCAATTGGTCGTAGGTTCGAATCCCACACGACCCACCATTTCAAGCATGCTTGAATGATAAAAAACCCGCCTAGTGCGGGTTTTTTATTGCCTGCGATTTATGGCTGTAACCTTTCTGGCGCATTAAATAAATGTAGGAGCAACTGTCTTAACCGGCCGTTTGTCGCCACTCGGTATCGTCGCGGATCATGGCATTCAATCGCACCACCAGCACTCGCATACAGGCGACTAATGCAACCTTTGCACACTTGCCTCGCTCGCGCAGTGCCAAGTAACGCGCATTGAAGTCGGCCTGGTAACGCACAACTGACCACGTCGCCATATACAAAATGCGTCGGATGGAAGCTCTACCTCCTTGCGTCCGACGCTTTCCTTTCTGTTGCCCGCTGTCGCAGTTATAAGGCGCTATTCCTACCAGTGCGGCGATTTCCTTACGATTGAGCTGCCCCAGCTCCGGCAAATAGGCCAGCATACTTGCCGCCGTTATCAGGCCGATACCTGTCACCTTCTGCAATCGCATGGCCTTTGCTTCATCGACCTGGGCCACCGTCTGTGCGATTTCTTTCTCGAGTAGCTTGATCTGTTCCTTGAGGTGCTTGATGCACGTTTCCAAGCTTTCCTGCACCCTGGGCGAGTGAGCCTGGGCCTTGCGCCGACGCTCGTCATCGCGCTGCTGGACTAGCTGCTCACGACGCTGGACCAGGTCACGTAATATCTCCTGCTCTTCAGATAAAACCTGACTATCGGGGGCTTGAACTACCTGTGCCAGATGCGCCAGAACAGCTGCATCAATGGGGTCTTGTTTTAGCCAGTTTCCCCATCGCATTGGAGAAGGCTCGTGCTCGTCGTGGATTGATGCAAACCACTGAGTAGCCAGCCCGTTGCAGTCGAGCTTTAACAGCGCGCTCGTAACCGCCTGTCGCCTCCATCAGTACCCGCTCTACCGTCCAAGCAGACAAGTAATTCAGCAGCAATTGATGCCCTTCAGCATCGTTGGACGTATCAAATGCCGCGCCTTGCGGACGAACCGAAATACTCAGCGTGGCTTTGGAAATGTCGACACCAACCCATGAAGTCATTTCTATACCCTCCTACACTAGATAAGGAGAGCACTCTGGCCATAGCCCACGCTTGTGCATTTCGAGATGGGCCTCGTTCAACTGTTCGGGCTTAAGGTCAGAGGCGGACGGACAGCAGCTTGAGCTCCTACACGTGCTTCAAGCACACCGGCCACTCAGCTTGCTGCCCGTCGCTCTCACCCCCAATTTTATCGTGGGGGCAAGACACAAGCGGGCCATGGCCGCGATCATTACTTCGCGGGCATGGCCCGCTCCTACGGTTTTTGCTGGGTCAGCTTAGTGCAGCTTAAGGCGCGGCTCGGTGCTGCGACCGATGCGGTCGCCGAGCATCATCAGCAGCGTGCGGGTTACGCCATACAGGGCGATCTGATGCATGCGGTAGAGCGACACGTAGAACATTCTGGCCAGCCAGCCTTCGAGCATAACGCTGCCGGTCAGGTTGCCCATCAGGTTGCCGACCGCCGAGAAGGTCGACAGCGAGATCAGTGAGCCGTAATCGCGGTAGCGGTATTCCGGCAGGGCTTTGCCCTCAATGCGCAGCTTCAGCGATTTGGCCAGTAGCGATGCTTGCTGGTGCGCCGCTTGTGCGCGTGGCGGTACGTTGCGGCCCTCGCTGCCGGGTTGCGGGCAGGCGGCGCAGTCGCCGAAGGCGAAGATGTTGTCGTCCTGAGTGGTCTGCAGTGTCAGGCGCACCTGCAACTGGTTGATGCGATTGCTTTCCAGGCCGTCCAGCTCTTTAAGGAAATCAGGTGCGCGAATCCCCGCTGCCCAGACTTTCAGGGTGGCCGGAATAACCTGGCCTTGCGCGGTATGCAGCGCTTCGCGAGTGACCTGGCTGACTGCAGCGCCGGTGAGGACAGTTACCCCGAGCTTCTCCAGGGTTTTGTGTACGGGTTGGCTGATGCGCTCTGGCAGGGCCGGTAATACGCGCGGGCCGGCTTCGATCAGGGTGATGCGCATGTTTTCCGGGCTGATCCGGTCCAGGCCGTAGGCCGCCAGTTCGCGGGCTGCATGGTGCAGCTCGGCGGCCAGTTCTACGCCCGTGGCACCGGCGCCGACGATGGCGATGTTGATCAGCTCGGTGGCCGCACTCTGGCTGGCATGGGCTCGCAGGTAATGGCTGAGCAGTTGGTGGTGGAAGCGCTCGGCCTGCTCGCGGGTGTCGAGAAAAAGGCAGTGTTCGGCGGCGCCGGCAGTGCCGAAATCATTGGTGGTGCTGCCCACGGCGATAACCAGGCTGTCATAGCTCAGCTCGCGTGCAGGCATCAGTACCTGGCCGTGGTCGTCCAGGGTAGCGGCCAGGCTGATGCGTTTCTCTGTGCGATTGAGGTCGCACATCCGCCCCAGTTGGAACTCGAAGTGATTCCACTTGGCCTGCGCCACGTAGTTCAGTTCGTCGCCTGAGGAGTTCAGCGAGCCGGCAGCCACTTCGTGCAGCAGTGGTTTCCAGATGTGGGTCAGGTTGGCGTCGACCAGGGTGATCTTGGCCTGGCCGCGTTTACCCAGGGTTCTACCCAGGCGGGTAGCAAGCTCCAGTCCGCCGGCGCCGCCGCCGACAATTACGATTTGATGAGTCATTAGACACGCTCACAAGGCTTTTAAGAAAAAGTGGTGAGTCGCTGTGGGCGAGCGCTAAGCAGCTCATAGCACCAATCGACTCAGAAGACGGCTCAGCACACCCAGGCCAATCGTGACCATCACGATGATCAGCAGCAGCCGCCAAACCTTGAACGGCTGACGCTCGACCTGATGTTGCGGAGCGCTGAGATATTGCTCGACACGTTTTTGATCATCAGGGTTCAGGCGACTGGACATACGTGCCTCGAATTAAGGGGCCGGTGGCAACTGACTGAGGTCGATTGCCGGCTGAAGTGGTGGGCATTCTAGCCGCGCGGCTTATAAAGGCTCAACGCGCAGGGCGTCATTCAGGCGAATAATCCCCCCTTGTAGCACGCGAGCGGTAATTCCGCCGTGGCCGCGCATGGCCTGAAAGGTGCCAAGGCCCAAGCGCTCCTCCAGCTTGGCGCAGGGTTGGCACCAGCCGGTGGTTTCCAGAATCGCCTGGCCGAGGCGAAAAGGCCGGCCCTTGAGGCTGAACAGATTGATGCCGCTGATGGCGATATTGCGCCGCAGTTCAGGCGCGCTGATTGGCTGTTCGGCGGGGCGGCCCATCAAGGCGCTGATCACTGCCAGGTGTTCCCATTGAATCAGGGTGACCTGCCGGGCATTGCGCGGTCCGGGCCTGCTGTGGTCGCCGGTGAGGCCGGCTTCGCGGCGCGCTTCCACGGCCTCCAGCTCGATCATTTCTGCCTTTGATGCGGGGCGTACGCCAATCCAGCGCACACAGCCTTGTTGCGGCACTGCTGCGAGCAATTCGTGTAAAGGGCTCACAGGCTGATGCCTACGTCGAATAACACCGAACGACCGAGGTTGTGGCGCAGAAAGTCTGGTGCATCCGGGTGGGCGAACAGCACGCGGGCAAAGGTCGGGCCGACCAGTGACAGCGAGCGCCAGCCCTGACGGAGAAACTCGGTCGGCGGCGGGAAGTGGCTATTGAAGTCAGGCACCGCGCGTTTGAGGTTGACGTAGGCGAGCAGATCCAGCTCACCCAGGTCGAGACCGCGCTCTTTATAGTTGTGGGCTTTCTTGCGCAGGGTGGGCGTCAGCCGCAGTTGCAGCTCGGCGGCGGCGATGCGCCGTGGTTTCGCTTCGCGGCGCACCAACTGGCTGAGGGAAAACGCGCTGCGCCGCCGCTCCAACTCGGCGCGCCACTCATCATTCAGGCGGCGGCCCTCGTCGAGGACGAAAAACACTTCAAAGCTCGCCTCACGGAACAGCACGTCAGGCGGTTCATGACCGGCGGCGCTGAACTCATCCAGACGGTGGCTGACGTTCAGCGCCTGCAGCAGGCGCTGGCACACCCAGCGCTCACGCTCCCACTTGCGTGCGTTGGAGAGAAAGGCGTTGGCTTGTTCGGCCTGGTGCGTCAACAGACGCAGGTAATCTGAGTCATCCATGGGCTCAGCTTAGCCTGCGCGGTTGGGTTGTTGGTACCCCTCTGCGTCGCTTGTTGCGGGCTTTTCATGTGTTGCTGGGCGCGGCAGTTGTAGACTGCGCAAGTCGGCCACTGTGGCTTGGGAGTTGTTCTACATGATTGCCGCAAGCGTGCTGTCTTCCACTAGTCAGATCCTGGGCTGGCTGATCTATCTGCCGCTGTTGTGCTGGGCGATCTGGCGTGCGCCCTGGGTTGAGTTGTGCAGTGATTTACGCCGCCAGCATCTGCTCGGCGGCACAGCGCTGGCGTTATTTGTACTGTGGTTGGTGCGCAGGGACTTCGATTCGGGCCTGTCCTATCACTTTATTGGCATGACCGCGGTCACCTTGCTGCTGGATTGGCCCCTGGCCATGCTGGTTGGGCTGATTGCTCAGCTGGGTTTGCTGGCGTTGGGTAAGCAGGATTTGGCCGCGCTGGGCGTTAACGGCGTGCTGCTGGTGGTGATTCCCGTGTGGGTGACCGAGGCCTGCGCGCTGTGGGTCGAGAAAAAACAGCCGCGCAATCTGTTCGTCTACATCTTCTGCAGCGGCTTCTTCGCTGCGGCGCTGGCGGCATTGTTGTGTATTGCCGCCACCTTCACCTTGCTCTGGGTGGATGGGCTGTTCCCGATGCCGCCCTGGCTGGAGGATTTTATCGGCTATCTCTGGCTGGTAATTTTCCCCGAGGCCTTTATCAACGGCATGCTGGTGACGGCGCTGGTGGTGTTCTATCCAGATTGGCTGGAGACCTTCAATCGCACGCGTTATCTGGCCGCGCCCTGGAAGGATGATGATCTGCCGCGCTAATGGCGCGCTCTTCAGTGTTTCGATTGTGTTGCGCAGGTTGATTCAGATCAAGTTGCGTGAACAGCCATGCGCGATCTTGCATCTATCAACAGAGAGGGCGTGATATGGGCGTGCATCAATGGGCAAGGCAGGCAATCGAGCAGAGTTTGCAGGGTGTTGAGGCGCAGGGCTTTGATCAGGCTATGGCGCTGCGGGCTTTGCTCAGCGCAGTGGTCGAGCGTAGCCGGGCTGGACGCAGCGCGGCGGATCTGGCCGCAGAGCTGCAGTTTCTTGCCGACAACTTGGATGACGAGCGCGATTACAGCTTTATGCGGCCGTGATGGCCTGGTACCGGGGCACAGAATAATCTGCTGTTTCCCGTGGGGGCTTTATCCTCGATTGGGTAGCAGTTTCTCGGCAATCGCGGCTAAAGCCCCGCACAGCTGGCCTATTTGCTTCAGCAGTCTTTTAATGCTCGCGCGGCGGTAGCTCGCCAGAGAACAGGTCATCTTCCAGCGGGTTGCCGGCAATCGCGTGTTCTTCCGAAGCCCAAGCGCCGAGGTCGATCAGCTTGCAGCGTTCTGAGCAGAATGGCCGGCTCGGGCTTTGCGGGCCCCACTCGACGGGGGCGTTGCAGGTGGGGCAGGCGACTAGGGTTGGCGTACTCATGCTTGGCCTCCGCGTAGGTTCAGGTAAAAGGCGTGGAGTCGTTCCGCTTCGGCTCGCAGCCAGGGCAAATCTTGATCATTAAGCAGCACGTCATGGGCGTGGCGCAGGCGCTCTTCACGGCTGGCCTGGGCTTTGAGAATGGCCTGCACCTGTTCGTTGGAACTCTGGTCGCGAGCCATGGTGCGCTGCACTTGCAGCTGCTCGGGTGCGTCCACCACCAGTATGCGCTGGGTCAGCTTGTGCTGGCCTGACTCAACCAGCAGTGGTGAAACCAGAATGGCATAGGGTGATTCTGCGCGTGCCAGGTACTGGATAATTTCCTGGCCGATCAGTGGATGTAGCAGGGCTTCGAGCCAGCGCCGCTCGTCGGTGTCGGCAAAAATCCGGCTGCGCAGCGCCGCGCGATCCAGCTGGCCGTCGGCCTGCAACACATCGTTGCCGAAGTGCTCGGCAATCTTGGCCAGCGCCGGCTTGCCAGGCTCAACCACCCAGCGCGCGGCATGGTCAGCGTCGACCAGATGCACGCCCAGATCGATAAAGTGCTGGGCCACAGCACTCTTACCGCTGCCAATGCCGCCGGTTAGGCCAAGAATCCAGGGTTTTGTCGTCAAGGTGCGCGCTCGTGTCAGCCATCCAGGGGCGCGATTGTAGTGCAGCTGCTTGGCTGCTGGCGAATGGTAGGGCCATGCACGCGAAAGATATGGGCTTTCTGCGGGCCTGCTGGATGGCCAGCGAAAACGTAGCCCGGATGCAATCCGGGGCGGTGGTGACTTCTCCCGGTTTACTTCCGGGCTAAGTCCTTGGCAGGGGCTTTAGCCGCGATAGCTTTTGAACCGCTAGCCGCTAAAGCGTCTTCCACCACTGATGGCTTGATTAGAAGCTGGCAATCTGCAGATAACTGGAAGTGATTTGCTCTCCCCAGAGCAAGGCAATCCAACCGGCAATCGCCAGATAAGGACCAAAGGGGATAGGAGTGCTGGTTTCAGCATTTCGCAGGCGCAGCATGATCAAGCCCAGCACCGCGCCAACCAATGACGATAGCAATATCGTCAGCGGCAATACCTGCCAGCCACCCCAGGCGCCGAGCATCGCCAGCAGCTTGAAATCGCCATAGCCCATGCCTTCCTTGCCAGTTACCAGCTTAAACAGCCAGTACACCGACCACAGGCTCAGATAGCCGGCAATCGCCCCCCAGAGTGCATTTTCCAGATTGGTAAACAGGCCAAAGCTATTAGCAATCAAGCCAAGCCATAGCAGCGGTAACACCAGTGAGTCTGGTAGCAGCTGATGATCAACATCAATCAGGCTCATCGCCAGCAAGCCCCAGGTCAACACCAGCATGCCGCCAGCCTGCCAGGTAAAACCGAAGTGCCAGGCGATAAACGCCGATAACAAGCCGCAAGCCAGCTCAACCAATGGGTAGCGCATGCTGATCGGTGCTTTACAGCTAGAGCACTTACCGCGCAGAAACAGGTAGCTGATAACCGGGATATTTTCCCAAGGCTTTATTTCATGGGCGCAGTGCGGGCAACTTGAGTTGGGCAGTACCAGATTGAATGTTGCTGTATGGGGTTCGGCGGGCAGCTCCAATATTTCACGGGCCTGCTCACGCCAGTCGCGCTGCATCATTTTGGGCAGGCGATAAATCAGAACATTGAGAAAGCTACCGACCAGCAACCCGACAAGCAGTGCGCATAAAAAAAAGGCCAGCACATGGCTGGCCCAAAAGTTGATTACGGACATAGATTAAACAACTGCGCCGAGTTGGAAGATGGGCAGGTACATGGCAATGATCAGGCCACCGACCAGCACGCCGAGTACCGACATGATCAGCGGCTCCATCAGGCTGGTAAGACCGTCGACGGCGTTATCAACCTCTGCCTCGTAATAGCTGGCGACTTTATCAAGCATCATGTCCAGCGCCCCTGACTCCTCACCAATAGCAGTCATTTGAATTGCCATTGATGGGAAAACGTTAGTAGTGCGCATGGAGAAATTTAATTGCATGCCTGAGCTTACATCTTGTTTAATTTTTTGCACTGCGTTTTTGAAGACGATATTACCCGTGGCGCCTGCGACCGAGTCTAGGGCTTCGACTAACGGGACACCGGCGGCGAAGGTTGTTGCTAGCGTACGGGCGTAGCGAGCAACAGAAGATTTGTAGATGATATCGCCAACAACAGGTGCTTTTAGAGCGCTGCGATCAATCCAGTTCCTGAATTTTTCGGAGCGTTTTTTTGCTTCTGTCAATCCGTAAATCGTTAAAAATATAATAGTAATTACTGCAAGCCACCATTTTTGCAATGCTTGCGATATGCCAATCACAAATTGGGTAAAAGCAGGGAGCTCTGCTCCAAATCCAGCAAAAACAGATTCAAACTGAGGGACGACTTTTATTAAAAGGATAGCCGTAACTATAACTGCAATAACTACAACGGCTATAGGGTAGTTCATGGCTTTTTTGATTTTAGCTTTAAGTGCTTCTGTTTTTTCTTTGTAAGTCGCAACACGGTCTAGGAGGTCTTCGAGCGCGCCAGCCTGCTCGCCTGCGTCCACTAAGTTACAGAATAGATCATCGAAATATTCTGGGCGAGTACGTAGCGAAGCGGCAAAACTATTACCAGCTGCTACATGTTGCTTGATATCATCAACTAATTTGCGCATGTTGGGGTTGTCTAGACCCTCGCTGATAATGTCAAAAGATTGGAGCAGTGGCACACCTGCTTTCATCATTGTGGCCATCTGTCGTGCGAATAGTGCAATATCGATTGGTTTAATCTTCTTTCCTGCGCTGAGAAGAGAAGCTGATTTTTTGCGCACTTTGGTCGGATTTATGCCTTGCTTGCGTAGTTGTGCCTTGATTAATGCGGGGCTCTGACCGCTGGTTTCGCCTTTTATCTTGGCGCCTTTTTTATCAGTACCTTCCCACGCGAAAGTGCTGTTTTTTATCATTTTAACGGCCATCGGTTAGTCCTTAGTCACGCGATTCACTTCTGCGAGGCTGGTCACGCCTTGCATAGCCTTCAGCAGTGCTGAGGTGCGTAGGTCGTTAAAGCCGTCTTTGCGCATCTGGATTGAGATATCAATAGAGTTGCCTTCCTCCATGATAATCCGTTGCAGGGCCGGCGTGTTTTTAACCACTTCATAAATACCGACACGACCTTTGTAACCGCCATTGCAGTTTTCGCAGCCTGCAGGCTCGAAAATCTTAAAGGTGCCAATCTTGTTTTCCGGGAAGCCTTCTTCAAGCAATGTTTCGCGGGGGACCTGTATTTCCTTTTTGCACGTGTTACAGAGCTTGCGGGCCAGGCGTTGAGCAATAATCAGGTTGACCGAGGTGGCAATGTTGAATGACGGTACGCCCATATTGCGCAAGCGAGTTAGAGTCTCCGCTGCGCTGTTGGTGTGCAGCGTCGACATCACCATGTGGCCGGTCTGGGCAGCTTTGATGGCGATTGAAGCCGTATCCAGGTCACGAATCTCGCCGACCATGATGATGTCCGGGTCTTGGCGCAGAAAGGATTTGAGGGCGGCGGTAAAGTCCATGCCCTGCTTGGGGTTGACGTTGACTTGGTTGATGCCTTCCAGGTTGATTTCTACGGGGTCTTCGGCGGTGGAGATATTAACGTCAACGGTGTTGAGGATATTCAGGCCAGTGTACAGCGATACGGTTTTTCCTGAGCCAGTGGGGCCGGTCACCAGAATCATGCCTTGAGGCTGCTTGAGTGCAGACATGTAAAGTTCTTTCTGTGACTCTTCATAGCCCAAGGCGTCGATGCCCATCTGCGCGCTCGCAGAGTCAAGAATCCGCATCACGATCTTCTCGCCCCAAAGAGTTGGGCAGGTGCTGACGCGAAAGTCGATAGACTTGCTTTTTGAAATGCGCATCTTAATGCGCCCGTCCTGCGGTTTGCGGCGCTCGGAGATATCCAGGCCGGCCATAACCTTTAGTCGAGCAGAGATGCGTGGCGATAACTGGATGGGTGGTCGCGCTATTTCATGCAGTATCCCGTCTGTGCGAAAGCGTACACGGTAAGCCTTCTCGTAGGGCTCAAAGTGCAAGTCCGATGAGCCGCCTTTGATGGCGTCCAGCAGCATCTTATTTACGAAACGTACAACTGGCGCATCATCGGCAGCATTGCCGTCACCTTTGTCCTGGGTGTCGTCATTGACTGCTTCAACATCGAGTCCGTCGAGGTCTATATCCCCTAGGTCCTCCATGCCGCTTGTGGCTGAATCGAAGAATTTGTCGATTGCCTCGCCAAGCTTGTCGTCCTCTACCAATATGGCTTCGGTGTTCATCCCTGTGCTGAACTGGATGTCAGTGACCGCTTGGTGGTTGGTCGGGTCGGAAACAGCAATAAATAGCTTGTTGCCCCTCCTCCACAGCGGCAACACGCGGTGCTGGCGGACCAGCTTTTCGGTCACCAGGTCTTTGGGTTGGCTTTCCTTATCTATTGAATTCAGGTCGACGAACGACACCCCAAATTGGTCTGAGGCGAGCTCAGCTAGCGCGCGACTTTTAACCAGCTTGTTCTGCACCAGGTAAGTGACCAATGACAGCTTGTTGCGCTGGGCTTGGCTTTGCGCCTGTTGGGCGGTTTTTTCATCCAGCAGTTCTGCTAGGACCATCTGCCGGGCCAAGCCGGTAAGGGACACGCTGTCGTTCATTGCAGGCTCCATAACATTCCTTGCCTTATAGCCTAGTTGATTAGGGTGTGCCAAACGTAAAGCTTGCAGGTGACAAAAAATGGCAGATAGTGCCATCTGGATTTGATTGCGGCTTCGCCCAGCTTGAGAAGATCGCCAAATGTCGGACTCGCGAAGTTGGCATGAAGTGTGCTTTGTCCAGGCAGGTCGTTGACCTGAACATAACTAGGAGATTTTTATGAAGGCTCAAATGCAAAAAGGCTTTACTCTGATCGAGCTGATGATCGTTGTGGCGATCATCGGTATCCTTGCGGCTATCGCTATTCCGCAATATCAGGATTACACCATTCGTACCAAGGTAAGTGAGGGTTTGTCTCTGGCGTCGGGTGCCAAGACTGCTATCGCAGAAACTTTTGCCTCTACTGGGACTATGCCGGCAAATAATGCTTCTGCCGGCCTGCCGGCTGCAACAGATATTACTGGCAACGCGGTTACTTCTGTAACTGTTGGTGCTAGCGGTATCGTTTCCGTTTTGTACAACAGCACGTTGGGTGGTAACCCTACAATGAATGCGCAGACACTCACTCTGACACCTACTACTTCGGAAGGGTCGATTCGGTGGCGCTGTGCGGCTCCTTCGGCTGATCGCTTCAAGTACATGCCGTCTGAGTGCCGTAACTGATTTTTGTCTATATAAGGGCTGCCTGTGGGTGGCCCTTTTTTTGGTGTGTGTATGAATTTTATTTTTTCTTATAAGTTTTTTTTCTTCAGTGTGTGCGTGTTTCCTTTCCTGGTTTTTTTTCATCTTTTCCCCGTGCAGAATTTTATTGAATACTGGTTTTTGACTTTTGCGCTCGGGGTGATGTTTTTGGGTTTTTTAGGTGGTGGCCAGTTTGGTTGCAGTAATGCAGCTTTTGTTGTTGCTTTTCTGTTTTTAAGCTTGTTGGTTTTGGCAAGCATTGGCGGTGGCAGTGCTTCGTTCTCCTTGGCGATGTTTTTTGTGTTTGGTCTTTTTTTGTTTTTAGCGTCTTCGCTTTCGTTTTTATATTCAGAGAAAGTTGGGTGGGTGAGGTACTTCAGAGGATTGGCGGTTTTTTTGTGTGCTGGGGCTGCTTTGCAGGGTGTGGCTGCTTTATTGCTGTATTTAGGAGTGATGCATTATTTTTTATCAGAGCTGTTGCCTGCTCCGTCGGCCCGAATGTTGGGTTTTATCGCGCAGTCTAATCTGTTAGCTGTTTATATGTTTGCTGGTCTGGTGTCTGTTATTTATATTTCTCTTGTCGATAAAGCTCCTCGCCCATCGTCCGTTCTTCTGCTTGCAGCAATGTTTTTTTCGTTTATTTTGGCAGGTAGTGGTTCTCGCGCTGCAATTTTAAATTTATTTTTATGCATTGGCTCATTTTTTTTATTGAGATATAAGCTGAGGGTTTCTTGGGGTTGGGTTTTTTTGTGGTGTTTTTCTATCGTCGGAGGATTTGCCTCGTTCTATCTTCTGGGCGACATCCTTTTAGAAATTTTCTTAGGCTGGGGTTTTCTTGCTGAGCGCTACTCGGTTGTTGAGGTTATGCGCTCTGGGTCGATGGATTTTCGTCTTGGTGAGATATATAAGTCGTGGGTCATGATTGATGGGAAAGAGATCTTTGGTGTAGGTTTCGGTAATTACGGTCGAGTTAGTCAGGCTTTGCTTGTTTCTGGTTATGGCGAATCAATAAATAGCTTTCCCTATCATAGTCATAATTTTTTTGCTCAGGTTTTAGCTGAATTTGGGTTGTCTGGTATTCTTGTTTTGTTTGTATCTTGCGGAGCTCTTTTATGGTTGGCTGATTTTAAGGGGCGCTTTTTGGAGGTGTATTTCATTTCATTGGTTTCCTGGGCGTTTCTGGTTAACTCGATGATTGAATATGTTTTGTGGTACATGCATTTTTCTGTTCTCTTGGTCGTATGTGTTTCTCCGTTTTTTGGGGGTAGTATTAAGGTTGTTGCTTTTAGGTCTAGATTATTGGTGGGGTTTACGTTTTCGTTTCTAGTTTTCTTGGGGTCTTTTTATGCGTGGTCTGCCTATCTTATCTGCCTAAGATCGATTAAGGGGTACGGTGCTGAGGAGGCTATTGTCGAGCTTAGGCGTGCTGGCGAAGGGTGGTGGTTTGGTAATGAGATAAAGTTGTTACAGACTCACCATTTTAGACCGTCATCCAGCGATTTAGCTTATCAGGATCATGTCACTGGCATTTTAATGGAGTGGAGGCCTTATGATCATGTGATGTTTAGGCGTATGCATGTCCTGATTCTTCAAGGTGATCGCGAGAGTGCCGTTAAGCTAGCCGGAGAGTTCAGGGTTGCGTACCCGTTACGCGTAGAGCAGGCTAAAAAATTCTTTAGTGGGGATGGCTTTGATTCGTATGTAGTGGCTGGTGCAGTGGTTAAAGCTCTTGATTGATAGTTGAAATTGGTATTTTGCTGTGTGCAGGAAGTGCCATGTGCATTTTGGCTCGTGCCCTTTGGTTACGATTTTGCGTGGAACGTTAACCCTTAAGTATATTCATCAATGGTTAATTGGCTTGGAAGCTCTCGTCAATCCTGGCGAAGTTATTGTGATTGTAGTTGCAATTGTGGTTTGGTTTAAGATTTGCTAAGGGCGTGCGCGAGGGTTTTTGTCCGTACTGCTGTAACTTTGGGTGGTGAGTTAAATTTCCGGTGCACAGCACAACTTTCAGGTTTATGTGGTTTAAAGTCTTGAGTTTCAATAGGTTTCATCTAACTGCCGGCAATATTCTTGAGAGAGTTTTATTGAATGGTTAGTTGTGTTTATTATAGGTGCCTACAGGCTTAGCCGCATAGATAGGTCCACTGCTTTTATATCCTTTGTTAAGGCGCCAATCGACACATAGTCCACACCAGTCTCGGCGATTGACCGTAAGGTGTTTTCGTTTACTCCCCCTGACGCCTCAAGTTTTGAAAGGTCTCTGGTGATAGCTACAGCTTCACGCATTTCATCCAGGCTCAGCTCGTCAAGCATGATGATATCGGCCCCTGCATCCAGCGCCTGACGCAGCTCTTCCAAACTCTCCACTTCAATTTCCACCGGCTTGCCGGGCGCGATCTTGTGCGCGGCGGCTACCGCTTGGGCGATGCCGCCGCAGGCGGCGATGTGGTTTTCCTTAATAAGGAAGGCGTCATATAGGCCAATGCGATGGTTGTGGCAGCCGCCTTGAGTCACGGCGTATTTCTGCGCGAGGCGCAGGCCCGGTAGGGTTTTGCGGGTGTCGAGCAGTTTGACGGCGGTACCTTGCACCAGGTCTGCATAGTGCTGGCAGCGGGTGGCGACAGCGGAGAGGGTTTGTAGAAAGTTCAGGGCGCTGCGTTCGCCGCTAAGCAGGGCGCGGGCGGGGCCTTCGAGTTCAAAAAGCACTTGGTTGGGCTCGGCGCGCTGGCCGTCTTGGATATGCCAGTGCACGGCGACCCGTGGGTCGAGCTGGCGAAAGACGGCATCTACCCAGGCTGTGCCGCAAATTACCGCAGATTCACGGGTGATGACTTTTGCATGCGCCAGGCGCTCGGCGGGGATCAGCTGTGCGGTGATGTCGCCACTGCCGATATCCTCTGCCAGTGCGCGGCGCACATTGGCCTCGATTTCGTTGGCGAGGTCGGCGAGGATAAGGTTAGGCATGATGAGCTCCAGTCAGCAGAATGCGCCGATTATAGGGATTGATGGCTGTTTGCGCAGTGTTTGCGGCTGTTCTCTGGCGGCGGTGGGGCTATGCTGATGGAGGTTCTTCGTTAACTCGCATGGCCGCTACGTATAGCGTGTTGCGTTGGTCATGTGCAGGTAACCGTTGGGAAGCTGTGGCGCTGCATCTGTGACGCGGGTCATGTCTGGAGGAAAAGTCAGCTTGGTATGTGCGCGCGCATCCCTATAATGGCTTTACTTTTTAGAATTGTTGACGCCAGGCCTTTGACGTTACGGATGACGCTCAGTTGATCGCTGTGCAGATCGGTTCGCCCAAGAGGGGCTGTCTGCAGGAGACTCGCAATGAAGACTGATGCGAACGTGGTTCACCTGAGTAAGGTGGCCCCTGAGCAATCGCCCACCTCGCCGGTAGGAAGACTGCCTGTGGCGCTGACAAATGTGCGTGACAAAGCGGCGCAACAGCTGAAGACGGCGTTGCAGGCGCTGTTCGACAATGCTGACGATACGCTGTTCGAGATGGCGGATCGTGCCACCAGCAATGCCGAGCAGAATGCGTTCTTCGAGGCGATGCGCGATCTGCGCTTGAAGCGCAAAAATATCGAGCGCGGCTTTCTGCAAAAGGTCTTCGAGGCCTTCGCCACCCTGAATCAATATGAAATCGGTAAGCCTGCGCCTTTGGATGCGGTGTCGTTTGACACCCTGTCGCTGGTGCAGAACGACGCGTTGGAAGAGTCGGTGGCATTGGATTCGATGGTGGCCAAGGTGGTCAGCCGTGACGGTGCGGCGCTCAGCCATCTGACCACGCGCTTCAACGCCATGGTCAGCAAGAAGCTGGACGACAAAAGCAACCCTGTCGGTCCGACCAGTCTCTGCGAATTTTTCCTTGATGCCTGTAGTAGCCTGGGCGTCGAGATCCGGGTCAAGTTGATCATTCTTAAGCTGTTCGAGAAGTACGTACTCAGCGATCTCGATCAGTTGTATGCCGAAGCCAACCAGGCATTGATCGCCGCCGGTGTGTTGCCGGAACTCAAATCCGCACCCGCGCGGCGTAATCCTTCGCGCGCCAGTGCACCGGCAGGCGGTGCTCGTCAGGATGCATCGCCGGAACTCTCGGCTGAATTTGCTGATGAGGGCGTGCAGGAGGTGTTTGGCGCGCTGCAGGAGCTGCTTTCCCAAGCGCGTGGCTCGGTGATTCCGCGGCGTAATCGCCCAGCCGATGCGATGCCAATCTCAAGCAATGACTTGATGCGCCTGCTTTCGCATATGCAGCAGCGTGCGCCCGCGCAGGTGAGTGACGATTTTGATCTGCGTGAGCAGCTAGAAGGCCTGCTGACCCGTGCCAGCGCCAAAGCCGGCAAGGCGCGGGTGGTCGGCGAGGTTGATGAAGACGTTATCAACCTGGTGTCGATGCTCTTTGAGTTTATTCTCGACGACCGCACCTTGCCGGATTCGCTCAAGGCGTTGATTGGCCGCTTGCAGATTCCGATGCTGAAAGTGGCGGTGATCGATAAGACCTTCTTCAGTCGTGGCAGCCATCCGGCTCGCCGTTTACTCAATGAAATTGCCTCAGCCGCCTTGGGTTGGGGTGAGCAGGGCGATGCGCAGCGCGACAGTCTGTATCAGAAGATCGAGCAGGTGGTGCAACGCCTGCTCAATGATTTTGTCGATGACCCGGTGATCTTCTCCGAGCTGCTGGCAGAGTTTCTGGCCTTCACCGGCGACGAACGCCGCCGCAGCGAGCTGCTTGAGCAGCGTACCCGCGATGCCGAAGAGGGCAGTGCCAAGGCTGCATTGGCTCGCCGTGAAGTCGAACAGGCGCTGAATGAACGCCTGCTCGGCAAGACCCTGCCGGAAGTGGTGGTGCGGTTGCTGCAGGAAGCCTGGAGCAAGGTGTTGATGCTGACTTGCCTGAAGCACGGCGTTGAGTCGGCGGAATGGCAGGCGGCGCTGGCGACCATGGATGATCTGGTCTGGAGTGTTGAGCTACACGAAGAGCCTGAGGCGCGCATGCGTCTGCTGGAGATGGTGCCGGGGCTGCTTAAAGCGCTGCGTGAAGGCATGGCTAGTGCGGCGTTTGATCCGTTCTCCACCGGTGAATTCTTCAGTCAGCTGGAAGCCTTGCATGTGCAGGCCTTCCAGCGCTTCAAGCGCAGCCTGCCGGAAGAAAATCCGCAGGGCGGTGTGCAGCCGCTTGCTGAAATCGATGAAGATCAGCGCGCTGCGTTGGCCGAGGCCGGTATCGAGTTGCCATTGCTGGAGCTGCCAGCTGCGGAAGCGGTTGAAGAGCCGGCGATGGTCGAGGTGGTCGAAGAGATCATTCTGCTGGCGCCTGGCGAACTGCGTGCCGCTGAACCGGAAACCAGCCTGCCGGACGACGATGAGTCGTTGCTGCAGGTCGATAACCTGCGAGTCGGTAGCTGGGTCGAATTTCAGGAAGATGAAGAGCACAAGCTGCGGTGCAAGCTGGCGGCGGTGATCAAGCCAACCGGCAAGTACATCTTCGTCAACCGTACCGGTATGAAAGTGCTGGAGAAGACCCGTATGGGCCTGGCCGTGGAGTTCCGCCGCGGCGCGATTCGCCTGCTTGATGATGCGCTGCTGTTTGACCGGGCGCTGGAGTCGGTGATCGGCAACCTGCGCAAGCTCAAGGGCGCCTGATCGTCTGTAATTGATGCGTCACCACAACGCCGCCGGGGTATTGCCCAGGCGGCGTTTTTGCATCTGCGTGTTTGCTCAGGCATTCGCCCTTGGCCTTGAGCAGGCGCTGCACTAGAGTGGTGGCTCGTTCAAGGAGTCTTTATGCAGCTGGACCCTTCCAGTGGCTGGTGCGATGGCATCCAGCGCTGCCCATCGCCGAACTTCAATCAGCGGCCGCTTGGCGAAGTTTCTCTGTTGGTGATCCATAACATCAGCCTGCCGCCTGGGCAGTTCGGCACGGGCAAGGTGCAGGCGTTTTTTCAGAATCGTCTGGATGCGGACGAACATCCCTATTTCGCCAGCATCGCCAGCCTGCAGGTGTCCGCGCATTTCTTTATCGAGCGTGATGGCGTAGTCACGCAATTCGTCTCCTGCAATGAGCGCGCCTGGCATGCCGGAGTGTCGCGGTTTGCCGAGCGGGAAAACTGTAATGATTTTTCCTTAGGTATCGAGCTTGAAGGTACGGATGATCTGCCGTTTACGGCAGCGCAGTATGCGGCGCTGATTGAATTGACCCGGCAGCTGCAGACGGCTTACCCGGCCATCACTCTGGAACGCATCTGTGGCCATAGCGATATTGCGCCAGGCCGCAAAACCGACCCCGGCCCTGCATTCGACTGGCAGCGTGTGCGCATGGCATTGCAGCAAGACAAGGAGCTGACATGAATTTTCTGGTGCTACTGCTGGTGCTGTGGGTCGAGAAATTCTCGTCCTGGCGTAAGCCTATTCAACACGATGGCCCCTGGTTACGGTTGTTGACGGCTACCGAGAGCAAGCCGCAGTGGGCTGAGCGGCCCTGGCTAGCACTGGCCTTGCTGGTATTGTTGCCGTTGTTCGCTCTGGGGCTGATTCTGCTGGTACTGGAGCCGGTAGCCTATGGTTGGCTGGCGCTGCCGGTGCATCTGCTGGTGGTGATCTACAGCCTGGGCCGCGGTGATTTGCTGGCGGCACTGGGGCCGTTTCGCGACAGCTGGCGCCGTGAAGATGCCGAGGCTGCGTATCTGGTGGCGCGGCGTGATCTGGCGCTGGAGGCGGACGAAGAGGGTGAGTTGCTACAGCGCGTGCAGGGTCATCTGGTGTGGCAGGCCTACCAGAGCTTCTTTGCGGTTATCTTTTGGTATGCGTTGCTCGGCCCATTGGCGGCGCTGGCGTATCGCTTGGTCGCCCTGGCCAGCGAACATGCCACTCTGCCGGCCTTGCGTGAAGCTGCCGTGCAGGTGCGTCATGGCTTCGACTGGCTACCGGTGCGTGTGCTCGCTGCCAGCTTTGCCCTGGTAGGTAACTTCGCCGGCGTCAGCCGGACCTTGCTGCATGAGCTGCTCAGCTGGGATATCAGCGCGGCGCAGTTGGCGATCATTACTGCGCGGGCTGCTGGCGAGACGCCGGAGCCGGTGATTGGCGAGGTCGGTGTTAGCAGCCTGGACGGGCTGTGGCAGCTATTGGTACGCGCGGCGGTGTTCTGGTATGCGGTGTTTGCTGTTTGGACCCTGCTTATCTGAGAACCAATTTATGATCTGCTGGGCGTCGGCCCTGCCGCGTTAAAAAACAGGCTGGAGCGCCAGCCCGGCCGTAATGCTCATGTACAAAAGTACAGTTACCCGCGACTCCGACCGTTCCTCGCCTGTTTTGACCAGCCGGAGGCTGTTACTAACGTAGCGCCTTGCAGGGCTCTAGCTCGCGAGATCGTAAATTGGTTCTGAGGCGGGTTATTCGTTCCACAGCCAGGCCGCGCCACGTACACCGCTGGAGTCGCCATGCTTGGCCTGGAGCAGGCGCGTGTTGACCTGATCGGAAAACACATAGCGCGGCAGCAGTGGCGTTACCTGGGAGTAGAGCGCACTGCAGTTGGACATGCCGCCACCTAGCACAATCACATGCGGATCAATCAGGTTGATCACCGAGGCCAGGCCGCGTGCCAGTTGGTCGCAATAGCGGGCAACGGCCTGTTGTGCGGCGGGATCGCCGGCTTCTGCGGCGCTCACCAGGGCGCTTGCGTCCAGGCCAAGATTGCTGCGGGCTGCCCAGCCCGGGCCACTTAGAAAGGTTTCAATGCAGTCATCCTGCCCGCAATAACAGCGTCGGCTCGGGCCGTCCTTATCGCGCCGCCAGGGCAGTGGGTTGTGCCCCCATTCTCCGGCGATGGCGTTCGGCCCACTGAGCAGGTACTGGCGTACGATCAGACCACCACCGACGCCGGTGCCTAGGATGACGCCGAAAACACTTATTGCGCCTTCGCCAGCGCCATCGCAGGCTTCCGAGAGAGCAAAGCAGTCGGCATCATTGGCCAGGCGTATGGGGCGCTGTAGGCGCTGCTCAAGATCGGCCTGCAGATCCTCGCCGATCAAGCACTGCGAGTTGGCATTCTTGATCCGCCCGTGGTCGGGGGAACGGGTGCCGGGGATGCCGACACCGACGCTGCTGCGGCAGCCCAGTTCGCGCTCGCAATCTTCAACTAAGCTGGCAATCAGGGCGACGGTTTTCTGGTAATCGCCCTGCGGCGTTGGGGCGCGGCGGCGCAAGACTTGCTGGCCGTTTTCCAAGGCGATTATTTCGACTTTGCTGCCACCCAGATCAATACCGAGCTTCAGTGATGTGCGCATCATTAACCTTAAGTTACAGAGGTTGGAGTCGATAAGAGGTATACATGGCGCCATGCTCGACCATTATTTTGTGACATTGATCACATTAATCTGCCCGTATTTACCCCGTTGATGCAAATGCCACAGGTCGAGCAGCAAGGGACATACAAGCCGCCGTTTGAGATTCTGCACGGCCGTTTTGTAACCCTACACAACAATAAATAGAACTGGAGACGTCCTGTGAAGACCGTGTTGTATCCGGCCATCGCGCTAATGAATCGCCTCAGCTTCGGCATGAAATTCAGTCTGATCAGTGTTCTGTTCTTTCTGCCCATGCTGGTCACCAACTTCTACCTGGTGCGTGACTCCTACCGGCAGTTCATCAGTACCCAGGCGGCTCTCGAGAGCATTGATCTGCTCGGCGAAAGCCTGACGCTGCGGCGCAACCTCGAAGATTTCGTCGACCTTATCGAGGTCAACGCGATGATCGGTCAGTCCGGTCAGGCGGGTGATCTTGAAGCGCGCCTGGTCAAGCTGCAAGGCGGTATCGGCGACGCATTGCAGGGCATGGCCGCGGTAGTGCATGAGCCTGAGCAGATCGAGGAATTCAATAGCAAGCGCGATGAGCTGATTACCGAGCTGGCTGCGGTACAGGCCGAGACCTCGCTGCAGGGCAAGATCGCCCTGGCCGAAAAGCTGCTGGGCAGCTCTCAGGTGTTTATCAAGCTGGTTGCCAGCCAGGCCGGCCTGAGCCAGGACCGTCAGGGCGCCGTGCGGCAGATGATCGAGTTGGTGACGGTGGACACGCCCAAGGTCACTGCGGCGCTTAGTGAGGGGCGTGCGGTGGGTGCTTACTCCCTGGCCCAAGGTTTTCTCAATTCATCGGCCAGTACCAAGTTTGATGAGCTGTTGCTGGAGCTGGAAAAGCTGCATGCCGAATATGGCCTGAATCTGCAGGCATCGCTCAACAGCAGCGCGCAGGCCCGTACTGAGCTGGCCAGTCTGGCTGCAAACAGCCTGGAGACGCTGAAAACCAGTACCACGGTCTTTGAGGATCAGGTGGTAGTCGCCGATTCGCTGGATACGCCCTGGGCGCAGTTCTACGCGGATGTCAGCGGCGCCATGGAGCAGACCTACCAGCTCAATGATGCGGTGCTGGTGTTCCTCGACAAGCAGCTCCAGGTGCGTTTGGAGGAAAACCGTACGCAGATGGTGCTACTGGTCGCGGCCCTGGTGGTGGTGTTCCTGCTGATCGTCTACCTGTACGGCGGCTTCTATGTGTCGATCCGCACCACCCTGAAAAAACTCGGCCAGGTGATGAATCAGGTGGCGGCCGGTGATATGACCGTCAGCTTCAAGGCGCAGAGTCAGGATGAGTTGGGCGAGCTGGGCCAGGTATTCAATGAGACGGTGAGCAAAATCCACCAGTTGATCGAGCGCGTGGGCCAGACGGTGGTTGAGGTTGAGCGCCAAGCGGACCGCGTGCAGCAGGTCTCCGGCGAGAGCAACCAGGCGGTTGCCGGCCAGCGTGGGCAGATCGACCTGATTGCCACCGCAATGAATCAGATGTCAGCCACCGCTCAGGAAGTGGCGCATAGCGCTGCCGCCGCAGTGGGCAGTGCGCAAAGCGTGAACGATGAAACGGTCAGTGGGCGCGCGCTGGTCGAATCCCAGGTAGGCAGCATTCAGCGCTTGGCCGGGGAAATCGATCAGTCCGTGAGCGTGATCAACAAGCTGGCCAGCGATAGCGCGTCGATCAGCCAAGTGCTGGACGTGATCAAGGGCATCGCCGAGCAGACCAACCTGCTCGCACTCAACGCCGCCATCGAGGCCGCGCGTGCCGGTGAGCAGGGGCGCGGCTTTGCCGTGGTGGCCGACGAGGTGCGTAACCTGGCCAAGCGCACTCAGCAGTCCACCGAGCAAATCGAATCGATGATTGCCAAGCTGCAAAGCGGCGTCGGCGCGGCGGTCAAGGCGATGAATGCTAGCCACCAGATGGCCGATACCACGGTCAACGAGTCAGGCAAGGTACAGCAGGCGCTGGAGAACATCCTCGGCGCGGTGGGCATGATCGTCGATCAGAACCAGCAGATCGCCACCGCCGCCGAAGAGCAGACTGCCGTAGCGCAGGATATCGACCAGAACATCGTCGAAATCAGCCAGGCCGGCGAGCGTACCGCCGAAGGTGCCAGCCAGACCGAGCAGGCCAGTCGTGAGCTGTCCGGGCTGGTAGCGCGCTTGAAGCAGCTGATAGGTGCGTTCCGCGTCTGATCAGCAACTCGCTTGGAGAAAGCCCGCCATCTTGGCGGGCTTTTTATGGGCGTTAGTCAGACTTAGCTATTCCAGCCAAACAACTCGGCGGCGTTGCGGCTGCTGGCGCTGGCCAGCTCGTCGGCGCTGATGCCGCGTAGTTCGGCCAGGGCTGTGCAGATATCCGACAGGTGTTCCGGGCTGTTGCGCTGGTTGGGATACATGGCCGGAGCCATATCGGGTGAGTCAGTTTCCAGCACGATGGCCTCCAGCGGCAGTTGCGCCACCACCTTGCGTAGGCGCAGCGCCTGCGGCCAGGTCGGTGCCCCGCCCAGGCCGAGTTTGAAGCTGAGCTTGAGGTATTCGCGGGCTTCTTCAGTGCTGCCGGCAAAGGCGTGGATGATGCCGCCGCGCGCTGGCTTGAGGCGTTTCAGCGTGGCGATGGTCGCCGCATGGGCGCGGCGTACGTGCAGCAGTGCGGGCAGCTCGAACTCGATTGCGAGTTTGAGCTGTGCCTCGAACAGCTGTTGCTGCCGCTCGCGATCCAGCTGTTCGAGAAAGTAGTCCAGGCCGATCTCGCCCACGGCACAGAGCTTGGGCTGCCCGGCGTAGCGTGCCAGCCAGTCACGCAGTTCGCTTAGGTGCTCTGGGCGGTGTTCATCCAGGTAAACCGGGTGCAAGCCGAAAGCCGCGTACAGGCTGTCTTCGGCCTGTGCCAGATCCCACAGACGCTGCCAGTTGGCCTGATGCACACCCAGCACCACCAGGCGCTCGACGCCAAGATCGCGGCAGCGGGCCAGCAGCTCGGCGCGATCAGTATCGAAGTCGGGGAAGTCCAGGTGGGTATGGGTGTCGATCAGGCGCATAGCATCACGGCTAGCAGCGGTTGCCAGAGAGGTTCAGGCGGCGTGCTTCGTCGTCGCTCACGCACTTACTGTCAGCGCCTTGGACGATTCGCGGGGATTTCCCGCTGATGCTACTGGTAAAGCTGTCGACAAAGCGCTGCGCCTTGTTCGCATCGTCAAAACGGCGTGCGGCGCTCTGGTTGGAGGTGTAGCTGCCGTTGCTGGCCGCATAGCACTGTGAGTTGCCTTCGCAGGAGAGCTCGACGTACCAATAGGATTGGCGAATTTCCACCCCGGCCAGGCTGTAGCTGGCGAACAGGCTTAATGCAGTGAAGAGCATCGTGCGCATGGAGTTACTCCCTGTAGGTTGAGGCGCCAGCCTAAGCCAGTGCCTTGCCCATGGGAAGTGTGGCGCGCCATGCGCTGAGGCAAAAGCCGCGCATCAGTGAGTGCGCGGCTTCGCTAGGGCTTAGTGATGCTCGCGGGTGGCGCGGAATTTCACGTCCGGCCAGCGCTCTTCCATCAGCGCCAGGTTGACCCGGGTTGGAGCCAGGTAGGTGAGGTGGCCGCCGCCATCCAACGCCAGGTTTTCCACGGCCTTATTGCTGAATTCCTCCAGCTTCTTCTTGTCGCTGCAGTCGATCCAGCGCGCGGACCACACGGTGATCGGCTCGTAGGCGCACTCGACCTTGTATTCCTCTTTCAGGCGGCTGGCGACCACGTCGAACTGCAGCACGCCGACCGCGCCGAGGATGATGTCGTTGCTGCGTTCGGGGAAGAACACCTGGGTCGCGCCTTCTTCGGCCAGCTGCTGCAGGCCCTGGCGCAGCTGCTTGGATTTCAGCGGGTCCTTCAGACGAAC